>NZ_CP022336.1:2834816-3479724 GCF_002218195.1 Sphingorhabdus sp. SMR4y | reverse complement strand
CGCGATCTGCGAATCATCACCCGCGATGGCCGGAGCCTGGGCGAGACATTGGTCGCCGAAGGCCTGGCCGAACGCTGGCAAGGCACGCGCCGCAACTGGTGCTAGGCCGCCGCCCCCGGCCCCGGCCCCGCCTTGCGGGAAACCAACCAGGCCAGAGCGAACAAGAGCATGAACAGACCGTCGACCATCGCGCCGAAGAAAACCGGCCCCATCCCGACGCGCCCCTGCGCATAAAGGATCGATACGGGCAGGAAGAAAGACAGTTTCTCCAGTATCGCAATCGGGATCAGCGCGCGATAGCGAGCCGGGTCCGTCGCGATCAGGATGAAGATCAGCTGGAACACCAGCGCGATGCCGATAAAGCCGTAATAATATTCCGGTCGCGGACCGGCTTCGCCGAACAGTCCGGGGACCAGCGCGAGAAAGCCCCAGGCGGCGGCGAGAGCGAAAATGATTCGGATATATGTCATGGCGACTCCGGGTTGAACTTTACAAACTTTACAGTGTTAAGAGGAAAAATAGCTGCTGGCCCCAAAATCACGAATTTCCGCAATTTTTTCAGAATGTTGAACAGGTTTTACGGCATGGTTCCTCATGCTCCCGTCTTTAGCATAACGGCCGGATGTAGGACAGAGGCGCTGCCAAAAGATGCCGCCAGTATGGCAAATCCCGTTCGCCATGATATGGACCGGACATGGAACAATATCGTCATATCATCGGCTGGGGCGCGATCGCCGTTGCCGCGCTCAGCTTTCTCCCGGTCCCCCTGCCCGCGCTCCCCCCGATGCTGACCGCCCCGATGATGATGCTGTTGCCCGGACTGGGGCCGGTGCTGATGATGCTCTCGCCAATGCTGCTGTTCGCCGCCGGCATCGGCCTGGTCAAAGGCTGGGACGGCGGGCGGAAGCTGTTTGTCGTCTGGGCGGTGATTGGCGGATTGTCGGCGGTCGCGGGACTGGACTATGCGCCGGTGGAGGCGATGGTGGATCTGGCGGTGATCGGCGTGGCTCTGGCGGTTGTGCTGTGGGGAGACTGGAGAAGATTGTTGCCGCGCTGAGGGGGACAAGAGCCACCCGCTCCGGCCATCTATTTTACTTGCCCAGACAGATTTTATCTGCTGAAAACCGGTTTCATTCAGGGGGCAAATATATGCAAAAAATCTATATCGGTTTGACACTGGCAATCTCGGCAGTCCTTGCAGGTTCACCCCTGTTGGCCCAACAGGATTCAGGCGCAGGAGATACATCAACCGCAGTGGAAGCGCTTGCAAAAGCTCCAGCAACGGCTGATCCTGCGGCAGTTGTTCCGGAGACGGTCTACAAGACAGCCGCCGATGGATCGGTCTGCGAACTGCATGTCTGGCCGACAGAAAATTATATTGGTATCAATACCGGTATCCTATCCGGCTTCGGCATTGTCGGCGCACTCGCAGATGTGGCTGCGCATGAGGGCAGAGTTAAGACCGTCAAGGATTTGATGAAAGACTATCTCGGGCCGGAAATCCAAAAGGAAGAGCTGACCAAGCTGGGCATCAACGAAACGCTAAAGCTCGACGGCTATAAGATCATTTGGCAAGAGCCAACGCCGTTCAACGAGGACGCCAAAGATAATCCCGAGCTCAAGGCCAAGATCAAGGCCATGAACGCAAAGATCAAAGGCAAACAGCGACTCTCCGACTCCACAGCCCCCTGCTATGCGGAACTGACCACCACCCACATATTCTACCACAAGGCGATGATGTATGGCAGCAATCTGTTCACCGGCTGGATCTACCGGGAATTTGACGGACCAAAGCAGACCAAGGTCGGCAAGGGTCAGGTGAAAAACCCATTGGAAAATTTCCCGCCGAAAACCGAGGACATGATCGAACCGGCGAAATTGGAATTGCGCGATGCCTACGCCAAGGACTTCACCGAATATGTCCAAAAGAAGGTGTTCCGCGCCAGATAACTGCATCTTGCGAGACGGAAATATGCGCCGGTCGCGGCTGCCGTCGATCTGGCGGTAGTTGGCGTGGCTCTGGCGGTTGTGCTGTGGGGAGACTGGAGAAGATTGTTGCCGCGCTGAGGGTCGCTTTGAGGGAGAGAGACGTCATCCTGAACTTGTTTCAGGACCTCCATCGGCGGCGCGTGAACCTTGGGGGATCCTGAAACAAGTTCAGGATGACGAGGAGAGGATTTCCATCGGCAGCTTGTGGGCCTCGGGGGCCCTGAAACGCGTTCAGGATGACAGA
The DNA here is from genome assembly GCF_002218195.1 of Sphingorhabdus sp. SMR4y. Classification (GTDB taxonomy): domain Bacteria; phylum Pseudomonadota; class Alphaproteobacteria; order Sphingomonadales; family Sphingomonadaceae; genus Parasphingorhabdus. The sequence goes on along the minus strand of NZ_CP022336.1, from coordinate 3,477,491 downwards.
CATTCCCGGGATGCCGACGAAGGGAGAGACTTTACAGCATCTCCCCTCCCCTTGATCTACCGGCACTTCATCCCGCTGCGATCGATCTCGCGGCCGAGCAAGGCGCCGCCGGCGGCGCCGAGTACGGTTCCGACGGTGCGATCACCGCGGCTGTCGATTTCACGGCCGACCAGCGCGCCGACGGCGCCGCCGATAATCAGGCCGGTGGTGCCATTGTCGCGCTTGCAGTGATAGCGCCCGTCCTTGCCGCGCCAGATTCGCTCGTTGCGGGTCACACGGCGGGGTTCGTAATAGCGGCCACGGTCGTCGTAGCGGCTCTTGTGCTTCTTGTGCTTGTATTTTCCATAAGCCTTGGCGTGGGCCGGCGGATCGGCCAGTACGGCCCCGGCGGGGACGACCAGAGAAGCGGCGGCGATGGCCATGAATATGTTGCGCATGATAAAACTCCGGTTGTGATGATTCCTATAACGTCACCGGGCTCTACAGGTTGCAATATGAATGAGCATTGACGCGACCGGCCGGCAGTCGCCGATGGTCGCGCCAGGACCACGGCCTAGCCCATCTTGCTGTCGACGCTCCAGATGCCGGCGCCGCGGGCGGCGATGAACAGGAAGATGAAGCAATAGAGCGCGGCCAGCTCGCCGCCGTTGGCGATCGGGAACAGGCCGGTGGAGCCATGCGCCATCCAGTAGGCCGCGGCGCTCATACCGCTGGCGATGAAGGCGGCGGGGCGGGTGAACAGGCCCAGCACGATCAGCGCGCCGCCGACCAGCTCGATCGCACCGGCGGCGTAGAGCATCGGGTTCAGGGGATATTCGAAGGCGATCGGAAAGTTGAAATATTTCTGCACGCCATGGGCCATGAACAAAAGGCCGGCGACGATCCGCAGCAGTGCATAGCTATGTTCTTTATATCCATCCAGAAATTTCATGGTCATTGTCCCCGTTGATGTGGAGACCAAGGATTAGGCCGGGCGCGCCACAGCGTCAATGCGGGTTACGGGTCGCGCAGGGCAACAGACTGTTTCCGTTTCTGACATGGCGGCAGCTCCGCCCGTACTGGCTGGCACGGAACAATCCCGCCCGCCGCGCGTTGGTCAGGCAACAGAAAGAGGAACAGCATGACCGACGAACGCAGCATCAACCCGTCCCAGCGCGACGACGCGCAAGCCCAGAAAGTGGCCGAACAGGCGCAAACGCAGACCAGGGCCAAGCGCGAGGATGTCTCGGCCAGCCGCCGCGACGACAGCGCCGACCCGGCGCAGATCATCCCCGACGACACCCAGGACACGGTCGACCATATGAAACAGATGGCCGAAAGCGGCCGCATCGAAGGCGGCGCCTTTGCCGGCGAGCGCAATGATGACGACGAGGAAAGCGACCTCGGCATATTGGACAAAGCGGAAGATGATGCGCCACTGAGCGAAAAGGGTGGCGCGGATTTCGGGAATAGCGGGTGACGGTTGAGCGGAGAGCTCAAGCTGTCATTCCCGCGCAGGCGGGAATCCAGTGAATAAAGAAGCCGCTACGCGACATTTTCTTATGACTGGATCCCCGCCTTCGCGGGGATGACAAGCAGGGAATGCGCGCAGCGTCGCGGCAGCTAATCGTCATCCTGAACTCGTTTCAGGACCTCCATCGACAGCGCGTGAACTTTGGGGATCCTGAAACAAGTTCAGGATGACGAGGGAGGGGAATGCTTGGAAATTAGTGCATTTGGCGAACTGTCACCGTAATTTGAAAATTTCACAAATTGTCAGCATCTAGCTGATCGGCATCATGGATAATAATTCTTTTAAGCCGCCCATCAGGAGCTTCAATTCGTGTAAACTTGATGTTTACGGTCAGGCCCTTTCGTTTAGCATAGTCATCTAACGCTGAGGAAAGAGCTGTGAGAGTGCTATAAGAAGCATCACGATCAATCTTAAAAGCGATAGTTCGCCCTAAATCCCCGAAGTAGGCACGACCGTACCTGGAATTTACGTTTAATGAGTTTATCGATACGTCTTGGGTCGAAACTCCTGCATTAACGTTGTGTTCAAGGTATTCCCTAGATCGTTCGTCAAACCTTACTAAAGCTTCACTCGAAACTTCCCTTTGCAACATGATATCGCTGGCTGATCTGCCTATCACACGATGCGCCCGCCTTAATGATGGTTCGACTGCTTCCACCAATGCATCCAGATCTCCAGGAGATATTTCAGTTGAATGCTCAATATCCTGAAATTCTCCAGGTGGATCTCCGATTGCTCTACGGCATATGTATCCGACTAGTGCTGCAAATCCGTTGGCGCTGAATCCCAGTGCAACTGCTTCCGGGTTGTTTGATATAGTCTGAATCAACCATTCTAAACTTCCTTTCTGCGAAGCCACAAAATAACATCGAAAATCTCGCGAATAGGGTGCCCTGAAGCGAATTTGGCCAGTTGCATTAAAATGTGAGATCAATGTTAAGGTATGCCCGAAACCGGCCAGAGACTCTCCACCAGACAAAGCATCTAGTCGATGTTCTTGTGCATCCATTCCATCATATTTTAATACTAACATGATTTAGACCTCAGAATTCAACCGGTGTCGCCGATTTTTATACTTGGAATTTTTTCCAACAGCTTATCTAATATCTGCGCTTGAGAAACCTGACTATTGTTGATGACATCCTCCGAGCTAGATTGCACTGCGCGGCTTGAAATTTGGGCGGCAATTATTTGACGGACGGTTTCAGATTTTACATCATAAGACATGCATATAGCAGACTCTATCATCCCAACGTTAGTCATTTCGTTTTGATAGTACTTCACATCCTCTAGACTGTTTTTATACAAAGACAGAAAGAAATAAGCGATTACCGTTATGATGATCGCTAACGATACTCGTATCCCCACTAGATACAAGATTTGGGCGGCAGTCTGGTTTGCAATTGTTTCTGGCGTAAACAGTGCGACGGATGATTGAAGTACCACCAATGCAGCTATAGCGAAGATGATCCCGATCGCTAAATTTAAGAACCCTCTAATCGTAACGGTTTTAGAGGCTGTTTGCAGGTTTTCAGTAATCGATCCAAGGTGGGAAAGTGATCGAATTTCCAGTGTTTCGCTGACTTTCTGTGCTGCCAGATTATCCAATGCAATCTGAAGTTCGTCGTTCAACCCACTGCCCAGAGCTTCTTCAAATATTTCCGTTATGCGCTGCTCTGTCTCTATTGATAACGGAGCAGCCTTGGACTGGTTTTGAAGCGTCTTAAGATACCTTTCAAATTCTCTCTCTCTGGATGATCTAGAAGCAGGAAGCCCCAATCCAATTATGGCACTCACAGCCTCCGACAGTGCGTTTAGAAAAACTTTTGGTGGCACTTCTGAATCCGCTCTTGCAATCAATTCCAAAGTGGCAAATGAGAGGAACAACAAAAGCGTTAAAACTGACCACGGAAAACCCCATATTCCATCAGGTAACTGAGGGATAATACTAGTCCATGAAAGCAACCATAAGGCAGCGCATAAAAAAGCCGCAACGCAAATAGCTATTCGACAAATTCGAAATGCTGCCTTCATCTATCATCCCTACTCCGCAGCAACCCCCGCCTCTTCAAACATATCCGGCCCGTCATCCGCCGCGACTTCGTCTTCGTTGGCGACCTTGCCCTTGCGCTTGTCGAAGCTCGACCAGACGTCGTTCCATTCGCCCTTGGTCGCGCCTTTTGAATATTCGGTGGCGCGGGCTTCGAAGAAATTGGCGTGTTCGACGCCGTTGAGCAGTGGCGCGAGCCAGGGCAGCGGGTGGTCTTCGATCATGTAGATCGGCTGGAAGCCGAGCTGTCCGAGGCGCCAGTCGGCGATATAGCGGATGTAGCGCTTGATTTCCTTGGCGGTCATGCCGGTGACCGGGCCGTCGCTGAACGCAAGATCGATGAAGGCGTCTTCGAGCCGCACCGTCTTCTGGCAGCAGTCGATAATATCTTCCTTGACCGACTTGGTCAGGCAGTCGCGCTCCTTCACGAAGGTGTGGAACATCTTGATGATGCCCTCGCAGTGCAAGCTTTCGTCGCGGACCGACCATGAGACGATCTGGCCCATGCCCTTCATCTTGTTGAAGCGCGGGAAGTTCATCAGCATGGCGAAGCTGGCGAACAGCTGCAGCCCTTCGGTGAAGCCGCCGAACATCGCCAGCGTCTTGGCGATATCCTCGTCATTCTCGACGCCGAACGTGCCCATATAGTCGTGCTTGTCCTTCATCGCTTCATATTCGAGGAACATCGAATATTCGGATTCGGGCATGCCGATCGTGTCGAGCAGGTGCGAGTAGGCGGCGATATGGACGGTTTCCATGTTGGAAAACGCGGTAAGCATCATCTTGATTTCGGTCGGCTTGAACACCCGGCCATATTTGTCGTGATAGCAGTCCTGCACCTCGACATCGGCCTGGGTGAAGAAACGGAAAATCTGGGTCAGCAGATTGCGCTCGTGCTCGGTCAGTTTCTGCGCCCAGTCGCGGCAATCCTCGCCGAGCGGCACTTCTTCCGGCATCCAGTGGATCTGCTGCTGCCGCTTCCAGAATTCATAGGCCCAGGGATATTCAAAGGGCTTGTAGGTCTTGCGTGCTTCCAGAAGTGACATTTACTCGTTCTCCGCTTTACTGTCGTCACCCCGGCGTTGGCCGGAGTTCTGTATCATTCCACCCTCTCCCCGACGGGGAGAGGCAACGCAGACTTGGCAGCTTGTCTGCCTGGTCGAAGTCGGTGAGGGGGTTCGCCGCATCTCGGCCAGTGCACCCTCACCCAGCTTCGGCTAAATTCGCGTTCCGCTCATCAAGCCTGCGCAACCCTCTCCCTTGAGGAAGAGGGATAATATGCTCCTTTAACTACCGATTAAAACGGCCCCCTCCCGAAAGGAGCAAAAGGGAGGGGGCAGTGGGCAAAATCTACCGTGTCAATTTTCCATCACAGACCCGGCCTAATTCTGGCGGATTCCGTGATCGGCAAACCGCTTTCGGTTGGAACATAAATCAAGGACGCGCGGGACGATTCCAGTGCCTGAATCTGCAAATATCGCAAATAGCCATCCGGACCACCCAAACTGTCCTGCAAAATTGCATTGGCCTTGGCCGCCCCTTCCGCCCGCAGAATTTCAGCAGCGGCCAGTTCTTTCGCGCTTTCCCGTCTTGCACGCGCTTCCAAAACCGCGACTTGCCGGGATGATTGCGCTTCAGCCAGGGAAGCTTCGCCCGCCAATCGCTGGGAATAAACGCGATATTGCGGATAAAATGCCATGATCAGAACGATCAGGATCACCATGATCCCGAACATCACCAGATATGCTCCTGCTCCTGCCCTCATTCTATTCGCTCGATCCTGATCCGCTGTGCTTTGATGCTACTGACACGCCAGACATTCGTCATAATCCGTGGTGCCGGCGGTGGTCATCAGTTCGACCGTCTTCGGGTCGAGCGTGTTGTCCGCCTCGACGCCGCCGCCGGATGTTTCCGAAGCGATCTCCTCGCCGCCGGCGAAACCGGCGCGCTGGATCGATTTCGAGCGCAGATAATAGAGCGACTTGATGCCCAGCTCCCACGCGCGGAAGTGCAGCATCAGCAGGTCCCATTTGTCGACATCGGCCGGGATGAACAGGTTGAGCGACTGCGCCTGGTCGATGAACGGAGTGCGATCGGCGGCCAGTTCGAGCAGCCAGCGCTGGTCGATCTCGAAGCTGGTCTTGTACGCATCCTTTTCTTCCGGGCTGAGGAAGTCGAGATGCTGGACGCTGCCGCCCTTCTCGAGGATCGAGTTCCAGACATTGTTGCTGTCCTTGCTCTTCTCCTGCAGCAATTTCTGCAGATGCGGGTTCTTCACCACGAAGCTGCCCGAGAGCGTCTTGTGGGTGTAGATATTCGCCGGGATCGGTTCGATACAGGCCGAGGCACCGCCGCAGATAATGCTGATCGACGCGGTCGGCGCGATCGCCATCTTGCAGGAGAAACGCTCCATCACGCCCTGATCGGCCGCATCGGGGCACGGTCCGCGTTCCTTGGCAAGCATCATGCTCGCTTCGGACGCTTTCGCCGAAATATGCTTGAAGATCTTGAAGTTCCACGACTTTGCCAGTGCGCTTTCGAAGCCGAGACCGCGGGCCTGGAGGAAGCTGTGGAAGCCCATCACGCCAAGGCCGACGCTGCGTTCGCGTTCGGCCGAATATCTGGCGCGTGCCATTTCATCCGGTGCGCGGTCGATATAGTCCTGCAGCACATTGTCGAGGAAGCGCATGACGTCCTCGATAAAGCCCTTGTCGACCGACCATTCGTCCCAGGTTTCGAGATTGAGCGAGGACAGGCAGCAGACAGCGGTCCGGTCTTCACCCAGATGGTCGCGACCGGTGGGCAAGGTGATCTCCGAACACAGGTTGGAGGTCGAGACCTTGAGGCCCAGATCACGGTGATGCTTGGGCATCATCCGGTTCACCGTGTCGCTGAAGATGATATAGGGCTCGCCGGTGGCCAGCCGCGTCTCGACCAGCTTCTGGAACAGGCTGCGCGCGTCGACCGTGCCGCGAACCGAACCGTCTTTCGGCGATTTCAGTTCAAATTCCGTGCCGTCGCGCACCGCTTCCATGAACTCGTCGGTCAGAAGAACACCGTGATGCAGGTTCAGGGCTTTCCGGTTAAAGTCGCCGGAAGGCTTTCTGATTTCAAGAAATTCTTCAATTTCCGGGTGGTTGACGTCGAGATAGCAAGCCGCCGAACCACGACGCAACGAACCCTGTGAAATAGCAAGGGTCAGGCTGTCCATCACACGGACGAACGGAATGATGCCGGAGGTCTTGCCATTCAGGCCGACCGGCTCGCCGATGCCGCGCACGCTGCCCCAATAGGTGCCGATGCCGCCGCCGCGCGAGGCAAGCCAGACATTTTCGTTCCAGGTATTGACGATGCCGCCAAGACTGTCGTCGACACTGTTGAGATAGCAGCTGATCGGCAGGCCGCGTCCGGTGCCGCCGTTGGACAGCACGGGCGTCGCCGGCATGAACCAGAGACGCGAGATATAATCATAGAGCCGCTGCGCATGATCCTGGTCATCGGCATAAGCATCGGCAACGCGGGCGAAGAGATCCTGATAGGATTCGCCGGGCAGCAGATAGCGGTCGTTGAGCGTTTCCTTGCCAAAGTCGGTCAGCAGATCATCGCGGGATTCGTCCGTTACGATCTTGAAACGGCGCTTTTCGACGCTGTGGCTGTCGCGCTCTGCCTTCAGTTCCTTTTCGTCATTGGCTTTCGCCGCAGCCGCTTCGGCAGCCGCTTTCTTGCTGACTTCCGGTTCAGCAGCCGGCTTTGCCTGATCGGCTTTGCTTTCTGGCTTATCCAATACTTCCGCGCCCATTTCACTCTCACTCACATCTGTTCCCGACACATTCTCATTGTCGCGGTTGTCTCTAAAATCCATCACAGCCCCCTCAAATCACTCTACACATCAACCGATCGCAACGGGTATCAGCCGTTCGATCACCGAGATTGAATCCGGGCGCCTGTTCCTGTCTTGTTCGACTCATTGCCGAAACATCGACTCTAACATTTTCCAAGCCCCGGCGGGCATTTTTTTCTTGCCCAAATCCGGTATTTCTTACTGTACATTTGGCACAAAGGGAGGCGTCCACCGAGTCGGCGTTAATGACGATCAATACTATCAGTTGGTGTGCCCCCTCGGCCGAACCACAACCTATAGTGGCTGAATCGAGATTTTATGCAAGGGGGTAAATTACATTTTAACGACTCTGTTCGTCGTATAAATGAATCGCTTCATCGCCGGCCACTTTTGCACGACATGCCGCGACGCGTGGACCTTCTAAGCCTCGCGCATTGTGCAAGAGCCGATACCAATTTTTGCAAAAAAAACTTTCCACAGATCATCCACAGGGGGTGATGACGTTATTGTGACACCATATCTGGTGAGTCCCATGATCACGTGACCTTTCACCGAGCCAGAACTTTCACGTCCCGCCGTTAACCATATTGGCGGCATTTCGAAAATTTGAACGGAACACCGAACAGTTTGTTCTTGTTTGCTTAGGCCCCATAATCTTATCGCTGTTCGCGGTCCACAAGAAGCGCGGTGGCCGGCTTGGGCCTGAGAGCCACGATCAACACGCCGCCGATCGCCAGCGCTGCCCCCAGTGCCATGCGCAGATCGAATTCATCATTCGTGATCCAGACACCCAATCCGATCGTCGCCAGCGGTGTGATCAGCGTGAGCGGGGCGAGAAGATTGGCTTCATATTTGCGGATCAGTGAATAATAAGCAGAATGTGCGCCAACCGATACGATCAACGCAGTAAACAGTACGGCGCCAGCGAGCGGCCATCCAACGGCCATGGCAGCCGACCACTGCCCTTCTTCGAACAGCGCAGAGCATAGAGTGAGCGTAATCACCGACACGAGGCCGACCCAGGCCTGAAAGCGGAACGGCGTGACATTGTCGACGCGTTTCATCAGCACGGCACCGGCCGACCCCGCAAATGCGGCGGCCGCAACAAACCAAAGCCCCGTTGACAGGGTCAATCCCTCAGGACGCCATATCACCAGCATCACGCCGAGCAGAGTCAACGCTATGCCGGCGCCCCGTCGCCAGTGGATTCGCTCGCCCAGCATTATAACCGACAGCAGCAGCGTGAACGGGACCCCCAGTTGCAGGATGATGGCAGCGGAAGACGGCGAGGTCGTCTGCAACCCGATGAACAGCAGCGCAAAGTTACCGCCGCCCATCAGCGAGCCGATCAACAGTATCCGCCAGGCCGGCCGGGGCATCGGTAGAAGCCAGGGCAGCATCACCAGCGCGACCACCGCGAAGCGAAGCGCCGCATAGAAGACCGGAGGAACCGCCCAGTCATCGACGATGATCTTGCTCAGGACATTATTGGATGCCCAGATCAGGCATATCAGGACAAGAAGCAGAAAATCTCGCGCGCGCATAGCCTTGGGTTCCTTGATGTGCCTTTGATATTTCCCGCTCCGACGTCCGTATCTTTTCACCGGCTTTTTCGCAATCGCAGCGTGAAGCGAGCGCCGATTTACATTTTGCACGATATTGATAGCCGCATTCCGCCATATTGGCGTGATATCCCTGACGGGTGATGTGCGGAAAATGCTACACCACAAAAACTTGCCCGCTGCCGTCTTATCGGCCTAAAGGCAATCCAACCGCATTCCGTCGACATTCTGGAGTATTCATGACCACGACTATCAAGACCGCCGACCTGATCGAGAGCGTCGCAGACGCGCTGCAATTCATCTCTTATTATCACCCGATGGATTATATACGGGCGCTCGGCGAAGCCTATGAAGCAGAGAAATCGCCGGCGGCCAAAGATGCGATTGCGCAGATCCTGACCAATTCGAGAATGTGCGCCGAGGGCCACCGGCCAATCTGTCAGGACACCGGCATCGTCAATGTCTTCGTCAAATGGGGAATGGATTGCCGACTCGACGACACGTCGCAATCGATGCAGGAAATCGTCGATGAGGGCGTGCGCCGCGCCTATCTCCATCCGGAGAACAAGCTGCGTGCCTCGATCCTCGCTGACCCCGCCTTCACCCGACGCAACACAAAGGACAATACGCCGAGTGTGCTGCATGTCGAAATGGTGCCCGGCGACACCGTCTCCGTCGACGTCGCGGCCAAGGGTGGCGGGTCGGAAAACAAGTCCAAGTTCAAGATGATGAATCCGAGCGACAATATTGTCGACTGGGTGCTGGAGATGGTTCCGCAAATGGGCGCCGGCTGGTGCCCGCCCGGTATGCTCGGCATCGGTATCGGCGGCACCGCCGAACGCGCCGTGCTACTCGCCAAGCAGAGCCTGATGGATCCGATCGACATGGGGCAATTGAAAGAACGCGGACCGCGCAACGATATCGAGGAGATGCGCATCGAGATTTTCGACAAGGTCAACGCTTTGGGCATTGGCGCACAGGGGCTCGGCGGGCTCTCCACCATTCTCGACGTGAAAATCAACGACTGGCCCTGTCATGCCGCCGGCAAGCCGGTCGCGATGATCCCCAATTGCGCGGCTACCCGTCACGCCCATTTCACGCTCGACGGCAGCGGCCCGGCCTATCTTGAAGCGCCGAAGCTGGACGAATGGCCGGACGTCAACTGGACCCCGTCTTCGGAAGCCAAGCGCGTGCATCTCGACCAGCTCGATGCGGCCGAAGTGGCGACATGGAAACATGGCGACCGGCTGCTGCTCAACGGCAAGATGCTGACCGGGCGCGACGCTGCGCACAAGAAGATCAAGGACATGCTGGAAGCGGGCGAAGAATTACCGGTCGAATTCAAGGGACGCGTTATCTATTATGTCGGCCCCGTCGATCCGGTGGGCGAGGAAGTGGTAGGCCCGGCCGGCCCGACCACCGCGACGCGGATGGACAAGTTCACCGACATGATGCTGGAACAGGGCCTGCTGGCGATGGTCGGCAAGGCCGAGCGCGGGCTGGACACCGTCGGTTCGATCAAGAAGCACAAGAGCGCCTATCTGATGGCAGTGGGCGGCAGCGCCTATCTGGTGTCGCGCGCGATCAAGGGCTCCAGGGTCGTCGGCTTCGAAGAGCTCGGCATGGAGGCGATTTACGAATTCGAAGTGCAGGACATGCCGGTCACGGTCGCGGTCGATGCCGAGGGGCAGAGCGTGCACCATCTGGCGCCGCTGGTGTGGCAGGAGAAGATCAGGAAGGAAGGTTTGCTGGAAGGCGTTTGAACCCGCGGCACTGAAGCGTCGCCCCTGCGCAGGCAGGGGCGATGGCCTAGCGCTTCCGCGCCGCGCGCATCCGCTCCACCCATAGCTGGACATCCATCTGATCATCGCCCTCGTGCCGCGGCGCATATTTTTCGAAGGCACCATAGACCTCGGCCCAGCGTTCTTCCATGCGCACGACATTATAGGGATGGCTGACCAGATAATATTCGCCCGCCTGCATCTGTTTGAAAATGGTCGCGGCAAATTCGTCCGTGTCCATGGCTTCGTCGGCCTGCAGCTCGGACAGTTCCGACTTGACCCAGCCGGGAATGATCAGGCCGAGCTCGATATTGTCCGGAGCTTCACGGCGCAATACATCCATCAGGCCGAGTACAGCATGTTTGCTCGACACATAAGCACCGCCGGTTTTCGGCAGGGCGTTGAACAGGCTGTTTTCCGATCCCGTCGTGTAGATTGCGGAGGGCAGACCATCGGCCTGGTAGCGTTTTCCAAAGGCTGTAATGCCATGCCACACGCCCCAGAAATTGACGTCATACAGCGCCCTTGCCTCGGCCAAGTCCATGTCCAGCACGCCTTTCCGTCCGCCGCTGACACCCGCATTGTTGACGATGATATCGCCGCGACCATTCTCCGCCCAGGCAAAGTCCGCGAGCGCCTCTACCTGCTCCGGCTTGCCGACATCGCCGACCCTATATTTGGCGTCGATGCCGTCCGCTGCCAGCGTGGTGACGGCTTCCTGCAAACGATGCTCGCGCGGTTCGAACAGGATGATCCGGGCACCTGCCCTGCCCATCTGCCTGGCCAGCGCCAGCCCGATACCGGTCGCACCGCCGGTGATGACCGCTGTCTTGTCTGCAAAATCCATCTGCCCCTCCAACACCTCTCGACCCGAGGCTTGTTTATCTGATCCAATGACAATGACAGCAAAGCGGTCTATATTGAAGCCATGTATATTCTTGTCATCTTCCTGTGCGGTATCGGCAATTTCGCGATGCACAAGGCCATGCTCGAAAGCAACCATCCGCTCATGGCTGAAGCGCGTGGCAGTTTCCGGAAAATTCTTGGCCCTTACGGCAGCTATTTCCTGGAATTTTTCATGCTCGCCGCGGCCATGATTTTTGCCAATATGGGGATGCTCACCGCGGTGATTTTCTATTTTGTCTACACGCTGGCCAATTGTGCGGCGGCCTGGGTGCTGTTCTTCCATAAACCATAAGATTTGAATGGTTTATTGCCCCGTATAGCAGAAGCTGTTCATCCGACTACGAATGTAGTTTATCGAAAGCCGGTATCGACTGCAACCAATCGGACATAGCAGCGCTCCATTGGAAGCGGAGGCCCGGGGATTTGGTGCAGGACAGAAAATTCGTTTTGACCGGTCTGGTCATGTCGGTGGCGATACCCTCGTTGCTGATGGCCGCGCCCGCACAGTCTCAGACAGCAGATATGGTCTCGCTGCAGCCACGCACCGAAGACGGGCGGCAGATATATGATGCGGGCCAGTTTTCCCGTTTCAATCCCCGGACCGCGCTTGATATGGTTCGCCAGGTCCCCGGATTTACCATCGACACCGGTGACAGCAACCAACGCGGACTCGGACAGGCTGACGAGAATGTCCTGATCAACGGCGCGCGCATCTCTGGCAAGAATAGCGATGCCTTTACATTTCTCGGCCGGATTTCCGCCGCCAGTGTCATGCGAATCGAGATTGTTGATGGCGCCACGCTGAGCATTTCCGGCCTGTCCGGCCAAGTGCTCAATCTTGTGACCAATGCAAACGAGGCCGGCGGTCTGAGCGGCAATTTCAAATGGGAACCGGTATGGCGGCGCGCGGGCAACGACTGGTTGTCCGGGGAAGCATCGGTCAGCGGCAGGCTGGGCCAAGGCGATTTTACCCTGTCGGTCGAGAATGACGCCGCGCGCAACGGTGTCGAGGGACCGGAACAGGTCACCGATCGCTTTGGCAATCTGCTGTTCAAGCGCGACGAGATTGCCCGCTATCGGCAGGATCAGCCCAAGCTGAGCGGCGCCTACAGCCTGACCAGCGACAGCGGCGCGATATTCAATGCCAATGCTGCCTATCAATGGTTCCGGCGCAGGGAAACGGTGGATACCAATCGCACCCAGGCCGGGCAGCCCGATATTTTCGAACGATATTCCAGCCGCGAGAACGAGTGGAATGCCGAGTTTAGCGCTGATTATGAAACCAGCCTTGGCGGGGGTCGGCTGAAGCTGATTGGCTTGCAGCGGTTTGAACATAGTCCGGTCAGCAATTTCTTCGGCCAGACATTTACCGACGGGATCACCCCCGCCAATGGCAGCCGTTTTGACACCGTCACCGACGAGGGGGAGTCGATCCTGCGCGCGGAATATGGCTGGAAAACCGCCGGCGGAACCGACTGGGGTATCAGCGTCGAAGGCGCCTATAATTTTCTCGACAATGAAGGCATGCTCGCGGTGCTGGACGATCAGGGGATATTCCAGCCGGTCGCACTGACCAATGCCAACAGCAAGGTCACCGAATATCGCGGCGAGATCATCGGTTCCTATGGGCGTCCCCTGGCAGAGAGCCTGACTCTGCAAGCAACATTGGGGGGTGAATATAGCAAGATCAGCCAGAGCGGCGCGGTTGGCCAGAGCCGGACTTTTCTGCGCCCGAAAGGCTCGGTTTCTCTGGCCTGGAGAGCACAGCCGGATCTTGATGTCAGCCTGAAAGTCGAGCGACTGGTCGGCCAGCTCAACTTCTTTGATTTCGTCCAGTCGGTGGATGTTTCACAGAATAACGGCAGCGCCGGCAATCCCGAGCTGGTGCCGCCGCAAAGCTGGCGTGCGGAACTGGAGGCGACACAGAAGCTGGGGCCATGGGGATCCTTGACCGTCAATATCTATGGCGAGACTTTCAGCGATATCGTCGATTCCATTCCGATCACGGCGACCACCGAGGCGCGCGGCAATCTCGACAGCGCGACCAGCTACGGCGTGGAAATGGTGACCAGTATCCTGTTTGATCCGATCGGCTGGACCGGAGCGAAGCTGGATTTCGAGGGCGAGCTTCGCAAAAGCGCGCTACGCGATCCCCTGACCGGGATTTTCCGGCGGATCGGCGATGACAAGATATTCTCCTACGAGGCGACTTTGCGCCATGACATTCCCGGCAGCAACTGGGCATGGGGCGCTGGCATCGAGGATTCCCGCTATTCGAAATTTCTCCGTCTCGACCAGACCAACCATTTTCGCACCGGCGCGCCCTATAGCTGGATTTTCCTCGAGCATAAGGATGTGCTGGGGCTGACGGTGCAGGCCAATCTGGGGAATCTGTTCGGCCGCAGCGAGAATTTCACCCGTACAGTCTACACCGACCGGCGCGACAGCCCGATTGCCTTTGTCGAAGATCGCAGCCGGCAGTTCGGGCTGATTTACCGGTTGACCGTAAGCGGCAGTTTCTAGGCGCATCGCCCTGCTGCACGATTTAGCCGGATAGACTTTCGGCCCGCGCAGTCCTACATCCGCAGCCATGCCACCTGATTATGCCACCGAGGGTCAGATCGATCCTCCGATGATCCCGACGCTCAAGCGTTTCCTGCCCTATCTCTGGCCCAAGGGCGAGCCGGGGCTCAGGCTGCGGATCATCATCGCCGGCTTGCTGGTGCTCTGTGCCAAGGCGGCAGTGCTTACGATGCCGTTTCTGTACAAGGCGGTTATCGACGGCATGTCGGACGAGGATCTCGGAACCGAGCTGACCGTGCTGCTCGCCCTTGTCGCTGCTTATGGCCTCGCCCGCTTCGGTCAGGTGCTGTTCGACAATATGCGCAATATCGCGTTCGAAAAGGTCGGCCAGCAGGCAGCGCGCCACCTCGCAACCAATGTTTTCACCCATCTCCACAGCCTGTCGCTGCGTTTCCATCTTGGTCGGCGCACCGGCGAAGTCACAAAGATCATCGAACGCGGCACCAAGAGCATCGATATCATGCTCTATTTCCTGCTGTTCAATATCGCGCCGACCGTTGTTGAACTGACCGCGGTGCTGGTGATTTTCCAGATCAAGTTCGGTTTCGGTCTGGTCGTCGCCACGATGGCGATGGTTGCCATCTATATCATCTTCACCCGCAAGGTCACCGACTGGCGCAACGCGCTGCGGGCGAAGATGAACGACATGGACACGAGAGTGATCGGCCGCTCGGTCGATGCCTTGCTGAATTACGAAACGGTCAAATATTTCACCGCCGAACGGCGCGAGGCCGAGCGTTACGACCAGGCGATGAAGGACTGGGCGGCGGCGGCGGTCAAATCGGAAAATTCGCTCGGTATGCTCAATATCGGCCAGTCGATCATCACCAACCTGACGATGATCGGGGCGATGGCTTTCAGCGTCTACGGCTGGCAACAGGGCGACCTCACGGTCGGTGATCTGGTGCTGGTCAACGCGCTGCTGATGCAGCTGTTCCGGCCGCTCGACCTGCTCGGCATGGTCTATCGTACCATCCGTCAGGGGCTGGTCGACATGGATGCAATGTTCAAGCTCATCGACACCAGACAGGAAGTGACCGACAGGCCCGGTGCGAAGCCGCTGGAAATTTCCGAGGGCACGGTGCGGTTCGAGAATGTCGTGTTCAACTATGACGATGACCGCCAGATTTTGCACGGCCTTGATTTCGAGGTCCCGGCGGACGGTACGCTGGCGATTGTCGGGCCTTCGGGTGCCGGCAAGTCGACAATCGCGCGGCTGCTGTTCCGTTTCTATGATCCGCAGGACGGGCGGATATTGATCGACGGTCAGGACATAGCCGAAGTCACGCAGCACAGCCTGCGCGGCGCGATCGGGATCGTTCCGCAGGACAGCGTGCTGTTCAACGACAGCATTGGCTATAATATCGGCTATGGCCGCGAAGGCGCCACCCAGGCGGAGATCGAGGACGCCGCGCGCGGCGCAGCCCTCGACGGCTTTATCGCCAAACTGCCGGACGGCTATGACACGCAGGTCGGCGAGCGCGGGCTGAAATTATCCGGCGGCGAGAAACAGCGCGTCGCAATTGCGCGGACCCTGCTGAAAAATCCGCCGATCCTGATCCTCGATGAAGCCACCTCGGCGCTCGACAGCCGCACAGAGGACGAGATTCAGGCAACACTTGCAAAAATATCGGAGCGACGGACAACCCTGATCATCGCACACCGGCTGTCGACGATTACCCATGCAGACGAAATCATCGTACTGAACGAAGGGCGGATTGCGGAACGCGGCAGCCATAGGCAATTGCTGGACAAGCGCGGTCTGTATGCAGACATGTGGAAGCGCCAGGCGGAGGATCAGCGAGAACCCGCCTGACCCGAAGTCGGGATTACATTTTCGGTCATTCGCTTTTTTGCGGTTTCGCATGCGGTCGTCTCTGGCTAGAGAATGAAGAATGACCGAAACCCTCCTTCCGCTGCTCAAATCGACATTCGGCTACTCCAGCTTTCGCGGCATGCAGGAACAGGTGATGGACCGGATAATGGCGAAGCAGAACACGCTCGCGGTGATGCCGACCGGTTCCGGAAAATCGCTTTGCTATCAGCTCCCTGCCCTTGCTAATAGCGGCACGACCATCGTGATTTCGCCGCTGATCGCGCTGATGCACGACCAGTTGCGCAGCGCCGAAGCGGTCGGAATCAGGGCGGCCACCCTCACCTCGGCCGATGACAATCGTGCCGAGACGATTGCCCGGCTGAAGGCCGGTGAACTGGACCTGCTGTACGCCGCGCCGGAACGCGCGTCCCAAGCGCATTTCCGGGAATTGCTGGAGCAAACAAATATTTCGCTCTTCGCAATCGACGAAGCGCATTGCGTATCCGAATGGGGCCATGATTTCCGTCCCGACTACCGGCTGCTTCGCCCGTTGCTCGACCATTTCGGCGCGGTACCGCGACTGGCGCTAACCGCCACCGCCGACGCGCATACCCGCGACGATATATTGGTTCAGTTGGGCATCGATCCCGATGGTCTGATTCTTGCCGGCTTTGACCGACCCAATATCCGCTACAGCATGAGCCCGCGCTCCGGTCTCGCACGGCAGGTCGGCGATCTCGTCGATCGCATACCCGGCCCCGGAATTGTCTATGCCCAGACCAGAGCCGCAACCGAGAAATTGGCCAGCCAGATCGCTGCCACCGGGCGTAGCGCCCGCGCCTATCATGCCGGCCTGCCACCGGAAGTGCGCCAGCAGAACCAGCATGATTTCGTCGCATCCGAAGATATGGTGATGGTCGCGACGATCGCCTTTGGCATGGGCATCGACAAGCCGGACGTCCGCTTTGTCGCCCATGCCGGCCTGCCCAAGTCGATCGAGGCATATTATCAGGAAACCGGCCGCGCCGGCCGCGATGGCGATCCGGCAGAGGCGCATATGTTCTGGGGTGCGGAAGATTTCGCAAGGGCAAGGCAGCGGCTGGGGGAAATCGACGAAGCCCGGCTGGAAAGCGAGCGGACAAGGCTGGCGGCTCTCGGTGGTCTGGTCGAAACACCGGGCTGCCGGCGTGCGGTGCTGCTCCGTCATTTCGGCGAGAACCCGCCGGAGCAATGCGGCAATTGCGACAATTGCCTGAATGCTCCGAAAACCCGGAACGTCACCGAGCTGGCCCGCAAATTTCTGTCCGCCGTCTATCGCACCGGACAGAGTTTCGGCGTCACCCATCTGGAAGCGGTGCTGACCGGCCGGCAAGACGAGAAAATAGTCTCCCGTGGTCATGACCAGCTGTCGGTATTCGATATTGTCAGCGAAGAGGAAGCACCGCTGATCAAACCCGTGTCCCGCTCGCTGCTCTTGCGAGACGCGCTGAGAAATACCGAACATGGCGGTCTGATGTTCGGCCCGGAAGCGCGCAGTATACTCAAGGGAGAACAGGACGTCGCCATTGTCGAACCACCTAAGCGTGTCTCGCGCAAACGGCGCGGCAGCAGCACTTCTCCCAACCCTTTCGGCGACCCGCTGTTCGAGGCTTTGCGGCAGAAACGGATGGAATTGGCCAAGGAACTCGGCGTTCCGCCTTATGTTATCTTCCACGACAGCGTGTTGCGTGATATGACCGGCCTTAAACCGGACAGCCTGTCGGCGCTCGGCGAGCTACCCGGCATCGGCACCGCGAAACTGGAAAAACATGGCGAAGCCTTTTTGGCAGTGATTCGGGAGGTCACCGAAGCGGCATGACCCGATACAGGAAATTCATCCCCGTTTTATTACCTATTGCCTTCACCGGCTGGAGCGCGGCAACCGCAACCCACAGCAATATTCCGACAGAGGAGACCCAAATCATGTTCCGGAAAATTAACGATAATATCAGCGTGTCCCCGCAAATCACCCTGGACGATATCGTAGCGGCCAAGGCTGAAGGTGTCAGCCTGATCATCAACAACCGCCCCGACGGAGAAGATCCTTCTGCGCCACAGAGCGCGGATATCGAAGCGGCAGCGCGGGACGCGGGCATGAAATATATCGCGATACCGATCACCCATAGCGGCTTTTCCGGCCCACAGGTCGATGCCATGATCGCCGCGCTTGCCGATGGTGACAAGACGCTTGCCTATTGCCGCTCGGGCACCCGCTCCACCCTGCTGTGGGCCCTGGCGCAGGCGAAACAGGGTGTCGAAGCCGACGAAATCGCCAGGCTGGCCGGAAACGCGGGCTACGATATCAGCCCGGTACGGGCAATGGTCGACGCGCTATCCTCCGGCAACTAATCGAGGTATCTGGACAGCCACTAACATTCGTGTAAGTAGTTGGAGAATGGACAACCTGCCATCTCCAACCCTCTGGGCGATTCCCTTTTTCGTCATCACAGTCGCGATGGAATGGTTGTGGAGCCGTAAAAACAGGAAAATACGCTACGAGACAAAGGATGCGTTCACTTCGCTGGCACTGGGTACGGGCAGCGTTGTCGCGGGCCTGTTGACCGGTGGTCTTGTCCTTGCACTCAGCCTGTGGGTGTACGAGCATAGAATCATCGACATCGACCTGACTTGGCAGACCCTTCTCTGGCTTGCACCACTGGCCTTCATTCTCGATGACTTCGCCTATTACTGGTTCCACCGCACGGCCCATCGCGTCCGCTGGTTCTGGGCTGCCCATGTGATCCACCACAGCAGCGAGCATTATAATCTGACCACAGCCTTGCGGCAGACATGGACCGGTTTTTTCGCGCTCAGCTTCATTTTTTCGATGCCGCTGTTCTTCCTAGGTATCCCGCCGGCGCTGGTCTTCTTTCTTTCGGGGCTGAACCTGATCTATCAATACTGGATCCACACCGAAGCGATCGACCGGATGCCGCGCTGGTTTGAAGCGGTAATGAACACGCCATCGCACCATCGCGTCCATCATGCGACCAATCCACGCTATCTTGATCGTAATTATGCCGGTGTCTTCATCATCTGGGACAAGATGTTCGGAACCTATGAACCGGAAACCGATTCCGAAAAAATCCGCTATGGCATCATAAAGAATCTGGGCAGTTACAACCTGTTCTGGGCGGCCTTCCATGAGTGGGTCGGCATCGCAAAGGATTTGTGGAGCGCTCCATGGCGCTACAAGGTCAACTATTTGATTAAACCGCCCGGATGGAGCCATGACGGCTCCAGAGAAAGCAGCGAAACCATAAAGGCGCGCTGGGCAGAGCAGGAGAGAAATACGTGGCAGAATTTGACTTCATCGTCATCGGTGGCGGGTCCGCCGGTAGCGCAGTCGCAGGACGGCTGAGCGAAGACGGCAAAAATACGGTGTGCCTCGTCGAAGCGGGCGGACGCAATAATAATTTTCTCGTCAAGACGCCGGGAATGATGCCTTTTCTGCTTAAAAACGCGAACTGGAAATTCGATACAGTACCGCAAAAGGGTCTCAACGGCCGCACCGGTTACCAGCCGCGCGGACGCGGGCTCGGCGGATCCAGCGCGATAAACGCGATGATCTATATTCGCGGCAACAAATGGGATTATGACAATTGGGCCGCGATGGGCTGCGATGGCTGGTCCTATGATGATGTCCTGCCCTATTTCAAGAAATCCGAAAGCAACGAGCGTGGCGGCGATGCCTATCATGGCGGCGATGGTCCGCTCTCCGTGTCCGACCAGAAATGGCCCAATCCGGGGAGCGTTGCCTTTGTTGAAGCGGCGCGCAATCTGCAGCTGCCGATCCTCGACGATTTCAACGGCGAGAAGCAGGAAGGCATGGGCATATACCAGGTCACCCAGAAGGCCGGCGAACGCTGGTCCGCGGCGCGCGCCTATGTCGAGCCCGCCCGGTCCCGTCCGAACCTGACGATCCGGACCAAATCGCTGGTTGAAAAGCTGGTTGTGAAAGACGGGCGCGTGACCGGCGTGCAGATCCAGCGCGGGTCCGGCAGCGAAACGATCAACGCGCGCGCCGCAGTCATCCTGTCTGCCGGTGCCTTCGGATCGCCCCATATATTGCAATTGTCCGGCATCGGTCCGGCGGCGCACCTGAAGGACAAGGGCGTCGATGTGGTCCTCGAAAAGCCGGAAGTCGGCGAGAATCTGAAGGACCATATCGACTTTGTTTCCGGCTACCAGACCGAGTCGAAGGAACTCATCGGCGATTCACTGGCCGGTACGGTGCGCATGGCCAAGGCCATTGTGCAACACCGGATCAAGCGCACCGGCATCATGACCACGCCTTATGCCGAAGCCGGCGGGTTCTGGAGCAGCGGTCCGGACGTCCCTGCCCCCGACATCCAATATCATTTCGTGCCGGCGATGCTCGAGGACCATGGCCGAGAATCGGTCAAGGGCCACGGCTTCAGCTGTCACGCCTGCGTGCTCCGCCCGCACAGCAAAGGCACGGTCAGACTGAACGATCAGAATCCCGTTTCCCCGCCGGCCATCGACCCGAATTTCCTTGATGATGACCGGGATATCGCAACGCTGCGCAAGGGCGTGCGGCACATGAAGCGGATATTGGAAACGCCGCCGCTGACCGAATTTTCGCCAACCGACCGGCACCCGATAGATATCAACAATGATGCGGAGCTCGACAAGCTGATCCGGGACCGTGCTGACACGGTGTACCATCCGGTTGGCACCTGCCGCATGGGTGGCGATGATGCGGCGGTGGTCGATGCTCGACTGAAATTCCGCGGACTGGACGGCCTCTATATTGCCGACGCGTCGATCATGCCGGAAATCATCAGCGGCAATACCAATGCGCCGAGCATCATGATCGGTGAACGGGCTGCGGAGTTTATCAAGGCTGATCTGGCCGGCTAGCCGCTGTTGGGTGGCCGAGCGGCCTATACTCTCTCGATCGACAGAGAGATCAGGATGATCAGGCAAACGAACAGGGTCAGACCTGTCGTTACGAGGAGGACGTGGCTCGGCGGGACACTTTCCACTGTCCGGTCGGCGGCACCGGCAAGCGGCATTTTCCTGCTCGCCAGTGACAGCGCCATCGCAACAGAGAGCGTCACGATCAATCCGATCACATTCCACCACATCCAGAACAGGCCGGGCTGGAACTGCCAGAAATAGAGATTGAGCGCGACACCGGCGAGAAAGCCGATATTGCTGCTCAAAACGGTTCGCCGCTTCCACAGGATCGCGAGCAGGAACACGCCCAGAACCGGCCCGTATAGCGCCGATCCGACCTTGTTGATCGCTTCGATGACGGTGGAGGAAATATCCCCTGAATAGACAGAGAAATAGAGGATCAGACCGCCCCAGAGCAGCGCCAGCAGGCGCGCTATTCTGACTTCCCGCCGCGGATCGCCGAGATGCAGGCCGAACCCTTTCATATCCTCGATGGTTACCGCCGAAAGCGAATTGACCGCCGAACTCAGCGTCGACATCGCCGCCGACATGATCGCGACCAGCAGCAGGCCGATGATACCGTGGGGGAGAAATTCGAGGATGAAAAAGGGCATCAGATAGTCCGGACGGTCATCCGGGATGAGCGAGAGAAAGGCACTGTCGCCCGCCGCAATCACGCCGACCGCCAGGCCGGTAACGCAGTAGAGGAGTGTTACGGGGAAGCGCAGCAAGGCGTTTGCGGTGAGCAATTTGCGGATATCCCCGAGGCTTTTCGCCGACAGCGACCGCTGCGCCTGGGTCTGGTCGCAGGCATAATAAGACACATAGAGCACAAAGCCGCCGAACAGCATCGGCAAGAGGGCAAATTCGTCGGTCACCAGCCCGGCATAGCTCCAGTCGACGACCCGCAACCGTTCGGGGTCGATGCTCGCCCAGAATATGTCGAACCCGCCGATGATCGTCATCGCATAGGCCAGGCAGACCAGCAGGCCGAACACGATCAGCACCATCTGGATCGCATCGGCATAGACCACCGCGCGGATGCCGCCGAGAAAGGAATAGATTATGGTGATGATACTGATCGCCAGTACCGACTGGAGAAACGGAACGCCCAGCACCGCCTCGATGATGATGCCGGTCGTATAGACCATGATACCGGTGCCAAAAGCGCGCACGATCTGGAAAGAGATGCTGATCAGGACACGGGTCGACCGACCGATCCGCTGCTCGAGGAAATCGAAGATGCTGATCACGCCGGACCGGTAGAGCGGCGGCATGATCACGAACATCACCAGCAACATCGCCAGCGGCAAGGCAAATTCAAAGGTCAGCCATTTCAGTCCGCCGCCTTCCCGCAGGCCGACAAAGGCCGGCGCGGAGATGAAGCTGATCGCGGACAATTGGGTGGCCATCGCCGACAGGCCGAGCGGAAACCAGCCGATCCCCTTGTTGCCGAGAAAATAGTCCCCCTCGTCATTCTGCTTGCTGAGGAACATTCCGAACATCAGCATCGCCGCAAGATAGCCGATGACCACGATATAATCGAAGCTGTTCATAGATCCGGTGCACAACCCGTTCTGAATTACTGATAAAAAAAAGGCCGGGATGCTCTCACATCTCCGGCCCTAAAGTTGTTTGTTCGCAGGAGGAACAAGGTTAGGCGCCGACCCGATTTTGGGAGGAGAAGGCCGGCGCCAAACTGGTTAGCCCTTGGCAAATTCCGGGTAGGCTTCGACGCCCACTTCGGCGATATCCATTCCGAGCATTTCCTGCTCTTCGGTCGGACGGACACCAAGGGTGAATTTCAGAGCGAACCAGATGATCGAGCTGGTGATCAGCACGAAGACACCGGTTGCGACCACACCGGTCAGCTGCGCGACAAACGGCACTTCGGTGTTGGTAAGAGGAACGATCAGCGTGCCCCAGATACCGGCCAGAAGGTGGACCGGAATGGCGCCGACAACATCGTCAATCTTGAGCTTGTCGAGCAAGGGAACCGCGAAGACCACGATCGCACCACCGATGCCGCCAATGAACAAGGCTGCAGGAACGGATGGCGTCAGCGGCTCTGCGGTAATCGAGACAAGCCCGGCCAGCGCGCCGTTGAGGGCCATCGTGACGTCGATTTTCTTGTAGATGAGCTGCGTCAGGATGATCGCGACTACTACACCACCAGCTGCGGCCATGTTGGTATTGACGAAGATCTTGGAAACGTCGCTGACATCACCGATCGTGCCCATGGCAAGCTGCGATGCGCCGTTGAAGCCGAACCAACCGAGCCACAGGATGAACGTACCCAGGGTAGCAAGCGGAATGCTCGAACCGGGCATGACCGTGATCTTGCCGTCAACATAGCGACCCAGGCGGGGGCCAATGATCAAGGCACCGGCGAGAGCAGCCCAGCCACCGGTCGAGTGGACCAGCGTGGAACCGGCAAAGTCACTGAAGCCCATGGCGTCGAGCCAGCCAGCACCCCATTCCCAGCTCACGATGACGGGATAGATGAACCCGGTGAGAACGAAAACGAAGATGAAGAACGGAATAACTTTCACGCGTTCCGCTACGGTACCGGAAACGATCGATGCCGTGGTTGCGCAGAAAACCATCTGGAAGAACCAGTCTGACGCGACCGAATAGCCGGTGTCGACATCCGCATCACCCACGCCCTGCATGGCGTAAGGGAAATCGGCGATACCGAAATAGCCGCCTTCGAAGCCCGGATAGGCAATCGAATAGCCGATGAACCAGAACATGATACCGGCGATCGAATAGAGGCCGATATTCTTCAGACATTGCATCGAAACATTTTTGGAACGCACGAGGCCGGCTTCGAGCATCGCGAACCCGGCGGCCATCCACATGACAAGGAACCCGCCAAGAAGGAACAACAGGGTATTGAAGATATAGGCTGTGTTGGCACTGGGGTCGGCCACTTCAGCCGCCTCCTGTGCCAGCGCGGGCGCGGCCGCAGCCATCACCGCCAGCCCTGCGGAAATTGTTAGAAATTTTCTCATTGTCATGATTCCCCGATTAAATTGCTGTGTCGCCGGTTTCGCCCGTGCGAATACGCACGGCGTCTTCCAGACCGATTGTGAAAATCTTGCCGTCGCCGATCGACTCCGTACCGGCGGCAGATTGAATGGCCTCAACCGCCTGCGCTGCGACAGCGCTGCTGCACGCCACCTCGATTTTCAGCTTCGGAACCATGTTGGTGGTATATTCCGCACCGCGATAGACTTCCGTCTGGCCCTTTTGCCGACCGAAGCCCTTGACTTCGGTTACGGTCATGCCGGTCACACCGACACCGGTCAGCGCTTCGCGAACATCGTCAAGCTTGAACGGTTTGATTATGGCTATGATAAATTTCATTACGCCCCCTATTGTTGTTACCAGGGGACACCTCGCAAGGCCCGTGCCAGAATCGGAAACCTTTGGAATCAAGGGATTTTCAGAAAATCGCGCCGCTTAAGAAAGAGTAAATTTTGTGCAATGCAGCACGAGTGCACAATTTTTAGGCAGTGCGCTCCGCCATTTTCGCGATTATTTGGGGTATGACCTTTTCGGTCTCGCGGCGGCCGATGTCGATCAGTTCCTCGGCGCGGGTGAAGTTCTGGATGTCGATATGACCGACCGGCGGCGACATCGCAAAATCGGGGGGATCGAGCGCCAGCGAATAGCGCCCGAGATTGCGCAAGGACAGGCCGACCGATGCCTTGACGATCGCCAGGCTGTTCGGTTCCTTGTTGCCCTGTTCGGCAATTCCGGCGGCGATCGAGCGATTGAGGAAGTCGTCCTGCAGATTGACCGACAGGCACAGCGCCTCGGGTGCCAGGGCCCGCACCGGCGACACCGGCACCGGCAGGGCCGCTCCGCCGTCGACCAGCAGCCGCCCTTCATGCTGCACCGGTTTGAAAATGCCGGGCAAGGACATGGATGCACGGATCGCCGGCACCAGCTTGCCCGATTTCATCACGATCGTATCGCCGGTGCGCAGGTCGGCGGCCACCGCAGCGATCGGGAAAGGCAGGTCCTCGAAGCAAAGCTGGCCGAATTCGGTTTCCAGTTCTTTCTCGATATTGCGCGCGCCCATGACCGCGCCGCGCTTGAAATGCGGGTCCATGAATCGCAGCATATTGCGGAAATTGACGTTGCGAGCCATATCCTCGAGATAGTCGAGTTTGCCCACCGCATAGCTGGCACCTGTGATCGCCCCGATGGATGTGCCCGCGATTGCCGCAATTTCCAGCGGACTATCGTCAATCGCCCGCAACACGCCGATATGGGTCCAGCCGAGCCCCGCGCCGCCGCCCAGGGCCAGGGACAGTTTGCCGGCGCCGCTCATAGCGAAACATCCTCCGCCAATATCGCCCTGGCTTCCGCCAGATCCTCGGCCAGCACCATTACCCGCGCCGGCAAGGCTATGCCCGCGCCTTCGGCAATATTGACATTGCTGTCGAAACAAACCGCGCCGATACCGGCAGATTCCAGACGCCCGCGGATGATCTCGGCTTCAACACCATGCATATGGCGGGACAACTCGACCAGACTCATCGCCTACTGCTCGCCAAAATAGCGATCCGAAGCCCGCGTTGGCAGACCGTCGATGCTTTTGACCCGGCCTGCGGTCTTGGCCACCCAGGCTTCCGGATCGGCCTGGCGGTGATATTTGACCAAGGTCTCGCGCTCGGCCTGCATTTCCATCCGCGGCACACCCCAGCCGCAACTGGTCTGGATATTGTCCACCTGGATGTCGAAAATCTGGCGGGTGCCGGGCAGGATATCAAAATGTGCGGCCAGTCCGTCCCAGCCTTCATCCTGCGGCAGCACCGGCTTGCCCGTGCCATAGAGCCGCATGATCAGCGCCGGATTGGAAAAATTGTTGAACATGATGGTGATCCGGCCATCGGCGACCAGATGGGCGTGGGTTTCATTGCCCGAGCCACCGAGGTCAAGATAGGCGACGCGGTCAGGGCCGAGTACGCGAAAGGCATCATAGCCCTTGGGCGAAAGATTGATCCGGCCGTCCGCTGCGGCGGTGGCAACAAAGAACATCGGTTGCTTTGCAATGAACGCCACATGGTCATCATTCAGTGCATCAAAAAATTCCGCCATGCCTCACCCTTCTCAGTAAAATGGTCCGCCGAACAACAGCTTCCAGACCAACACCAGCAACCAGTGAATCACAATCACAGGCCATAGGGACTGCGAAACAATCCGGATATGGGTCAATACTATGCCCAGGATGAACGTAGCAAACAGAAACGAAGGTTGCAGGAAAATCGCCGACCAGGCTGGCCCGAAGGTCAGGGCCTGAAACGGATGCCAGAGCATGAACAGAAAGGCCGAAAGCCAGCTACCCCAACGCTGTGAAAAGGTCGCGAGCCAAGACAGGAGCGCACCGCGAAAGACCAGTTCTTCGACCAGCGCCGGAACAATCAACAGGATCAGGGCGGCCGACAGGACCGAGCGCAGATCGAGTGCCGGTTCCCAGCGGAGCCACCCACCGATAAACCCGGCCAGCGCGATAATAGCTGCCGCCGGTAGGGCAATCGCGAAAGCGGCTTTCCAGCGACCGGCATCGGGCCAGACGGTCAAAGCACGCCAGGTCTGCTTGACCGCTGCAATCAGCATCGGCGTTACCAGCTCGCCCCGGCATCGACCGCCGCCTGCTCTCCGGCGCGAAACTGGCGCCCGAGAACCGTGTTGCGATGCGGGAAACGTCCGAATTTCGCGATTACGTCGCGATGCTCATTGGCATATTTCTCATTGCTGCCCAATTTGGTGAACAGGGTGACAGACCGGTTCTGCAAATGCAGATCTTCGGCATGCATGAACGGCATATAGAGAAAGGCCCGCTGATCCTCGGGTAATTTCTGGTCCAGTTCCCGATCGACTGCCTTTTCGGCAATCTGCTGTGCCAGATGATCGGTCGAATAGGCATCGGCACTATCGCGAAACATATTTCGCGGGAACTGGTCAAAGAGGATGACGGCAGCCAGAGCGGTTTCCGGAGACGTAAGAAAATCGTCCGCAGTCTTCGCTTTCTGCTCTTCCCAAAGTTCCAGGAACTGCTCCTTGATCTGTTCGTCCGTGGCATCGCTGCCGGTCCACCATTGTTTCGGATCCAGTTGATCAAACCAGAAAGACACTATTTCAGCGGGCCAGTTCATGGAGACGCTATCCATCCTCTCGTCAAGCAGTGCCACCGACGGTCAGGGAGTCGACCAGCAAGGTCGGCTGGCCAACACCGGCCGGCACGGACTGCCCGCCCTTGCCGCACATGCCGATGCCCTCGTCGAGCGCCATGTCATTGCCAATACCGGAAACCTTGGTCAGCACGGTCGGGCCATCGCCGATCAGCGTTGCCCCCTTGATCGGTGCGCCCAACTTGCCGTTTTCGATCTTGTAGGCTTCGGTGCACGAGAAAACGAATTTGCCCGAGACAATATCCACCTGCCCGCCGCCAAAGCTCTTGGCGTAGATGCCGTTCTTGACCCGGCTCATCAATTCGTCGGGATCATCCTGCCCGCCGCGCATGAACGTGTTGGTCATCCGCGGCATCGGTGCATGGGCATAGCTTTCGCGGCGTCCGTTGCCGGTGGCCGGCACGCCCATCAGGCGGGCGTTCAGGCGGTCCTGCATATAGCATTTCAATATGCCGTCCTCGATCAGGACATTTTCCTGGGTCGGCGTGCCTTCGTCGTCGATGCTGAGCGAACCGCGCCGTTCCTTGATCGAACCGTCGTCGACGACTGTGACACCCGGGGCGGCCACGCGTTCGCCGATCTTGCCGGAGAAGGCGCTGGTGCCTTTTCGATTGAAATCGCCTTCGAGGCCATGGCCGATTGCTTCGTGCAATATGATCCCGGGCCAGCCGGGGCCCAGCAGAACGGTCTGTTCGCCGGCCGGCGCATCGACACTTTCCAGATTGACCAGAGCCTGCGCCAGAGCCTCGTCGACCGCACGGTTCCAGCGCGCTTCCTCGAACAGGTCGTTGTAGAGATACCGTCCGCCCATGCCGAAGCTGCCGCTTTCCCGGCGACCATTTTGCTCTGCAACAATAGAAACATTGAGCCGCACCAGAGGCCGCACATCGGTGGCTACGAAACCGTCGGGACGGACAATTTCGACGACACTCCAGCTGCCGGAAAGGCCGACAGACACCTGCGAAACGCGGGGATCGCGCGCGCGGGCGGCCGTGTCGATCTGCTGGCAGAGGGCGACCTTTCTGGCGAAGGGAATCGCCTCCAGCGGATTGGCTTCGCCATAAAGATGGCGATTATTGCCCCGTGGTGGCGGGGCTTTCTGGTCCTTGGCAGGATCGAGCAATTGCAGGGTCTGGGCCGCGCGCCTGATCGCGGCTTCGCTGGTCTCGTTGCTATAGGAGAAACCTGTCATCTCTCCGGACACGCCGCGCAGGCCGAACCCGCTGTCCGTACTGTAGTCTGCGGTCTTCAGGCGACCATCGTCAAAACCAAAACTCTCTACCGCACTATATTGCAGATAGAGTTCACCATCGTCGCATGCCGACAGGCTGTCGGCGACGAGCGCTTTGGCGCGCTCCGGATCAAGGCCATCGGGACGATATAGAAACGAGCGGGGATCAAGCTTATCTGTCATCCGCTATATATAGAAATATATTGGAGAGCTTGCACCCCCTATGTCGGATTAATCTTCGGACAGCGCCGGGGAAACATCTGCGGGGCCGCCGGTCAGCACGAATCGCCGGTCGCAATAGCCGCACTCGACATAGCCTTTTTCATCAATTTCCAACCAGACACGGGGATGGCCCAGCGCAGCGCCGCCCGGAATATCGGTCGCTCCGTCACAGGATACGCGTTTCTTGGAGGTTTTGACGATTTCGGGTGTTTCGATCATGCCGGTGAATTAGCAACAGAGTTGCGGGTGCGCAATATGTTCTGACGCCCGCCGGTGATGATCCCCTGTCATTGATATTCGACGGTCATGATGAAGGACCCGCGATAGGCCCCTGTCTGCTGATTGCCATTCACGCGCAACCGCCCCCCGACCGTCAGATCATAGATGCCGAGCGTCCCCAGCAGGCCGCGCACGAAAGTGTTGAAATTCCGGTTTCCGTTACCGATCGCCAGCCGATCAATCCGCATCTGGTCGGTGCCGTTCGTATGGGTCACCGTCAAGGATCCGGGGATCGATATCTCTACTATCTGGTTCGGCCCGCCGTAGATTATGAATTTGGCCGGGCCTCTCACTCCGCCGGCAAGCGTTGCATCGCCGGTGGTCGACACATTGCCGTTTCGGGTATCAATGGTCACGGTGCCGTTACGAGTGCCGGAAATGATATTGCCATAACGCAGGTCCTCGGTCTTGACCACGGACAACGGACCGATGGTCACGGCCCGGGCGTCACTGTTGGCAGCCTGGGCGAAGGCGGCCGGCGAACCCGTCAAAACGACAAGCACGACAATAAGGCCACCAATCAGGCGCGGTAAGATTTGTTCTCTGGTCATCACAAAATCTGTCCTATATCGGTTGTTGCTCTCCCTAGACAGATTGTCGTAACTTTACCTTTATCCGCATGGTTAAAATCGTGGTAACCTTTCAAGATAATGATGCAAATTGTTGATATTACTTGGTAATGGACCACATTTCGCAATCAACAAGCTTATCTGAAAAGCTGGCAACGGGCCGGATGCGCATTGGTCTTCCTGACAGACGCGCGAGCCGGCAGACCCGACACGACCGCCGCGACAAATCGCCAGTCTGGCGATCATCCGCTGGTTCCGCACCGCATGGGTGGTCCCGAACCCGCAACCGGGCAGGAGTATCCACGCCGGTTTGCGCCGCCCGCTCGCCTTCTCGGCAGCGCCCCAGCCAAAGCCTTTGATTATGAGAATTAATATGGGTATGCCGCCCGAATGAATGATGCAGCGATTTCGATAGACAGACTGTCCAAAACCTACGCCGGTGGCAAACAGGCCTTGAATGATGTCAGTTTCGACGTGCCGCGTGGCTCTATCTTCGGGCTTCTGGGCCCCAATGGCGCAGGCAAGTCGACACTGATCAACATCCTCTCCGGCATGGTCCGCAAGACCGGCGGTAACGCCAGCATCTGGGGATTCGACATCGATGACAGTCCGCGCAACGCCAAGGCCTCGATCGGAATCGTGCCGCAGGAGATTATTTTTGATCCCTTTTTCACACCTTCCGAGGCGCTGGAAGTGCAGGCCGGGCTCTATGGCGTTCCCAAGGCCAAGCGCCGGACGATGGAATTGCTGCGCGCGGTGCACTTGGAAGACAAGGCCGATGCCTATGCCCGCACCCTGTCGGGCGGTATGAAGCGCCGGCTTCTGGTAGCCAAGGCCATGGTCCACTCGCCGCCGATTCTGGTTCTCGACGAACCCACAGCGGGCGTCGATATTGATTTGCGACAGCAGCTCTGGGAATATGTCGTGGAGCTCAACAAAGCCGGTGTCACCATCGTGCTGACCACCCATTATCTAGAGGAAGCGGAAAATCTCTGCGACCGCATCGCGATTATCAACCACGGCAAGCTGATCGCCAACAAGCCGACTCCCGAACTGGTCGACATGGCGCGGGAAAAGCTGGTCGAGCTGACGCTGGACCGCGACATCAGCGAAGCGCAGGATGCGATTTCCTTTGCCAATGACCTGTTCGAAAAGGCCGAAATCATCGGCCCCCGAACGGTTGCGGTCACCTATAACAAGGACCGGACCAATGCCGGCGGCGTTATGGCAGCAATCCAGGAACGGGGATTTGCGATCGTCGATGTCACGACAAGGGAAGCGGATCTTGAGGATGTGTTTCTCAACCTGACCCGCGCCAAAGCGGCGTGAATCACGACGTCATCATTGTCGGATCCGGCGCGGCCGGACTGAGCGCAGCCATCACGCTGGCCCGCACCCACAAGGTGCTGGTGCTGGCCAAGGGCGAACTGACCGGCGGTTCCACCGCCTGGGCGCAGGGCGGAATTGCCGCCGTGCTCGACGCGGGCGATACGTTCGACAATCACATCAACGACACGATGGTCGCAGGGGCTGGCCTCAATCGCCGCGAAACCGTTGAATTTGTTGTTGAAAATGCGCCAGCCGCGATTGCGCGGCTGGAAGATATGGGCGTGCCGTTCAACAAGGAAGCGGAAGTCCTTCACCTGACCCGCGAGGGTGGGCATAGCCACCGCCGGATCGTCCATGTCGATGATGCCACCGGCTGGGCGGTGCAGGAAGCGTTGCAGAATACCGCTGCGGCGCACCCCAATATCACGCTGCGGCCGCATATGGTGGCGATTGACCTGATCGTCGATCGTCACGCCGAAATACCGACCGGCGCGAAGAATGTCTGGGGCGTTTACGCGCTGAATAATGAAACCGGCCATGTCGAGACTCTGACCTCGCGCGCGACAATCATGGCCAGCGGTGGCGCCGGCCGGACCTATCTTTTCTCGACCGCGCCGCGCGGCGCGACCGGTGACGGCATCGCCATGGCCTGGCGCGCCGGCGCGCGGGTTTCCAATATGGAGATGATGCAGTTCCACCCGACCTGTCTCTATAATCTGGAAGTCAAGAATTTCCTGATCACCGAAGCAGTGCGCGGCGAAGGCGGGCATCTGAAATTGCCCGATGACGCGGGCGATGAAGCCGGCGACCGGTTCATGCAGCGCTTCGATCCGGAGCGGATGGAACTGGCCCCGCGCGACATCGTGGCCCGCGCCAATGACCACGAGATCAAGCGGCTCGGGCTCGATTATGTCCATCTGGATATTTCGCACCGCGATCCCGAATTCGTGAAGGGCCATTTCCCCAATATCTATGACAAGCTGATCGGGCTGGGTATCGACATGACGACCGGACCGATCCCGGTCGTGCCGGCGCAACATTATACCTGTGGCGGCATCCTGATCGATCTGGCGGGTCGCACTGACCTGCCCGGCCTCTATGCGGCTGGCGAGTCGAGCGAAAGCGGCCTGCACGGCGCCAACCGTCTGGCCTCCAACAGCCTGCTCGAATGTTTCGTCTTCGGCGACGCTGCGGCGCGCGATATTGCCGAACATTGGGATACACTCCCTGCCCCGCCCGCGATCCGGCCCTGGGACGAAAGCCGCGTCACCGACAGCGACGAGGAAGTGGTGATCAAGCAGACCTGGACCGAAATCCGCCGCTTCATGTGGAATTATGTCGGCATTGTCCGCACCACCAAGCGGCTTGAGCGGGCCCAGAACCGCATCAATCTGCTGCGCGAGGAGGTCGAGGAATATTACAGCAATTTCCGCGTGACCCAGGATCTGATCGAGCTACGCAATTTGATCGAGGTGGCGGATTTGATCGTGAAATCAGCGCTGGCGCGCAAGGAAAGCCGCGGGCTGCATTATATTACCGACTATCCGGACCTGCTACCCGAGCCGGTGGATACGGTGCTGGTGCCTTAGACCGGATTCCAGCCCGTTCGATCGCAGGCACTCGCGTCAATTATCCAGCACGATACGATAGCGCGCATCACCGCTCTCCAGATGCGCCAGCGCCTCATTGATCTTCTCGAAGGGGAAATGCTCGGTGGCCACCTTGATGTCATGGCGTGCGCAAAATTCAAGCATTTCGGCAATGGTCTGGGGACTCCCGACCAATGAGGAAGACAGCGACAATTGGGCAAACATCAGCGGCATGAGCTGCAACTCGGCAGGCACAGCCTGAACGCCCAGAAAATGCAATCGGCCTTTCGGCTTCAGCATGGCGATAATGGCATTCCAGTCCAGCGCCACATCGACCGTGCTGAGAATCACGTCAAAGCTGCCCGCAGCCGCGGCTATGGCTTCAGGGTCGCGGGAATTGATGACATCATGGGCACCGAAAGCCATGGCTTCGTCTTTTTTGGACGCACTGGAAGTCAGTGCCGTGACATGGCAGCCCCAGGCTTTGCCGAATTGCAACGCCAGATGCCCGAGACCGCCGATGCCCAATACGGCAATGCGGTCGGTTGGCTTGATGTCGAATTTCACAAAGGGATTGAAGACGGTAATTCCCGCACAGAACAAGGGTCCTGCGTCCCGAGAATCAAGCCCGTCCGGCAACTTGATGACGCTAACCCCCGTTGCCCGGACAATATCGGCAAAAGCCCCATGCCGACCCGCTGACACCGTAGATTGCACGGATTCACAGAGATTGTGATCGCCATTCAGGCACTGCCGGCAGGTCATGCAATAATGCGAATGACCGCCCAGCCCGACCCGGTCGCCCTTCTTGACATGTGTCACTTCAGGGCCCGTCTCGATCACGGTGCCGGTGGCTTCATGACCACCGACAAAAGGAAACTCGGTAATGCCCCAGGCATTGTTCCGCAAACTCAGGTCGGTATGGCACAGACCGCAATGCTCGACCCTGATATCGATATCGTTGGAACCCAGTGGCCCCAATTGATATTCGAACGGTTCCAGCCGGTTTCCGGCTTGATGGGCTGCAAATGCCTTTACAGTGCGCATGTTGGGGATTCTCCTGTGCTCGCGATCTGGTTTTGCGCGAACCTGTCATATCCCGAAGTTTTAAGACACTGTCATATCAGGTGAGCCGGAAGGTCATGGCCATCATCGACGAGATGATCATTTCGCCGTTTTACCAGTTGATCGCACCACCTTATCGCTCGTCTTGTGCTTCTCTAAATCGGCCGGATCAAACCAGACCGGTTTCAGCTTCTTGTCGACGAACAATTGCATCTGGTCGGTGTAATGCGGGGAATCCGGGCGCGTAGTCGCAGCACCAAAGGGCTGGATAGAACGGGAGCGGACCTTGCCGTCCTTTGCCCATTCGATGAACATGATGAAGCTGTCGCCGTGGCGTACGCTCAACCGGCCGTCTTCCTCTACATCCCAGAGCGTCGAGGCGCGGATCGTGTCGTTGCCGCCGTCGACCGGAAGATCGACATCCCCTTGGCGCATTCTGAGCACATCCAGCATCGGCGGATCGATCTGGCCGAAATATTGGCTCAGATGGTCGACCGTATCTTCCAGTATCTGTCGCGGGTCGGGCATTGTACCCCGGTTGTAATGCGACTTGTTGGCAGGGCGCAGCACCATCAGCGCGAGCGCGTCTGCCGGTCCCTTGCCGTCGAGATTCCAGTCCCACTGGGCCAGCAGTTGCTGCGCCTTGAGCAGTTTCGCACTGTCTTTCAGATCGAGCGAGGCAATCCTGTCCAGCCAGTCTTTCGCATAGCCGGCCTTTTCATAGCCAGTGTCATATTTGATCGCCCACAATTCGGCGTCACTGATCTTGCCGTCGGCATTGGCGCGTTCGAGCAAGGCAATCGAGCGGCGCGACCGGTTGGTCTGGTCATCTTCGACGCCGAGCAGCGGCGAAAAATTATTCCGTTTGAGTTCGTCGCCCGGACCCGCCGCGATATAAGGCGTGTTGTTTGCATTCATGACATAGCCGGAAGCCGGATTGACCAGCGCCGGCACACGGGTGAACGGTAAAGCCCCTTGCCACAGGGTCGCAGATGTATCGCCGGGCAGTACCGTCCGCCAGTCATGGCCTTCCGGCCGGTCGGGGAACATCGCGTTATAGTACATCCCGATATTGCCATCGGCATCGGCATAGATGAAATTGGTCGCGGGAACGCCCTGCCCCGCCATCGCCGCCTGCCATTCGTCGAAATTGCTCGCCTTGTTGATCCGGTAATATTGGGTCAGCATGTCGAGCTGGTCGATACCGGCATAGCGCAGCGCATAGGCGCCGCTGTCGTTGATGATCACCGGCCCGTGAATCGAGCGATAGGCGACCTGCGGATAGGGAATGACGAAGGGGCCGAACTTGATTTTCAGCCAGACGCGCTTTTTCTCGAGCGGCTTCCATTCACCGTCAAAACGGTAGGCGTCTTTGTCGTCGTTCAGCGTCAGCTTGTAGATATCGACCAGATCGGGCCGGTTGACGGTATTGGTCCAGCCCAGATATTTGTTATGCCCCAGAAACGGGAACGGCGATCCCGGGAAATTGGCCCCGGCGAAGTCCCATCCCTCTTCGCTGTGCACGACCAGCTCGTACCAGGCGACATTCCCGCGCAGCGGCTGGTGCGAATTGGAGATCAAGCGGGTCTTGCCTTCCGGCGAGAGCTCCGGCGCAAGCGCATAAGCGTTGGAACCGTTTTCATCCGGATCCGGTCCGACGGGCGTAGCGGTCTGGTCGTTGATCAGCTTGTCCGGGCTGAGCGGATGGATCGAGCTTTTGACCGGTTCCCCGGAAAGACGCGGACCACCTTCTCGTGGCAGCGGCTTGTTCTGCACCAGCGCTTCGATCGGATTGTTGAGACCGAAGAAAAAGGGCGAGCGCAGCACGAAACCGGCGGCGATATCCTGGCCATTGACCGGGAACAATTTCGCCAGCTTCACCTCGTCGGGATGTTCCGCGGCATAAGCATTGAGCCCGGATGCATAGCCGTCAAGCACCGCGCGCACATCGGCCGGCAATTGATCATATTTGCGGTTCACCGTACCGCGCACATCCAGCAGAGCCGCAATATAATCAATCGGCGCGCTCTCGGAGCCGTTGAGTGTTGCCATCCGGCCCCGCGTCATCGCGGTGACTTCCTGAAGGGTCGAGAAATCATCCTCGCTATGGGCGTAGGCGACGCCATAGGCGACATCGGCATCGGTCTTGCCGAATATATGCGGCACACCAAATTCGTCGCGGACAATGCGCGCTTCATAGGAGCCTTCGGGCGGCGGCGCAGATTCCGCAACGCTCATCGGTTCCCAGACAGCAAGGCCGATAGCCAACAGCACGATGAGCGCGAGCAGCCCGATCCCCAGACGCTTAAGTGTTTTCACGTATTTTATCCTCTCTGCCGGCACCATAAACCATGGGCTCTTTTACACTCGAAAGCGCTTACCATATAAGTTTCAAGGAAAAAGTCATGAATATGGTTGTGTTGCACGACTGCAACACCATATTTATCACAAGACACTGAGACGAAACAGGATGAACCGATGAACCTTGAGAAATTCACCGATCGCGCCAAGGGCTTTTTGCAATCCGCCCAGACCGTTGCAATCCGGATGAGCCATCAGCAGATTACCGCCGCGCATCTGGCGAAGGCATTGCTGGAAGACGACCAGGGCATGGCTGCGGGCTTGATCACCAAGGCCGGTGGCGATGCCAAAAAGGCCCATCAGGAAATTGATGCGGCGCTCGCCAAGATACCTGCGGTTTCGGGCGGTGGAGCCCAGCAGACGCCCGGCCTCAACAATGACGCGGTTCGGGTGCTCGACCAGGCCGAACAGATCGCCGAAAAAGCCGGAGACAGCTATGTCACGGTCGAACGGCTGCTGCTTGCGCTGCTGCTGTCAAAAGACACGGAGGCGGGCAAGGCGCTGCTGTCTTCGGGCGTAACCGCCGAAGCGCTGAACACGGCGATCAACGATTTGCGGGGCGGCCGCACGGCCAATACCGCGTCCGCCGAAGATGCCTATGAAGCAATGGAAAAATATACCCGGGACCTGACCCAGGCCGCGCGCGACGGCAAGCTCGACCCCGTCATCGGCCGCGACGAGGAAATCCGGCGCACGATCCAGATTTTGGCGCGCCGCACCAAGAACAATCCGGTGCTGATCGGCGAACCCGGCGTCGGCAAGACCGCCATCGCCGAAGGCATGGCGCTGCGCATTGCCAATGGCGATGTGCCCGACAGCCTGAAGGATCGCCGCCTGATGGCGCTCGACATGGGGTCGCTGATTGCCGGCGCGAAATATCGTGGCGAGTTTGAGGAACGGCTGAAAAGCGTGCTCGACGAAGTGCGCGGGGCCGAGGGCGAGATCATCCTGTTCATCGACGAGATGCACACATTGGTCGGCGCGGGCGCGTCGGAAGGATCGATGGACGCTTCCAATCTGCTCAAGCCGGCTCTGGCGCGCGGCGAGCTGCACTGCATCGGCGCGACCACGCTCAACGAATATCAGAAATATGTCGAAAAGGACGCCGCGCTGCAGCGTCGCTTCCAGCCTGTCTTCATTGGTGAACCGACCGTGGAAGACACGGTTTCGATCCTGCGCGGACTAAAGGAAAAATATGAACTGCACCACGGCGTGCGGATCACCGACGGCGCGATTGTCAGCGCAGCGGCGCTTTCCAATCGCTATATTCCGGACCGTTTCCTGCCCGACAAGGCTATCGACCTGATGGACGAAGCGGCGTCGCGCATCCGGATGGAAGTCGAATCCAAACCGGAAGAAATCGAAACGCTCGACCGGCGGATCATCCAGCTGAAGATCGAACGCGAAGCCTTGTCCAAGGAAAGCGACGATGCGTCCAAGGGGCGTCTGGAAACGCTCGAGAAAGAACTGGCCGAGCTCGAACAGCAGAGTGCCGAGCTGACCACGCGCTGGCAGGGCGAGAAAGACAAGATCAATGCCGAGGCAGATCTCAAGGAAAAGCTCGACCACGCACGGCTTGAACTGGAGCAGGCCGAACGGGCCGGCGATCTCGCCAAGGCCGGCGAGCTGAGCTACGGCACCATTCCCAATCTGGTAAAGGCACTGGAAGAGGCCGCTGGCGATACCGAAGGCGCGATGCTCCGCGAGGAAGTGACCTCCGAGGATATTGCCGCCGTGGTTTCGAAATGGACCGGCATTCCGGTCGACAAGATGCTCGAAGGCGAACGCGAGAAGCTGCTGGCGATGGAAGATATTATCGGCAAACGGGTGATCGGCCAGAAGGACGCGGTTGCCGCTGTGTCGGCCGCCGTCCGTCGCAGCCGCGCCGGCCTGCAGGACCCTAACCGGCCGCTGGGCAGCTTCCTGTTCCTCGGCCCCACCGGCGTCGGCAAGACCGAACTGACCAAGGCGCTGGCCGGATTCCTGTTCGACGATGACCAGGCGATGGTCCGCATCGACATGTCCGAATTCATGGAAAAGCACAGCGTCTCACGGCTGATCGGCGCCCCTCCGGGCTATGTCGGCTATGACGAAGGCGGCGTGCTGACCGAAGCGGTGCGCCGGCGTCCCTATCAGGTGATCCTGTTCGACGAGGTCGAAAAGGCGCATGGCGACGTGTTCAACGTGCTGCTGCAGGTGCTCGACGACGGGCGACTGACCGACGGTCAGGGCCGGGTGGTGGACTTCTCCAACACGCTGATCATCCTTACCTCCAATCTCGGCAGCCAATATATGGCGAATATGAAGGATGGCGAGACTGTCAAGGATGTCGAGCCGCAGGTAATGGAAGTCGTCCGCGCGCATTTCCGGCCCGAATTCCTGAACCGGCTGGATGAAATCATCCTGTTCCACCGGCTGGCCGAGGAACATATGGCGCCGATTGTCGATATTCAGGTCCTGCGAGTGCAGAAACTGCTCAAGGACCGGAAGATCGAACTCGACCTCACAGATGCCGCCCGGCGCTGGCTGGGACGGGTTGGTTATGATCCGGTTTACGGCGCACGCCCACTGAAGCGGGCGATCCAGAAATATCTTCAGGATCCGCTAGCTGACATGATCCTGCGCGGAAATGTGCCGGACGGCAGCACGGTCAAGATCGATGAAGGTGATGGTGCGCTGAAGATGGAAACCGCATGACAATCAGCCGCCGGGCATTCATATTGCAGGGATGGACACCCTGCAATCCATGTCCCGGCGGTCGTTTCTCGGCATGACCGCTCTGTCTGCCTTGACCAGCAGCAGCGGGATAGCGGCCGCACGAAGCCTGGCCGCGACAATTCCCTCTGCCCCGATAATCGACGGCCTCAGCTTTCTGCCGGAGAATCTGGATGAAATCCGGCAGGCCGGATTGTCGGCAATGATATGCGATGTATCAAAAGTCGAGGAAGTTCGCGATGCGGACGGAACACCGCGGTACCAGCGTAATTTTGGCGTGAACGACGCGGCACTGGACGCCGCTATCGGTCGCATAGAAGCCAGCGACCGGATCTTCGTTGCCAAACGCGGCAGCGACATCGGATCGAGGCCGGGCTGCGCCGCCTTTTTGCAATTCCAGTCCTGCGAAACCATCGGCGAAGACCTTCGCCGGATCGCATATTTCCACAGCAAGGGCCTGCGCGTCCTGCAACTGACGCACCATAATGACAACAAGTTCGCCGGCGGCGCGATCGAACGCGAACAGAGCGGGCTGACCGAACTCGGGCGCGCCGGAATTGCCGAGATGAACCGGGTCGGCCTGTTGCCCGATGTCTCCCATGGCTCGGTGTCAACCATATCGGAAGCCGCGACGGCGAGCCAGTCGCCTGTTGTCTACTCCCATGGAGCCTGCCGGGCGATAGTCGATCACCCTCGCTGTATCACCGATGACGGAATTCGCGCCATTGCCGACAGGGGCGGTGTCATCGGCATATTCATGATGAGTTTCTGGCTGACCACCGACAGTCGCCCCAGGATCGATCATCTGATCGCGCATATCCGGCATGCAATCAATATCGGCGGCATTAACGCCGTCGGAATCTCCAATGATTTCCCGATGGCGGGACAGGAAAACCTGCGCAAGTTGAACAATGACAATCAGGAAGGCGTCAAGGAATATCTCGGCTGGTGGCAGGCCATGCAAAAGCTCGGTATCCCCGGCTATGAGGCGGATCCGGAGCATGTCGTCATCCCGGAACTCAACAATCTGTCCCGCATGATGACGATCCGCAAGGCTCTTTTGGAAGACGGCTTCAGTCAGGCAGACGTCACGAAAATCATGGGCGGGAACTGGCAGCGCGTGCTCGTCGACGTTCTCGGATAGCCCGAAACCGGCATCGAACTGATCCTGCCTATTGTAGGATCAGCCATTTCCCCGCATTATGGGTCATCATGACTTCAGCCACAGAAATAGCCCGTAATGCAGAATTCCTCGCCCATCGTTACGATGAAGCCAGCCAGGCGTTTCAATTTGTCGGACTGACCCGTGACCAGCACCGGCGCTGCACCTTCCTGACCGACGAGTATATTCCCGAGGATAGCCAGCGGATGATGATCCGGTCGGCAGACATCGATCTCGATCACACTGCGCTGGCACCGGTTGATTTCATCTTCCATTCGGCCTTCGCCTGCTCGACCATGCTGGCCCGCGCGCTTGATATCGAGGGCGTGTCCATGGGCCTGAAGGAACCGATAGTTCTCAACGATCTGGTCGGAATGAAACGGCGCGGCGCCGGCCCGACGAAGCTCGCCCCGGTTCTCGATCAGTCCATTGCCCTTCTCGCACGGCCTTTTTCCAGCGGCGAAAAAATCATCGTCAAACCGTCCAATATCGTCAATTGTCTGGCCCCCTCGGTCCTCGATATGCGGCCCAAGTCCAAGGCATTGCTGTTGCACGCCCCGCTAAAGTCCTTTTTGCGCTCGCTTGCGGCAAAGAATATGTGGGGCCGGATATGGGCCCGGGAGAATGTCATCGGCATCATGGAGGACCAGGATCTGGTCAGTGGCTTTGCTTCGGCCGATCTGCTGCGTTTGACCGATATCCAGATTGCGGCTGTAGCATGGCTCTCGGAACATGCGCGTTTTGCCAAAATTGTCCGCCATTATGGCAATGATCGGATCAGAACTCTCGATAGCGAGATTTTCTTGAACAACAAGAAGGGCACAATTGCCAGCCTCGCAGCATTTTTCTCGCTGGATTTGGATGACGACCGGCTCGAGAACATCCTCGCCGGTCCGGCCTTCACGCAACATTCCAAGGATTTTTCCAAATTTGATGCGGAAGCACGGCAGGAACAGCATGCAACTTTTGATGATGCGCATGGTGAAGAGATTGAAATGGTCGTGCAATGGGCTGCAGCGGTTGCTCAAAGCCAGAACATATCGCTGGAGCTGCCGTCACCATTGCTTTCACCCTGAATAGAGGCCGAATAAGAAGATGATTCCCGAACAAAATCCAGGCTTTCGCTTGAATCCCGATCTTGATATCGCAGACTTGGCCAAGCGGTTCAAAGCACAGGGTCGGATACAGATATGCAATGCGCTGCACGGCAATACCGCTGAATTTTACAGGGCGATCCTGCAGCAGGGAACCCCATGGGGTCTGGCGTGGCAAGTTGGTGCAGAAGGACCGAAAGCCCTGCGCTTTGCCGAGACTCAGGCTCTCTCCGCTACCGACAAGCAGAAGATATATCAAAGAGCGGGCGAAGCGGTAGGCAGGGGAGAATATGGTTTTATCTACAATCAATATGCGATGCTGACTGCCTATCTGGAACAGTGGGATCCGCCCCATCCGCTCAATCGGTTGCTGGAACATCTCAATGACCAGCCATTTCTCAATCTTATCCGCCAGGTCACTGGTGTTCAGTCCGTGATCAAGGCCGAGGCTCAGGCCACCTGCTTCGAACCGGGCCATTTCCTGACAGAGCATGACGACCTGCACAGCAGAGATCCAAGGCGCGTGGCTTATGTCCTCAACCTGACGATACCGGAATGGAAGTCGGAATGGGGCGGTTTTCTGAACTTTTTCGATGCGCATGGCAATATCGAGGCTGGGTTCAGGCCGATCTTCAACAGCCTCAATCTGTTTCTGGTGCCACAGCGACATTCGGTGTCTTATGTTGCGCCCTTTGCACCGGTGGGGCGCTACGCGATCACCGGCTGGGCAATGGATCCCTGACCGCTAGCTTCGATCTGAAAATTCCATTCTGGCAATAAAAAAGGCGGGCTCGAAAGCCCGCCTTCTTTTTATCCTTCAGTATCAGCTGCGATTAGAAGCGCAGACGAACACCGGTGTAATAACGTCGACCGAAGACGTCATAGACATCAGCAGCGGTATCGGAACCGGTCACGTTGAACGGCGTACCGGTCAGAATGTTCGGTGCATCTTTGTCGAGCAGGTTATCAACACCAAAGTAGAACTCGAACTTCTCGGTGACGTAGAACGAGGTGTTCATGTCCAGCAAGAAATAGGCTGGTACCGAGTAAGCTTTGGGTCCGTCGAACTGGTCATCTTCGTAGGACTTGCCGATGAAGGTACCGGTAAATCCAACCTTGAAGTCATCGGTCGAGTAGGTCGCGTTCGCGGTGAAGCGATCTTTGGCCGTACCGATTTCACCTGCCGATGGATCAGCATCTGCAGTTGGCAAGGAGAAGAAGTCGTTCTTGATCACGTGCGTGTAGGCACCGCGAAGAGAGAGACGATCGCCAGCGGTCAGACCAAGTGGCGTGCTCCAGGACGCGGTAACGTCAACACCCGACGTTTTCAGAACAGCAGCGTTAACCTGCAGGGCGTTGATCAGATCGATCGAACCCACGCTGTTAACCGCTGTGCCTGCCTGACGACGAACGATCAGATCACAGAAGGTTGAGTTACCTTCATCATAGCACTGCTGAAGCGAGAACTGCCGTGGGAAGCCCGAAATTACGTCGGTGATTTCGATGTTGTAGTAGTCGGCAGTAATCGTCAGGTTACCCAGTGCAGGGATCGAACGTGGTGACAGAACCGCACCAACGGTCCAGGAGTCAGCGGTTTCTTCGAACAGGTCGGGGTTGCCGCCGTTGAAGCCCGAGATACCCTGAATGTCAGCCTGGTTAAGCGTGAACGTACCGTTTGCTGCGATGTTGGCTGCAACGCCAGCATCAGCCCGGCAATTGTCGCCGGTTGCACCGCCGCCAGTTGCACCAATGCCTTCGCAAGGATCGATCAGACCCGATGGGAACGTCTGCGAAAGACCCGCAAACAATTCACCGATGTTCGGAGCGCGAACAGCACGAGCATAGGTACCGCGGATCCGGAGATCATCAATTGGCTGCCATGTAGCCGTACCGTTGTAGCTCACAACCGAACCAACCGTGGAGTAATCGGAAACACGGATAGCACCACCAACTTCGAGAAGCTGGAAGCCTGGCGTATCAGCCAAGATCGGAACCTTGATTTCAGCAAAGGCTTCTTTGACGTCGAACGAACCGCTGGTGTCCGGCAGAACGTTACCGGCATTCAGACCCTGGTTTGTCAGAGCATCGTTATCGGAGAAAGACGATTCTTTCCGATATTCAACGCCAACAGCAATGCCAAGCGGACCAGCAGGCAGGTCAAGCAGCGTACCGGAAAGGTTACCCTGAAGAACCTGCTGTTTCAGGCCAGTCTGATAGGTGCCCTGTGCCTGGATGTAATCAACCGCGCCTTGCGAAATGTTACCGGCGCCGAAGATATTTGCAGGAACACAACCATTTGCACGAGCTTCAGCATCGATACAAATCGCATCGGTCGTCAGACCGTTGCCATTCAGATCGTTGACATCCGTCATGACCGCAAGCGCGTCACGGAAGTTGACAACATTAACCTGACCCGAAGAAGTCTGGTTTTCGTTCACCTGACCGTAGTTATAGCTTACGTCCCAGCGAAAACGGTCATCGAACAGACCGCCGTCGAAGCCGACTACGAAGCGATAGAAATCGCGTTCTGTCCGACCGGAGCGAGGACCAAATTCTGCCAGACGACGGACAAAGCCGATGTCACGCAGACCGTCGCCATTGCTATCCGCTGCCGCGTTCAGAATTTCGGTCGGAACAAACGGGTTGGCTACAATGGTGTTGGTGCCTGGCAGATAGTTTTCGACATTATATCCACCGTCGGTCGGGAAAATGCCGTTGGAACCACCGGACTCCAGCGGGAACGGTTCGATGATACGCGACGAAGACGTCTTGTTGAACGTACCTTCGAAGAAGAAGTTGATATCATCGCTCAGCGCATATTCACCGGCTGCAGCGAAAAGATAACGCTGAACAGGAACGGCAAGTGTACGGAACTGC
This sequence comes from Sphingorhabdus sp. SMR4y, assembly GCF_002218195.1. Lineage (GTDB taxonomy): Bacteria > Pseudomonadota > Alphaproteobacteria > Sphingomonadales > Sphingomonadaceae > Parasphingorhabdus. The sequence goes on along the minus strand of NZ_CP022336.1, from coordinate 3,433,778 downwards.
TGGCGGTTGAAGCCGTTGGGGCCAATGCCTGGTCCGATGCTTGCATTACAGGTAGGTCCATTGGTGGTGAAGCAATCCTGCAGCTGACCGTTTGGAGCATAGGTGAAGGTTCCAGCCGGGGTAATGAAGCGGCCCTGTGGCGGGAAGCTGGAGAAGAACGGCTCGGTGTCCGTACCATAATCACCACCGAAGTAGATGGAGTCCAGAGCGTCGATCTGAGTGTTAGAACGCTGCTTGGAAAGCAGGCCTTCTTCATTCGAATAACCGAAGTGGACCATAATGTTGCCGTCGCCATCGGCGAAGTTCGTGCCAGCGGTTACGTTCAACTGGTACTTCGCGTCATCGCCCTGCTCGGTGATGCCATATTGTGCGTTGGCTTCGATACCTTCGAAGTTCGACTTGTATACGAAGTTGACAACACCTGCGACAGCGTCCGAACCATAGAGCGAGGAAGCGCCACCGGTCAGAATGTCGACACGCTCAACGAACTGAGTCGGGATGACGTTGAGATCGACAGTTGCGGAACCAGCAACCGATGCAACAACACGACGGCCGTTGATCAGAACCAGCGTACGGTCGGAACCGAGGTCACGAAGATCGACCGTTGCAACGCCGGTACCTGAAGTCAGGAACGCGGAGTTGGTACGGCTGAGGCCTGGCGTACCGAAAACAGGATTCTCAAGCAGAAGCTCCTGAACGTTGGTAACACCGGCATCGTCAATCGATTCAGCCGAGACAACCTGCAGCGGAGCAGCAGATTCGACGGTTGCCGACGCGATGCGCGAACCGGTAACAACAATGAGTTCGCCGGGTTGTTCATCAGCAGCGCCTGCTTCCTGCGCGAAGGCAGGTACAGATACCATAGCGATTCCCAGCACCATTGGTGCTACGGTCGCCTTTAGCTTCGTAAATTTTGTCATTATATTCCAGTCCCTTATTCTGGAGAAGCAAGCCACCATGGCCTGCCCCGGTTGTTGACCGGCGGCAATCTATGCGCCCCAAACGCAATAATTGTTCCGCCGAATTGGCGTTGCGATGCAACATCCGTGCCCGTGCTGTAAAGCTTCCGTTCAGCTCCCCGAGCGGATTTTGTAGACAATGTAACTATTTTGCCACAGTCTTAACAGCGACCCAAAACCCGGTTTTCGCAGATTATTCGGTTGTGGATTTTTACATCGAAGCTTAGTTCATAGCGATCATGCGACACAGATCGCGATCATTTCCGGTTAGCAGAAGAGGATGAAGATCATCATGAACCATTTTACTGGCAAAACAGCATGGGCGTGCAGCCTGGCCTTGCTCACAGCTTCGCCCGCATCGGCATTGGCCAAGGATGATGGCGAAAATAGTCAGCCGCCGGCGATTTTCCAGGCCGTTATTGATTGCCAGAAGGTAACCGACACGACCGCCCGCCTCGCCTGTTACGACGAAAAAGTGTCTACCTTGGCGGCAGCTCAGGAAAGCCGACAGGTGGTTGTCGCCGATCGCGAACAGATCCAAGAAGCGCGCCGTGGCCTTTTCGGATTCTCGCTTCCCAAGATTCGCCTGTTCGGCGGCGGATCGGACGAGAAGGAAAAGGAAGAGCGCATCGAACAGCTTGAAACGACGATCAAGTCCGCCCGGCAATTCGGCTACGGCAAATGGATGCTGACGCTGGAAGAAGGCGGTCGCTGGCAGCAGACCGACACGATCCGGCTGAACTCGGAGCCGCGCAGCGGCGACTCGATATTGATCAAGACCGGGGCGATGGGCAGCTATCTCGCCAGTATCAACGGACAGCGTTCGATCAGGGTGAAGCGGGTCGAATGATCCGCGACTGACTTCGCCGGAACGTCAGCAGTTATCAGCAATTATCAGCAATTATCAGCCCATCGGCCCGGTCAGCAGAATCGGGTCGATACGGGCCTTGTTCCACTTCATCGACCAGTGCAGATGCGGGCCGGTTGCGCTACCGGTCATTCCGATCCGGCCGATCGGTTCGCCGCGTTTCACGTGCTGCCCCTCTTCCACCAGTATCTCGGAACTGTGCAGAAAGGCGCTGTTCAGCCCCATGCCATGATCAATCATCAGCAGATTGCCTTCCAGTGTGAACGGGCTGGATGCGGCTAGCGTCACCACGCCATCGGCGGGCGCGACATAATAGGTGCCGGTCGGGGCAGCGATATCGATGCCGCTGTGATAGCTGCCGGGATCGCCATTATAGATACGCTGTGATCCGAACTGACCGGAAATACGACCCTTTGCGGGCCAGATGAAGGTCTGGCGCCAGCCCTTGCTGTCGCTCTTGACCGAACGGGCCGCGTTGATCTGCGCCAGTTCGGGTCCGCGGCGCGCCATGAAGGCCGCGCTCCGGGTAGTGGCCCGGCGGTTTATGCTGACATGCTCGATCTTCCATTTGCGGGGAGCAATGTTGATGAATTTCCTGACGGTCTCGCCATTGTCTAGAGTCGCGACGATATTGGCCGCTTGCCCGGCGTCGCGGTTGAAGGCGATTATGAACTTGCCATCCGCGTCAAACGGCACGGGCTCCCCGTCAAAAGACAGGCTGCGGGTGCCGGCAGGTGCATCGCCGATCATGACGCCGCCCTGAATCGCTTCGCCGTTGAAGCCGAACTGCACCGCGTCGCGAAAGGCCGACTGTTCGGTGGCGGCAGCCGCGTTCGTTTCGGCGGTGTCGGCGTAGACAATGGCCGCGGGCGCGGCCACCGCCGCGGTCGTCAAGAGGCACAGTGCGGTTCTAAACCGCCCGATCACTTTTCACTTTCCGGCAGATGGGCATGCGCCGAAATCTGGGCAGTCGCGTAAGGTTCCTGCTTTTCCACGCTCCAGTAGCGCAGTTCATCGAGCGGGATAGCTTCGCCGGTCACCGCGCACAGGACATGATCGCCGGACGAAAGCGGGCGGAAGCCGTTCGGCATATAATGCAGCTTGGCCACCTTGTTGCGATTGGACATTAACATAGGACCCTTATACTCCCTCTATCCTTTACCTGCGATTTACAATCGAGATCGCCACAGCGGGCCAATCCTGACGCAAATTCCCCTAGAATAAATCCTGCTGCCTGTCATCCGCCGGTTTTTTGACTCGGCTCGCCGAAGATGAGGCGGGCTTTGGCTTGGCCGGTGCCTTGTCGGTGACCATCGCGCCAACGACTCCATCCTGGAAATGCAGATCGATAGTCCCGGCCTTGCGTGCAGCGGCCTGATTGGCAATCAGGCTGCCGTCCGGTCCCGAGACCCGGGCATAGCCGCGTTTCAGCGGACCGTCGGGCGAGACCTGCTGGGCCAGTCGCCACAGCGCGTCGAGGCGCTGCTGTGCGTCGGACAGCGGCCGCTGCACCAAAGATACCGGCAGATCCAGCCGCCGGAACTGCTCCTGCGAACGGGCCAGGCGCTGCTTCAATATCGAGGGCCGCAAAGCGCCTGCACTGTTGGCAAAGCGGCTGCGGGCGTGGGCGATATTCTGGCTCATGCCATATTTCATCCGCTCGGACGTCTCGTCGACCCGCTGCTGGTGCGGCCGGAGCAGATCGGTGAGAGCCGGCATCAGGCGGCGTTGCGCCTCCAGCCGCTCCTGCGCGGTGTTCAGGCTGCGCTGGACGCTGCGCGCCATCCGCGCCTTGCCCTCGGCAAGCGTGGCCAGCCATTCTGCCCGGACCGGCACCGCCATTTCCGCGGCAGCCGTTGGCGTCGGCGCGCGCAGGTCGGCGGCGAAATCGCAGAGTGTCGTGTCGGTCTCGTGCCCCACGGCGGAGATAATCGGGATCGTGCAATCCGCAACCGCCCGGACCACGATTTCCTCGTTGAAGCTCCACAGGTCCTCGATCGAGCCGCCGCCGCGGGCGACGATCACCAGATCGGGCCGGGCGACCGGGCCGCCCGGCGCCATCTCGGAAAAGCCACGAATGGCGTGGGATATCTGCTTCGCCGCGCCCTCGCCCTGGACCAGCACCGGCCAGACGATGACATGGCTGGGGCAGCGGTCGGCGAGGCGGTGGAGGATATCGCGGATCACCGAGCCGGTCGGCGACGTGACCACGGCGATGGTCTTCGGCAGGAAGGGAATCGCTTTCTTGCGGTCCTGATCGAACAGCCCTTCACCGAGCAGCTTGGCCTTGAGCTTCTCGAACAGGGCCATCAGCGCGCCCTCGCCCGCCAGCTCCATCTTGTCGATCACCACCTGATATTTCGAGCGCCCCGGATAGGTGGTCAGCTTGCCCGAGACGACGACCTCGATGCCATCCTCGGGCCGGAACGGCAGCCGTCCGGCATTGCCCTTCCACATCACCCCGTCGAGCACCGCCTTGTCATCCTTCAGCGCGAGATAGACATGGCCCGATGCCGCGCGCTTGAAGCCCGAGATTTCGCCGCGAATCCGGACATAGCCGAAGCGATCCTCGACTACCCGCTTGAGCGCGCCGGAAATTTCCGAAACGCTGAGCGGCGGGGCGTTGTCACCCTGCCCGCTCTCGGCTAGGAGCTTCGCGTCTAATGAGAGGGAATCGTCCATGAATATCCTGTTGATCGGTTCGGGTGGCCGCGAACATGCCTTGGCCTGGAAGCTGGCGCAATCCCCTATGCTCGGGAAATTTTACGCGACACCGGGCAATCCCGGCATCGCGCAACATGCCGATCTGGTCACGCTCGACATCACCGACCATGGCGCCGTCATCCTGTTCTGTGGCGAGCATGACATCGATCTGGTCGTCGTCGGCCCGGAAGCGCCTTTGGTCGACGGCCTCGCGGAAAGCCTGCGCACCGCCGATATTTTCGTCTTCGGCCCCGACAAGGCAGCGGCGCAGCTGGAAGGCTCGAAAGGCTTTACCAAGGACCTGTGCGCCCGCGCCCATATCCCGACCGCCGGCTATGTCCGCACCACCAGCGCCGCCGACGCGATCAAGGCGCTGGATGATTTCTCGATCCCCGTCGTGATCAAGGCCGATGGCCTGGCCGCCGGCAAGGGCGTGATCATCGCCGAGACCCGCGAACAGGCCGAGGCCGCGATCACCGACATGTTCGACGGCAGCTTTGGTGAAGCCGGCGCGGAAGTGGTGATCGAGGAATTTCTGACCGGCGAGGAAGCCAGTTTCTTCGCGATCACCGACGGCGAGAATGTCGTGCCCTTCGGCTCGGCGCAGGATCACAAGCGCGTCGGCGAAGGCGATACCGGTCCGAACACCGGCGGCATGGGCGCCTACAGCCCTGCCCCTGTCCTTACCCCCGCCCTGCAACAGCAGGTGATGGAGCAGATCATCCAGCCGACCGTCGATACATTGGCCGCCGAGGGCACGCCCTATAGCGGCGTCCTGTTCGCCGGGCTGATGCTGACCGAGAGCGGCCCGCAGCTGATCGAATATAACGCCCGTTTCGGCGACCCGGAATGCCAGGTGCTGATGATGCGTCTGGAAAGCGATCTCGCCAAGCTGATGATGGCAACCGCCAAGGGCGACCTCGCCCAGACCAGCGCCCCGGCCTTCGCCCCGGAAACCGCGCTGACCGTGGTGATGGCCGCCAAGGGCTATCCCGCCACGCCGGAAAAAGGCGGCAAGATCCAGAACCTGGCCCGGGCCGAGCGCGAAGACGCCAAGGTCTTCCACGCCGGCACTGCCGAAGTCGACGGCGCGCTCGTCGCCAATGGCGGCCGCGTGCTCAATGTCACCGCACTGGGCGCCAATGCCACCGAAGCGCAGGCCAAGGCTTATGCGGCGGTTGACCAGATCGATTTCGAGAGCGGATTTTGTCGCCGCGACATCGGCTGGCGCGAGGTTGCGCGGGAAGCGGGAGAATAGGCTTTCCTGCCGATCCGGCGCTCCAAAGTTCGTGAAAGTTCGGGCCAAGGAGCGGTTTTCCCACGCCCGTCTCCGGGAAGCGGGTTTATCGGACTCGCACGAAGCCACAAAGCGCAAAGGGATTGCGCTTTGTGGCTTTGTGTCTTCGTGCGAGCCAGACCATTTGCTGGGTCTCGCCGTGAACTTTACACAAACATCCGCTTTTATTTTCTGTAATCTTTGCCCCGGTCCGCAGAATTTCAGCATTTGTAGGAAATGGGCCGCCCGTCGAGTGTAACCTTCCAGATGGCCGCCAAAACCGGTCCGGCAGAACCATGCGCCCAGCCGCCACCGCCGCTATCATATCCAGATTGTCAAAGAACCTGCCCCGCGTGTGGCGCGGAGCGGGTGTGATAATAGCGGATTGGGCCGGGTGTAGGACAGCGGTAATTGGGAAAGAAATTTGGGGACCGTTAGAACTGCCCACCCTCAAAACCCCTGCAACAGAAGATCCAGCGCATCGACAATCACCGCGCGATAGGGCTCTTCAACATTCACCACCGGCTTGCCCAGCGACGCGCGGCGCAGGGTGCCGATGTCGGTGGTCATCAGGCAGTAGTCTTGCCCCTTGATGGTGATCTGCGGTTTCAGCCTGCGCATGGTTTCGGCCCTGGCGCTGTCCCAGGGGACCAGCGGCACAACGACGACGCTGGCGAGCTCGGACAGCAGGTTGGCCTGCACCTCCAGCACATAAGGCACTTCCGCGCGGTTCAACGCATAGATATTAAAACGCGCCATTGTCGTCGGCCCAGTCGGGGACCAGCAGCGGGCCGGACTCCGACACCCGCTGGTTATACGCGGCGATGGCTTCGCGGATCGACAGGTTTACGGGCCGCCTTTTCGGATTTTGCAGACGCGCTGTCGAAGACATAGGGAATTGCTCTGGCTAGTAATGCGCATATCACTCGCTGCGCAATGCCGGGGTGCCGAAATGGCGGATCGCGAAAATCGGATTGCTGCACATTCTCCGCTCGGGGGGAGCCCCCGCACCCGCCAAGCTCAGCTACGTCGCAGGCAACCTTTCCTAACTTGCTGCGCGCCAATGGAGATCGCTAGGGACGCGCTCCGGCAAACACACTCTCCCGTTTCGCCGGTGTACCAACAGAAAGTCGTATCGTCATGTCCCGTTCCCCTGCCCCTACCGCCAATCGTCCGATCCGGTCGCTGGCCAGCCTCCTGCTCGCCGGCGCAGCGCTTGCCATGCCGGGCGCGGCCCACGCCACCGACGGCTATTTCCTCAACGGGGTCGGCGCCAAAGCCAAGGGTGCGGGTGGCGTCGCGATCGCCATGCCGCAGGACGCTTTCTCGATTGCCAGCAATCCGGCTTCGGCGACCGTCATCGAGCATAGGCTGGATGTCGGCTTCGAGATATTCATCCCCGATCGCGGGTCCGAAATCACCGGCAATCAGGCAGGGCTCGACGGGGTCTATTCCGGCAATGATGCCAATCCCTTCATCCTGCCCGAATTTGCCTATGTCCGGCCCTTGTCCGACACGGTTTCGGTCGGTCTTGCGGTCAACGGCAATGGCGGCATGAACACCGCCTACAAGACCAACCCGTTCGCCAGCTTCGGTGCGACCGGACCGGCAGGCGTGAACCTGCGGCAGATTTCGATCGCGCCGACCATCGCCGTGGAGTTTGCCGAGGGGCAGAGCCTTGGCCTGTCGCCGCATTTCGTTGTGCAGAGCTTTGAGGTCGAGGGCATCCAGCCGTTTGCCGCCAATTCGCAGGATCCTGCAAATTTCACCAACCGCGGTGAAGACTGGGCCTTTGGCGCAGGCTTCCGAGTCGGCTATCTCGGTGCGTTCGGCGATGATTTCCGCGTCGGCGCTTTCTACCAGTCAAAAGTCTGGACCACCGAGTTCGACCGCTATGCCGGGCTGTTCGCCGAACAGGGCGGTTTCAACATGCCGGCATCCTGGGGTGCCGGCGTTTCGGTCGACGCGACGCCGCGGCTGACCCTAGGCGTGGATTTCAAGCATATCGAATATTCCGGCGTCAATTCGGTCGGCAATCCGGTTGCCTCGCTGCTGCAGGGCGTTCCGTTCGGCGCGGATGACGGCCCTGGCTTCGGCTGGGACGATATCGATGTGTGGAAAGTCGGCGCCGTCTATCAGGCGAATGACAAGCTGACCTTGCGCGCAGGCTATGGCCGCTCGGACAACCCGGTGCCGCAGTCGGAAACATTGCTCAACATATTGGCGCCCGGCGTGGTCCGCGATCACTACACCCTAGGCGCGACCTATAAACTGTCGGACACATTCGAGATCACCGGCTACGCGATGCGCGCGCCACGCCAGACAATAGAGGGTGCAGGATCGATCCCCGCACCCTTTGGCGGCGGCGAGGCCGATATCCGTCTGGCCGAAACCGCGATCGGATTTTCGCTGGGCTTTGGTTTCTAGACCGGGCTCGAACCGCGGCCGGCCCCGAACAGCGCCGGAAAACCGAAGCGGCTGGAGAGGGTTCGCGCGAGCACGGTCGTGAACAATATCACGCCGAGGACGAGCAAGGTCAGTTCAGTGTCGAAGAAAGTCATGGATTTCCTGACCATCGGCCGGGTTTTGCTAAAATGCGATAGCATCTCGGGCGGGATATCGAAAGGCGAAACGCTTCGGCGCGCCTGCGTTGACACCGTCGCTGCCGACAGTCATAATTCGCGCTCGCCTACACCCCCAAATACGGAGACAGCGCCCGCCTTCCCCCGGGCATGACACCATGCAGCAGTTCCAGAGCGAAAGCCTTTCCGTCATCAACAGCATCCCCTTTCTTCCGGACCTCGCGCCGTGGGGAGAAGCGCTGGTCGGCGTCGGGATATTGCTCGCGATTGCGTGGCTGGCGAATTTCATCATCAAGCATATAGTGCTGCGCGTCGTCACGCGCTGGATGCCTTACGAAGATCTGACACCGCTGCCAGTGGCTTCCCGGCTGGCCAATATCGTACCGGCGCTGATCATCTCCAATGGTATCGGTGCGGTTCCCCATCTGCCGACGCCGGTTATCACCCTGGTCAGTAACGTGGTGTCCGCCTCGATCATCCTGTTCGTAGCAATGGCGCTGAGCAAGGCGCTTACCCTTGCCAACGATATATATGAACATCGCCCCAGTTCCGCGACCCGGCCGATCAAGGGCTATATCCAGCTGCTCAAGATCATCCTCTATGTCGGCGCAGCGATCCTGATCATCGCGGCGCTGATGGACCAGTCGCCGCTGCTGCTGCTGTCGGGCCTCGGCGCGATGGCGGCGGTGATCTTGCTGGTGTTCAAGGATACGCTGCTGTCGCTGGTTGCATCCGTGCAGCTCACATCCAACGATATGCTGCGCGTCGGCGACTGGATCGAGATGCCGGCGCTCAATGCCGACGGCGATGTCATCGATATCGCGCTGCACACGGTCAAGGTGCAGAACTGGGACAAGACGATCACCACCATCCCCACCCATCGCCTGATCTCGGAGAGCTTCAAGAACTGGCGCGGCATGTCCGATGCGGGCGGGCGGCGGATCAAGCGCTCGATCTTCATCGACCAGAATGGCATCCGCTTTCTGACGCGCGAGGAGAAGGACGGGTTTCGCCGCTTTCAGCTGCTCGACGAATATCTTGGCCACAAGCAGGCCGAACTGGGCGAATGGAATGCCCCGATCGAGCAAGCCGGGCGCGACGAGGTCAACGCCCGCCGGGTCACCAATATCGGTACCTTCCGCGCCTATGTCGTCGAATATCTGCGCGCCAACAGCCATATCGCGGATGGCATGACGCTGCTCGTGCGGCAGCTCGATCCGTCGCCAAAAGGACTGCCGATAGAGATTTACTGTTTCACCAACACGACCGACTGGAAAGCCTATGAAGATATCCAGTCGGACATTTTCGATCATCTGCTGGCGATCCTGCCGGAATTCGGACTGCGTCCGTTTCAGGAGCCGAGCGGCCTCGATCTGCAGCGCGGGCTGGCGGCGTAACCGCGGATATCGCGACAGGCCCCGCCTGGTTCAGTTTACAAAATCTCTCGCCACCTGCAGATCGCGCATGAATTTGGCATATTCGACCTGACGGCCCTGTTCATCAGGGATGCGCAGCAGATAGGATGGGTGCACGGTGATCAGGATGGACCGCCCCTCTGCATCCGCCAAAATCTCGCCGCGACGGCGGGCAATTTTGACCGGCCTGCCGGTCAGGCTGCGAGCGGCGGTTGCGCCTAGTGCGACGACCAGTCCGGGATCGACCAGCCGTATCTCCTGCTCGACCCACCAGCGATAATAGTTGATCTCGCCGACATTCGGCGTTTCGTGGAGCCGCCGCTTGCCACGCTGCGTATATTTGAAGCGTTTTACCGCGTTGGTCAGGAATGTCTGCTGCCGGTCGATCCCGGCTTCTGCGAGGGCACGGTCGAGCAACTGGCCGGCCGGCCCGACAAAGGGCTTGCCCTCCCTGTCCTCCTGATCGCCGGGCTGTTCGCCAATGATCATGAGATCGGCACGGTCGGGGCCGCTGCCGCGTACCAGCCGGTCGGAGAATTTTTCCATCGGCGCATCGGCCCGCTGTTCGAGCAGCGCGTAGAGCTGATCCAGCGAGGCCGGCAGATTGGCAGCCGGTTTGTCCATCTTGTCATCGAATAGCACGTCCTCCGGCGTGTGCGCCGTCATCGCATCGACCCGCGTTCCGGCCTGTTCCAGCAGCGAGGGGATCAGCTCTGCCTCGGGCAGGTTTTTCCAGTATTTCATCGGCATTTCCGACTTCATCGCGCCGATCTTGACCCGGGCCGGATTGAAGATATTGGCATAATAGGTCCGCCATTCTGCCTCGATCACATCTTCCTGCGGGACGTCGTCCTTGCAGCCGCCGGGGCCGACCGAGAGCTTGTGCCCGTCCCATGCGATACTGGCGCCGGGGGTCACGATCAGCCAGTCCATGCCGGTGAAACGGTTGCGGAAGAAGGGCGCGACCGCTTCGGTGATATGATGGTCCGGTTCGAACCAGGCGACAAATTGCTCGCGGCCTGCGCTGTCGCCGATTTTGCGGAAGCGGACGAAAGCGTGCATCTTGTGGATATCGCGGCGGATCGCCTTGGCGTAACGGTTCAGCTTGAGCATATCCGGGTCCGCAGGGTTCCGGTGCAGACCGGGAAGAGATTGCGCCCGCCAGAGGATACGATAGGCGAGATTGAACCGGTCCGCGTTGCTGTGCAACAGCGCGGTATTGATCAGCGAGAGCAACGTTTTTGATATGCGGACAGGACGCGAAGGTTGATCACTGTTTTGCGCTGGCAAGATCGCGGATGGTGACAGATCCAGTTCGCCCGCGTCCCGCCGGCCCTCGACGGTCCATGTCACCTGCTCCGGTGCGATACCTGCCTGCAACAGCCGCCGCGCATGGTCGCGCCAGCCGTCCCGGTCGACTTCGCTGGCGAGCGTGATCCTGTACGCGCCCTGGATATCGCCTGTCACCATGTTCATGGCCGTCAGGCTTCAAACAGGCTGAGCTGTTCGGGCGGCGGTTTCAGCCGGTCGTAAAGATTGAGGGAATCCAGCTGCTTGCCAGGGTGCCAGTCAGCGGTGGTGATGAACGGCAATATCTTCTTCACCGACTGGCAGATGCGTTCGAGGTCGGCCAGCCGCAGAGCCGAGAAACGGCGCGCCTGCAATATCTTGCCGACCCCCTTGCCACCGAGACCGGGGATGCGCAGCAGGATTTCCCGGTCGGCCAGATTGATATTGACCGGAAAGCGCGCGCGGTTCTGCAGCGCCCATGCGAGTTTCGGATCGATGGTAAGGTCGAGCTGGCCGGCGCTGCCGCCCTGCATGATTTCGTCGACGGAAAAGCCATAGAAACGCAGCAGCCAGTCGGCCTGATAGAGACGGTGCTCGCGCAACAGGGGCGGCGCCTGCGCCGGGAGGTTGCTGCTGGAGTCGGGAATCGGGCTGAAGGCGGAATAATAGACCCGCTTCAGGCCGTAGCTGCCATAGAGGCCATTGCTGGTGGTCAGGATCTTGGCGTCGTCGGAGGCGTCGGCGCCGATGATCATCTGGGTGCTGTGGCCGCCCGGCGCGAACAGCGGCGCCTTGCGCGAACTCTTCCGCTCCGCCTTTGCCTCGCGCACCTTTTTGCCGAGATTATTCATCGACCGGCGGATCAGCTTGCCGTCCTTTTCCGGCGCCAGCCGCGCGATCGATTCATCGTCGGGCAATTCGATATTGATCGAGAGACGGTCGGCATATTGGCCCGCCTGTTTGAGCAGATCCGGGTCAGCCTCGGGAATGGTCTTCAAATGGATATAGCCGCCAAATCTGTGCACCACCCGCAGGCGGCGGGCAACCTCGACCAGCTGCTCCATCGTATAGTCCGGGCTGCGGATGATGCCGGAAGAAAGGAACAGCCCCTCGATATAATTGCGCTTGTAGAAGTCCAGCGTCAGGTCGACAATTTCCTGCACCGTGAACGCGGCGCGGCGCACGTTGCTCGACGAGCGGTTGATGCAATAGAGACAGTCGAACATGCAATAGTTGGTCATCAGGATTTTCAGCAGCGAAATACAGCGCCCATCCGGGGCATAGCTGTGGCAGATGCCCATGCCGCCAGTCGAGCCGATGCCGCCCGATTTCGCCGAATTGCGATTGACCGAGCCGCTCGAGGCGCAGGACGCATCATATTTGGCGGCATCCGCGAGAATCGCCAGTTTATCGGAGCGGGAAATTTTTGACATGGCCCGTCCTAATCCATGTTCTTGTTTTGTTCAATAACATGGATTAGGATTTTCGCCGAATGCTCGGCATCACTATCTCCCGCTCCGCCGTCTCAAACCTGTCATACGCCGGTCACGCCCGCGTCACCCCGCCAGCCTAATTCTCCCCCCATGATCCAGACCATCGGAGAGGCTCCATGAGCATAGAAGCGGGTTCCGTCAAACAGTCCACCATATTGAACGATGCGATATTGCAGAACCGGGCGAGCAAGGCCGGGCTGCTCGAGCGGGCCTTCTCGCTCGCCTTTCGCGGGCTGGTCTATCCGCAGATTTGGGAAGACCCGGTTGCCGACATGGAGGCGCTGGACATCCGGCCGGATCACCATATCGTCACCATTGCCAGCGGCGGCTGCAATGCCCTGTCCTATCTCCGCGCCAATCCGGCGAAGATCACCGCGGTCGACCTCAACGCCGCCCATATCGCTCTCAACCGGCTGAAATCGGTGGCGGCGCAGCGTCTGGACAGCCACGAGGATTTCTTCCGCTTTTTCGGTCGGGCCGATCGCAAGGAAAATATTGCTGTCTATCGCGACCGGCTGCGTCCCCATCTCGACGAAGCCAGCCGCAAATATTGGGACGGACGCGACCATTTCGGACGGCGGCGGATCAACGGTTTTGCCAAGGGATTTTATCGCAAGGGCCTGCTCGGCAATTTTATCGGGCTGGTGCATATATTGGGCAGGCTTGGCGGCGCGAAACCTTCGCTGATGATGGCGGCGCAGACCCGTGAGGAACAGATCGAATTGTTCGAACGGCATATCGGCCCGCTGTTCGGCAAGAAGCTGATGCGCTTCCTCTGCTCCAACCCGATGGCACTGTTCGGCCTCGGCATTCCGCCGGCGCAATATCGGGCGCTGGCCGGTGACCGGCATATGGCCGATGTGCTGTGCGAGCGTTCCCGCAAACTGGCCTGCGATTTTCCGCTGGCCGATAATTATTTCGCGCAGCAGGCCTTTGGTCGCGCCTATCAGAGCGCCGAACCGGGATCGGTGCCGCCCTATCTGGAAGCAGCGAGTTTCGACTGGCTGGGCGAGCGCAGCCGGAAGCTGGAGATCAGGCATCAGAATTTCATCGAATTTCTGGCCAGCCAGGATGCCGGTTCGCTGGATCGCTATATCCTGCTCGACGCGCAGGACTGGATGACCGACCAGCAGCTCAACCGGCTGTGGAGCGAAATCGACCGCACCGCAAAGCCCGGCGCGCGGGTGCTGTTTCGGACTGCGGCGGAAGAGACCTTGCTGCCCGGGCGGGTGACCGACGAACTGCTTTCCGCATGGGATTATGACGCGGAGCTGTCACGAGCACTGACCCGCAAGGACCGCTCGGCCATTTACGGTGCAATGCATCTGTACCGGCTGAAATGAGCCTGATGGACGATATTTTGCGCAAGCGGGCGAGCGAACGCCACGCGAAGCTGATGGATCGCGTCTATCGCAGCCAGAGCGGTATCTATGACCTGACCCGCAAATATTATCTGCTCGGCCGCGATCAGTTGATCGAAGAACTTGATCCGCCGCCGGGGGGCCGGGTGCTGGAGATTGGCTGCGGCACCGCGCGCAATCTGGTGCGGGCGGCGAAGGTCTGGCCGGACGCGGAATTCTACGGCTTTGATATCAGCTCGGAAATGCTGAAGGTGGCGGGCAAGAATCTGGCACAGAGCGGAATGGCCGAACGCATCACCCTGTACCAGGGCGATGCCGAAAATCCGGCGCTGGCGATGCCGGCAGACATCCGTACTTTCGACCGGATTTTCCTGTCCTTCTGCCTGTCGATGATCCCCGACTGGCAGGGCGCGATCCGGCAGGCGCTGACCCTGCTCGAACCGGAAGGCGAACTGCATATCGTCGATTTCGGTCAGTCTGAGCAATTACCGCCGCCTTTTCGCGCGCTGCTGCTGCAATGGCTGGCGCTGTTTCACGTCGAGCCCCGGCGCCATCTGCGCCGCTTTCTCGACGAAATCGATCACGAACACGGCACGAAAAGCGAATTCATTCCGCAATATCGCGGCTATAGCTGGCGGTTCGTGGTCCGGCGGGGGGCTTGCCCGGGCAAGGCATAACGCGCCTATTCGGCCAGTTTTTTCAATATCCAGTACCAGTGATCGAGACCACCGTAGAAAGACGCGACCGGCAGCCGCTCGTTCAGACCATGGGCGTACATGTCGGATGCCTTCATCGCAGCACCCGAAATCGCCACCGTGTCATAGCCAAGATTGCGGTAATGCATGCCGTCGGTGCCGCCCGATTCCATATAGGGCAATATGGTGAGGCCCGGATATCGCTTGTCGATACTGTAGCGCAGGGCGGCCTTCACATCATCGCGCAGCTTTGATTCAGGACTTTCGGTCACATCGGTCATCAGCGTGAACGTGATATTGTCATTACCGATGACCTTTTTCAGCCTTGCCTCGGTTGCTGCAGCGCTGACGCCCGGGAATATCCGGCAATTTACCGTGGCCGTCGCCGACTGTGGCAGGGCATTTTCGGCATGCCCCGCCTGCAACATGGTGGCAACGCAGGTTGTTCCCAGGGTACCGACCGCCTCCGGATCGGCTTGCAAGATAGTGATCGCCGAAGCATCCGACGGGTCCGCCGCGAAACGAAGCATCGCCCGCCCGGTCTCACCGGGCGTGAGCTTGCCGGCAGTGGCGAAATATTGCCTCGTCAAATCCGTTGCCTGCACCGGAAATTTATAGGCGGCGATCTTCGTCAGGGCTTCTGCCAGTTCGTATATCGCGTTGTCCGCACGCGGGCGGGAGGAATGTCCGCCCGGATTGGTCACAGTCAGATGATAAGTGGCATAGGTCTTTTCCGCAGATTGAACGCGAAAGGCAACCGGTGTGCCGTTCTCGGCCAGCGCGATCCCCCCGGCATCGCTGTTCAGGATGAAGGCCGGGTCGATATTCTTGGCGACATATTCCGCCTGGGCCTCGGTCGAGACCATGCCCGATTCCTCGTCCCCCGAAAAAACCAGCACCAGATCGCGCGACGGCTGCCAGCCCTCTGCCTTCAGCCGCAGGAAAGTCGATGTCAGATTGGTAATGCCATATTTATTGTCCATCGTGGCACGACCGAAGAAATAGCCGTTCTCTTCGGTCAGCGTGAACGGCGGGCGCACCCAATCCTTGGCGAGTGCATCAACAACATCCATGTGCCCGAGCAGGACAATCGGCTGGGCGGTGCTGCCCGGCCTTGCGCGATAGGTAACCATCAGCCCCTGAGTCTTTTCGCCGTCACTGTCATAATCGGTGACGCGTATATCGCCGTCGTCGAAACCGGCCGTTTTGAACCGATCAACGAGATAAGAGACCATTGCCGGCACCTGTTGCTGACCGCGCGCCGTGCGAAACGCGATAATATCGCGATAAATGTCGCGCGCCATCTGCTGGTGTGCTGTCAGCCCCGCGTCGTCCTGCGCCAGCGCCGACGGGACGGACAAAACCCCCGCCATCAGCGCGAGCGCCATCCGACCCGACCATTTTTGCGTCATTTTCGCCAATCCATTTGCAGCCACAAGCAGTTCCCCCTCAGAAAATCACAACTTATCTGCCGGGCAGAATATGTAAACCATGTCGTTTATTGCCTTTTGGGCGCACGTCTCAAGCGACTGTGCCGCTGATTTCCAGCCGTCCGCACCTTCACTCTCGGCATCATGATTAATGTGACAGTATATCATGCGTTCATTTTCCAGTCAGGCATGATCTGCCAGCTTTGCGAGCGGGTCGGAGCAATGGAGGGAAGCTATGCGCCATTTGAATTTTTCTGGAAAAAGCCTGTCGATGCTCGCGGTTGCCGGGCTTGCGCTGACGTCCGCTTCGCCGTCACTGGACGCGCGTTCGATAGCGCGTCCGGTCCCGCCGCATCCGGTAAACTGCTCCATTTTCTCGCGGCCCCGCGCTGATCGCAGTATCGGCCAGCGCTCCGGCGCTCCGCTGGCTTCGCCGTCAATGATGCCATCGCCGCCGCCTCCGCCGCCGCCTCCCCCGTCGCAGGTGGTCGTGACGGCCAGCAAATCCTCGGCCAGCCACACGGCCGCGGCCGAACGGAGCATCGCACCCCACCCGCTCCCGCGCCCCTATCCGCAACCGCAGGATCGGGAGCGTTACGACGGCAAGGCGGTTGCCAGCATCAAGCGCGTCGCCGATGAACCGGTGTCGACCTTTGCCGTTGACGTCGATACCGGCAGCTATTCCAATGTCCGCCGACTTCTCAATGACGGGCAGATGCCGCCGGAAGCGGCGGTGCGGACCGAGGAGATGATCAACTATTTCCGCTATGATTATCCCAGACCGCAAAACCGGGACATTCCGTTCAGCGTGTCGACCGATCTCTCGACGACCCCGTGGAACGATGCCAGCCGCTTGCTGAGGATTGGCCTGCGCGGCTATGATGTCGACAGCAATGAACGGCCGCGCGCCAATCTGGTCTTTCTGGTCGACGTGTCCGGTTCGATGAACGGTCGTGACAAGCTCCCGCTGGTCAAATCGACGCTGACCGCGCTGGCCGGAGAATTGCGCAGCGATGACCGGGTATCGATCGTTGTCTATTCGGGCACGGTTGGACTGCTGCTTGCACCGACATCGAACAAGGATCATGTCAAGGAAGCAGTGGACTGCCTTTTCGCCCGCGGATCGACCGCAGGCGGCGATGCGCTCAAGCTGGCTTATTCGACCGCGCGCGACAATTTCCTCGACGGTGGCATCAACCGGATCATCATGGCCACCGACGGCGATTTCAACGTCGGCACTTCGGATACGGACGCGCTGAAAAAATATGTCGCGAAACAGCGCGAAAGCGGCGTGACGCTGACCATGCTCGGCTATGGCAGCGGCAATATCCGCGATGAGCTGATGGAGGGTATCGCCAATGTCGGCAATGGCAATTATGCCTATATCGACAGCGCTATGGAGGCCCGCAAGGTGCTGGGTTCCGAGCTCAGCTCGACCCTGTTCACCATTGCCAAGGATGTCAAAATCCAGATCGAGTTCAATCCGGCGCATGTGAAGGAATATCGCCTGATCGGCTATGAAAACCGGCTGCTCGCCGAAGAGGATTTTGCCAATGACAAGATTGATGCCGGTGATATTGGCGCCGGTCATCAGGTCACGGCGCTTTACGAAGTGATGCCGACCGATGCTTCCGGCTGGCTACCCGAACGGCGTTATCCCGCCAACCGGGCGGTTGACAGGCAAGCGGATCTGAGCGGCGAAATGGCGCAGGTCAGGCTGCGCTACAAATTGCCCGATGAGGACCGGTCTCGACTGATCACGCGGTCGATCGCCTCCACGGATATGCGGGCAGCCCGCCAGCCCCGCGGGGACATGGCCTTTGCGGTCGCGGTCGCCGCCTTTGGCCAGAAACTGCGCGGAGACAAATATCTCGGGGACTATGGTTTCCGGAATATCGGATGGCTCAGCGGTCAGGGCGGGAATTATTGGCGTCAGGAATTCCGCAAGCTCAATGATCTCGCGCTTAGCAATGACCGCGACTGACGACGAGGCGAAGGACAGGACCAGGCAGTATATATTTAAGAAAATTAACCGGACTTGGTAACCGATTGTCTCATATAGACACAGTTTCCATGGAATGGCCTCCGGGTTGCGGGGCATGCCAACTGGACTCACGCCATATTATCCGCCATTTTGTGCAATGATATCGAGAAAATGGCTGTGGGGCGGAAGAGGGACTGAGATTATCTATGGAAATCCGAGGCAAGTTATTGACCGGTGCAGCGGCGACCGTGATTTTGGGTCTGGTCGGCCACGCAATAACGGGTGAGACATTCATCAACAGTCTGGAACAGCAAGCACAGACAGAGATCGCCGCGCGCGGGCTGGATGGCGCACGCGTCAGCCTGGGTCGCGATCCGCTGTCCCGCGCTGCCGTACTGGACGGCGAAGTGGGTGAGCAGGCAAAACAGGAAGCCATGGCCATGGTCATGACGATCCCGGGAATTTCCAGTGCCAGCTGGCAAGACGAGCATGCGATCGCGGCAGCCGACAGCGATGACCCGGGCAATGCGGTTCCGGCCGCTGCCAGCCAGGACAAGATCGCCAAATGCCAGAAAGATGTCGACGCGATCATTGCAGCCAACAGCATCAGCTTTCGCTCCGGCAGCGCCTATTTGTCGCTGGATACGCGCAAGATACTCGACCAGATCGCGGAATCCCTGCAATCCTGTGACGGGCTGTCGGTTGTTGTCGAAGGCCATACCGACACCAACGGCAACCGCGCCGTCAACCGGGATATGTCGCAGGAACGGGCCGACAGGATCAAGGCCGGGCTGATCGAGCGCGGCGTGAAGGAAAGCCTGATCAGCGCCAAAGGCTATGGCTCCAGTCGGCCGCGCGCGACCGGTTCGGGTGCGGCCGCCGACGCGCAGAATCGCCGTATCGAGTTCCGGATCGGCGCGGCGCAAGATGATGCCCAATCGCAACAGGAGAGCTGAACGATGCCACTTTTACTTGAAAATCTGTTGCTCCTGCTGGTCACTTTTGCAATTGGCCTCGCAATCGGCTGGTTTATCTGGGGCCGCAACACAGAGGAATATTAGCCGAAACCGGCCAGGAACAATATTCATAACGGGGTTTTGAGACAATGATTACGCTGATCACCGCCAATTGGCTGCTCTATCTGATTGCACTGCTTATCGGTGTCGTCACGGCTTTCTCCATCTGGGCTGCGACCGGTCGCGAGGCATCGGCCCTCGACAGTTTCAATGCTGATGACGGACTGCTGGAAAAAGCCGGCGAACCGGTGCGTCCGGCAGAGCCCGAACCGGTTCCGGCCGCTGCACCTGCTCCGGAAGCGGTTGCACCACCACCACCGCCAGCACCCAAGCCGGTTGCGGCCCCCGTTGCCCCTGCCCCAGCACCGGTCGCAGCACCGAAGGCCACACCGGCACCGGCACCGGCACCGGCACCGGCAGCCGATGGCACACCCAATATTCCGCCAGCATCCGGTGAACCCGACAATCTGCGTCTGATCAAAGGCGTGGGTCCGAAGCTGAACACGTTGCTGATCAGCCTTGGCGTAACCCGGTTCGACCAGATCGCCGCCTGGAAAGAGGCGGAAATCAACGAGGTCGATCAGTATCTGGGAACGTTCAGCGGGCGGATCACTCGTGATGCATGGATCGACCAGGCGAAATTTCTCGCCAAGGACGATATTGCAGGGTTCGAAAAGAAATACGGGAAGCTCTGAGCGCCGGCAGGCTCGCGTCAATCCATATCGGGATTGCTCGCACGGACGATCAGCTTGTCTATTTTCCGGCCGTCCATGTCGACAATCTCGAAGACCCAGTCCTGATCTTCAAAGCTTTCTCCCTCTTCGGGAAGATGGCGCAATTGGGCAAGCGCGTGGCCGGCCACCGTCGCATAGTCGCGGTCTTCTGACAGCCGGATCCCGAGCCGCTCGGCCAGCGCATCTATCGCCATCGCACCGGAGACAAGATAGCTGCCGTCGGCGCGCTCGATAAGGCTCCTCTGGGTCCTCTCGTCCTGGTCGGAGACGAATTCACCCGCTATCGAGCTGAGCAGGTCATTGGGCGTCACTATACCTTCAAAATGGCCATATTCGTCGTGCACCAGCACCATCGGCACTTCGGCTTCGCGCAATATCTCCAGCGCATCGAGCGCGTCGAGCTGATCCGGCACTTTTTCCAGCGGACGCATCAATTTGCGCAGATCCAGCGGTTCGCCGCCCAATTGCGCCGCGACGATATCGCGCGCCTGCACCACACCGCGAATTTCATCGACGGAATGTTCGGCAACCGGAAAACGGTTGTGCTGGGATTCAATCAGCAATTTGTGAATGTCTTCGCGCTTGGCGTCGATATCGAGCCAGTCGACTTCGGTACGCGGGGTCATCACCTCGCGAATCGGCCGGTCGGCCATGCGCACGACTCCGGCAATCACGGCGCGTTCATGCTCCTCGATAACCCCGGACCGCGTGGCTTCGGCGAAGACCATCTGCAGCTCTTCCGCCGTGACATGGCTTTTCTCGTCGCGCTTCATCCGCATCATCCGGAAGATCAGGGCGCTGCTGTTGTCGAGCAGCCAGACCAGCGGTGCGGAAATGCGGGCAAGCAATTCCATTGGCCGGGCCATGGTCAGCGCGATCCGTTCGGCGGAACGCAATGCAATCTGTTTCGGCACCAGCTCGCCGACCACCAGCGAAGCATAAGTCGTCAGGCCGATGACCAGCGCGAAACCGACGGTCCCGGACAATTCCTCGCCCATGCCCAGCAGTTGCAGCCGCTCCGCAACCGGACCGCCCAGGCTGGCGCCGGAGAAGGCACCGGCAACGATGCCGATCAGCGTGATACCGATCTGCACGGTGGACAGAAATTTTCCGGGGTCACCTGCAAGACGCAGAGCGGCTTTGGCCCCTCTGCTGCCCTGATCGGCAAGGCTGTGCAATTGCGCCTTGCGGGCGGATACAATGGCCAGTTCCGACATGGCAAATATGCCATTGATCAGGACCAGCAATATTATGATAGCTACATCAAACCAGGGAAAGGGTGTCATAATGTCCATTGAAAGGGCGAAATGCCATAAGCCCTTTAGCAGCAAGTTTTACACAATCTCAAGTTTGCTGTCAGTCGCCGTTCATTTATCGCGCGCTAGACGGAACCTTCTCATCGGCGGGGCGTTATGCCGGGGAGACAAGAGGAGCTAAAAGGGAAAAGAACATGCGGATGAACAAATCAATAATTTCAGCGGTTTCACTGGGCGCACTGGCACTGACCAGCGGCTGTGTAACCAATCCTGAGACCGGCAACCGGACCATTTCAAAAGCGGCCATCGGCGGCATAGGCGGCGTGGTCGGCGGTTACCTGCTCGGCGACGTGCTCGGCGGCAGGAATGACCGCACCGCCAAGATCGTCGGCGCCGGCCTTGGCGGCCTCGCCGGTGCGGGCATCGGTTATTATATGGACGAGCAGGAAAAGAAGCTGCGCCAGCAAACCGCAGGCACTGGTGTTGATGTCACCCGCGAGGGCGACAATCTGATCCTCAACATGCCATCGAGCGTCACCTTCCCCGTCGACAGCAGCGCCATCAGCCCGGCATTCCAGACAACCCTGGGCAATGTCGCGAATACGCTGGCGCAATATGAGAAAAGCTATGTCGATGTGCTCGGCCATACCGACAGCACCGGCAGCGACGCCTATAATCAGGCCCTGTCCGAACGGCGCGCCGATGCGGTTGCCAATTTCCTCGCCAACAGCGGCGTCCAGCGGGCCCGTCTCGCGACCCGCGGCTATGGCGAAAGCCAGCCGGTGGCCAGCAACAGTACCGAAGAAGGGCGCGCTGCCAACCGCCGGGTCGAAATCAAGATCGTTCCGATCGAACAGGATGATCTGGACAACTAAATTAGCGCTTGCGCTGATCCCATGATCACGGGCATCCCTTGTAAAAAACTTGCAGAGGATGCCCGTTCATGACCACGCCCAATTTTTCCATCGACCTCAGCGGACGAACCGCGATCGTCACAGGCGCATCGGCCGGACTGGGCCGTCGCTTCGCCAAAGTGCTCGCCGCCTGTGGCGCGAAAGTCGCCTGCACCGCACGGCGCAAGGACAAGCTGGACGATCTGGTCAAAGAGATTACCGCGGATGGCGGCGCGGCAAAAGCCTTCGCGCTGGACGTGCGCGACGCGGCGCAGCTTCAGGCCATCGTCCCCGCTGTGACGGAGGTTCTGGGTCAGCCTGATATATTGGTCAACAATGCCGGGATCGTCGATGCCGAACATGCCACGCGCATGTCAATCGACCTGATCGATGATGTTCTGGATACGAATCTGCGCAGCGTGTTCATCCTGTCGAACGAATTTGCCCGTCCGCTGATCGCCCAGAAGACACCGGGGCGGATCGTCAACATCGCGTCCATTGCCGCGACCAGTTACAGCGGTGGCGGAGCCGCGCTCTATTCCACGACCAAGGCCGGGGTCGTCCGCATCACCGAAACCCTGGCGGTCGAATGGTCAAAATTTCATATCAACGTAAACGGCATTGCGCCGGGTCTGTTCGCCACCGACATGGCCGATGGCATGATCGAGCGGGCTGGCGACTTTTCGGTCCATTTCCCCCGCAAGCGGGTGGCGCAGCCGGAACAGATGGACAGCACCCTGCTCTATCTGGTGTCGCCCTCTTCCGATGCGGTGACCGGAACCGTGATCAAGATCGATGACGGCCAGGGCGGGCGCTAAAAGTCGAAGCTAGACCAGTTCGCCCCTGAGCAGCTTGGGCAGATCACCGGTTTCGCCTTTGGCTTCGGCCATGAACTGTGCCTTGAGCGGCGGAATCCGCTGGACCAGTCCGATGCCCATCCGCCGGATCCGGGAAGAGGTTTCCCCGGGCAGGCCGAACAGCCGGGTCAGCAGATCGGTCGCCGCCGAGACCATCATATTGTCGAGACTGCGCCAGCGGTCATAGCGCGCGAGAATCTGGGCATCACCCAGATCGAGACCGGTGCGCGCGCCCTCGACCAGGCATTCGGTCAGGGCCGCCACATCGCGCAGACCCAGATTGAGTCCCTGTCCGGCGATCGGATGGATGCCATGGCCCGCGTCGCCGATCAGCACCAGACGGTCGGCCGTCAGATGGGAACTGTGATGAAAACCCAGCGGATAAGTCGGGCGATCGGTCAGCAGCTCGATCTCGCCGAGAAAACCGCCGGTCTTCTTCATCATTTCAGCGATAAAGGCACGCTCGTTAATCTTGGCATAGGCCGGGCCGTCTTTCCGCGAGACCGTCCACACCACCGCCGAGCGATGCTTGCCATCCGCATCGTCGAGCATCGGCAGGATGGCGAACGGACCAGACGGGAAGAATAGCTCATAGGCCGTGTTGCCATGCGGTTTTTCATGCGCAATCTTGCAGACGATCGCGCTGTGGTCATATTGCCAGTGCGCCATGATGATCCCGGCTTCCTCGCGCATCCGGCTGCCGCGCCCGTCGGCGGCTACCAGCAGCGGTGCGGACAGCTGTTCACCATTATCAAGAATGATTTCGACGAGATGCTCGCCGCGATCGCAGGAGGCAATCTGTGTCGGCATATGCAGGCTGATGTTCTCGTGCGCCTGGACCGCCTCGAACAACAGTTGCCGCAGCACGGCATTCTCGACCATGATGCCCATCGGCCCTTCGTCTTCGCCCGGGACAAAATCCAGCGTACCCGGCTTGAGTCCGTCATTGACCAGTATTTTTTCGATATCGCAGCCTTGCGGCCGCAACTTGTCAGCCAACCCGATGGCGTCGAACATGTTCCAGCTGGCGCTGTTGATCGCCGAAACCCGCGCATCATTCTGCGGGTTCAGCAGATCGTCCGGCTTGGCGCGATCAATGATCGCCACATGCAGTCCATGGGCGGCCAGGGTAAGCGCCTGGGTCAGACCGATCATGCCCGCGCCTAAGATGATGATATCGCTATTCCGAGAATCATTTCCCATGGAGATCGCCTTTCCGAGCCACAATATAATCAACTAGGTAGGCATCGGTAGCCTGTAATGAAAGGCAAATCCGGTAAATTGATGCCAAGAAACTTGACGGAGAGTCCCCGATTCGCGCAAAGGAGCAGACAGGTAATGCGCGCCTTCGGCTGGGGTGACGCACGGGAGTATATGATGGCGGAAAAAGCCAAAGAAGCGAACTGGCGCGAAATAATGCGCCTCAGCCTGTTGCGCAGTGGTGCCCTGATCGGAGCCATTACGATCTTTCTGGCGACGATATTCCTGTTTCTGGCGCTGGTCAGCTATTCGCCCAGCGACCCGGCCTTCAACACGTCGGCGGGCAGCGTCGAGCATAACTGGATGGGAATTTTCGGTTCCTATCTCTCAGATCTTTTGCTGTTGCTGGTCGGCCTGCCCGCCCTGCTCATTCTCCCCTTGCTGCTGGTGCTGGCCAACCGCCTGTGGCGGGATATTCCGCAGCCCGGCTGGAAGCAGCAACTGCTCTGGTGCCTGCTGGCCATTTTGCTCGTCGGCACCGCCCTGGCCTTGTGGTTCCCGGAACCGGAAATGGAATTGCCGTCCGGCCTTGGCGGCCTCGCCGGCATGCTGACCGGCAACGCGATCAGCGCTGGCCTCAACGCGATTTCCGCCAGCTGGAGCGGATTGATTTCCGGCATCATCATAGCTTTGACCCTGACCGGTGGCCTTGTCCTCGGCTATTTCAGCCTGCGACTGGACAAACCGCTGTTTTCCGGAACTTCTTTCAAGATTCCAGCGATAAAAAGTCCGTTCGCGGAGAAAGAAGACGGCCTGATCGTCGAACCGGATCGTTCGGGCACCGCCAAACCGAAAGCAAAGAAGGAGCCCGCGCCGCGCAAGGAGGTCAAGCCGGACAACCGGCCGCCGCCAGAAATCAGCGAACGCGCATTGCCGCCAAAGAAAGCTGGCGTCAGCCAGGGCAAGCAGGGGGACTTTTTCGGCCCCTATGTGCTGCCGTCGCTCGATCTGCTGACCCCCGCTCCCGAGCAGGACAATAATGTGATCGACAAGGCCGGTCTGGAGCGTAACGCGCGCCTGCTGGAATCGGTGCTCGACGACTTTCACGTCAAGGGCACGATCAATGCGGTACGACCGGGGCCGGTTGTCACCATGTACGAACTGGAACCGGCGCCGGGCATCAAGGCGAGCCGCGTGATCCAGCTCGCCGAAGATATCGCCCGCAACATGTCGGCGCTCTCGGCGCGTGTGGCCGCCATTCCCGGGCGCACGGTCATGGGCATCGAATTGCCCAACACCAACCGCGAAATGGTGGTCCTTCACGAAATGATCGGCAGCGACAGTTTCGCCGAACAGGGTGGCAAGCTTCCGATCATCCTGGGCAAGAACATTTCCGGCGATCCGGTCATCGCCGATCTCGCACCCATGCCGCATCTGCTCGTCGCCGGCACCACCGGCTCGGGTAAATCGGTCGGCCTGAACTGCATGATATTGTCGCTTCTCTACCGGCTGACGCCTGAAGACTGCAAAATGATCATGATTGATCCGAAGATGCTGGAACTCAGCACCTATGATGATATTCCGCATCTTCTCTCGCCGGTCGTGACGGAGCCCGCCAAGGCCATCCGGGCGCTCAAATGGGCGGTCGAGCAGATGGAAGAACGCTACCGGATGATGTCATCGATCTCGGTTCGTAATCTGGCCAATTATAACGAGAAGGTGAAGGCGGCCAAGGCCAAGGGCCAGCCGCTCGGTCGCCGTGTCCAGACCGGCTATGACCCCGAAACATCGCGGCCGATCTACGAGGAAGAGCAGCTCGACTACGAAGTGCTACCGCAGATCGTGATCATCGTCGACGAGCTCGCCGACCTGATGATGACGGCCGGCAAGGAAGTCGAATTCCTGATCCAGCGTCTGGCGCAAAAGGCGCGGGCGGCCGGCATCCACCTGATCATGGCAACGCAGCGGCCCTCGGTCGACGTCATCACCGGCGTGATCAAGGCCAACCTGCCAACCCGGATCAGCTTCCACGTCACCTCGAAAATCGATTCCCGTACCATTTTGGGCGAACAGGGCGCGGAGCAGCTGCTCGGCAAGGGCGACATGCTCTACATGCCCGGCGGCAAACAGCTGACCCGTGTCCATGGTCCCTTCGTTTCCGATGACGAAGTGCGGCGGGTTGCCGACCACTGGCGTTCGCAGGGATCCCCGGATTATATCCAGGCAGTCACCGAAGAACCGGAAGATGGCAGCTTTGCCCTCGACGGCGCCGATCTGAGCGACAGCAAGGAAGACCGGCAATATGCGCAGGCCTGCCAGATTGTCTTCGAAAGCCAGAAAGTGTCGACCAGCTGGCTGCAGCGGCAATTGCGGATCGGCTATAATACGGCCGCCCGCATCATCGACCGAATGGAAGAAGATGAATTTATCAGCCCGCCCAACCATATCGGTCGCCGCGAAGTGCTGCGTGATCAGAATGGCGAGCCGCTTTAGCCGCTGCGCCCGGCCTACATGCTGACAGACTGATTAAGCCGTGGTTCAATCGCCTTGGGCTAGTGGGATATCTTGATAATCTGGAGTTTTCGTAATGTTGAAATATGGTTTCGCCTTGATCGCTGCGCCGCTGGCTCTGACAGCAAGCCTGCCCGCCACCGCACAGCAAAGCCCCGCCGACAGTCTTTCAAAGGTCCAGACGCATTTGCGCGCCATGACCACGATGACGGCCAATTTCAGCCAGAGCGACCGGAGTGGACAAATGCTCACCGGGAAACTGATCTTGAAACAGCCGGGCAAGATCCGCTTTCAGTATCAGGATGACGCCAATTTGCTGATCGTCGGGGACGGCAAGGCGCTGACCCTGATCGACTATGATGTGAATCAGGTGCAGCGCTGGCCAATCGGCAACAGCCCGCTCGCGGCGCTGCTCAATCCGGAACGCGATCTGTCAAAATATGGCAAGATCATCCCGACCCGCAATCCCGCGGTGCTCAGCGTCGAAATTCGTGATCCGAAACGTCCCGAATATGGCGTGATCACGATGGTTTTCACGAAAAAGCCGGGCGCGCCCGGCGGATTGAGCCTGGATGGCTGGGTCTCGCTCGATTCGAAAAACAACCGCACATCGATCCGCCTGTCCAACCAGAAATTCGGTGTTCCCGTCTCCAACAGCAGCTTCAACTGGACCGATCCGCGGAAAAAAAGTCGCGGCAAGCGATGAGCCGAGACGGGCTGCCGATCAGCAGAAAATGATCGATCTTTTGTTCATGCTGCCGACAGAAATACAGGACTATAACCAAATACAGGATGAGGAAAGACAGTCAGGTTTTCCCCCTGTTACCTGACCAATCAAGTCTCGCCTCATTCATGCGTGACGAACGCGAGTTTGCCCCCACCTCCTTAATGCCCCCGGAGGTGGGGGTTTTCCTTTTCCCGGCCGGTCAAATAGCGCAAATCTCTGTTGCCTTTGGGCTTGGGTTTCTCCGCGACCGTGGCTATCAGACTCGGCATGAGTGATACCCTTAAAGTCGTCAGCTGGAATATTAACAGCATCCGTGCCCGTCTCGACATCGTCGAACGTTTTCTGACCGAAGAAGCGCCTGACATATTGTGCCTGCAGGAAACCAAGGTTCGCAATGACCAGTTCCCCGAAGGCATGTTCCGGCGGCTGGGCTATAATCACATGATATTGCACGGCCAGCCGATGCACCATGGCGTCGCGATCATCAGCCGCGTACCGCTGCACAAGGACGAACGGTTCGACTGGCAGAATAATGGCGAGGCGCGCCACGTCGGTGCGGTCCTGCAAAACGGTGTGCGCATCGAAAATGTCTATATTCCCGCCGGCGGAGAGATACCCGATCGGGAGCTCAATCCGAAATTCGGGCAGAAGCTGGATTTCTTCGGCCGGATGACAGACTGGTCGGCCAATCTCAAGGAACCGACAATTCTGCTGGGCGACTTCAATGTCGCGCCGCTCGAGTCGGACGTCTGGAGCCACAAGGCCCTGCTCAAGGTCGTCAGCCACACCCAGATCGAGATCGACCATCTCTATGCCATGCGCGATGCCCATGGCTGGGTCGATATCGGTCGCAAGCTGATCCCCCATCCCGAGCGTCTCTTTACCTGGTGGAGCTATCGCGCCAAGGACTGGCGGGCCTCCGACAAGGGCCGCCGGCTCGACCATGTCTGGGTCAGCCCGGAACTGGGAGACAAGGCGAAGAGCCACATCGTTCTCGAAGATGCGCGCAGCTGGGGCAAACCATCCGATCACGCGCCGCTGATCACGGAATTCGAATTTTGAACGCTGTGCCTCTCGACGAGGCCCGGAAGGCAGCAGCACGCCGGGCGGCGCGCGCGGTTGACGCATTGCGCCGGGGCTGGCCGGTCGGGATGGAAGCGGACGGCGGGCGGCTGAACCTGCTGCCGGTCGAAACCGCTGATCTGGATGAGGCCCTGCCTTCGTCCGGAACCATATCCCTGATCATCTCGGCCAGCCGGGCAGCGACGCTCAAGCTGCTCAACCAGTTTGCCGCGGCCGACCCGAACCTGCCGATCCAGATCAGCCTGCCCGCACCGGTAACGGCCGCGGAAATTATCGCCATCGTCGACCCCGTGCTCGACATGCAATATCCGATGAAGGGTCCGTTCCGCAGCGAGCCTCTGACCAATCCGGCGGCGGCCACCGCCGCAATGGAACTGGCCCGCCAGGGTGGTCTGCTTCCGGCCTTCGTGATTGTCGACGGGGCCGAGGATATAGCCGAAGCGGAGGATGCGACAGCTTATGCCGATGCTTCCGCGCTGATCATCAGCGCCCATGCCCGGCTCCCGGTCGCGGCCAATGCGGACGCGCATATCTACGGGTTCCGAAGCGATGCCGATGCCACCGACCATGTCGCGCTGGTCATCGGCAAGCGCGACAGCAGCACGCCGGTTGTCCGCCTGCACAGCGAATGCCTGACCGGCGATGTGCTTGGCAGCCTGAAATGTGACTGCGGGCCGCAACTCCACGCGGCGCTCGGCCAGATGACCGAAGCCAACTGGGGTGTGCTGCTGTACCTGAGACAGGAAGGCCGCGGGATCGGGCTGATCAACAAGCTGCGGGCCTATGCTTTGCAGGATCAGGGTTTTGACACGGTCGATGCCAACCAGCGGCTGGGCTTTGCCATTGACGCGCGGGATTTTTCGATCGCGGCGCGGATGCTGGAATTGCTCAACATTCCCGAGGTGAAATTGCTGACCAATAATCCGGAGAAAGTGGAAGGCCTGGAAGCATGTGGCGTGACGGTCGAAGAACGCCTGCCGGTCAAGATCGCCGCCAATCCGCACAATGCATTTTATCTCGATACCAAGCGCGATCGGACCGGCCATAAGCTGTAGCAATCGACACTATCCGTCCTGAACAGAAGCGGAGAATTTTTCATGACCGAGCTCAAGCACCGCCATCTCATGAACATGACCCTGTCGGTCGATTTTTCCGGCATGATGGTGATTGGACAGACGCCGGCGGGATTGCGCCGGATCGCACCCGTGACCGGTGGCAGTTTCTCCGGCGAGCGCCTGACCGGCACCGTCCTCCCGGGCGCCGACTGGGTGATAAACCGACCCGACGGCGTGATGGAAATCGACGTGCGCCTGCCACTCGAGACCGACGATGGCGCGATGATCTATCTCAACTATCAGGGCCGGTTTCTGGCCACGCCGGAAACCATGGCGCGGATGGCAAAGGGGGCCCTGCTGGAGCCGGAAGACTATTCGCTGGCGGTAACCGCCACGTTCGAAACCGGCGCGGAACAGTATCTCTGGCTCAACAATGTCGTGGCGGCCGGCACCGGCGAGCAAACCGCAGATGGTCCAGTCTATTCATTCTTCGAGATTGGCTGAGCGACCACCAGGCGATAGCCAACGTCGAGATTTTCCAGCTCCATCAAATGGCCATGGCGCGCTTGCCAGTCACCCGAACCAATATCCTGTTCCAGTTTCGCCAGAGCGTCGGCGATAGTATCGAGCTTTGCAAAGGTGGAGATTGAGGCACGCACCTGCGGGTCGAGATAGGCGTGTGGACGTTGCCAGTAAGCGCCAAGGAAACCGTCTGTGCAATCATGTGGCACCGGAACAGCCTTGACTTCACACGGCCCCAATATCGCTTCAAAAGTCTCGATTTTCGGCATGACCGGCTGGTCGAGCGCGATTATGTCAGGGATATAATCGGCCAGCCAGAAATAGAGGGATTGCGGATCAAAGGACAGGATCACCAGCGGCCCCATCGCGACCCGGCGCATTTCGCGAAGTCCGGCCTCTAGGTCCGCCCAGTGGTGCACGGTCAGTATCGCCATTGCGGCGTCGAACCGGTCATCTGCGAACGGCATCGCTTCGGCTGTCCCCTGACAGGCCTGAGCGGCTTCTGGCGGTCTCTGGCCGATCATCTCGGCCGATGGCTCCAGCGCGGTAACGGTGCGATCGCCGGGTTCGTAAGACCCGGTTCCGGCGCCGACATTCAGCACATGTCTGGCGTCCCCCAGCGCGTCGTGGATCGTCCGGGCAATCCGGGAGTCCGGTCTGCGTTGGCGCGCATAGCCGATGCCGATCCTGTCATAGATTGCCGTCATCGTGAGAACCTAGCGTGCAGGGCCCATCATCACCAGCCTGTTCCGGAACCGTGGTCAGCGCACAAGGCAGTTAGCGTTTCGCCTGCGCCGGACGCCCGGCAGGCCATGACCGATATTCCCGGCATCCGCCGCGAGGCATCTGCTTTACAGCTCTACCGGCAACGTGACATCGGCTTGGGCGATGCAACTGGTCTCGGCTTTTTCAAGCACGCCATCGACAGGCTCGACCGGATTGCAGCGAATGAACACTAAGGTCGAAAACCAGGACTGATTGCGCAACGCATGGGTGACCGGACAGCAAGAAGCCGGCTTCATCCGCATTCGGGACGTCGCCGGCTTCATTGATCAGATCGATGTACGCGTTCTAGAACGGAACGTCGTCGTCCAGATCGCTGTCAAAGGCGCCGCCGCCTTGGCCGCCGCCTGAACCGCCGCCGGTCTGGCCCCAGCCGCCGCCCGAACCGCCGCCGGAAGGCGCGCCGCCGCCCCAGCCGTCATTCGAGCCGCCACCCTGGCCACCGCCGCCCTGGCGGCTGTCGAGCATTTCCATTTTTGCGTCAAAGCCCTGCAGCACGACATCGGTCGAATAGCGGTCATTGCCGGACTGGTCCTGCCATTTGCGGGTCTGCAGCTTGCCTTCAAGATAGACCTTGCTGCCCTTGCGCAGATAGCGTTCGGCGACCCCGGCCAGACCTTCGTTATAGATCGAGATATTGTGCCACTCGGTCTTTTCCTTGCGCTCG
Source organism: Sphingorhabdus sp. SMR4y (assembly GCF_002218195.1). GTDB lineage: Bacteria > Pseudomonadota > Alphaproteobacteria > Sphingomonadales > Sphingomonadaceae > Parasphingorhabdus. The sequence continues at coordinate 3,402,418 of NZ_CP022336.1, read as the reverse complement.
CCGGTCTGCTTGTCTTTCCAGCTTTCCGAGGTGGCGACGCTGAAATTGCAGACTTTACCGCCGTTGGCGAAGGTACGCACTTCCGGATCCTTGCCCAGATTGCCTACGATGATGACTTTGTTGATGCCGCCGGCCATTTCAAATTCCCCAAAAAAATAACGTGATTAACGATTCTTGGGAGACTCTATAGACCGAGCGCGACAGCACTCCAATATGTAATACCGGCCGCGACATAAGCGAGCGCAAAAAGATAGACGAGCATGAATGTCGGCCATTTCCAGCCATTGGTCTCCCGGCGGGTCACGGCAATGGTCGAGATGCATTGCGGCGCAAAGACAAACCAGGCGAGAAAGGCCAAAGCGGTCGGCAATGACCAGCGGCTTTGCAGGCGCTCGGTCAGCGATTTGGCTTCCGCCTCTTCATCTGGCGCGTCGATCGCATAGGTCGTCGCCAGCGCCGCGACAGCCACTTCGCGCGCCGCCATTGCCGGGATCAGGGCGAGCGCGATATCCCGGTCAAAACCGATCGGCTTGACAATCGGGGCAATGACATTGGTGATCCGGCCCGCCGCGCTATAGTCGACCTGGCTCATCCCACTGTCTTCGGGGACCTTCGGGAAAGTCAGCAGCAGCCACAATATAACGGTCGCGGCGAAAATGATCGTGCCGGCACGGCGCAGGAATATCCAGGCACGCTGCCACAGGCCGATCAATATATCGCGCATGTTCGGCAGCTGATATTTCGGCATTTCCATCAGGAAGCCGCTGTTCGGCCCCTTGGTGACGGTCGACCGCAGAACCAGAGCCACGATCATCGCGCCGACAATGCCGAAGACATAGAGGCCGAACAACACCAGCCCCTGCAGGCCGATACCGGGGCCCACACTGGTCGGCGGAATGAATGCGCCGATGATGATTGCATAGACCGGAAGCCGCGCCGAACAGGTCATCAGTGGGGCCACCAATATCGTGGTCAGCCGGTCTCCGGGATCGGAGATACTGCGCGTCGCCATGATGCCGGGAATGGCGCAGGCGAACGAGGACAGCAGCGGAATGAAGCTGCGGCCAGACAGGCCGACGCTGGCCATCATGCGGTCCATGATGAAGGCAGCGCGGGTCATGTAGCCGCTGGCTTCGAGCAGCAGGATGAACAGGAACAGGATCAAAATCTGCGGGAGGAACACGACCACCGACCCGACGCCGGCGATGGCGCCTTCGGTGATAAAATCGCGCAGAAAGCCCGCTGGCAGGTTTGATTCGACCGCGGCAGCGACCCATTCGCTGGCACTTTCGATCCAGCCAATCGGCGCTTCGGACCAGGCGAAGACCGCCTGGAACATGACGAAAAGCACCGAGAGCAGAATCAGCGGGCCCGCGAAGGGATGGAGGAACAGCCGGTCCGCCCGCTCGGACCAGCGACGGCCAGCGGTTTCCGAAATAATCGCCTGGTTTGCTATTTGCTTGGCCTGTTGCCGCAAACCATGATCGCGTTCCTGCGCGACAACCGGTTTGACGTCGTCCTGCTTGAGTTTGAGACGCCTGTCCACGGCCGCCGACAGGTCATCCAGTCCGCGCCGACGCACGGCAACGGTCGGCACCACGGGGACCCCCAGGGCCTTCTCGAGCTTTGCCGGGTCGAGCGTCAGCCCGTCCCGCTCCGCGAGATCCATCATGTTGAGCGCCACCACGACCGGATGACCGAGCGCGATCACTTCCAGCGCGAAACGCAGATGATTGTCGAGATTGGCAGCATCGAGTACCAGCACGATCATGTCGGGCCGGCGTTCGCCCTTTTGCAAGCCCATGATGACGCCGCGCGTTACCTCTTCATCCGGACTGGTCGGGTCAAGGCTGTAACTGCCGGGCAGATCGACCAGTTCGCCCGGACGACCGTCGGCAAAAGCGAAGTGACCCGATTTCCGTTCCACCGTTACACCGGGATAATTGGCAATTTTCTGCCGGGCGCCGGTCAGCGCGTTAAACAAGGCACTTTTACCCGAATTGGGGTTGCCCGCGAGGACAATGAGGGGAGCAGCTTCGGTCATCGATCAGGCGGCTATCGTTACCGCGACCGGCTGGACCGATATGGCCTTTGCATGAGATCTGCGGATGGCAATCATCATGCGGCCCACTTTCAGGGCGATCGGATCGCTCATGCCAAACATGCCCTTGTGCAGCTTCTCGACCGAAACTCCCTCGTCTATTCCGAGCGCGCGCAAACGGCGGCCTTCGGCTTCGGAAATGGCTTCCCAGTCAATGGCAAGGATTTCAGCATTCTGCCGGAGCGACAGCTGGTCGAGGGTTGTGGGAGTCTGCATATAACGCAACAAGGCCTTTCTAATTGCGATTGATTATCAATATAGATTGGTGTTGGCGAGTCTTTTTCTGCGATTTTATACCCGACTGCAGTGCCAGATGACCGGTACCCGCCACCAGGCAGATTCTGTCAGTCAGGCTCCCCGATAGCGCAACCGCCCGATAAAGCGCGCCATGCTGAACCGGTCCCCGCCGCGACCGGTGACCTTGGCCTTCATCTTCTCAAACTGCATGACATTTTCGATCCGCCGGTCGAGAAACGCCTTGGTCTCTGCATAGCCGTCGCTTTCATCATCGAGAAAGACGCTGAGCGTGCTGCCATATACGCCCGACAAAAGGGTCCGCTTGGTATAGTGATTATAGTCGGTCGCGGTATCGCCTGCCAGCCGCCACATCTTGTCGGCAGCGCGCCAGCCCATTTTAGCGGCCCTGCGCAAATGCGGCGGTGCCGCCAATATTGCCAGCGCGCGCCGCAGCCCTTCGCGATCCGCCGCGAGCGCTTCCAGCCGGGCCTCGACCAGTGCCTTGATCCGCTCCCGGATTTTCATTCCGGCCAGTTCATCGGCGCTATATTTCATCGCCATTTGTGCGTCCACGGCCTGAAACCAGGCATCGATCATGTCGACGGGCCCGTCGTTAAATGCGAGTCTCGCAAGATCGCTGTCCACGCCAGCCAGGTCCGCAGCCGCCAGCACAGCCTTCTCGTTCCAGCCGTCGAACGCCGCCTGCGCGGCCAGCGACGGCGCGAGAAAGGCACGGACCTCGTCCAGGGTAGGATCGTCGGGAAGTGATGCAGCCATGGAGGTTCCTTTGAAATCAACCCTATCAACATAGACAGAAATTGCTTGGTTTCAAACCATTGCATTTGCCGGCGTGGCCTCTTAACTGTCTGATTAACAATTCATGCCTCTTCTTTCAGGGAATTCCATCTTGACCACCTTATTCGACCCCATCACCGTTGGCGCCATCGAAGCTGCAAACCGGATGTTCATGGCCCCCCTGACCCGTTGCCGCGCCACCATGGATTATGTCCCCACGCCAATCATGGGCGAATATTATAGTCAGCGCGCCGGCGCAGGCGTGATCATTTCCGAGGCCACCGGAATCAGCCAGCAGGGTCTTGGCACGCCTTTCGCACCGGGAATCTGGAACGACGCGCAGACCGAAGCGTGGAAGCCGGTTGTCGAGCGCGTCCACCAGGCCGGCGGCAAGATCATCTGCCAATTGTGGCACATGGGCCGCATTGTCCATCCCGATTTCCTGGATGGCGAGAAGCCGGTATCGGCGTCCGCCACGACCGCCCCGGGCAAGGTCCGCACCTACCAGGGCAAACGGGATTATGAAGAAGCCCGTCCGCTGGAAGTCTCTGAAATTCCGGGCCTGATCGACGATTATCAGAACGCAGCCGAAAATGCCAAGAAGGCCGGATTTGACGGCGTGCAATTGCATGCCGCGAACGGCTATCTGATCGACCAGTTCATCCGCTCCGGCACCAATTTGCGCACCGACGAATATGGCGGGCCGATCGAGAATCGCATCCGCCTGCTCGGCGAAGTGACGCAGCGGCTGGTCGACGTCTGGGGCAGCGACCGGGTTGCCGTGCGCCTGTCGCCCAATGGCGATTCACAGGGCGCCGATGACGCGACACCAGTAGAAACCTTTACCGCTGCGGCCAGATTGCTCGACCAGATCGGCATCGCCTTTCTCGAGCTGCGCGAGCCGCCTGCCCATGGCACCTATGGTAACACCGACGTGCCACCGGTCAGCCCCGACATCCGCCCGGTATTCAAGGGTCCCCTGGTCCTCAACAGCGACTATTTTTATGCCAATGCAACCGAGGCGCTGGCCGAAAACAAGGCCGATGCGATCAGCTTTGGCCGGACCTTCATGACCAATCCCGATCTGCCCGAGCGGTTCAGGACCGGCGCGCAGCTCAATCCGATCGACTTCACCCCGACCTGGTACACTCAGGGCCCCGAAGGATATACCGACTATCCGACATTGAAGGAGCGGGAAGGCGCAGCGGCCTGAACCGACCGCGCCGGATTAGAAGCTGCTCTGGATTCGGCGGAACATATCCTGGACCGCTGACTCGGCTTCGCTATCGTCGCCCATACGGGCCGAGAGGCGCTGCAGGCGCTGGAACAGCTCCTCGCTGGCCAAGATGATCTGGCGCGCTTCTACCGGGAAGCGGTTTACCAGCGCCTTGTCGGTAAAGGGAGCCTCGCCAAGGGAACGATCCCGATTCCATGCTTCGCCTTCCGACAATTCGCCGCTTTGCAGGGCCTTCTGGTTCAAAAGCCAGGCAATGCAATGCATCAGCCTTGTCGTGACTTTGAGCGATTCGCAGGAAAAGGACACGTCCAGAAGGTCGTCCGGATCGGACTCTTCCTGAAAACGCCCGGATTCAAAATAGGAGCGTGATTCGTCAGCCAGCACCATTGCTTCGGTATATAGTGCATCGATCAATCGCGGTGTCAAAAGGGATTCTCGATCTGGCATACATGCTCCGTAGCAACTTTTCGCAGCCGGTTAACAGCTAATTTTAAAGCTCAGGAAGCCCCGCAGGCCGTCTGTTTCAAACTGATACGCGGGAAGCTCCAAGGTTAACTGGTGGATGGTTTTGGTTAACGGCCAGCAGGTCCGCAGGCGACCGCCGCCTCATGCGATAATATCCGGGATCAGCTGGTTTTCGATCACGATTATCCGGTCGCGCAACTGCAATTTTCTTTTCTTGAGTCGCGCGGTCCGCAATTGATCCGGATTGCCTGTCGCCACCAGTGCGGCGATCGCCTCATCGAGATCGCGATGCTCGATTTTCAGCATTTCGAGCCGCATTTGCAACTCTTCATCGCTCATCCCCATTCCGGATCAATCTCCCCCTTGCGCCCATTCCACAATTTTGCAATCTTCACCCTATTCATGGTTCAGGTCGAAACCAAGACATTTAAACCATGAAGCAGGAGGCGGGGCCAATTCGGCCCGCACAGAAGGAAAGGAAGCTTTCACCCTCTTTCATTTTCAAAAAACAATATTTTTGAGGAGACTTTAATGATTCAGGATCACATGTCGGCATTGCGCGAAAAACATGAAGCGCTGGAACGCAAGATAAACGAAGAAGAAACCCGCCCGCTTCCGGACACGATTCGAATCCATAATCTGAAAAAAGAAAAGCTCCGACTGAAAGAGGAACTGCTGGACTAGCCAAGATCGGGCGACGGTGATCCGGGCAGTCCGGAAAAATATCTTCTGCCCCGGCCGAAGAGCTGTTTTCTGCATCGCACTCATCCGGTGTTTCTGCTAGGCGAAGATCATGCCCGCAACCGATCCCTCCAGTACCAAGACCGCACGCAATATCCTGACCGGCCTCCGGTCGATCATGGCGTCGCGCGGCAATGCGCAAGCGAAGCTCAACCAGGTTGTCGAGACTATAGCCGAGGCGGTGAGCAGCGAGGTCTGTTCAATCTATTTGCGCCGCGACGGCCTGCTGGAGCTTTACGCAACCCGCGGGCTGAACGCGGAAGCCGTTCATGTCACGAAACTCGCGATGGGCGAAGGCCTGACCGGCTATATCGCCAAGAATGTCGAAACGCTCAATCTCGACGAGGCGGCGAGCCATCCCGACTTCCAGTACCGGCCGGAAACCGGTGAAGAAAAATTCCACAGCTTTGCCGGCGTGCCGATTATCCGCAACCAGCAATCTATTGGTGTGCTGTGCGCCCAGCATGTCGAACCCCGCCGCTATTCCGAAGTCGAGATCGAAGCCTTTCAGACGGCAGCAATGGTCCTGTCCGAACTGATCATTAGCGCCGAACTGGTCGATGACAATTTCGCGGACGAAACGGTCACGCTCGATGTCGGCGCCAATCGCCTGAGCGGTTTGCAACTGGTCAAGGGCAAAGCCCGTGGCCATGCGGTATTCCATCAGCCCCGGGTCAAGATCGAACATACGGTGGCGGAAGATATCGAGGCGGAGCGGCACCGTGTCTATTCCGCCTTCGACAAGATGCGCGACCAGATCGACCAGATGACCAGCCAGGCCGAATTCGGCGTGGGTGGCGAACATGAAGAGGTGCTCGAGACCTACAAGATGTTCGCCTATGACGAGGGCTGGAGCCGGCGCATCAACGAAGCGATCGACAGCGGCCTGACCGCCGAAGCAGCGATTGAACGTGTGCAGCAGCATACGCGCATGCGGATGCGGCAGATCGACGATCCGTTGCTGGCCGAGCGCATGCATGATCTCGAAGATCTCGCCAACCGTCTGTTACGCACGGTTTCGGGACAATTGGGGACCGCCGCCAAAATGGGCTTGCGGCAGGATACGATATTGATCGCCCGCAACCTCGGGCCGGCGGAATTGCTCGAATATGACCGGCGCAAGCTGAAGGGCGTTATTCTTGAGGAAGGTTCGCTGACCGCGCATGTCACGATCATCGCCCGCGCGATGGGCATTCCGATCCTCGGCCAGGTCAAGAATATCCGGCAGGTCGTCCGGGAAGATGACCCGCTGCTGCTCAATGTCGATGAGAAGACCGTGTTCGTCCGGCCCAGCCCCTCGATGGAGGAGGCGTTTGAAGCGCAACTGGAACTGAGCCAGAAGAAACGCGCCGCCTATTCCGAACTCCGCGACAAGGAAGCGGTGACCAGGGACGGCGTCCGGATCACACTCAATATCAACGCCGGCCTGCGGGACGACCTGGCCTTGCTCAATCTGACCGGAGCCGACGGCATCGGTCTGTTCCGGACCGAATTCCAGTTTCTGGTCGCGGCAACCATGCCCGGCCGCGCTGGGCAGACCCGCTTTTACCGCGATGTGCTGGATGCCGCCGGTGACAAGCCGGTCATATTCCGCACCGTCGATATCGGTGGTGACAAGCCCCTGCCCTATTTCAAGGCCAGCGAGATCAAGGAAGACAATCCGGCAATGGGCTGGCGGGCCATTCGTATCGGTCTTGAACGGGACGCGCTGATGAAGGTTCAGGCGCGCGCCCTGATCGAGGCGGCTGCGGGACGGAAACTGAACGTCATGTTCCCGATGATTGCAGAGCCATGGGAATTTGACGAGGCCCGCGCGGTATTCGAAAACCAGCGGAGCTATTTGCAAAGCCAGAAAAAGCGCTTGCCGACGCAGATCCGTTATGGCGCGATGCTTGAAGTTCCCGCGCTGGCCGAATGCATAGATTTGATGGCGGATCGGCTCGATTTTCTGTCAATCGGCACCAATGATCTGACTCAGTTTCTGTTTGCCGCAGACCGCAGCAATCCCAAGCTGGCCGAACGGTTCGACTGGATGAGCCCGGCCATTCTCCGGTTCCTGCGCCGTGTCTCGGACAATGCTGCGCGCCATGATATCCCGCTCGCGATATGCGGAGAAATGGGTGGCCGCCCGCTCGATGCCCTGGCGCTCATGGGCCTGGGCATCCGCAACCTGTCGATCACGCCCGCGTCGGTGGGTCCGATCAAGGCTATGGTCCGTTCGCTCGATCTCGGTCAGGCCGGATCGGAGATGGAAGCAATTTTGCGGGAAGCGCCAGCCGAGCCGCGACTGCGTCTTGAGCAATGGGCGAACCAGCACAACGTCGATCTGGACTGACGGTATTTCCGGGGACCCATCGGCGACTTGCCTTGCAGATAATATAAAAGGTAAAATCCAGCGACTAACACATGATAGTCATTGACTTTTGCCGCCCAAACTGGCTTTTTTCTCCGCATATCCGGGATATGCGAAAAGGGTCGCAAATTGATCCGGCCAAAGGAGTTTTTAGTGGCCGAAGAAACCAATGACGAAGAAAATGCCGAGCTGCACTTGCACAGCACTGGCGAATTGTTACGCCGCGCGCGGGAACAGAAGAATCTTTCGCTGGACGATATCGCCAAGAAAACCCGCATTCCGCTACGTCATCTTGAATCGATAGAAAGCGGTGACTTCGAGGCACTGCCCGGACGCACCTATGCAATCGGTTTCGCAAAATCCTACGCCCGGACAGTCGGTCTGGTGGATGCGACCATCGGCAGCCAGTTGCGCGCGGAAATGGATGAACAAGGTCATGGTGCCTATCAGCCGGAAGTGAGCGGATATGCGCCGGCCAACCCGTCGAGCATTCCGCCCCGTTATCTGGCATGGACAGCCGCGGGCATAGGCGCGCTGGTGCTGATCGGCTATCTCGTCTGGCGCACCTTGATTCTCAATCCCGGCGATCTGGAACAGGTTGCGGAAAGCGACACCACGGCACCGGCCGAAAACACGCTGCCGGCGGCCAGTGGCCAGACTGTCACGGATGGCAATCCCGGCCCGTCGAGTCAGGGCACGGTTGTGCTGACTGCGACCGAACCGGTCTGGATGAAAATCTACGACGCGGAGGGCGAGCGTCTGTTCGAGGACGAAATGGAGGCGGGCGAAACCTTCACGGTCCCGACCGATGCCGACGACCCGCAGATTCTGACCGGACGCCCTGCAGCCCTGACCGTTACCATCGATGGACAGGTTGTTCCGCAACTGGGCAGCGCCGAGCGGACGATAAAGGATGTCGGGGTCAGCGCGGCGGCCTTGCTGGCACGGGAAACAACCAGCGACCCGGACGCCGACGCGCCGTCTGAATAAGGACAGCAGGGGCCGTCACGATAGCGGCACGCGGTCGGACCCGGTCCGGCTCCCGACATAATATTATTTACTTTTCAGCGTAGTATATGGTTAATGTGCGCGCAATTAGCGGAGGCCTCGATGAAAACAATCGGTATCACAATTCTGCTCACCGGCTTGCTTGCCAGCACGCCTCTATCGGCGCAGAGCGCTGGTGTAGACAAGCGCGTGGACCGGCTCGAACAGGAAATGCGTGCGGTTCAGCGCAAGGTCTTCCCCGGCGGCTCCACCCGCTATTTCGAGCCGGAAATTACCGCGGAAACTGGTCCGGCGACCCCTGCTGCAGCGGTCACATCTTCGGCCGTCAGCGACCTGATCGCCCGGGTGGATGCGCTCGAGGCCAGTCTGGCCAATCTCACCGGCCAGGTCGAGGAAAACGGCTTTCGCCTGAAGAAAATCGAGGACCAGATGGCGGCTGCCGCTGCACCGGCGTCGAGTCAGCCAGCGACCAGCACTAGCGGATCTGCACCCAAAACTGCGCCGGCTCCGGCAGCCGAGGCCGCGCCTGATCCCGAACGGGTCGTTGCGGTCGCCGCGATTGTCATGCCAGACACCGGCGATGCCGCCGAAGATTCCTATATCTACGGCTATCGTCTATGGGACGCAAAATTCTATCCGGAAGCACAGACGCAGTTGAAGAAAACGGTCGAGGATCATCCCGGCCACCGCCGCGCGAGTTTTGCCCAGAACTTGCTCGGACGCGCCTATCTCGACGATAACAAGCCGGCGCTGGCTTCGGTTGCCCTCTATGAAAATTATCAGAAAAGACCACGCGGAGAACGTGCTCCGGACAGTCTCTATTTCCTGAGCACCGCGCTGGTACAACTGGAAAAAAAGGCTGATGCCTGCCGCGTATTGGCGGAGATGGAGGATGTCTATCCCGAGGTTGCCAATGGCCGGCTTGCCGCTCGGGTGACATCGGGCAAGGCCGCCGCCGACTGCAAGTAGAGCATGGCCGACACCGCCGCCTCGCTGGAAAACCGTTTTGCCGAGGCGATGGACCGGCTGCTGCCGGAATTTTCATCCAGTGACCAGAAACTGGCCCTGGCGGTTTCCGGCGGTCCCGACAGTCTCGCCCTGTTGCTGCTCGCGTTACAGGCCTGCCCCGGCAGGATCGCCGCAGCAACCGTCGATCACGGCCTGCGCCCCGCCGGGCGCGAAGAGGCGGAATTTGTCGCATCCGTCTGTCGCGAACGCGACATTCCGCACGAAATTTTGCGACCGGTCGTTCCGATTCGTGGCAGCATCCAGAGCGCGGCTCGGCGCGCTCGTTACGGATTGCTCCACGACTGGATGAAGGACCAGCATATCCAATGGCTTGCGACCGCCCATCATGCCGATGACCAGCTGGAAACCATGATCATGCGAATCCTGCGCGGCAGCGGCATCGACGGCCTGTCCGGGATCAGGGAAAAACGGTCTCATATCATTCGCCCCCTGCTCCATTTCCAGAAGTCGGAACTGATTTCCCATGTCGACGACCATGGCCTGAAGGCGGTCGACGACCCTTCCAATCGCGATCAGGGTTTCGACCGGGTGCGGGTACGCAATGCTCTTCAGGATCTGCACGGTTTCGACACCAGTCTCGCCAGCCAGAGTGCAAGCGCACTGGGCGCTGCCCGCGAGGCGATCGAATGGACGGTGCAGCGCCTCGCGGACGAACATGTCACAATCACCGACACCGGTTGCACCCTGTCTGACACCCGCTTTCCGCACGAGATCCAGCGGCGGTTGCTGCTGCAATGCCTGCACGTCTGTGATCCCGCCCTGTCCCCCCGCGGCAGCCAGATCGACCAGACGATCCTGGCGCTGGAAAAGGGCGAAACCGTCACCCTGGGCAACATATTATGCCGGGGCGGCGTTGCTTGGCGCTTTCAGCCAGCGCCAAAGCGCCGGAGCAGCTGATCGTCCGGAGCGGCGCCGAATGCGGGCCACTCCGATCACACTGATCGGTAAAAACATTGGCCTACTTATTGTCATCCGCAGCAAAAGGACTATCTTGGAACCATAGATATATTGCGGCGTGATGCCGTTCATCCGCTGCAACAATGATTACAGGACACAATACGCAATGAATGACGAACAGGATCCCAAAGACAACCCCTGGATGAAAAGCATGTTCATCTGGGCCGGCGTCATCATCGCGCTTCTGCTCACCGTCTCGATGTTCGGAGCGGGCGCCTCCAGCGAGGGCGCAACTGGCATCAGCTATTCCTCCTTCCGCAACAAGGTTGAGGAAGGCAGCGTGAAAAGCGTGGCCATCGCGCCGGACAAGATCACCGGTGAGCTGACTAATGGCGACATGTTTACCACCACCCCCGTCGGCAGCGACCCTTCACTGGTAACGCTGCTCGATGAAAAAGGTGTTGATTACAGCGGCAAGGCACAGGAACAGGCCAGCATCTGGCAGATCATTCTGGTCCAGTCGCTTCCCTTCCTGCTGATCCTCGGCATCGCTTTCTTCGTGCTGCGCCAGATGCAGAAGGGCAGCGGGTCGGGCGCGATGGGCTTCGGCAAGTCCAAGGCCAAGCTGCTGACCGAAAAACAGGGCAAGGTAACCTTTGCCGATGTCGCCGGTATCGATGAAGCGCGCGAGGAACTGGAAGAAATCGTCGAATTTCTGAAAAATCCCGGGCGCTTTGCCAAGCTGGGAGGCCAGATTCCAAAGGGCGCGCTGCTGGTCGGTTCGCCCGGTACCGGTAAAACCTTGCTGGCCCGCGCCATTGCGGGCGAAGCAGGCGTGCCGTTCTTCTCCATCTCCGGCTCGGATTTTGTCGAAATGTTCGTCGGCGTCGGCGCCAGCCGTGTCCGCGACATGTTCGAACAGGCCAAGAAAAACGCGCCGTGTATCGTCTTTATCGACGAAATCGATGCCGTCGGTCGCCATCGCGGTGCCGGTCTCGGCAACGGCAATGACGAGCGCGAGCAGACGCTGAACCAGTTGCTGGTCGAGATGGACGGTTTTGAAGCCAATGAAGGCATCATCATCATCGCCGCGACCAACCGCCCAGACGTGCTGGACCCTGCCCTACTGCGTCCCGGCCGTTTCGATCGCCAGGTGGTCGTGCCGCGTCCCGATATCGAAGGTCGCGAGAAGATTCTCGCTGTCCACATGAAGAAAGTGCCGCTGGCACCGGATGTTGACGCGCGCACCATCGCCCGCGGTACCCCGGGCTTCTCCGGCGCCGATCTCGCCAATCTCGTCAACGAAGCGGCGCTGATGGCGGCTCGCCGTGGCAAACGCATGGTCGCGATGAGCGAGTTCGAGGATGCCAAGGACAAGGTCATGATGGGCACCGAGCGCAAGTCCATGGTGATGACCGATGACGAGAAGAAGATGACCGCCTATCATGAAGCGGGCCACGCTATCGTGTCGGTGCACGAACCGGCGTCCGATCCGATCCACAAGGCGACCATCATCCCCCGCGGCCGCGCGCTCGGCATGGTGATGCGTCTGCCCGAACGGGACAATTACAGCTACCACCGCGACAAGATGCACGCCAATCTGGCGGTCTCCATGGGCGGTCGCGTCGCCGAGGAAATCATCTTCGGCTATGACAAGGTATCTTCCGGCGCCTCCGGCGATATCCAATATGCGACGAAACTGGCTCGCGACATGGTCACCCAATGGGGCATGTCGGATCTGATGGGACCGCTGCAATATGAAGAGGAACAGGGCGAGACCTTCCTTGGCTACTCGCAGTCGCAGCGCGTCCACATGTCGGACGAGACGGCCAAGAAGATCGATCTGGAAATCCGCAAGCTGATCGACGACAGTTATGACCGGGCGAAGCAGCTGCTGACCGATCATGAGGATCAGCTTCACGCTCTGGCCAATGCGTTGCTCGAATATGAGACCCTGTCCGGCGAGGAAATTGACGAGCTGGTCAAGACCGGCAAGTTCGAGCGCCCCGATGGCGGTGTGGTGAAACCGGCAGCGGCACCGACGGTTGGCACGTCCATTCCGAAAGCGGGACGGAAGAAAAAAGGCCCGTTCGGCGATCCCAAACCGCAGGGTGCCTGACACGCGATCCGGTAAAGATCACCCAATACAAGAAAGGCCGCTCGGAATATTCCCGGCGGCCTTTTCTTTTGTTTCAATATGATAGGCGGCGAAGCGCAGACCGTTTAGCGGCGGCCATAATCTCCGGCGACACCGGCGCTGCGTGGTGGTGCAGCGGCCGTCAGGCGAAGCGCTTCCGCCGACTGGCTGATCGAACCGATTTCGTCCGGCGTATCATCATCGTCGATGAGAACCTTCTGCAGCGACTGCACGAGGCTTTCTTCCAGATCCTTCGGCTTGACCGTTTCTTCTGCGATTTCGCGCAAGGCAACAACCGGGTTTTTATCGCGGTCGCGATCAACCGTCAGCTCTGCGCCGCCGGAAATCTCACGTGCGCGCTGGGCAGCAAACAACACCAGATCAAACCGGTTTGTGACTTTATCAACGCAATCTTCAACCGTAACGCGAGCCATAAGGCGCTCCTGATTCTGCAAACTTTTGGAAAAGAGCCCTGCATCTAGGGCGATGGGCGGGATTTGTCAACAAATCCGGCGCAGCGCAGACATTGGCAATCAATCTAATGGTTTGTCGCTGAGGCGGCGATAATCTATGCCCCGGAACGATGGAAAACACCCCCGCACATAATCTGTCGAAGCGACCGGAAGAACCAGGATGGTTTGACGTGGACGGCAACCGGTTGCGGCTGGTTCGAGCGGCAGACGAGCGCCTTACCGCGCTGGTGAACATGCTGGAAAGGGCAGACGAAAGTCTCAAGCTGTTTTTCTACATGTTTGAAGACGACGTGATCGGCAGGAAAATCCGCGCCCTGCTGGTATCAGCCTGCGAGCGGGGCGTCGCGGTAGAGATGATGATCGACAGCTTCGGCTCAAACGGTGCTCCCCGCGCTTTCTTTGACCCTCTGGTAAAAGCAGGAGGAAAGTTCAGGGTGTTCAGCCCGCGTTTCTCGACAAGCTATTTTGTGCGCAATCATCAAAAGATGATTATCGCGGATGATTGCTGTGCCCTGATTGGCGGATTCAATATCGCCGATGAATATTTTGCCGTGCATGAACCGTCCGGGAAGCCCGACGAGAACGATGAAAGCTGGGAAGATCTCGGCCTGGAAATCAAGGGCCCCGAAGTTGCCAATCTCGCCAGCTATTACCGGCTTCTGTCGAACTGGGTCTATCGGAATAATGGCAACATGCGGTCCCTGCGCAGGATGGTGCGTCGCTGGGAGGCCGGCAGTGGCCGGTTCCAGTGGCTTCTCGGAGGCCCAAGCAACCGCCTGAGTCGCTGGGCGCGGGCCATCAAGAATGATCTGGAAAAGGGCAGCCGGCTGGATCTCGTCACCGCCTATTTTTCGCCGGGACAAGGTTTGTTGCGGCGGATTGGCGGGTTGTCGAAGCGTGGCGGCAAAAGCCGGATCATCTTGCCCGGAAAAACCGACAATGGCGCCACCATGGGAGCCAGCCGGCTGCTATACGGATATCTGCTGAAGCGGCGGGCACATCTGTTCGAATTCCAGCCGCGACGCCTGCATACCAAGCTGGTTGTCGTCGATGACGCCGTCTATATCGGTTCGGCCAATTTCGATCTGCGCAGCCTGTTCATCAATGTGGAAATGATGTTGCGGATCGACGATGCCGGTTTTGCCGATCATGCGCGCAGCGTGATCGACATCCTCCACGAACAGAGCGAAACCATCACGCCGGAATTGCACAAATCCCGTCGGACCCTGCTCAATCGCCTGCGCTGGACGATATCCTATTTTCTCGTCAATACGCTGGATTATCGCGTTACCCGCCGGTTCAATTTCGGCTTTTTGAAATAGCCGTCCCCTGCCGTCGCAGACGGATTGGCGATCCGCTTGGAGCAGTCCGTCGCAGCAGGAGAATCATTCACCGCAATCGGCAGTTTTGCCTCTGTTCAGACAGGTCCGCTTAGGTAGAAGAGTCTATGAACAATCCAGCAGCAGATGATCGACCACCAATGAGACCTTTCCGGCAAATATGGGCATTGATGCTGACCGCCACGTTGGCCGCCTGTGTCTCGGCCCCGAACCGGCCGACAGCACAGCCCGCCAAGGCTCCGCCACCAACGTATCAGAACCGTGCGCCCTCGGCGCCGCCGGTGACCGATACGGCACGGGAGCGGCCGAACCCTGCGCTGGTCCGTGAAATTGACCAGCTTTGGCGGACATTTCCGGGAAAGACCGGTATTGCCATCAAACGGATCGACGGCGAATGGGAATTCGGCCACCGGATCGACGAATATTTCCCGCAGCAAAGCGTGTCCAAACTCTGGGTCGCCATGGCCATGCTCGACAAGATCGACAAGGGCCGCGCCTCCCTGTCCGATCCGATCCGCATCACCAAGGACGACCTCACTCTGTTCCACCAGCCGATGGCGGTTGAAGTCGAACGGGAAGGCGCCGTGGAGAAATCCGTCTACACGTTGCTGGAAAAGGCACTGGCGAGCAGCGACAATACTGCGAATGACGCCCTTTTGCGCCACGCCGGTGGCCCCGAAGCCGTGCGCCGGTTCATCGATGAAAATGATCTGGGGAAAATCCGCTTCGGTCCCGGCGAGCGGCTGTTGCAGGCCGGCATTGCCGGAATGGAATGGAAGCAGGACCTGTCGTATCGCCGGTCCTTCTATGCAGCCCGTGCAAAAGTGCCGGTCGAACGTCGCCGACAGTCACTGGACGCCTATCTCGCCGATCCGGTTGACGGAGCCAGTCCGCGCGCAATCGTCCGCGCGCTCGACAAGCTGGCCCGCGGGGAACTGCTCTCGCCCAATTCAACCAAATTGCTGCAGTCGATATTGAAGCGCACACGCAGCGGCCCCAACCGGCTGAAGGCCGGTGTACCTGCGGGCTGGGAATTTCTGCACAAGACCGGCACCGGCCAGGTGCTGGGTTCAGTGGCGACCGGCTATAATGATATCGGCATCATGACCGCACCCGACGGCACGCGCTATGCCGTGGTGGTGATGCTGGGCGACACGACCGCTTCCATTCCCGAGCGCATGCGCATGATGCAGGCAGTAACCCGGGCCGTCGGCCGCTACCACCCGAGCTGACGCCTATTCGCTGTTCGCAGGGGCCAGGCCCCCCTCGCTGCTGCCGCTCAAATCCGGTGGCCGATTACGTTCGTCCAGCATTTTCGCGGCTTCATCAAGCGCCTGTGCCTCACCGACGGTCACACCGCCCGGACCGGGATCATTTTGTGCCGGACCACATGCGACGAGACCCGCCAATATCAGGATGCTGAACAGATTTTTCATGGCTTCTCCATAATCCCTATCGGGATTGGGCCAAAGACAAAAAAAAGGGCCATCCGAAGACAGCCCTTTTTCGTATAGATTTTTAAAAAGCTTAGTTGACTGCTTCTTTTGCAGCAGCGGCAGCTTTGTCTACTGCATTGTTTGCAGCTTCTTTGGCAGCGGCGCCGGCAGCTTTAGCGGCTTCGCCAGCAGCTTCAGCAGCTTCGCCAGCTTCGGCAGTCGCTTCAGCGGTTGCTTCAACAGCAGCTTCGCCCATGGCGTCTGCAGTGCCTTCAGCAGCATCCATGGCATCAGCAGCAGCTTCTTCAGCCGTTGCTTCCGTGCCTTCTACTGCTTCTTCTGCACCAGCTTCGGCATTATCGGCACCGGAGCATGCGGCCAGACCAAGTGCCGCAGCGATTACGATCGACGTTGTAATTTTTTTCATTGGGGTAACCCTCTATATTAATCCTCAAAAACCAAGCCGGCGAGGAGATGCTTTTCCTCCTCTGGCCTGCGGTGCATATCATTAGCGATATGGCCGAATGAACGCAATGACCAACCTGATTCGCCCCTTTTTGACATGTAAAATCTCCTAGACCGGGTGTCGAAATGGAATGCCGGAAGCGGAAGATCTAGCCGATTGACCGGATATAAAGATTTCTTTATATAGCCATGCAACATGGACCATATATTGAACATATTCAGGGCGCTCGCCGACCCGACGCGACTGCGAATCATGCTGTTGCTGCAAAAGATGGAACTGGCCGTCGGCGAACTGGCCCAGATTCTGGACCAGAGCCAGCCGCGCATTTCCCGCCACATCAGGATATTGGATGAAGCGGGACTGGCGGAACGGCGGAAAGAGGGAAGCTGGGTCTTTCTCAAGCCTGGTCCGGCATCCGAACTCGAAATATTGGGGCGCATTTTCCGGTCGGAAAAAGTCGCGGAATCCGAGCAGGCCCAGCAGGATCAGGCACAATTGTCGCTGGTGCGCAAGGCACGCGCCGAAATGGCCGAGCGCTATTTTTCAGCCCATGCCGAAGAATGGGACGCGATCCGCTCGCTCCACCTGCCCGAAGAGGAAGTCGAGCGGGCGATGCTTGCCCTGCTCCGCGACGCACCGCTCGGCAGGATGCTTGACATTGGCACCGGCACGGGCCGGATGATCGAGCTGTTCGGAGCGGCGGCACAATCGGTGATAGCTATCGACAATAGCCCCGAGATGCTGCGGCTGGCGCGGGCAAAATTGCTCGAAAGCGAAACCGGCAGCGAGACAGATCTGGTACAGAAAACAGAGTTGAAACAGGGTGATTTCAATCATCTGCCGCTCGAAGATGCTGCGGTCGACAGCGTTATCCTCCATCAGGTCCTGCATTATGCCCAACATCCCGAAGCGGTACTGGACGAAGTGTCTCGGGTGCTGAATCCCGACGGTCTGGTGCTGATCGCCGACTTTGCTGCGCATGACCGGGAAGACCTGCGCACCGAACATGCTCACGCAAGGCTCGGGTTCAGCGATGACAGTATGAAATATTGGCTTGGCGCCTCGAAGCTGGAGCTGGTGCAAACCAGAACGCTCGACGGCGGCGAACTGACGGTCAAAATATGGGTCGCCAGAAAAACCGCCGTCCCCAGCCTGCACCCCGGTTCCGGGAAGCATACCCTCCACAAAGAAAATTTGAAAAGAGCATCAGCATGAATAATCCGGTACGGCCTCTGGGGCTGAGCGAACTCGAAGAGGCCAAACGGGCCCTGGACGCGCCACTCTTCGCGGGACTGAGCGGAGATGCGGATGTGTCCTTCGAGTTTTTTCCACCGAAATCGGACAAGATGGAAAAGACTTTGTGGGATAGTGTCGTCACCCTCGAACCGCTCTCCCCCCGATTTGTCTCGGTGACCTACGGCGCGGGCGGAACCACGCGCGAACGCACCCATGCCACGGTGGCAAGAATTGCGCGGGAAACCGATATTCCGGCCGCGGCGCATCTGACCTGCGTCGGCGCCAGCAAGGCAGAAATAGCAGAGGTGGCCCAGTCATATTGGGAAGCAGGTATCCGCCATATTGTCGCCCTGCGCGGCGATCCCCCGTCAGAAGGACAGGCATTCGAGCCGCATCCGCAAGGCTATGCCAGCGCTGCGGAACTGGTGAAGGGACTGACCGATATTGCGCCTTTCGAAATATCGGTTGCGGCTTATCCGGAAACCCACCCGGAAGCCGACTGTCCGCAGAGCGACCTCGACAATCTCAAGCGCAAGCTGGATGCCGGGGCCAGTCGGGCGATCACCCAGTTTTTCTTCACCGCCGAAGCTTTCTTCCGGTTCCGTGATGCCGCCGTGGCAGCCGGTATCGACGCCGAGCTGGTCCCCGGCATCTTGCCGGTATCGAACGTCGCCCAGACGCGCAAATTCGCCGGCATGTGCGGCGCGGAAATCCCGGCGTGGATGAATGACCTGTTCGAAGGGCTGGATGACCATCCTTCGGCACGGCAACTCATTGCGGCCACCGTAGCCGCAGAATTGTGCCGCAAGCTATATGCCGGCGGCGTTCGTCAGTTCCATTTTTACACGCTCAACCGGGCGGAGCTCAGCTACGCGATCTGCCATCTGCTAGGCAAGCGCCCGGGAAGCGCAAAACAGGAGAAAACGGCATGACCAGCGCCCGCGAACAGCTGCAAAAGATCGCCGCAGAGCGCATATTGGTATTTGATGGCGGCTATGGCACCGCGATTCAGAATTACCGGCTTGGCGAAGAGGATTATCGGGGAAGTCTCGACCTGACCGATGATCAAAAGGGCAATAATGATCTGCTCAGCCTGACCCGGCCGGATATTATCGAGGCTATTCACGCCTCCTATATCCAGTCCGGCGCGGATATAATCGAAACCAATACATTCAGTTCCACCGTGATCAGCCAGGCCGACTATGGCTGCGAGCATCTGGTGCGGGATCTGAATGTGAAATCGGCAGAGATCGCGCGGGCAGCCTGTGACAAGGCAGAGGCCCGTGACGGTCGGCCGCGCTTTGTCGCCGGGTCGATCGGTCCGACGAACAAGACACTCTCCCTCTCGCCCGACGTCAATGATCCGGGCTTTCGGGAAATCGACTATGACTATCTGAAAGGCGTCTATCGCGAACAATGCGATGCTCTGATCGAGGGCGGGGTCGACTTTCTGCTGATCGAGACAATCTTTGACACGCTCAACGCCAAATGCGCCGGCATGGCGGCAATGGAAGCCGCCGAGGCATGCGGCCGGGATATTCCGCTGATGATCTCCATGACGCTGACCGACCTGTCCGGCCGCAATCTGTCGGGGCATACGGTCGAGGCCTTCTGGCACGCGGTCCGTCACCTGAAACCGCTGACCATCGGGCTCAACTGCTCCTTTGGAGCCGACCAGCTCCGACCACATTTGGCGATGCTGTCGAAAGAGGCCGACTGTCTGATCATGGCCTATCCCAATGCCGGCCTGCCCAACGAGCTTGGCGAATATGACGAAATGCCGGACGAGACCGCCGAGTTGATCGGCAACTGGCTGAAAGACGGCCTGGTCAATATCGTCGGTGGCTGCTGCGGCACGACACCGGAGCATATCGCGGCCATAGCCAATGCTGTCGCAGATCAGGAACCACGCCGGATTCCAGAAGTCTCCGTGCACACGCGTCTTGCCGGACTGGAGCCGTTCAACATGGCGGCATAAAGGACCGAAGTATTTTTAGATCGCGCGCCAGCGCGAAACAGCAATGGAATATCACTGTCTCCCGTCTGTTCGGGAGGCCAACGGATAATATCACAATATCATGACACAGCCCTCTTCCACCAATTTCGTCAATGTCGGCGAACGCACCAATGTTACCGGCTCGGCGCGCTTCAAGAAACTGATCCTCAACGACGATTATGAAGCCGCGGTCGAAGTCGCCCGCCAGCAGGTCGAGAATGGCGCGCAGGTGATCGATATCAACATGGACGAAGGCCTGCTCGACGCACATCACGCGATGACGACCTTTCTCAAGCTGATTTCCGCCGAGCCCGATATCGCGCGCGTGCCGGTGATGATCGACAGCAGCAAATGGTCGGTGATCGAAGCGGGTCTGAAATGCGTCTCCGGCAAACCGATCGTCAACTCGATCTCGATGAAGGAAGGCGAGGAGGAATTCCTCAAACATGCGCGCAAATGCATGGCTTATGGCGCCGCCGTCGTGGTCATGGCCTTTGATGAAACCGGACAGGCCGATACCAAGGACCGCAAGGTCGAGATTTGCGAACGCGCTTACAAATTGCTGACCGGGATCGGCTTTCCGCCGGAAGATATTATCTTTGATCCCAATGTCTTCGCCATTGCTACCGGGATCGACGAGCATCGCCGTTATGGCATCGATTTCATCGAGGCGACACGCGAGATCAGGAAACGCTGTCCGCATGTCCATATTTCCGGCGGCCTGTCGAACCTGTCGTTCAGCTTCCGCGGCAACGAACCGGTGCGCAAGGCGATGCACAGCGTGTTCCTCTACCATGCCATTCCTGCCGGCATGGACATGGCAATTGTCAACGCGGGCCAGCTGGACATTTATGACGACATCGATCCGGAGCTGCGGGAGCTTTGCGAAGATGTGATTTTCGACCGCCGCGACGATGCGACCGACCGGCTGATTACGCTGGCCGAGAAATTTCGCGGCACCGACGAAGTCGCCGAGAAGGCTGCGGCGGAATGGCGCGGCTATGAAGTGCACAAGCGGCTCGAACATGCGCTGGTCAAGGGCATCGACGCGCATATCATCGAAGATACCGAGGAAATGCGGCTGGCCGTCAAGGCGCGCGAGGGCCGCCCGATCGAGGTGATCGAAGGCCCGCTGATGGACGGCATGAATGTCGTCGGGGACCTGTTCGGGTCGGGCAAGATGTTCCTGCCGCAGGTGGTCAAATCCGCCCGCGTTATGAAAAAGGCGGTTGCCCATCTCTTTCCCTATATCGAGGCCGAGAAAGACGAAAATGCCAAGGGCAAGGGCAAGATCATCATGGCCACGGTCAAGGGCGATGTGCACGATATCGGCAAGAATATCGTTGGCGTGGTGCTGCAATGCAACGGCTTTGAAGTCGTCGATCTCGGCGTGATGGTTGCCTGGACCGACATATTGAAGGCCGCGAATGAGAATGATGCGGACATCATCGGCCTGTCCGGCCTGATCACCCCGTCGCTCGACGAAATGGTAACCGTGGCCGAGGAAATGGAGCGCGCAAAAATGAATATGCCGCTGCTGATCGGCGGCGCAACCACCTCCAAGACCCACACCGCGCTGCGCATCGAACCGGCCTATAGCGGCCCGACCATCCACGTGCTCGACGCCAGCCGCGCCGTCGGCGTTGCCTCGCAGCTGGTCAGCGACACGCAGGCGGACGGCTTCATCGCCAAAACCCGCGAAGACTATGAACAGGTCCGTATCGCGCGCGCGGGCAAGACAGGCAAAAAGCTGGCGACGCTGGACGAGGCCCGCGCCAATGCGGCAGAAATCGACATGAGCCGCAAGGCCGTGGCACCGGCAAAGCCTGGATTGCATGTCTATGATGACTGGGATCTCGCGGACCTGCGCGACTATATCGACTGGACCCCCTTCTTTCGTGCCTGGGAACTGGCCGGCAACTATCCCGCCATCCTGACCGACGAGATCGTCGGCGAGAGTGCCAGCGACCTGTTCCGCGATGCGCAGGCGATGCTTGACCAGATTATTGAGGAAAAATGGCTGACAGCTAAAGGTGTAGCCGGCCTCTGGCGCGCCCGTCGCGACGGTGACGATATTCTTGTTGCTCCGGAAAATGCAGAATTTACCCTGCCGATGCTGCGGCAGCAGGTGGTCAAGCGCGGCGGCAAGCCTAACAATTGCCTGGCCGATTTTATCGATGCCGAGGACGACTGGATCGGCGGCTTTGCGGTAACCGCGGGCCATGGCATCGAGGAACATGTCCAGCGCTTCGAAATGGACAAGGATGACTATAACAGCATTCTGCTCAAAGCCCTCGCCGACCGGCTGGCCGAGGCCTTTGCCGAGCGCATGCACGAGCATGTCCGCAAGGATCTCTGGGGCTATGCCGCCGACGAAGATTACAGCAACAAGGATCTGATCCGGGAAAAATATCAGGGAATCCGCCCTGCCCCGGGCTATCCGGCCTGCCCTGATCATAGTCTCAAGCCGATCCTGTTCGAGATGCTGAATGCCACGGAAAATGTCGGCATCGAACTGACCAGCGGTTTCGCGATGACGCCAACTGCAGCGGTGTCCGGCTTCTATTTTGCGCACCCGGAGGCCGATTATTTCGGTGTCGCGCGGATCGGCGAGGATCAGGTAGAGGAATATGCGGAACGACGCGGCGTATCGATCGACCAGGCACGGCAATGGTTGCGCCCCAATCTGAACGAATAGCCTCAATCGGAACGAACAGAATATCCGTAGACCCCGTTAACCTCTGCCGCTCAGCCTGAATTCATCTGGGACAGCATAAGCATTTATATTGTTCGATTTCGTAGCAAGCGATATTGAAACTGCCCTATTCCCTCGATTCAGGATGGCCGAGATGAAGTTCAAGACACGTTTGATCGCTACTGTTATTTTGGCTTCGCTCGCCGGCACCGCAGCACTGGCCCAGCGTGGTGCCCCCTTCAAGGTCATGGAAACCGGCCAGACCTACCAGCGTCTGGCGGATGCCGTGGCTGCCGTTGGAGGCAATAATGCTACCATTGTCATTGCACCCGGTGCCTATGGCGATTGTGCGGTGCAGACAGCCGGCCGCATCACCTACAAGGCCTCCATCCCCGGCCAGACCATATTGGATGGTGGCGTCTGCGAAGGCAAAGCCAGTCTCGTCCTGCGGGGCAAGGCGGCAACGATCAACGGCATCATTTTCCAGAACCAGCGGGTGCCCGATGGCAATGGCGCGGGCATCCGGATCGAGCGGGGCGACCTTTACGTCTACAACGCCATGTTCCGGAATGCCGAACAGGGCATATTGAGCGCCAGTGACCCAAGCGCGGAAATTGTCATCGACCGATCGACCTTTCAGCGACTGGGTCGCTGCGATCGCGGCCTGTCCTGCGCGCACAGCATCTATATTGGTGATTTCGGATCGCTGAAGGTGACCAACAGCCGCTTTGAAAAAGGCAGCGGTGGTCATTATGTCAAAAGCCGCGCGCCCCGGGCGACGATCACCAACAACAGTTTTGATGACACGCAGGGCCGCACCACCAATTATATGATCGACCTGCCCGCCGGCGCCACCGGCGTGATCAGCGGCAATGTCTTCGTGCAGGGCCAGAACAAGGAAAACTGGAGCGCCTTCATCGCCGTTGCTGCGGAAGACCGCGACCATAGTTCGGAAGGGCTGAACATCCATTCCAACAGCGCGTCGCTGGCCAAGGGGGTGAACCGCAACACCTGGTTTGTCGCCGACTGGAGCGGCGACCAGTTGCGCATTGCCAACAATAGTCTCGGACGCGGCCTGACCCGCTACCAGCGGCGCTAGCAGACCGGCGGCCTCACTCGCAGCTGTTCAGCGGTCCGCCGTCAATATCGAGACATTGTCCATCGGTTTCCTCCGCCGGAATGTCCACGCCGATGAGCGCGCCGAGCGTAGGGGCAATATCGACCGTCATCACCGATAGCGGCTGTTCGAAATGCCGGATTCCCTCGCGCCAGAACAGCATCGGGACGCGGCGGTCATAATCCCATGGGCTACCGTGGGTGGCGACATACCCCCGTGCAGTAGTCGCAATCGGCGTCACCGCCTTTTTGAGCAAGACGACAAAATCGCCTGACCGGTCGGGGTGGAAAGAAGCGCGGGCGCGCTGCTGCAGTGTCCATTCTTCCGGAGCACTCCGCGGCACTTCGATCGCGGCGATCTCGTCATGTTTCAGAACCATTTCCACTTGCGCGTGAGCGGCGATCAGCGCGATCGCGCTATCCCTGACGCGGCCCCGCTGCGCCTCGGAGAGGTCGGTGCTGACATAATAGTCCCCAAAAGGCCCGTCCGCATGAAGCACCGGCTTGCCAGCAGGCAGGCCCAATACTTCCGCAACCTTCTTTCCAATCGTTCCGGCGTTGAGATCGGGATCAATCCGCTCTGCTGCTGGAACGCCCTGCAGGCTCATCCGTTCCGGCAGATCAAGTCCACCATGATCGGCGGTCAGCATCACGACATAATCGACACCGGTTGCGTCGAGCCTATCGAAAAACTGGCCGAGCGACCGGTCTAGCTCGCTCATCTGGATACACATTTCCAGACCCTCGGTGCCAAAAGCGTGGCCGATATAGTCTGTTGCCGACAGTCCGATCGACAATATGTCGGTAGCCTCTCCCTGCCCCAGATTAAGCTCGTCAATCAGGACATTGGCCGCCTCGATCACCGAACCGTCAAAGTCGGGAGAGCCCCGGTATATGCTCGCGGCGCCTTCGGGGCGCTGAAAGGCATAGTCGCCGACAGATTTGCTCTCGCCGTGCATGATCCGGGCGTTGCGCGCGGCGCAATGGGCCGGCACCGCATATGCGGCTCGCGCCTTGTCAATTCTTGTTGCAATTTTATCGTTGAGCGCGGCGATCGCCGGCATGGTCTTGCGGCCCTGAAGCGTGGAAAATCCCTTTCCTTTCCACCAGTAAATTGCGTCGACATCATGCCCGCCCATCATCAGCGCGGCCCGGTCCTTGCCTGCGACCGCGACATTGCGCGAATCGGGCGACACTTTCTTGAGCCGGTCGCCAAGCGTCGGCACCAGCAGATGCCAGACCGAAGCGACATAATCGCCCTGCGTGGCCGCAGTAATATCGCCGAAACTGGTACCATCGATCCGCTCGTCCTCGGCGCAATAGACAGTCTTGTCCTCGCGCTCGATCGACAGATCAATCCAGTTGTTGGCGATGATCCCCGCGCGCCCGGAATGAACACCGGTCATGATCGTCGAATGGCCCGGGCAGGTCTCGGTCGCAGCGTGCGACTGATAGCCGGACGGAAAGACCACGCCATTGGCCAGCCGGTCGAGGCCGCCGCTGAAGCTGCCGCGATATTCGCTGAACAGATCGGCCGAAAACTGGTCTACCGAAATGGCGACCACCAGATCCGGCCGGGTCGACTCGCTCGACTTGTGATCTTCCGCATGTGCGGTTCCGGAAAATGTGATAAGCGCAGCGACAGCTGTAACTAGGGTCGATTTTCGCACGAATGGTCCTCACTGATGATTGTCGCTATGGAAAGCGGCTCTCCGATAGCCTAAATGCGGTTAGACAGGAAATAGTGAGTTTTTATGACATCTGATTTTCGCCTATTTTCGATAATCGTGGCACTTGCCGCGCTATTCTTTGCGCCGGTAGCGGAAGCGCAGAACCGGCTCGGCAACGCGGAATTGAATGTGCCCGCCACGCTGGTGGCTGAATCGCAGCAGGTGAAGGCCGGACAAAGCGTCACGCTCGCCTTCGTCATGGAGCCAAAACCGACCTGGCACGGCTATTGGGAAAATCCCGGCGACGCTGGTATCGGCATGAGCTTTGACTGGACCCTGCCCGCGGGCGTAACCGCCGGAAAGGCCCAGTTTCAGGTACCCGATAGGCTGCTGATCGCCGGTATCATGAACTATATCTACAAGGGCGACTATGCGGTGCTGGTCAATCTGACCCTGTCCGATGAAGTCCGCCCGGGCCCCCTCCCGATCTCGGTAAAATCCGAATGGCTATCCTGCACCGACGAGATTTGCGTACCGGAACAGGACGAATTGTCGATCACCCTGCAGGTTGTCGGCGAGAATGCATCGATCTCGCGAAACGCGGCGTTTGACGGGTTCCGCGCAGCTCTTCCCCGCCCCCTGGGGAGCGAAGGCAGCTTCACTGTAGACGGCGACCTGTTTCGTCTGTCCGTTCCGCTGCCCGCCAGCGTCGACATTGATCAGCCCTATTTCTTCATTCTGGAAGACGGCGTCGTCGATTATGCCGCGCCGCAGACATTTAACCGGGATGGCGACCGCCTGATCCTCGAAACCGGCGCGCGCGGCGATGGCTTCGAGACAATCAGCGGCATATTGAAAATCGGCGATCATGACGGATTCCTGATCAGTGCCAACAAGGGCGATGTCGCGATGACCGGCATTCCCCTGTCCGGCGACGGCGCGGAGAACGAGTCTGGCGCGCCGCTGCTGTTTCTGGCGCTGGGTGGCGCCATATTGGGCGGACTGCTGCTCAACCTGATGCCCTGCGTCTTCCCGATCCTCAGCCTGAAAGCGATCAGTCTGGCCAAGGCCGGCGGCAAGGAAACGGTCGTCCGGCGCGATGCACTGGCCTATACAGCCGGTGTTGTTCTGGTCGCTACCGCGCTTGGTGCAATCCTGCTTGGCCTGCGGGCCAGCGGTGCTGCGGTCGGCTGGGCGTTCCAGTTGCAGGACCCGCGGATCATTTTCGTGCTGCTGGCGCTGGTGACCGCTATCGGTCTCAATCTGGCTGGTCTGTTCGAGCTGCCCAATATCAATTTCGGCAACAAGCTAACCAAAAAAGACGGCGCTGCCGGATCCTTCTGGACCGGCGCACTGGCCGCCTTTGTTGCCACACCCTGCACCGGACCGTTCATGGCCGCCGCTCTGGGCGCGACCATTATTCTGCCGCCAATCGCCGCGCTCGTGATTTTTGCCGGCCTGGGCGTCGGCCTTGCCCTGCCCTTTCTGCTCATCGCCTTCGTACCGGCGATCCGCAGCCGGCTGCCCAAGCCCGGCCCCTGGCTGGACAGCTTTCGCAAGATCATGGCGATCCCGATGTTTCTCACCAGTATCGGCCTGATCTGGCTGCTCGGACGCCAGATCGGCACGGATGCGCTGGGGCTGTCGCTCGTTTTCCTGCTCGCGCTCGGACTGATCCTCTGGTGGTTCGGCGGCGGACAGATGAAGGGGCTTTCGCGCGGTGCGCTGGCCAGCGTGGCAATGGTTGCGGCCATGACAGGCGGCATCATCGCCCTGCCCGGCGAACAGGCAATGAAGGAGCAAAAGCTCGCACATGCTTCTGGCGCGACGCTTCCCAGCGAACCGTTCAGCGAAACGCGCCTGACGGAATTGCGCGCCTCCGGCCAACCGGTATTTGCCTATTTCACCGCCGACTGGTGCATCACCTGCAAGGCCAATGAAGCCGCTGCCATCCAGCGCAGCGAAACCGCCAAAGCGTTCAAGGCCGCCGACGTCGCCGTGCTGATGGGCGACTGGACACGCCCCGACCCGGCCATCAGCAGGTTTCTGGAAATGCATGGCCGTGCCGGCGTACCGCTTTATCTCTATTATGCACCCGGCAAAGAGCCGGTGATACTCCCGCAAATTCTCACCGTGGCGACATTGACAGAACTGGTGGGCAAGCCGGTATAAGCCCGGCCAATTGATGCCCGCGCTGAACGGAGACCGACGATGCGATATATTCCCTCTTTCACGGCAGCAGCCATCGCCGCGATCGCCCTGGCCAGTCCGCTGGCGGCAGCCCAGAGAAACGGCGCCATCGCTCAGGATTTCAAGCTCACGGACGTGAGCGGCAAGACAGTTCAGCTATCGCAGTTTCGCGGCAAGACCGTGATACTGGAATGGCACAACCCGGGCTGCCCCTTTGTGGCGAAACATTATAATAGCGGCAATATGCAGGCGACCCAGAAAGCCGCCCGCCGACAGGGCGCGGTCTGGCTGACAATCAACAGCGGCGCGAAAGGCAAACAGGGTCATATGACCGGTGCCGAGGCGAAGGCGCTGATTGCCGACCAGAAGATCAGGTCGACCCATTATCTGTTCGATCCAAAGGGCGTCGTCGGCAAGGCCTATGGCGCCAAGACCACCCCGCATATGTATATTATCAATGGCAAGGGCATTCTGGTCTATCAGGGCGGGATCGACGACAAGCCAACCGCGAATATTGGCGACATCAAAGATGCGCGCAATCATGTGCTGGCGGCGCTGAACGAGATCAATTCCGGCGACCGGGTGAGCGTTGCCCAGGCACGCCCCTATGGCTGCTCGGTCAAATATGCGTCCTGAACAGGCGGGAAATGCAGGACTGACACGCAAACTCTACGCGCGTGCCAGCCCTGCGCCCCAGGATCTGGGGAGAGGAGGACAGCCTGCGACCCCCCGAAGGCCGTTCTTCGACAGGTCCCCGGACCCGAAAGCGAAGCTGTAATCTGTCAATATGTCTGCCAAAGGGTGGGAGACAGATCCAGTACGCAACAAGGATCTGCCTCCCCCTCTGTTCCGACAGCGTGCGACCCTAATTAAAGGCGCCGCCGGTCAAACTCTTCCAGTCCGCCGGACAGTGGGTACCGGCGAATAGGGAAACTCATGTCTTTTCTGGTGCTGACCTCGTTCAGATCCGATATTTCGGATGTCGGTTGCCGGGCCAGTTCTTGTCTCTGCAATTTCTATGGCGCTCCTCTAGCTAACCTGACATGAACGGTCACGTAAACTATGGTAACAACTCGTAAACCATTGAAATTATATTACATTTTTGCGTAATTTATATGCAGTCGACTGACGCGCAAAAGCGGGTTTTCGGCGGTCCCGAAAAAATGTCTTATTTTCCATGCAGTTACATTTGAGACTGATTCGGACCCGAATTTCGGCTGGAAACCGGGTCACGGACGCTAGCCGGGCTTGCGAAAACGCATGACGAAACGGCTCGTTTTCCCGCGCACAGCCGGGTCGAATACATTTGTGTCCAGATCATCCTCGGGATTGACGAACATGTCGCTTTGCCCGTCCAGCACGAAGCCGGCCCTGATGAAATCCGCCTGCACAGTCGCCGGATCAATCCTGTGCGTTTTCTCCACGACAGCCCTTGTTTCCCCGGGCAATCCCGCGTGGTCGATCACCGCCACGATGCCGCCGGGCTTCATGCCGGTATAGAGATTGGCCAATACCACAGCAGGATCCATTTTCTCAAATTTGAACCGTTCGCTTTCCCAGTAGAAATCGTGGTAGATCAGGTGCAGCATGGCAAAATCAATGCTGTCCGCCGCTGGTTCATAGTCCGGCAATTGCGAAGGCACCATGGTCACATTGGGTTGCCGCGCCGTGACACCAGCCCATTTTTCCTTCGATTGCTCGCTGGAGACAAATTGCGGCGGATTGACCGCTATTACGGCCCCCTCGGGGCCGACCGCACGGGCCAATATCTCGCTATAATAGCCGCCGCCGGCAAAAATATCGAGCACGGCATCGCCGGTTTCCAGGCCCATGAAGGCTAGCACCTCAGCCGGCTTCCGGCTTTCGTCGAGCGCTATGTCCGCCTCGTCCCGTCCCGAAGCAGCCAGGGCGGCATTGAAGTCCGGCGCGGTCGTTTCAGCGACTGCCGCCGGCGGCGAGGACGCCGCCTGCCCCGCAATGACCGGTGCCGCAATGACCAGTGCCGAGGTCGCCAATGTCAGGAATAACGAAGCTCGCATGATATCTCTCCCCCAATATTGGCGATAGCATGCACCCATCCTGATTTTCACACAAGCGACGGGAATGTGTTTTGTCTATCTGCGACCGCATTTGATCGAAACAGGCCCTGGCTTAAATCTTCCGCTGCACCTTGCCATAGCCCATCTTGCGCGTGCCCGGGCGACCTTCGGTGGAGCGGCCCTTGGGTTGCGCGACTTGCAGGTCCGCGGGCAGTCCCAGCTCTTCCGCTTCCAGCTTGCGGATTTCGTCGCGCAGGCGGCCGGCTTCCTCGAATTCCAGATCGGCCGCCGCGTCGCGCATCTGTTTCTCGAGGCTTTCGATATGGGTCCGCAGATTGTGACCGACCAGCGGCTTGCTCTCCTCGTCGGCCGCGCCGGTCACCATATCCTTGGCCGTGGCATGGGCGACGATATCGCCGATATTCTTCTTGATCGATGCCGGGGTGATGCCGTGTTCGAGATTATAGGCAACCTGCTTTTCGCGGCGCCGGTCGGTCTCGCTGATCGCGCGCTCCATCGATCCGGTCATCCGGTCGGCATAGAGAATGACCCGGCCATCGACATTGCGCGCGGCGCGGCCAATGGTCTGGATCAGCGACGTTTCGCTGCGCAGGAAGCCTTCCTTGTCGGCGTCGAGTATCGCCACCAGCCCGCATTCGGGAATATCCAGTCCTTCGCGCAGCAGGTTGATGCCGATCAACACGTCATAGACACCCAGCCTGAGATCCCGGATTAGTTCGATCCGTTCCAGGGTCTCGACATCGCTGTGCATGTAGCGGACCTTGATTCCGGCTTCGTGCATGAATTCGGTCAGATCTTCCGCCATCCGCTTGGTCAACGTGGTGATCAAAGTGCGATAGCCCTGCTCCGCCACCTTGCGGCATTCGTTGATCACATCGTCGACCTGATCCTCGACCGGCCGGATCTCGACCGGCGGATCGATCAGCCCGGTGGGACGGATGACCTGTTCGCTGAACACGCCGCCGCTCTGCTCCATTTCCCAGGGACCGGGTGTCGCCGAGACGCTGACCGTCTGCGGCCGCATCGCGTCCCATTCGTTGAAACGCAGCGGGCGGTTGTCGATACAACTGGGCAAGCGGAAGCCATATTCCGCCAGATTGATCTTGCGGCGGTGATCGCCCTTCGACATGGCACCGATTTGCGGCACCGTCTGGTGGCTTTCATCGACAAACAGCAGCGCATTGTCCGGCAGATATTCGAACAATGTCGGCGGCGGTTCGCCCGGCAGGCGTCCGGTCAGAAAGCGCGAGTAATTTTCAATGCCCGCGCAACTGCCAGTGGCGGCGATCATCTCGAGATCAAAATTGGTCCTCTGCTCCAGCCGCTGATGCTCGATCAGCTTGCCTTCCGCTTCCAGCTCCTTCAGCCTTTCGGCAAGCTCGAATTTTATCGCTTCCATAGCCTGCTTCATCGTCGGCCCCGGAGTGACATGGTGCGAATTGGCGTAGACCCGTACCTTGTTCAGGCTGGCGCCCTTCTTGCCGGTCAGCGGGTCAAATTCGACAATTTCCTCGATCTCGTCGCCGAAAAAGCTGATTCGCCAAGCCATATCCTCGTAATGCGACGGGAATATCTCGAGATTGTCCCCCCGCACCCGAAAGCTGCCGCGGGCGAAGGCCATGTCGTTGCGCTTGTACTGCAACGCCACCAGCTTGCGGATGATGTCCCGCTGGTCGACCGACTGTTCCTTGTGCAGATCGAAGATCATCGCCGAATAGGTTTCGACCGACCCGATACCGTAGAGACAGGAGACCGAGGCGACGATGATGACGTCATCGCGTTCGAGCAAAGACCGGGTCGCGCTGTGCCGCATCCGGTCGATCGCCTCGTTTACCGAGCTTTCCTTTTCGATATAGGTATCCGACCGAGCGACATAGGCTTCGGGTTGGTAATAATCATAATAAGAAACAAAATATTCAACAGCATTGTCGGGAAAGAAATTCTTGAACTCGCCGTAAAGCTGCGCCGCCAATATCTTGTTTGGCGCCAGGATCAGCGCGGGCCGCTGCAGCTCTTCAATGACTTTCGCCATAGTGAAGGTCTTGCCCGATCCCGTCACCCCGAGCAGCACCTGATCGCGCTCTTCTGCGCGCATTCCTTCCACCAGCTCCCTGATCGCTTCCGGCTGGTCGCCGGCCGGTTCAAAATCGCTGACCAGCTTGAACCGCTTTCCGCCTTCCGATTTGGCCGGACGACTGGGCTTGTGCGGAACGAAATCATCGCCGGTTTCGGGTTCCGCCAGGCCTCTTCTGATCACCAATTCTGTCATGGATCCGATATGGAACAAAAAGGGTCCAATGTCATCCCCGTTCTGGAGTTTTTGGGCAAAGGGAGCGATAGAAAATTTACATCTGCCTCACATCGTCTTAAGATCATTTGCAATGCATAATAGTTAGGGGAAATTCTCGTGAGAAAATTACTGGTTTCAGTTGCTGTACTCGGCCTGGTCGGCGGCTGTTCGGATCAGGGGGCCGACCGGGACGGTGACGGAAAGATCACCGCCGAAGAAGTCGCCGAAGAAATGAACAAGGTCACGCTTGAACCCGGCGAGTGGGAAAATACGGTGGAGATCGTGGATGTGAAAATCGACGGACTGCCGGACGGTGTTCCCGCCGGCGTCATGGACCGCATGAAGGGTCAGGTCACGACCACGAAATCCTGCATCAGCGAGGAAGAAGCCAAAAATCCGGGCGCGCAATTCTTTGCTGCTCAGGAAAAAACCAATTGCGAGGTCAAGAAATTCGACATGAGCGGCGGTGCCGTATCGTCCGAAATGTCCTGCAGCAATATGGGCGGTGGTGCCGGCGAAATGACCATGAAAATGGACGGCCAATATGGACCGAGCAGCTATGACATGACCATGAACATGGAAGGCGGCGGAAACGGCATGAAGATGAATATTTCGGCCAAAAGCAACGGCAAGCGTATCGGCAGCTGTCCAACCGGTTAAGCAAACCGGCATGCAACGAATGCAAGAAAGGCAGGAGCAAATCGCTTCTGCCTTTTTTGTTGCGAACTTCGAGCCCCGCTCCGGATTACGCCGCAAGGAGCTCGCGGGTAATTGCATCGCACCGGTCTGATGCTAGGCTTCACTCCAAAACCGAATCAGCGGCCCAGATATATTCCAGGAGAGACCAGATGATCGCCTACACCATGCTCGGCACCAACGACAAAGAGCGGGCCTTCGCCTTTTACGATGCCCTGTTCGAGGGAACCGCCGTCAGGCGTCTGTTCAAAACGCCTTCCGGCGGGCAGTTTTACGGCACAGCGCCGGGGGAGCCCCTGCTCTGCATCACGTCGCCTTATGATGAAGGCGAAGCCTGTCACGGCAATGGCACGATGGTGGCGCTGCAATGTGAATCGACCGAAGAGGTTGATGCCTATCATGCCCGCGCACTGGCGCAGGGCGCGGGCAATGAAGGCGATCCCGGCTGGCGCGCGCCCGACATGTTCTATGGCGCCTATTTCCGTGATCCGGATCATAACAAGATCTGCGTCTGCAAGAATAATTTTGCCGCAATTCCCGTCAAAACCTGAGGACAAGCATCATGATCGGATATGTAACGCTCGGCACGAATGATATCGACAAGGCGCGCAGCTATTATGACGCGTTGCTCGGGGAACTCGGCGCGAAGCGCCTGATGCAGCTCGAGGAGAACGGCTTCACCCTCTATGGCGTTGATATGAGCACACCATCAATTGCCCTGACCACGCCCTTCAACGGACAGAAGGCTCAGCCCGGTAATGGCAATATGATCGCCTTGCAGATGCAGGAACGCGGACAGGTTGATGCTTTCCATGCTAGGGCTCTCGCACTCGGCGGGAGCGACGAAGGGGCCCCCGGTGTCCGCGGCGATGAAGGCCCAGGTGCATTTTACGCGGCCTATTTCCGCGACCCGGAAGGCAACAAGCTTTGCGCATTTCGCCTTGGTCCGGCATAGAAGCGGAGAAATCCGGGAGGAAATCATGAAAAATCTATTGGCTCTGGCCGCGACATCGGCCCTGTTCTGGATCACGCCGGCTGCGGCGCAGACCGCAACGCCTTCGCCCGATCTGGCGGCCAGCATTGCCGCGGATTACGACAATGCGCTGGAAGCCCTGTTCATCGATTTCCACAAAAACCCCGAGCTGTCCTACAAGGAAGTCCGCACCGCCGGGATCATTGCCGGGAAATGGCGGGAAGCGGGATTTGCCGTCACCGAGAAAATCGGTGGTACCGGCGTGGTCGCGGTGATGGAAAATGGCGAAGGTCCGACTCTGATGCTGCGCGCCGATATGGATGGTCTGCCGCTGGTCGAGGACAGCGGACTGGACTATATGTCGACCGCGAGACAGGTCAGCATCGACGGCGAAGAAAAGCCGGTGATGCACGCCTGCGGCCATGATGTGCATATCACGTCTCTGATCGGAACCGCCCGGCAAATGGCCGCGCGCAAGGATCAGTGGTCCGGCACCCTGATGCTGATCGCGCAACCGGCCGAAGAGCGGATCGGCGGCGCCAGACTGATGATGGAGGACGGGCTCTACAGCCGTTTTCCCAAGCCGGACTTCGCCATGGCCTTCCATGTTTCGGCCGACACACCGACCGGGAAGCTGGCACTGGGCGAGGGGATCAACTATTCCTCGTCAGACAGCGTCGATATCATCGTCCACGGAGTTGGCGCGCACGGTGCATCCCCGCATCGTGGCAAGGATCCGATCGTGATGGGCGCGGAAATCATCATGGCGCTCCAAACCATCGTCAGCCGCGAAATCGCGCCGCTCAAACCGGCCGTGGTAACCGTCGGTTCCTTCCACAGCGGGTTCAAGCATAATATCATTTCCGACAGGGCAATCATGCAACTCACGGTCCGTTCGGATGACGCGGAAACGCGGGCCAAATTGCTCGAAGGAATCAAGCGGATCGCTACCAATGTCGGCCGGATGAACGGCCTGCCGGAAGACAAATTACCCGAAGTACTTGTCTCGCACGAATCAACACCGGCCAATTATAATGACGCCGCGATGACCCAGCGGGTAAAGGGCGTTTTCGCGGCACGCTTCGGTGAAGATGTGTTCGACAACAAGCCGCGCGAGGGCATGGGCGCAGAGGATTTTGCCTATTTCGTCGCCCCCAATACCGATGTCCCTGGTGTCTATTTTGCCGTCGGCGGCACGCCGCAAGCCGATTTTGACCGCGAGGCATCCGGCGGGGCTCCGGTACCGGCCCATCACTCGCCCTTTTTCAAGGTCGCTCCGCGCGAGTCCGTCACATTGGGGACTGAAGCCATGACGGCAGCGGCGCTGGATTATCTATCGTCGCAGGATTGACCGTGGCGGACGAGCTATTACCGGCCCACATCGAAATTCTGCACGAGCGCCTGCGCGCACGGCAGGCTGAACTGAAAGCACTGGACGCGGAAGCGGCAAGCTGGCGCAATACAGTCGAGCTCGACCAGCAAAGCGTCGGCCGCCTGTCCCGGATGGACGCGATGCAACAGCAGGAAATGGCCCAGGCCGAAGCACGCCGGCGGACCAGTGATCTGGCCCGGATTGAAATGGCGCTGAAACGTATCAGACAGAATGAATATGGCTGGTGCGCCGAGTGCGGAGATCCGATTGCCTTTCGCCGACTGGAAATCGATCCGGCTGCGGCCCTGTGCATTGGCTGCGCGCGCTGATTCCACCGCAAGTCCGCCACACTGTAGATCGATTCAGGCGGCGCCGGTCCAGTCGAGTCTTATTTGCGCCCAAAATACCAACGCATCGCTTTTCACCCTTCCCCGCACGCGGACATACCCCTAATGTCAGGAACATGGACATCCCCGCCGATATCAAGCCATTTGATGGCCGTTTCGTTGACGGCAAACATTATTTCTCCTGTCGCGTCTATTTCGAGGACACCGATTTTTCCGGCATAGTCTACCACGCCAATTATCTGCGCTACATGGAGCGCGCGCGCTCGGACATGCTGCGGCTTCTCGATATGGATCAGGGCGCAGCCTATGACAGCGGCGAAGGCGTTTATGCCGTGGTCGATCTGACGATGAAATATCTGTTGCCGGCGAAACTGAATGACGATCTGGTCGTTATCAGCACGGTCGAAACGCTGCGGGCCGCCAGCGTTGTCATCGACCAGCAAATCATGCGCGGTCCGGACCATATTACGTCAGCTTCCGTTCACGCAGCCTTTCTTACGCCTGCGGGACGTCCGCGACGACAACCCAGGACGTGGACAAAGGCATTTTCCAGCGTCATGGACCAGGCTGATATGAAATGAAGGATTATAGATCTTGCTAGACCAACTTTCTCTGGGGGCGACTGCCGGAAATTTCTCCCCCCTCATGCTGTTCATGGAAGCCGATATCGTCGTCAAGGCGGTGATGATCGGGCTGCTGCTCGCCAGCGTGTGGACCTGGACGATCATCGTCAGCTTCGGCATGAAAATCGGACAGATCACGCGAAAATCGGACAGGTTCGAACGGGCATTCGACAAAACCGAGAATCTGGACAAGTTTTTTGACGAATATGGCCAATCGTCCCTGCCCAGCGCCAAGGTGCTGGCTGCCGGTGTCCGGGAATGGCGCCGTTCGACGGCCAAGGCGCCGATCGACCGCGAAGGCACCCGCCAGCGGCTTGCCAGCGCGATGAACACAACCATTGCCCGTGAAGTCGACCGGATTGCCGACCGGCTCAACTTTCTTGCCACGGTCGGCAGCGTTGCGCCCTTCGTCGGCCTGTTCGGCACGGTCTGGGGAATCATGCGCAGTTTCTCGGCGATTGCCGCAGAACAGAACAGCTCGCTCGCGGTGGTCGCCCCCGGCATTGCCGAAGCCTTGTTCGCCACCGCCATCGGCCTGTTCGCCGCCATCCCCGCGGTTATCGCCTATAACCGTTTCTCCCATCGCCTCAACAAGCTGGAGGCCCGTATGGGCCGCTTTGCCGACGGTTTCCACGCAACGCTCAGCCGCGAACTGGAACTGGGAGACTGAGCATGGGCATGAATATGGGCTCCGGCATCGGCAGGCGCGGCGGTGGCCGCGGACGCGCGCCGATGGCCGAGATCAACGTTACCCCCTTTGTCGACGTGATGCTGGTGCTGCTGATCATTTTCATGGTGACCGCTCCGTTGCTGGTCACCGGCGTCCCGGTCGATCTGCCCGAAAGCCGCGCCAACGCGCTGGAACAGGAGCAGGAGCCGGTGCAGATTTCGATCGACAATGAAGGCCGTATTTTCCTTGATGACGAGGAGTTCAGCCGCGGTGCGCTGGAGACCCGGCTGCGCGAAATCGCCGCCGACCAGAATCCCGAAGACCCGCGCCAGATCATGCTGCGCGGCGACAGGACGCTCGATTATGGCCTGATCATGGGTGTGATGGGCGAGCTGAACCGGGCGGGACTGAACCGGGTTTCGCTGGTCACGACAGGTTCATCAGAGACGCCTTAAGAGTGGACCGCTGATATGGAGAAAGCTGAAAAAATTGGCTTGGGAATAGCGGCTGCGGGTCATCTGGCCCTGTTTGGCGCGCTCTCCTTGAGCATTTTGAGCAGCACCAACGACGCGTTTCGCAACAAGCCGATCGAGGTTATGATTGCCGATGAGGTCGGGCTCGAAAGCGCCGCGCCCGATCCCTCCATGATCACGCCTGCGACCAGCGTCGCACCGGAACTTGGTGCCCCGGAAGAGAGCAGCTTAGTCGAGCCGGAGCCACTGCCCGAACCCCCGAAAGCCGAAGCGAAGCCGACACCGGCAAGCAAGCCCGCTCCCGTTTCCCGTGAACCCCGACGGCGACCGGACAAGCCGGCCAGCACCGCAGCCAAGGCAGAGCCGAAGCCGGTTCCCAAACCGAAACCCCGCGGTTCGCGACTGGGTGATGATTTCCTGAAAGGCGTCACCGATGCGCCTTCGGTGAGCCGCAACCAGAATATCGCGGCGGAGCGGGCCTCGCCTGCCGTCAAAGCCGCTCTTGCTTCTGAGTTAAAAAGGAAATTAAAACCTCATTGGAAATCTCCTACGGGAGCTGATGCAGAAAACCTGCGCACTACTGTTACGGCACAGCTTGACGAAAATGGTCAAATTATAGGAACGCCGAGGGCTACTACGATTGGCATTACCGCCAGCAACCGGTCACAAGTCGAAATTCATCAGGAACGAGCTATTGCGGCGGTGCGTCTTGCCGCCCCATATTCAACATTTCCGAAAGAATATTACGGAGAATGGCGGGTTATCGAACCTGTTCTATATCTAGGCCTTTAAGGAAAATTAGATGGCACTAACTAACATATCTGTTCGAAAATTCATCCTTCCGCTATCACTGATACTCTGGGCCGTGCCTGCGGCTGCACAGCTGACGGTCGATGTTGAAGACACATCAAGCGACGATCTTGTCATCGCCGTGCCCGGACTGCCGACGCAGCAAAGCATTGACACGCCCGCCGGCAGCACCAGCGAACTGGGCGCCAAAATCAGCGATGTCATCGTCACCGACTTGCGGTCGAGCGGTCTGTTCAAACCGATTGGACGCAATCAGGTCCGCGGAATCAGCTACTCCGAAGTGACCGCACCACAATTCCCCTATTGGACCGGGACCAACGCCTCTGCGCTGATCCAGGGTTTCGTGCGGGCCAATCCCGACGGCAAGCTGACGGTGGGCTGCTATCTCTATGATGTCGCGCTGGAAACCGAACTGACCCGCCAGGGCTTTGTCGTCGAACCGCGCGACTGGCGCAGAGCCGCGCATAAATGCGCCGATTCAATCTACTCCAGACTGAGTGGCGAGTCTCCCTTTTTCGACAGCCGCATCGCCTATATCGCCGAGACCGGTCCCAAGGGAAACCGGGTTAAAAGACTGGCGATCATGGACAGCGACGGCGCCAACCACCGGTTCATCACCAACGGCCAGGCCACTGCCCTCACCCCGCGGTTTTCTCCCGATTACAAGAGCATTGTCTATCTGAGCTTTCTCGACGGCAACCCGCGCATCTATGTCTATGACATCGGCACCGGTCGCCAGCGCCTGATCACCCAGAGCACCAATCCGACCTTTGCGCCGCGCTGGTCGCCAGACGGCAAATGGATCCTCTATTCCATGGCGATTGCCGGCAATACCGATATCTACAAGATTTCGGCAGCGGGCGGCGGCAGGCCGCAGCAGCTGACTTTTTCCCCCGGCATCGATATCGGCGGCAGCTTTTCTCCCGACGGCAGCCGGATCGTCTTTGAAAGCGATCGCTCGGGCAGCCAGCAGCTTTATGTGATGGACGCCGATGGCAGCAATGAGCGGCGGATCAGCTTTGGCGGCGGCCGCTTTGCTACGCCGGAATGGAGCCCGCGGGGCGACCTGATTGCCTTCACCAAGATGGCAGGCAATTTTCGCATCGGTGTCATGACCCCCAGTGGCGGCGGTCAAAGACTGCTCACCGACAGCTGGCAGGACGAAGCCCCGACATGGGCACCCAATGGCCGGGTGATCCAGTTCTTCCGGACGACGCAAGGAAGCGGCAAGACCGGCATCTGGCAGGTCGACCTGACCGGTCGCAACGAACGGCAGCTGCCAACCCCCGTCAACGGCTCGGATCCGGCCTGGGGTCCGTTGCTGCCTTAGATTCAATCCAAGACAAGTCCCTGAAAAGAGATTATATAAAGCCCAAGGGCACAATCAAATAGGAGCAGAATTATGATCAAATATGCGACTCCCCTCCTGATTACCGCGAGCCTGGCAGTGGCTGGCTGTGCGAAAAAGGCACCGGAAGACCTGCCGCCGCCACCGGTTGACACGACAACGCCCGCGCCCACACCAACCGGTCCTACCGGTCCGGGCTATGCGCCCGGCTCACAGGGTGATTTTCTTGCCAACACGATGTCCGACCGGGTTTTGTTCGACACCGATCGGTTCAACATCGATCCGCAGGACCAGCTTGTTTTGCAGAGCCAGGCACAATGGCTGGCGCAAAATCCCAATGCGCGGATCACCATCGAAGGCCATGCCGACGAACGCGGAACCCGCGACTATAACCTCGCACTCGGGGAACGCCGCGCCAATGCCGCGAAAAACTATCTCGCCTCGCTCGGCGTCAGCCCGGCACGGATGACCACGGTCAGCTATGGCAAGGAACGTCCGGAAGCGCTCGCATCGAACGAAAGCGCCTGGGCCCGGAACCGGCGCGCCGTGACGGTCGTCATCCGCTAGGCCCGACCGGGATATCAGACAAAAAAGGGCCGCTACCCGATCGGGTAGCGGCCCTTTTTATCGCCTGAACAGCGCTTATTTCTTGGTGCCGGTCATTGCCATTTCACCGAAAGCGCCTGCTTTTACCGAACCGGCCAGCTGACCATCGGTGATTGTCGCGTCGCCTTCCAGCTTCATCGGCATGGGAACGGTCATATTCATTTCCCAGGTGATGTGATTGCCGTCGACCTTGCCGTTTTCGACATCCATCGATCCCATGGCACCGGCATTGGTACCGGTGAACGTGTCACCGTCGGTGACAATGGTGAATTCCGAGGTCTGATCTCCCATCGGGGATTTGGTTACGCACGTATAAGTTCCATCAATAGACATTCCATTCTCCTTTAATGTCAAAGCCCTGACTCTGTCGGGGCTGACGATTACTCGCTGCTGCCCGCCGAATCGTTCGAACTGCTATCACTATTAACAGCAGTGTCACTAGCTTCATAGCCGCGATATTCGGTCGGCATATCGAGCGCGTCCAGTTGCGTCTTGATCTTGGACAGGTCTCCGACGATCACCCAGGTGAATTTGTCCGGGTCCACGGCCTCCGCCATCGCTGAGTTCAGCTCATCCTCGGTCAGCGCCTTGTACCGATCCGCAACGGTTTCGGCATAGTCTGACGGACGGTTGAACATCACGTCCCCCTGCATCTGGCCCAAAATTCTCGCCGTGCGTTCGAACTGGCCGGGCAGCTCGCGTACATTGCCGTTGACCGTGCGTTCCAGTTCGGCCGGCGTGACACCATTGCCCCCCAGAAAATCACGAACCTGCGCGTCTATCGCGGCAACAGCAGGACCGGTCTGGTTGGTCTGGACCGGAGCGCGCATGGTGTACATGACCCGGTCTTCGCCGCGCAGGACCGTGTTGCGGGTGCCATAGCTCCAGCCCTTGGTCTCGCGCAGATCCATATTGATCCGCGAAAGGAAATTGCCACCCAGAATCTCGTTCGCCGCATTGAGCGGCAGCAGATCATCAGATCCCTTGTAGGGCAGAACCTGCCCCGCCAGAATCATCGACTGCGGAGAATTCGGCCGGTGAATGGCGATGATCCGTCCCTGTCCTTCCGGAATCGGCGCATCAAAATTCTTTGCCGGCGCGGCCTTGTCCGTGCTCTGCCACTGGCCGAAGCGCAGCTCCAGCTTGTCGACCAGTTCCTGCTTGTCGATCCGGCCGGCGGCAAAGATCGTCGCCTTGGCAGGATGCATCCATTGCTGATGGAAGGTCGCAAGATCATCGCGGCTTATCGCCGCTACCGTTTTCTTGGTACCGTTACCGGACAGGCCGCGGCCATAGGGATGGTCGGCCCCGAAAAGCAGCGGGGGCAGCGTGTTGCTGGCGATGCTCAACGGATCGCTTTGTTCGCGGTCGATCGCAGTCAGCTGCCGGACCCGGATGCGCTCGATATCATCGCTGTTGAACGCCGGGTTTTTGACGATATCCGCCATCAGGTCCAGCGATGCATCCAGATTGGGATTGACCGCGCTCAGAGCGACATCGGTCCGGTCCCGTCCCCCGCCGATGCTGATATTGGCACCCAGCCGTTCCTGCTGTTCGGCGATTTCGACCGAGGTCAGACTGGTCGTGCCTTCTTCCAGAATAGAGGTCACGAAATTCTGCAATCCGAGCCTGTCGGCAGGATCAGCGCTGGTGCCCGCATTGAACGACAGGGTCACGCGGGTCATCGGCACTGCATCGCGTTGGGCAAAATAGACCTTGATGCCATTGGACAGGATCGCGGTTTCGACATCGGGGAAATCGACATTCGGGATCTCCCCCACCGGCGGCAGGGTCGACCTATCGGGAACGGTCACGCTTCCGGCCTGGCCATCCTGCATATAGAAGGCAGGCGCGGTCAGAACGCCGGTCCGCGCGCCCTTGCCGGCATCCACTTCCTGATATTCCTCCCGCTCGCCCGGCACCACGGTGATGCCGAGAACCGGTCGGGTCAGCCATTTCTGCATCGCCGCCGTGACCGCTTCGGGTGTGGCTGACGCCAGTCGGGCGAGTTCTTTTTTGTAAAATTCCGGATCATCGGAATAGAGCTGGCCCTGTGCCAGCGCGACAGCCTTGCCGCTGAAGCCGCCGACCTGTTCGAGACCGGCGATCCGGGCGGCGGCATTGCGCGTTGCCACTCGCTGCACTTCATCTTCGGTGGGGCCATTGGCGATGAAATCGGCAATGATTTCGTCGAGCCTTTTGGCGACGGCATCCGCGTCCTCACCCGGTTTTACATCGGCCTGGATATTCACGACACTGCCGTGGACAAACGGAATGACATAAGCGGATACGGCAACCGCATTTTTCTCGTCCCGTACCATGATATTGTCGAGCCGCGAGCTGGCGAGGCCGCCGAGTACGGTCAGGCCGACATCAAGCGGCGTATAGTCGGGATCATTCAGGCCGGGCACCACCCAGTTGCGATAAATGCGCGTGGTCGCGACCTTGTCCTTCATCACTTCGTAAATCGGGGCATCAAGCGTCGGCAGCTCGGGATCGAGTTCCGGGATCGGCTTGCCGCTTGGAATCGCGCCGAACCATTTGCTGACCTTGGCCCGCGCGGTCGCGACATCGATATCGCCGGCCAGGACAAGAATCGAATTATTCGGTCCATAATGGTCGGTGAACCATTGTTTCATGTCGTCGAGAGAAGCCGCTTCGAGATCCTCCAGCGAACCGATCGTGTCGTGACCATAGGGATGGTCAGCGGGAAACAGCAATTCGGTCTGGCGGTAGCTGACCAGCCCGTAAGGCTGATTGTCACCCTGGCGCTTTTCGTTCGAGACCACGCCGATCTGGTTGTCGAGCTTCTCCTGCGTTACCGCACCGAGCAGATGCCCCATCCTGTCGCTTTCGAGGAACAGAGCGACGTCCAGCGCGGAGGTCGGAACCGTCTGGAAATAGTTGGTCCGGTCGAGCCAGGTCGTGCCGTTGAGATCGGTCGCGCCGATCTGCCGCAGCGGTTCGAAATAATCGCCCGGAGCATTTTCCG
The DNA here is from genome assembly GCF_002218195.1 of Sphingorhabdus sp. SMR4y. GTDB lineage: Bacteria > Pseudomonadota > Alphaproteobacteria > Sphingomonadales > Sphingomonadaceae > Parasphingorhabdus. Next base: position 3,359,540 of record NZ_CP022336.1, on the reverse strand, counting down.
ACCCGTTGAACATGATATGTTCGAACAGATGCGCATAGCCGGTCTTGCCTTCCGGTTCATGGGCCGAACCGACACCATACCAGATCGAGACGGCAACAACCGGGGCCTTGCGATCGGTGTGGACAAGGACTTTCAATCCATTTTCGAGCGTAAATTCCTCATAGGGAATATCAACCGCTGCCACCAGTTCGCCAACCGGGGCCGGCTCGGCGGATTGATGATGTTTGGCCAGCACGGGCGCAGTAACCGTCAATGCCGTGCTGGTCAGCGCCAGCAACAGGGATCGGGACAAACGGGACATCGGGATATTCCTCTCAATCTATATGAAAAAATTCAGGTCTGAACATGGCGCTAATCCGGCCTGGATCTACCGCCGGCTTCGACGAACGTCATTCAGCCGTCGACCAACGGCTATTTCGCCTTCCATCCCCAGAACAGATGACAGGGCAATATGTTCCACAGGGAATAGCCGCTGTCGATACGTTCGAAATGCGGGGTCATGAAGTCGCGCGCCTTCTTGACGAACTGGTAGACCAGAAAGGCCCCGCCCGGCCGGATGGCGTCGTAGGTTTCCTTGGCAATTTTGGGACCAAGCTGGTCGGGCAATGTCGAGAAAGGCAGTCCGGACAGGATATAGTCGGCTTTCTCGTGGCCCAATTCCCTGATGATCTTCTGCACATCGGCGGCAGAGCCGTGAATCGGGTAGAAGCGACTGTCCCGGATCGACTTGCCCAGATAATCGATGAAGTCCTCATTCAGATCGATCACCACCAGCGCGGCTCCCGGCTTCAGCCGTTCGAGCACCGGGCGACAGAACGTACCGACGCCCGGCCCATATTCGACAAACAGGTCGCACTCGTCCCATTTGACCGGTTCGAGCATCTTCCTGACCGTGACATCCGAAGACGGGATGATCGATCCCACCATCACCGGATGCTTCACAAACCCCTTGAAGAACACACCCCAGGGGCCGAGGCGGCGCTCCAGGCCCGACTTGATGCGGTCCGTAATCTTCGTCTTGGCAACACTATTTGACAAACCATTCCTCCGGCAACAGATCAAACTGTGGTAGTAGAGCGTTACAGCAGCGGTGACAAATTTATTAGCGGTTGCCGGTTCCATTGCTCCGGTTAAAAGATCGTCATGCAACTTTATCCAAACGACTCCGTCGCGGTGATTTTTTGCGCGCAACGCACCGGTGCCGGTGAAGCAGATTATCAGGCTGCCGCTGCGGCCATGGGCGCACTCGCGGCGCAACAACCGGGCTATCTGGGCGAGGATCATGCCCGCTCTGCGGATGGTTTCGGGATCACCGTCAGCTATTGGCGCGATGATGCCAGTGCAAGGGCATGGCGCGACAACCCGGACCATGCCCTGATCCGCGATCGGGGCCGCGACATATGGTATAGCGCCTACACTCTGCATGTCGCCCGCGTCGAACGTGGCTATGACTGGCAGAAATAGCATGGCATAGGAGCGCCGATGGCCGATTCTCCCGATTTCGAACCGCTGGACCGCAAGCTGGCATCTGATCCCGATGCCAAGCCGATAGACAGCACCCGGATGGCGGTTCTGTTTTCGGTCATGCTGGTTACCGCGTCGGGCAATACGGCCATGCAGTCGATTCTGCCGACCATCGGGACACAATTGCATATTCCAGATTTCTGGGTCAGCGCCGCCTTCAGCTGGTCAGCCCTGCTCTGGGTCTATACCGCACCGAAATGGGCCCGCCAGTCGGACCATCGCGGCCGCAAGGCGCTGATGCGTCTGGGCATGATCGGCTTTACCGCATCCTTCGCGCTCGCCGGTCTGGCGCTGTTTCTGGGATTGCTCGGCTGGTATAGCGCGCTCTGGACCTTCATCCTTTTTGCCAGTTTCCGCAGCCTTTACGGCGGCCTCGGTTCAGCCGCGCCGCCGGCGGTACAGGCCTATGTCGCCGCACGTACCGCCCGTGCCGACCGGACCAAGGCGCTGTCGCTGATTTCTTCCTCTTTCGGTCTCGGCACGATTGTCGGCCCGGCGATCGCGCCGCTGCTGATCATACCGGTTCTCGGCCTGTCCAGCCCGATGTTCGCCTTTGCCGCGATCGGCATATTGGTGATGATCGCGCTGGCGCTGAAACTGCCCAATGACAATCCCGGCTATCAGGCGCGCGGCGTGGTGACGTCCGAGCCTTATAGTTCTGCGCCTTCTGCCGGCAGCCTGAAGGAAGAGGATGACAACAGCGAAGACGAAAACAGCGTCCCGCCACGGTTGCGCTGGGGCGACGACCGAATCAAACCCTGGCTGATCACCGGCATATTCGGCGGCAATGCCCATGCTTTGATTCTGGGTGTTGTCGGCTTTCTCGTGCTCGACCGTCTGGGATTGCGCGGCGATCCGGAGATGGGCATCCGGATGACCGGGCTCGTACTGATGTCCGGCGCGGCCGCAACGCTTCTGGCGCAATGGGGGCTGATCCCGCTGCTACAGATGGGACCCCGATCCTCGATTTTATGGGGCATGGTTCTCGGCGCGTTCGGCTGTCTGATCATCGGTCTTTCGCACGACCTGTACGGCATCATCATCGGCTTCGCAGTAGCCTCGCTGGGCTTTGGCCTGTTTCGCCCCGGATTCACCGCCGGCGCCTCGCTTGCGGTCAACCGGTCCGAACAGAATGGAGTGGCCGGCATCGTCGCCTCGGTGAACGGCATGGCGTTCATCGCCTCGCCGGCCTTCGGCGTGCTGCTTTACACTTATGCCGGCCCCCTGCCTTTCTGGCTGGCGACCGGCATCTGTGTGGTCCTGTTTGCCTGGGGCTTCAAAACCCTGAAGCTCGACGACCGGGTCATGTCCAAGACCTAGGGACTGTCCCGAGGACAGAACCCTAGTGCTTGCTGTCCTTGATCGGCGTCAGCATACCCGGCGACACGAAACCGATCGGTTCGGCCCGCATCGCGTTCTGCTTCAGCTGCGCTTCCATCTTGGAATATTCTTCCTCCATTTCCACGGTGACCGAAGCCCGGCTGTCTTCCAGAGCTTTCTCGAAATGCTTCATCTGGACGGTTTCGACGAGTCCGCCAAATTCACGCAAGGCATAAAGCCCCGCCCGGCGAACCAGATCTTCCAGATCGGCGCCCGAATAGCGGTCGGTGCGTTCTGCTATATCGTCGAGGTCGACATCCTTGCCGAGCGGCATTTTTGCCGTGTGGATAGCCAATATCCGGCGGCGCCCGGCCTTGCCCGGCACCGGGACATAGACCAGCTCGTCAAAACGGCCGGGTCGCAGCAATGCCGGATCGACCAGACCGGGACGGTTGGTTGCGCCGATCAGAATGACCGACTGCATTTCTTCCAGTCCGTCCATTTCCGCAAGGATCGTGTTGACGACCCGCTCGGTCACCTGGGGCTCGCCCATGCCGCCACCGCGCGCCGGCACCAGACTGTCAATCTCGTCGATAAACAGGATTGTCGGCGCCACCTGCCGCGCCCGGGCAAAAAGCCGCGCGATCTGCTGCTCGCTCTCGCCATACCATTTGGACAGCAGGTCGCTCGATTTGGTGGCAATGAAATTCGCCTCCGCTTCGCGCGCGACCGCCTTGGCCAGCAAGGTCTTGCCGGTTCCCGGTGGCCCGTAGAGCAGAAAACCCTTGGCCGGACGAATGCCCAGCCGGATGAAGGCTTCCGGATTTTTCATCGGCAGTTCGATACCCTCTTTGAGCCGCATCTGCGCCTCGTCGAGACCACCGATATCTTCCCAGCGGACATCGGGTGCCTGGACCATGACTTCGCGCATCGCTGACGGCTGGACCCGCTTCAGGGCTTCGACAAAATCATGCCGCTGCACCACCAGCTCTTCGAGCACTTCCGGCGGCACGCTTTCCGATTCCAGATCCAGCTTGGGCATGATCCGGCGGACCGCTTCGATAGCCGCTTCGCGAGTCAGCGCGGCAAGATCGGCGCCGACGAAGCCATAAGTCGTGCGGGCCAGTTCTTTCAGGTCCACCGACTTTTCCAGCGGCATGCCGCGCGTGTGGATGCCCAATATCTCCCGCCGGCCAGCTACATCGGGCACACCGACGATGATTTCCCGGTCAAAACGACCCGGACGGCGCAATGCCTCGTCGATCGCTTCGGGGCGATTGGTTGCCGCAATCACGACCAGATTGAGCCGGGATTCCAGCCCGTCCATCAGCGTCAGCAATTGCGCCACCAGCCGCTTTTCGGTCTCGCCCTGAACCTGCCCGCGCTTTGGCGCAATCGAGTCGATCTCGTCGATAAACAGGATCGAAGGCGCGGCCTTGGTCGCCGCTTCGAATATCTCACGCAGTTTCTTTTCCGACTCGCCATAAGCAGAGCCCATGATTTCCGGACCGTTGATCAGGAAAAACTCCGCGTCGCTTTCATTGGCGACGGCGCGAGCCAGTCGGGTCTTGCCTGTCCCCGGAGGACCGTGCAGCAAAACGCCACGTGGCGGATCAACGCCGAGCCGGGTAAACAATTGCGGATAGCGCAACGGCAATTCGACCATCTCGCGCAGTTGATCGATGGTTTCGTGCAAGCCGCCAATATCATCATAGGTTACATCGGCGCGACGATGCTCGGTCGATTCCTCATACTCCGGCCGCAGTTCGACCTCGGTATCCTCGTCGATATGGACAATGCCCTTGGGCGTGGTCGCGATGACGTTGAGCCGTATCTGGGTCAGGGAAAAAGCCGGTGCTGCCAGCATCTGCCGCAATTGCGGCGGCATATCCCCGCGGTCGACCTGTTGCTGGCCATGGGTGGCGACAAAATCACCGGCCTTCAGCGGACGTCCCATGAAGCTGCGCTTCAGACCGCCACCATTGCCCTGCAACCGGAGGTCTTTCTGTGCCGGACCGAAAACAACTTTCTTGGCCGCCTTCGATTCGATCTTGCGAATTTCGACAAAATCTCCCGCACCGACGCCGGCATTGGCGCGCTGCAGACCGTCAAGGCGGACGAAATCCAGCCCCTCGTCTTCCGGATAGGGCAGGACCGCCCGCGCCGGCGTTGCCTGTTTACCGACAATTTCCACGACGTCGCCCTCGATCAGCCCGAGCTTTCCGAGATTATCACGAGACAGACGGGCCAGCCCGCGACCGCTGTCTTCGGGCCGGGCATTGGCAACCTGCAGCTTCAGCCGCATATTATCATCTTCGGTCTTGTCGTTGATTGACGCTGGATCGGACACTGGGGCGTATCTCCTCGATAATCGTTTCGGTTCTTTCCAACAAGATAGGGATCGCCAGGCCGATATGCGAATCAGATTTTAAGAGGAAAGACTACGGCGCCGATTTCTGCCAAAAAAAAAGGCCAGTTCCGGAGAACTGGCCTGAAAAGTTTTTAGGAGAGGATGCCTGAAAGGCCCATTCTGAATGCAGCAAAACAGATTATTGTGCAAGTGCGAAAAGAACATTGCGGGTTGCATAACATGCAACTTAGCAATATTGCTAGTGACAGTTTTCCGCCATTCCCCTTGATTCGTTTCTGATTTTGCGTTGCACAAAGCTGATTCACTTACAATATTGGTTATTCTATGCGTCGTTTACCTCCCCTTCGCGCCCTCGAGGCCTTCATTCGCGTAGCCCGTCTGGGCTCATCCAAGGCTGCGGCTGCCGAGCTTGCACTGTCTGCACCGGCGCTCAGCCGGCGAATCAAATCGCTGGAAGACCATATCGGCAAGCCCCTGTTCGAACGGCGCAACCAGTCGATGGTATTGAACGGCGACGGCGAGGCCCTGCTGAAAGCGGTCGCGCCGGCCCTTGAAGTCATCGGCGAAGCGGTCGACCAGATGACCGTCACCGGCGGAGATATGCGTCTGCGTCTTGGCGTGCTGCCTTTGTTCGGAGCGACTCGCTTGCTGCCGCGCCTGCCGGAGCTCAAAAAACTCTATCCCAAGCTGCATATCAATGTGGACACATCCTCTCATGCCGAAAATATGCTGGGCGATGCCGTCGATGCGGCGATCATCATCAGCGACGATGTCGACCCCAATCTCTATGCGGTGAAACTAGACAGCAACAAGGTTTACGCGATTGCATCGGTGGAACTGACCAAGGGCCCCAATGCCATCAGCAAGCCCGAGGATCTGCAGAATCACAATATTCTGATTCACAGCAACATGACCCGTGCGTTCGACCAGTGGAAGGAAGTCGTCGGCCTGCCCGATCTGCAGCCGGCCGGCATCGACCATCTCGACAGCGGACCGCTGATGCTGGAAGCCGCGGCGCAGGGTCTTGGCATAGCGATCATGCACGGCGGCCATTTTTCGGATGCCAATGATTCCCGGCTGATCCGGCTGTTCGATCATCAGGTCGACAGCCCGTACAGCTACTGGTTCGTCTGCCGCAAACGCGACATGAAGAACCGCGCGGTCCGGATTTTCCATGACTGGGTGGTAAAAGCGGGCCTCTAGACCCGGGCCGTCAGGCCTTCAGATCGGGATCCAGTTCCAGATCATCATCCAGCTGCACGCCGCAACTGTTGAGCAGCATCGACACCTGGCTATATTGGCCCACGGTCAGTACCAGGTCCATACGCTGTTTCTCGGTCAGCCCCGAAAGCGCTTCCCAGGTCGAGTCGGTCACGTGGCCGTCGCTGGTCAGTTCGTCGGTCGCTCGCAGCAGCGCGCTCTCCAGCGGCGTCCAGCCTGCCGCGTCCGGGCCCGTCTTGATCCGTTCGATCTCGTCATCGGTCAGACCGCAGTCCTTGCCGATGCGGACATGCTGCGCCCATTCATAGCCGGATTTCCAGTTGAAACCGGTGCGCAATATGACGATCTCGCGCTCGCGCGGCGGGAGGTCATTATGGCCGGACAATATATAGCCGCCCCACCACATGAACGCCTTATAGGCTTTTGGTGCCTTGATCAGCGTCCGAAAGATATTGAGTATCTTGCCGGACCTGAAACGCTCGCCCAGCATCGCCCGATGCTCGGGACCGAGTTCTGACTCGGCGAGCGGGGCGATCCTGGGCTTGTCGAGACGCATTTTCTAGTCGGTTAGCCGAGGGTTACGGACTTGATCGCGCCAGGCTGCGCTGGTGGCTCGCCCTTGGGCAGCGCGTGAACCGCTTCCATGCCGGAAGTCACTTCGCCCCAGACCGTATATTGGCCGTCGAGGAAGCCTGCATCGTCGAGGCAGATGAAGAACTGGCTGTTGGCGCTGTTCGGGTCCATCGTACGGGCCATCGAGCAGGTGCCCTCAACATGCGGCTCCTTGGAAAATTCCTGATCGAGATCGGGCTTGTCGCTGCCGGACATGCCGGTGCCGGTCGGGTCGCCGCCTTGTGCCATGAAGCCGGCGATGACGCGGTGGAATACAACGCCGTCGTAAAAGCCTTCGGCGGCCAGCTCGGTGATCCGTGCGACATGATTGGGCGCGAGATCCGGACGGAGCTTGATCTCGACATCGCCTGTATCAAGATGGAAAGTCATTTTTTCGTTAGACATCGGGTCTTTTCCTTTGTGTTCATTGAATCAGTCTTGCGGGCCATATAGGCAAGGCGTCGGGAAAAATCACCCTGCCTTGGGATAATTGTCACAAAAGATTGCAATTGCGGCGGTGCAACGCCTAATAGACGGCCGAACGCGCGCAAAAAGGGGAGCATTGCGATGACCGACATCCACGACGCCCCCGACGCAGTCACCGACCGCGAAGAGGTTCTCGACGAAGACAACAGGCTGACCGACGAATTCGTCCGTTCGGTGTCCGATGCGGTCGAGGAAAATAACAGCGTCCTGGCGCAGGAGCTGGTCAATCCACTCCACAATGCCGATATTGCCGACCTGTTCGAGCTGGTTGACGCCGACGAACGCGCGCCGCTGGCCAGCGCGCTGGGTGATCTGGTCAGCGCCGATGTGCTCGCGGAGATGAACGAGCATGTTCGCGAAGATCTGATCGACGTGCTCGACGCGGGCCAGATTGCCGACCTGACCGAACAGCTGGACACCGACGATGCGGTCTCGATTATCGAAGACCTCGACGAGGGCGAGCAGCAGGCGGTGCTCGCCGAGCTGGATGCCGAAGACCGCGCCGCGATCGAAAGCGCCCTCACCTACGAGGAAGAAACAGCAGGCCGGATCATGCAGCGCGAATTTGTCGCGGTGCCCGAACATATGATGGTCGGCGACCTGATTGACTATCTTCGCAAAAATGATGATCTGACCACCGAATTCTGGGAAATCTACGTGGTCGACCCCGCTTTCCGGCCCATTGGCACCTGCCAGCTGAGCTGGATTCTCAGAACGCCGCGCGACATCGCGATTGCCGATGTGATGAAGCGGGAACAGACGCTGATTCCGGTCGACATGGACCAGGAAGAAGTGGCGCTCCGCTTCCAGAAATATAATCTGATCTCGGCCGCGGTCGTCAATGATGACGGGCGCCTGATCGGAATGATTACCGTCGATGATATTCTCCATATTGTCGAGGACGAAGCCAGCGAAGACGTGCTGCTGCTCTCCGGTGCCGGAGACGGCGACATCAACGAACCGATCCGTGACAGTTACAAGGCGCGCGTCCGCTGGCTGATTACCAATCTGGCGACCGCGCTGGTGGCCAGCTTCGTCATTTCGATCTTCGGAGCGGCAATCGAACAGATGGTAGCGCTGGCGATCCTGATGCCGATCGTCGCCTCGATCGGCGGCAATGCCGGCACCCAGACCATGGCCGTCTCGGTCCGCGCGCTCGCCATGAACGAACTGACCCGATCCAACACCCGACGGATCATCGGGCGGGAATTCCGCATAGCCCTGCTCAACGGCGCGACCATCGCCGTGCTGGTCGGGCTGGGTACCGGTCTGGTCTTTGCCAACCCGATGCTCGGCGGCGTGATCGCGCTGGCCATGATGATCAATATCGTCATTGCCGGTTTTGCCGGAATTTTCGTGCCTGTCATGCTCGACCGGATCGATCAGGATCCGGCGCTGGCCTCATCGGTATTCGTGACCATGATTACCGACACCATGGGCTTTCTCGCCTTCCTCGGCCTTGCGGTCGGCAGCGGAATGGTCAGCCTCTAGCCCTTGTATAAGCGGCAACAAAATTGCCGAGATCATTATATATACGATCCCGTTCGCCATCGCCCAGCATTTCGCAACTGAGCGAGTCGAAGGCTGGCCGATTGTCTCCAGCAGCCATACGGATAGCTGCAATCAGCCAGATTTCATCCGGTGTGATCAGCGAAGAACAGGGCCGCCCGATCTGGAACGGCTCCTGCCAGGCGGATCCGATGGTCTCGGCCAAGATCAGCATTCGCGTTGCGGCCCGCTGTCCCCCCAGCCGGTCGGACAGAGGGTCCAGACAGTCAATCGAGTTCTGACTCGCCACCACCGCGAGGCGAAAGGCAATGATCAGTTTCGCTTCGACCGCCGGTAGCGACCGGATGTCCGGCAATGGTAATAAAAGCTTCTCCAGTATCTCGGTCAATCTGTCTCTCCTTGCTGTCCGATTCTCCCTACATTATGATATTGATAATCATTTGCAATAATAAACTTGTATGAATTTGCCCAGGCTTTGGTCCAGCCTGCCGCACCACGCTCTGGAAGCTGCTTGACTAAAGCGGTCGCCCCCCACAGATATCACCCATGCCACTCAATATGACCAAGATTGCCTATCGCAGCGAAAGCCCGGCGACGCTGCGCCAATGGCTGGAATCGCATCGGGATAACAGTGCGACCGGCGGCGAAGCGCGGCTGACCACCCGCTATCTGCCGAAACGGTACGAGGAAATGGTCGGCGGCTCGCTCTACTGGATTCATGCGAAGAAGATCGTTGGCCGTTCGCCGATCCTCGGCTTCATGGAAAATGGCCAGGGGAAACAGTGGATAAGGCTCGAACCGAAACTGATCGCCGTCCAGCCGATTCCCAAGCGCGCCCATCAGGGCTGGCGCTATCTGGAAGAAAAGGACGCTCCGCCCGATCTCGGCGACGGCGCAGAGGGCGCAGAGGAAATGCCGGCAGAGATGCTGGGCGAACTGGCCAGTCTCGGACTGGTCTAGCCGCGCATCAGCTTTTGCTGTCGATCCAGTGTTTCAGCAGATCATGGGCAATGGCAAAGGGCGGCGGCGCGACAAAAGGCGCATCCGGATCGCCCGCCATCGCCGCCCTGACCTCGTCGAGCGAAAACCAGGCCGCTTCCTCGATTTCCTCTTCGTCAAGAGTCAGCGTCGGATCGTCGGTCTGGCTGGTACAGGCAATCATCAGCGATGACGGGAACGGCCAGGGCTGGCTGGCGACATAGCGGACATCATGGACATGGATTCCGGCTTCCTCGAACAATTCGCGTTTCACGCAGCCTTCGATACTCTCTCCGGGCTCCAGAAATCCGGCCAGTGCGGAAAAGCTTTTCGGCGGAAAGCGCGGCTGGCGGCCAAGCAATACCTTGCCTTCACATTCCGACAGCATGATCGCCACCGGATCGGTGCGCGGGAAATGCTCGGCCCCGCAACCATCCTTTTCCCGATCGCACAGCCGCGCCCAGCCGCCCTTGCGGGACTCGGTCGGCCTGCCGCATTGCGCGCAAAATTTGTGCCGCGCGTGCCAATCCACCAGACTGCGCGCCGTGGCATAGATCGCCGCCTGATCGGCAGGCAAGGCGCCCAATGTCTGCCACAGCGCCCGGTTGGCAGCCGGTCCGGCGTCCCCTGCCCCGTTCAGTTCGGCAAAATAGGGTGTGTCGTCCTCGATACCGAGCAAAAGCAGATCATTGTCCGGCGAAGCTTCATAGGCGGCGCCCCAGGCAAGATCACCATAATCATCAAATACAGGATTGAGACCGTCCAGCTTGAGCAGCCTGGCCCGCGGGTTCATCATCGCCGCACGCAGCTTGTCGGGATTGACCCGCACCTGGTCGGCACGGTCGAGCGTTCCGCCGGCAAAAGTCGGCACTATGGTCTGTTCAGCAACTGGCATCTTGTCTCCCGGATGTTGTCATTTTCATATCGTTGCTCCCTGCAAGGGGGAGAATTTTTTCTGCCCTCAGGGGCTGGTCTTGCCCGCCCCGGCCTGCGCCGCACCGGTAAGGTCGGCATAGACATATTTCGGAAAATCCGACTGGAAGGGATAGCTGTTTGACGGAATATACTGCGTATAACCGCCCGCCCGCAGTCCCCGCACGGTGTCGACAAAGGCCGATGTCCCGGCTGCGCCGCCCCAGCCAAATGTACCGGCCGGACTGACATCGGTGCCGAGACCGGAACGGCCACCCGCACCAAAGCCGTGATTGGCGACCCAGGTGCCCGCCGTGCTGGCCGTCTCGGGCAGCAGATTGGAGATGCCGAGCTTGACCGTTTCGGGCTTCATCACCTGCACATCGCCCACTCTGCCGAAGCCGAGGATCATCTGCAGGAACTTGTCATAATCGCCGGCGGTACCGACCAGACCGGTACTGCCGAAAGAAAAGGCCGGCTTGTCGAGATAGATGCTCGACGCACCGGGGTCGATCGGGATCAGCGATCCGGCGAACGGCGCATAATTGTCGGCCAGATCAGCCGCCCGATCAGCCGGGACCTGATAGAAAATGCTGTTCATGCCCAATGGCCCGAACATCCGCTCCTGCAGGAACTGGTCAAGCGGTTTACCCGAAACCTTCTCGATCACCGCGCTCAGGACATCGTGGCTGAGCGAATAGCTCCACTGCGTGCCGGGCTGATAGACCAGCGGCAGTTCCGACAGGCGCTTGACGAAGGTCATGATGTCCGGCGTCGGCGCGCCGGCATCCACACCGGGGATCGGATTGCGGCTAACGCGTCCCGGGGTCAGACCAGCGGCCAGATAGGCCTTCTGGATCGGCCCCTTGGATATGATCGTATAGCCCAGACCGGCCGTGTGGGTTTGCAACTGGCGGATGGTGATCGGGGCCTTGGCCGGTTCCACATTGTCGATCGCACCTTCGGGATCGACCAGTACCTGCATGTCGGCAAATTCGGGAAAGATATCAGACAGCGGCTGGTCAAGCGAGATCAGGCCATCTTCGACCAGCATCATCGTGGCCATGCCGGTTACCGGCTTGGTCTGCGAATACATTCGCCACAATGTATCGGGGCCCACCGGCCTGTCGCCGCCCAGTTTCTGTGATCCGGCGGTAATGACTTCCGGCACCTGCTGGCCAAAGCCGATCATTGCCATCATGCCGGCAACTTTCTTTTCCGCAACATATTGGTTGATGATTTTGGTCAGGCCGGGAAAATTATTGCCCGCCTCACGCGCAAGCGCAATCGAGGGCATGCCGGCCAGAAAGGCACCAACCCCGATACCACCGAGCACGGATCGCCGGGAAAAAGAAGGGCCAAGCGAAGATGTAGCGATTCTGTCAGCGGTCATTTTTCTTCCTTCATTTTCCATCGTACGGCCTTGGCATATAGGGTGGGCAAACCCGCCTCCGCGATATCATCCAGCGGCCACCAGATATTGTCATCCTTGTTAGTAACGATTTTCTCGTCCTGATAAACTGCCAAATCCACTTCGAGCGAAAAATGGGTGAAGCTGTGCTGAATGACATTGTCGTGGACCCGCCATTCTCCGGATATCGGCGGTGAGGCATGACCATCTTTGCCCGCCGCCCAGCCATCATCGGGCAGCGCCCGCATCCCGCCGAGCATTCCTTTGTCCGGCCGGGTGGCGAGCAATAGGCGGCCCTCCTGCTCGATCCAGAAAAAGCGCGCGCGGCGAACCGGCTTGGCTTTTTTCGGCGGCTTGACCGGATAGAATTCCATATTGCCATTGGCGAAAGCCACGCATTCTTTCTGCACCGGACAGTTGGCACATTTCGGATTTTTCGATGTGCAGATCGTCGCGCCGATATCCATGCAGGCCTGGGCAAAATCACCGGCCCCGTGCCGCGGGGTGATCGCGTCCATCGCAGTGCGGATTTTGGCCTTGCCCTTGGGCAGCGGCGTGTCGATGGCGAACAGCCGCGCCACCAGCCGCTCGATATTGGCGTCCACCACCACCGCCCGCGCGCCAAAGGCAATCGCGGCAATCGCCGCCGCGGTATAGGCGCCGACACCGGGCAATTTCAGAAGCTCAGACTCTTTCTGAGGAAAGACTCCGCCTTTGTTTTCAGTGATATACACCGCACATTTGCGAAGATTGCGGGCCCGCGCATAATAGCCGAGGCCGGCCCATGCGGCCATCACATCCGATTCATCCGCCCGCGCCAGGTCCTGTACCGTCGGCCAGCGCGTAGTGAATTTCTCGAAATAGCTTTTGACCGCCGCGACCGTCGTCTGCTGCAGCATGACTTCGGACAGCCAGACATGATAGGGATCGGGCAAATTGCTGCCCGGCGGCGATCGCCAAGGCAGCTTGCGCGCCTTATCCACATAATGTGCACCGATATTGGCAGAAATTTTACGGGCTTTGACGGAGAAGCTATCGACGGCCATGGCCGCGCCATGCCATAAAAGGGCATAATGGCGAAGAAAATTGGCAATATTGGAGATAAAAGGGCGAAAACCGTCGAAAAGGGTAAAGCTGCGTCCGCAAAATCACCGAAAAAAGCCACTAAAAAACCGGCTGCCAGAACATATCAGAAATATCAGCGCCCCCGCGGTGGCCCTGCGAAAAGCATTTCCGACCTGATGCCCGAAATCGGCCGCGCCGCCTTTCGCCGCTATGGCTTCATCCAGTCTTCGGTAGTCAGCCGATGGGCAGAGATTGTCGGCGAACGCTATGCCGATGTTTCCCTCCCCGAATCGATCCGTTTTCCGCGCGGTGAAAAAGAGGGCGGCACGCTGCATCTGCTCGTTGGCGGCGCTTATGCGACCATGATGCAACATATCGCGCCGGACATAATCGAACGGGTCAACCGCTTCTTCGGCTATGGCGCTGTCAGTCAGATTAGATTCAGGCAGGGCACCGTAACGCCAAGAAAAGACAGGGAAAAACGGGTTCCCCTGCCCGCTTCGTTAAAGCCCGCGCCCATCCAGCTCGGCGAGAATCTGCGCGACATCGGTGACGCGGAGCTGAACCGGGTGCTGGAGTCGCTCGCATCGGCAGTTGCAAAGGCGGAAGCGGACCCTAAGAAAGAAGCGCAGAAAAGCATAAAGATCATCGGCAAGATCGGTGGCGGCGACAAGAAGAAGGACCAGACATGACGTACAGAAGCGCGTATCTTGCTTCGGCATTGGCAGCATCGATCGTGATGGTTGCACCGGCTTCCGCGCAGCAGACCGACTGGTCCAAGCGAGTGACCCAGTCGACCATGGGCGGCCATGTCATGGGCAATCCCCTCGCCCGGCACAAGCTGACCGAATATATGAGCTACACCTGCAATCATTGTGCGGCCTTTGAAAAAGAGTCCCACAGCCCCCTGATCAGCAATTTCGTCAACAAGGGCCATGTCAGCTTCGAAGTGCGCAATCTGGTGCTCAATCCGATTGACCTGACGGCCGCGATGCTGGCCCGCTGCGGCGGCCGCACCCGATTCTTCGGCAATCACCGCGCGCTGCTGATGCAGCAGTCCGAATGGCTGAAGACATTCCAGTCGGCTTCTCCCGAGGTGATGAAGACGCTCAACGAAGGGACCGTTCCCCAGCGGCTCAAGAAAATCAGCAAGGCCGCCGGTCTTGACGTACTGATGAAGGGCCGCGGCTTTACCGATGCCCAGATCGACGCCTGTCTTGCGGACAAGACCGCACAGGACAAGATTCTGGCGATGACGGAATATGCCAGGACCACGCTCAAGCTGACCGGCACACCAAGCTTCACGATCGGCGACCAACCGCTCGCCAAAGTCCATAGCTGGACAGCATTGCAACCGAAATTGGCGGGCCTTCCGCGATAGACATTTGATCCATTCATCACAGCAGGAACAGAATATGCGCACATTCAACTATATTGCACCTTTGGCCCTTGCACTGGCGCTGACTGCTTGCGGCGAAGCAAGCGAGAGCGAGGCCGGAGCCAGCGCTGCCGGTTCGATCGAAGCGGTCGAGGCGCCCGCCGGACAGAAATGGTCTGAAACGGTTTCGAAAACCGAAGCCGGCGGCATCGTCATGGGCAATCCCGACGCACCGCTCAAGCTGGTCGAATATATGTCGATCACCTGCTCGCACTGCAAGGACTTCGGCGAACAGGCCTTTGTGCCCCTGCGCGACAATTATGTCGAAAGCGGCCGGGTCAGTTTTGAAATTCGCAATTTCGTGCGTGATCCGCTCGATCTCTCCGCAGCGATCCTGTCCCGCTGCGGCGGCGAAGGGCCGTTTTTCCCGCTGACCGAACAGGCCTTGAGCTACCAGGCGACGATGTTCGAGAAAGCCCAGGCCATGGGCGAAGCAACCTACAGCAACATTCTCGGCTCGGCACCGGATACCCGTTTTGTCCGTCTTGCCGACGAACTCGGTCTGATCAGCTTCTTCCAGCAGCGTGGCATTTCGGAGGATCAGGCCAAGGCCTGTCTCGCCGACAGCGCAGCAGCCGAAGCACTGATGAACAATACGCAGAAAGCGGTCGAGGAATATGATATCCAGGGAACTCCGACCTTCCTGCTCAACGGGCAGAAGATTGACGGCACCAACTGGGCCATGGTCGAAGCGAAACTGAAGGAGGCCGGCGTCAGATAGGCGCTGGACCAGTCGCAAGAGGGGGCGCGCATTGCAAGGGGTGACTGACACAGTCGGCGCGGGAGACATTCCGTGCAAATAAAGAAGCTCAGACTCTCGGGCTTCAAAAGCTTTGTCGACCCCACAGAACTGCGCATTGAAAAAGGGCTGACCGGGGTGGTCGGCCCCAATGGTTGCGGCAAATCGAATCTGCTCGAGGCCATCCGCTGGGTGATGGGCGAAAATAGCGCCAAGTCGATGCGCGGCGGCGGCATGGAGGATGTGATCTTCGCCGGCACCCAGGACCGGCCCGAGCGTCAATTTGCCGAAGTCGCGCTGACCGCCGAGCGCGAAACCAATGACGTATCCTCGCTCCACGCCGGCGACAATGACAGCGAACTGGAAATCGTCCGCCGGATCGAGCGTGGCGCGGGCTCTGCCTATCGTGCCAATGGCACCGATGTCCGGGCCAAGGATATCGCGCTGATCTTCGCCGATGCCGCCACTGGCGCGCACAGCCCTGCCCTGGTGAGCCAGGGTAAGATTTCCAACATCATTTCCTCCAAGCCCGAAGCGCGCCGCGAAATGCTGGAGGAAGCGGCGGGAATCTCGGGCCTTCATGTCCGGCGCAAGGATGCCGAACAGAAATTGCGCGCAGCGGAAAAAAACCTGGCGCGCCTCGACGATATCCTCGGCGACATGGAGCAGCGCGCCGCCAATCTGCGGCGGCAGGCAAAGCAGGCAGAACGCTACAGGAAACTGAGCGCGGAAATCACGCTCGTCGAAGGACGCCTGATCTATGCGCGCTGGAAAGAGGCAGCAGCGGCCTCTGATGCCGCCAAGGCGGAAGCCGAGGCGGCGGAAGCAAAAGTCACTGCCGCGCAGAATGAACAGCGGGCCGCGGTTGCCGCACAGAATGAAAGCGCCAAGGCGCTTGGTGTTTTGCGCGCCGAAGTGCAGCGCACACGCGAGGAAGCCAGCGAGTCCAGCCACCGGCTGCTGACTTTGACCAATGAACGCGACAATCTGAAATCGCGGCTGCTCGACCTGCAGGCACAGGCGCAGCGCATCCATGAGGACAATGCCCGCGAAGACCAGTTGACCCGGGATGCGATGGAGGCTCTGGCCCGGCTCGAACAGGACGAAAAGCGGCTGGCAACGGAACTGACCGACCTGAACCAGGAACGGCCCGATCTCGAACGCGCTGTAGAACGATCGGAACGCGCGGCCAGCGAAGCCGAGGTCGAGCTGGCCAAGGCGGTCGCCGAAGAAGCGCGGATTCAGGCGGAAATCAAAGTCGCCAATGCCGCCGTCGATGCCGCACAGACACGCCACGACCGGCTGGCAGTGGAGCTGGACCGGCTGAACGCCGAACGCGCCGAGATGGGCGATGAAGGAGAGTTACAGGCGGCCCTGGCCGAGGCGGTTGCGGTACGCGACGCGGCGCAAAAGGCAGCCGAAAGCAGCATCGGCAGCATCGCATCGCTGGAGGAACAGCGGGTCGAGGCAACGGCCGCACGCGATGCCGCACAATCCGGCCTCGCCACGCTGAAAGCCGAACTGGCCGGCCTGCAATCCGAACATGACGCGCTGGATCGGGAACTGTCCAGGGCCGAAAGCACAAACAAGGCAATCGATCAGGTAAAGCCGGCACCGGGCTATGAACGGGCGCTAGCGGCGGCGCTGGGTGATGACCTGCTGGCATCGATCGGCGAAGATGGCGACCGCTTCTGGGCCGGAGCAGATATTGTCGTTTCCGCCGAGGGCCCTGACGGCACAGAGAGCCTGCTCGACAAGGTCCAGGCTCCGACGGAACTGCACAATCGTCTGTCGCAGATTTTTGTTGCTGGGAGCGACACCGGCCAGAGGCTTGCGGTCGGCCAGCGGCTGGTGACCAGAGCGGGAGCGCTGCGCCGCTGGGACGGTTTTGTCGCCCGTGACGATGGCAATGCCAGCGCCGAGCGGCTGGTCCGCGCCAACCGGTTGCGGGAATTGCAGGACCTGCTGGTCCCTGCCGGCACCAAGGTTGCCGGCGCGGAAGCGGCGCTTGTCGAGCGGCGCGAGACAATATCGACGATCGAGACGGCGCTGGGCGACGCGCGCACTGCGCAACGCGACGCCGAGGAAGCCCTGCGACAGGCGCTGCGCGAAGCCGATCAGGCGGAAGAAGCGCTGGCCTGGCTGCAAAAGCGTACGGCCAGCCTCGCCGAGCGTGACGCGGCGCTGAAGGCGGAAGCCGCCACAGCGCTCGCCGAGTTGCAAGCCGCACAGAAGGAACGCGCCGGTCAGCCCGATGGCGCATCGCAGGAAAAAGCCCGCGCCGCTCTGCAGGACCAGCGCGATACAGCGCGGCAGCAGGTCATGGCGGCGCAGGCGGCGCTCTCCGGAATCGACCAGAAACTGGCGCAGGTGAAGGAGCAGAAAGCCGTTGCCAGCGCTCAGATCCGGTCCTGGCAGGACCGCTCGGGAGAAGCCGAAGCGCGCATGGCCGAAATGGCCAAACGCGCCAAGATGATCGAGACCGAAGTCGAAAATCTCGCCGATCGTCCGCGGGTGATCGAGGTGGAAGTGACCCGGTTGACCGAACAACAGGAAGCGCTGGATGCCAAGGTCGTGGAAAAGGACGCGGCGCTGCAGGCCGCCGAACTCGCCCAGCGCGACCATGAGGACCGGCTCAATCAGGCCAGCGAATTGCTCAGCCAGGCCCGCGAATTGCGCGCCGGCGCCAAGGCACGCGCCGAAAACCAGGATTTGCGCCGCATGGAAATGGGCCGCATTTCCTCTGAAAAATTCGAATGCCCCGCTGTGGTATTGCCCAAGAAGCTGGAATTCGACGAACATGGCGTCGGCGATGCATCCGAAGAATCGGCGGAGCTCGAGCGGCTCACTCTCAGCCGTGAACGCATCGGTCCGGTCAATCTGGTCGCCGCCGACGAGCTGGCTGAACTGGAAGGCGAGTGGGAAATATCGACGAAGGAAAGCCAGGACCTGAACGAGGCAATCCACCAGTTGCGCGGTTCGATCGGCAGCCTCAACCGCGAGGGCCGGCAACGGCTGCTCGCCGCCTTCGAGGAAGTCGACCGCCATTTCCAGCGCCTGTTCGCAACCCTGTTCAACGGCGGCAAGGCCCATCTGGAAATGATCAACAGCGACGATCCGCTGCAGGCGGGCCTCGAGATCATGGCCCAGCCACCGGGCAAAAAGCTTACCTCGCTGACTTTGCTATCGGGCGGCGAACAGGCGCTAACCGCTGTGGCACTTATATTTGGATTATTTCTAACCAATCCGGCACCAATCTGCGTCCTCGACGAGGTCGATGCGCCGCTCGATGACGCCAATATCGAGCGGTTCTGCGACCTGCTCGACAAGATGGTCGCCGAGACCAACACCCGCTACCTGATCGTCACCCACAATGCCGTAACCATGAGCCGTATGCACCGCCTGTTCGGCGTCACCATGATCGAACGCGGGATTTCACAGCTGGTGTCGGTCGATCTGAACGCTGCGGAAGAATTGCTGGCGGCGGAGTGAGTTGTGTCCTTGCGAAATGCCAGACCTAAGATAAAAATCTCCCAGTTGAGAGAAATTGGGTGGGCGTTTTGGGATCCGATTGGACTCAAGGACCATCGGGAAGATTGCGAAGACGAATATGATACCTATCTGCTCCGAGCGGCAGGCATGATTTGGCATAACGCACCTCAAGAAGAAGTTGTCGATCATTTGGTTGATATTGAGCAAAACTATATGGGTATGCCGGATGGTGGTTCTGAAGCAGCCACGATGACCGCGGCCCACATCCAAAGCTATTTGAAAACCGTGCCGACCTCTGCCGTCAGGGGTGAGCCTGTCGAACCCCGCCTCTGGTCTGTCAATACGGTTCCCGGTCGGCCGAAATAATAGGTTTCAGTCACCTGCCCGTTGCGCCGCGCAGCGCCCTTCGACAGGCTCAGGGCTAACGGAATTCATGATCACTATCCCTGCACCGTCAGTCCTGAGCCTGTCGAAGGACGCCTATCATCTATCGCTGCGGTTTCTGGCAAGCGCACAGAGCAAATCCCAGTCACCATCGATCAGCGCCTGTTTTTTGGCTCTCGTCCAGCCCTTGATCCGTTTCTCGGCCTCCAAAGCCTCGTAACGGGTCGGGAAATTCTCGGACCAGACCAGCTCCACGGGGCGTCTTTTATACGTATATCCGGTAAAGATACCGCTCTGATGCTGGGCAACGCGTTGCTCCAGATTGTCGGTATGACCGGTGTAGAAACTGTGGTCTGAACATTTCAATATGTAGGCGTAGAAGGCCATGACTGTTATTAATCGATAGACGCCCTTCGACAAGCTCAGGGCTAACGGAAAACGCCGATTGACCGCTTCTATCAAGTTCTCAAGATGGCCGCTCTGACAACCCGACATCCGTTAGGGGTGAGCCTGTCGAACCCCGACACCAGCCTAAAAGTCCGGCTTAGCCGATCAGCCCCGGTCATCCGCTCCGGTTTCAACCGCTTCGAGATTGTCAAGAAAGCGCTGAATAAGCGTGCACAGTTGCTCTACTTCTGCCGGTGCGAAGCCGTGCAAAAGCTGTTGCTGTTTTTCCAGAGCCACATGCAATATCGCGTTGTGCATATCGCGACCGGACTCGGTGAGATGCCAGCCGCGGCTTCGTCCATTGGCGTGCAGTTCGCCCGCAAAAGCCAGCTTTCTTTTTGCCAGCCGGTGCAGGCAACGACTGACCGATCCTTTGTCGACGACGATTGTTTCAGATGCGCGCGCCGCAGTAATGCCGGGCTGCTGTGCGAGTATGAACAGCATGCGCCAGTCCACGGACCCCAGATCATTTTGTTCCTGAAAATAGGCTGCGGCAGCGCCGGTAAAACGGTTTGCAGCAAAGGAAAGCAAAGCCAGGGGGCTGCGCGAAAGACTGATCGTCTGCATCAGCTTTCCCGTCTGCTCGTCCTCGACTTCCGACAGGAACATGGTCGAAGGCAATATGTCTGCCGGTGGAGATGCCATAGATTTTGCTATCCGCTTTGGCTGGAGGAAACAAGACAATAGACCATGATGTTGCATATACAACTTAATGTTGCGCATGCAACATCATGGTCTATAAGCAGACAGGCAAGTTGGACGAAATATTCCGGAGAAAGAGATGAAAATTCTGTCGCGTCCAATGGCATCGAGCCTGAACCTGATCTGGATTGTCTTCGCGCTGGGCATTGTATTTTACGCGTTCATGGCAATGGAGGCCGGCAAGCATATTCTGCCATCCAACTTCGATGAAAGCCACATCGCCATGCTCGACAATGTCGAGGCCAAGAGCAACGCGGGCGCGCCTTATGCCGAGGTCGCAGCAGAGGCCCGGCAGGCCTATCCCTATTGGAACAATTTCATGGCCGGCATTACCGGCACCTATTTCGGTTTTGGCTCGAACGGGACAACCGATCCGACACGCTATTATGCATCGATGCCGGACCTGCAAAAATCCGTGCTGAGCGTGCATATGTTTCTGGGCGGCGCCTGTATCATCCTGGGGATATTCCAGTTCTGGCCAGCTTTCCGCAGAAACTACCGCAAAGCCCATCGCACCATCGGCGGGGCCTATATATTGGCGGTCTACACGATGATTTTTGCCAGCGTCTATCAGCTGCTGCACGCCGGCGTGGAAAACACCTTTCAGGGTTTTACATTCTACATCCAGCTCTGGTTCCTGGTGATCAGCACCCTGATCACCCAGACGCTGGCAATTTACTTCATCAGGAAACGCAACTTCGCTCTGCATCTTGGCTTTCAGGTCTACACATTTGTAGCCTTTATCAATGCCCCGATACAGCGTCTGGACTGGATAATATTCGGATCAATCTATCCGCACCTCACACAGGGAGAAGTCAATAATCTGGTCAATATCCTGACCTTCTGGCAGAGCTTGCTGATTGGCTATCTGATCTTTGCCTGGAACCGGGCGTCTTCGCCTGTCCGACCCCGACCCATAGCCATCACACCCCCCGGTCGTCCCCTTGCGACCTCGGTCACCTTCCTGGCCACGATCGGCGTGATCACAGCAGTGGCACAATATCTGGCCTTTCCCGGACTCGGCAGCTGGATCGTTGCAAATACTATCGTTCCTGCCAGCACATTGGCTGCGGACTCGGCATTGTTTGATGGCCAAACCCTCCAGAACATCATTTTCACGACTGCGCTCTGCATAGCGATCATCTCTGGCGTTTGGCTGATGATCCGCGACGAGAAATCGTCACTGGCGCGCAACGCCTTCTACGTCAGCTCCGTGCTGGCGGGCGCGTTCCAGATAGTTTGGGGATTGCGGCTGGGCGAGCCCAGTATGGCCGTGACGTCCGGCGGCGGATTCTATCTGGTCTCCGGCACATCGATGATTGCCTTCCCCATGATCGCATTGCTTTTCCAAAATCTGGGACGGGAAAATCTGTGGCGTGAGGTGATGGTCTTTGCGTCCAACTTCGCCTTCGCACCGGTCCTTTTGCTATGGATGCATGCGCTCTGGTATGCTCTGGACGTTATTCCCCAACACTATCTTGATGTGGGTCATGGCTATATTCTGGCCGCCGGCGGAGCCATTCTCGGCCCCACATTCACCGGATTTTTCTGCCTGTTCAATAGCCGCGAAACCCGGTCACGAGCGATAAGCTAAAGCTGCTTTTCCATGGATTTTTAGCCACCGTAATCCCCCGAAGGATCAGTTTGGCTGGACTGCCATTTGCAATGGCAGCACATTCGTCCGCCCCGCCGATGGCACGCTCACCCGGCCCGGATCAACGAGAAATTGCGCAAGGCGCTAAAGCTTTAATCCTCTGGCGCTCGCGATGCCTCATTCGGCAGCACCCGATAGTCGATCGGCTTGAACGTACCGCCATTCGACGCGTAAGCCGAGCACGCCGTCAATCCGATCACCAGATCCATTTCCGCGCGCAACCGCAAACGGTCGCCGGCCTTGCTGGTCGGCGGCAGCACTTCCAGCTTTCCAGCCTGATCGACCGGCACGTTCATGAAGACGTTGAAAGCGCAGGGGATGGCGTCTTTCTCGACCCCGAAAGGGGCCAAAGCCTCCGCCAGATTTCCGAAACAGCCGCGGTGCACCGGCTTGTCGGGATAGAAATGCTTGAACGTATCCTCGCTGCACGGCGTCAGCAGAAAGTCATGCGACCCGACCGTGTCCTCGACCAGGGTCAGCATCCGCCGTGAGCGGTTGGACCAGAGGCAATTGCCTTCGCTCAGCTGGATGGTTTCCTCATAATCGAAGGTCCGGCCATTGGACAGGACCTCCCGGATATCGTCGGCGTTGAAGGCGAGCAGATCCGAAACTTGCCCGCCATCCGGGTCGATCACGTCAAGATGTTCGCCTTTCCTCAACCGGAATGCGACACCCGAGCGCGGCGCGATGCGAAAGCTGCTCACAGGCTGCGCCGATCCTGGAAAGGACATTGCCAGTCATCGTCGACCTTGCGGCCACTATATTGCCGCGCTTCGCTGGACTCGCCATATCGGGCCAGCATCGGGTTGATGTCGCCGGCCAGCTTTTCGTCGCGGGCCAGAATGGTTTTGCGCATCTTGTCATAGCTGCCTTGTTCTCGGAGCCGTTCGAACTGGTCATGCAGGTTGAACACCAGAACCGGGTTGGAAAAACGGCGGGCGGGCCGCGATGCGTTGGGATGCAGGCCGATCACGAAAAAGGCTTCACCGCCAAAGCTGAGCGAAAAATGCGGATCATCGGGATCGGCGCTGACCCGTTCGTCATAGCTCTGGCCGCGCCAGGCATCCTTGTCCGCCATCGACTGGATCCGCTCCCACAACAGTTTCTCGAATTCGGATTCAGACAGATCTGTCGGCCCGTCAAATATGACGGCAAGGCTGCGCAACCCTTCCGACGAATCCCGATATTCCCGTGCCCAGGCGAGCAACTCGCGATGGATCTGCAAATCGTCCCAATTGCTGCCGAGACTGTGCCCGGCAATCACCTTGAGATTATCCCGCGCCAGCGCCGATTTGGCCCCGACACAGGGAAACTGCGGCTGCGAGATCATCGACGCGATGGCCTCCTGCAGTTCTTCCTGGCGTTTGGCTCGGCGACTCTGGTCGAGCAGTTCTGAGTGTTTCATGCCAGTGACTACGCGTTACATCGACAAGCGTTCCCGACCATGAACCCACCCGTTCAAAAAAACTCCCTGCGCCGACAGCCGGCGATAACAACAGGCCGTTCAGTCGCCCAGCACCAGCCGCGGCCCCGGCCCCTTCAGCCCAGCCCGGTCTTGCGGATTATAAAGCGCACATTTCTGCAGGCTCAGACAGCCACAACCGATGCAGCCATCAAGCCGGTCGCGGGTCCGCTCCAGCTCCGCAATCCGGCCGTCGATCACGCCGCGCATCGCCTTGCTGATCCGGGTCCAGTCGGCTTGGGTCGGGGTGCGCCCATGGGGCAGACCGGCGAGCTGCTTTTCGATCTCCCCGATCGTCAGCCCCAGTTGCTGGGCAATCAGGACGAAGCTCAACCGGCGAATATCCGAGCGCAGGAACCGCCGCTGGCCGCCAGCCGAACGGAACGGTTCGATCAGGCCCTTTTCCTCGTAGAAGCGGATCGCGGAGACCGACAAGCCGGTCCGCGCAGCGAGCGCGCCGATGGTGAGGGCTTTGGTTTCGGGCATGACTGGTTGCTTCCTTCAACTCTTTCCTCCCCATGCTGCGCACGGAGAGGAAAATAATCTCTTGACCTCAACTTAGCTTGAGGTTGTACGAATCGCAAGCATGGAGAATTGGCGGACTCGAAAGGCCGCCGGAAAAGCGGCAAACATGCTTCCAATTCTTCCATTCAAGCGCCGTCAACAACGCGAGGAAGACAGAAAATGAAACTCAATCAGGTCACGGTAGGATGCGTCGATTACGCCCGGTCGGTGGCATTTTACCGCCAATTCGGTCTCGTCCAGATCGTCGACTCCCCGCCCCGATATGCACGGTTCGAGACCGCCAGCGGCGAGACCTTCTCGCTTCACGCGGTCGAGACAGTCGGCGAACCGGCGACCATCATCTATTTCGAATGCGATCATATCGACGAAACCGTCGCCGAGCTGCAATCCGCCGGCATCGCCTTCGAAACACAGCCAACAGACCAGAGCTGGGGCTGGCGCGAAGCACGGCTCCGCGACCCAGCCGGGAACCCGCTCTGCCTGTTCCATGGCGGCACGAACCGCCGCTTCCCGCCGTGGCGGATCAACAATTCAATTAGTGAGAAAGGAAATGAAAAATGACCAAAGGAAAACTGGAACACGCCAATATCACGGTCACCGATCCGCAACGGAGCGCCGATCTGCTGCACGATCTTTTCGGCTGGCAAGTCCGGTGGGAAGGACCGGCAATGGCCGGGGGCAACACGATCCATGTCGGTACCGAGGATCAATATATCGCGCTCTACACCCACCCGGATGTGCGGGCGGCCGATCCCACCTTCAACAAGGGCGAGCCGCTGAACCATATCGGTGTGACCGTCGATGATCTCGATGCGGTGGAAGCGAAAGTCATCGCTGCCGGTCTCGAACCGTTCAGCCATGCCGACTACGATCCCGGCCGCCGCTTCTATTTCTTCGACTGGAACGGCATCGAGTGGGAAGTGGTCAGTTACGCCTAGCCACCTGTGAGTTCGTTAAGGAGGTATTCGTCATCCTGAACTTGTTTCAGGACCCAGAGCGGCAGGCACCACAGTAAGCGCATTGCCGCTCTGGACCCCGGATCAAGTCCGGGGTGACGAATTATCGAAAATGCGCTAGCCTTAACACCATGGCCGACCAAGTCCTGATCTCCACCTGCCAATGCGGCCAAGTCCGCTGTCAGGCTGTCGGCGGGCCGATCCTCAGCGGTGTCTGCTACTGTGATGACTGTCAGGCGGGCGCCAAAATGCTGGAAGCGCTGGACGGTGCCGCCAAAGTCCGCGAGGAAGACAGCGGAACCCACTATCTGACCTATCGCGACGATCGCTTTTCCTGCGTCAAAGGCGCGGAACTGCTGCGCGGCTATCAGAATGCACCCGACACCCCGACCCGGCGGATGGTCGCCTCCTGCTGCAACAGCGCGATGTTTCTGAAATTTGCAAAAGGCCACTGGACCTCGGCTTATGCCAGTCGGTTCGCCGGTGATGTCCCGCCCGTCGAAATGCGGACCCAGACGCAATATCGCACGTCCACCCTGCCGCTGCCCGGTGATGCGCCGGTCTACCGGGCGTTCGGGGCGAAGCTGTTCTGGCGGCTGATCACGTCGCGCATCGCGATGTTATTTGGGTAACCGTCCTTCTCCCCTGAGGGAAAGGGCCCTGTCATCCAGACCTTGTTTCAGGACCCAGAGCGGCAGGCACCACAGTAAGCGCATTGCCGCTCTGGCCTCAGGATCGGGTCCTGGGTGATGATATCCCTATCGCGAGTCTCTACAGGCTGGGATTCACCAGCACCTTCTCGCCGGTCGCCTTCTTCTCGTAGCCCTTGGCGATTTCCGGATCGATCATGTCCATCAGGCTGATCTCGCTCGAATAGTCGCTGTTGAAGATACCGTTGCGCTCTTCGACGGTAAACATGCGCATTTCCATCATCCGGTCGCGGCCGACCTTTTCCAGATGCGGGGTGAGCAGCCAGCCGCCGACGCCCCAGTAGAGGCCGAGACCACCGCCAAGAATGGTTTCGCCGGTGTCGAGACGGCCATAGATATAGACCTGCTTGTGGACGGTCGAACCATAGACGCTGAATTCCGCGCCGCGCACGGCCGCCGCCTTTTCCATTGCGGTCAGGATATAGCTCGCCATCTTGCCGCCGCCGATGGCGTCGAAGCCAAGCGTCGCGCCGGTTTCGGCCAACGCCGCGATCAGCTTCTCCATGAAGTCGCTCTTGCTGCTGTCGATCACGTGAGTCAGACCGATATCGGTGAGAATTTTCTTCTGTTCATCGCTGCGCACGATCGCGACCAGATCGATCCCTTCCTTGAGACACAGCTTGGCCAGCATTTGCCCGAGATTGGACGCTGCTGCGGTATGGACGAGCGCTTCATGGCCTTCCGCGCGCATGGTGTTGACGAAGCCCTGAGCGGTCATCGGATTGACGAACAGCGACGCGCCTTCCTTAGCGGGTGCCCCTTCTGGCAAAGGCACGCACATGGCCGCGGGCATGACGCGATGGGTGCGATACATTTCGCCGCCAACAATCGTCACGACCTTGCCCATCAGTGCCTGCGCCGCGTCGGAAGAACCGGCGGCAACCACTGTGCCTGCGCCTTCGTTACCAGCGGCCAGTTTCTTGCCCGCACGACCCTTGAAGAACGGCTGCATCGCCGCATCGACATCCGCTACCAGCGCCGGATGGCCGTCGACGGTTTCGCTACGCACCGTGTCCATATTGGCGGCGGCGGTCAGCAGGCCGAGATCGGAAGGATTGATCGGCACCGCTTCCATCCGGACGACGACTTCATGCTCTTTCGGCTCGGGCACGTCATAGGGTTCGATCGACAGGATCGATTTGCCGTCCTCGGTGACGGTAGTGAACAGTTGCTTTGCGTCGGGAAATTGACTCATAGGGATATTCCTCTCTTCTGTGTTTCTAGAAATTTCTGTCGGCGGCAAGCGCGCCCAGTCCTGCGGTGATTTCGAAAAATTCGCTCACCGTTTCGTCGATAATCTGTTTGGCAGTTTTCACCTCGTCAATCAAACCGGAAGATTGTCCGGCGAGACCTACGGAGGCTTCCATATCGCCACCGAAATAGACATCCATGATGCCCTTGAACGTATCCGGCGGCATCACTCCGTCCTCGTGGATTTTTGCGGTCCGCTCGGTCTTCAGCGCGCGGATGCAGGGTGAGGCTTTCTTGTTGAGCACATAGGTGCCGGTCTCCTTGGCATCGAGTATCGCCTGCTTGTAATTATGGTGCACGGGGCTTTCTGCGCTCGACACAAAACGCGTGCCCATCTGCACCCCTTCCGCGCCCAGCGCGAAAGCCGCAGCCATCCCCTTGCCGTCGGCAATGCCGCCTGCAGCGACCATCGGGATATCGGTCTGTCGCCGGATCGCCTGCAACAGCACCAGGGTAGAGACTTCCTCGGGATTTTTGAAACCGCCACCTTCCGCGCCCTCGACGATCAGACCGTCGACGCCAGCCTCGACACACCCCATTGCCGCAGCAACGGTCGGGACCGCATGATAGACCACGATCCCCGCTTCCTGCAGCGGCCCGACAAATTTGCGCGGACTGCCGGCCGAGGTTGTCACGAATTTCACGCCGGATTCACAGACGCGGGTCAGAATCGCCGGGTCTTTCAGGAACATGATCGGCAGATTGACGCCGAACGGGGCGTCGGTCAATTCCTTCATCTTCTCGATCTCGGCCATGCAGGCTTCGGTCTCTCCCGACGAAGTCTCGATAATACCAAACCCGCCGGCGTTACACACAGCCGAGGCCAGTTGCGAGCGGGCGATCCAGCCCATTGGCGCCTGTACGATCGGATATTTCGCGCCGCAATGTTCGAGGAAACGGTTCATAGATTGTCTTTCTGTTTCGGGCTTCAGGCGCTCAGCCCATCGGGTACATGATTTCCCGGCTGATCTTGTAGATCCGCTTCATCATCTCGGGGCTAAGCTCGAGATCGGCGGCTGCAAAGATTTCGGGCAGCTGGTCGGTGTGGGTTGCGCCAACAATGGTGGAGGCGACGAAATCATGCTGCTTGGACCAGGCGGTCGCGAGTGTCACCGGGGCAACGCCCAGCTCCTCGGCAATAGCCATGAACCGTTTGGTCGATTCTTCCGACTTGGGATTGACGAAACGCTCCGCCATTTTCTTCTGCCGACCGCCCATATTCAAATAAGCCGAAAAACGCGCGCCTTCCGGCATCGCGCCGTCATTATATTTGCCCGACAGGGCACCACCGGCGAGCGGCGAATAGGGGATCAGGCTGACCCCTTCCATCCGGCAGACCTGCGCCAGTTCATCCTCGAACCGGCGATTGTTCATGCTGAAATTATTCTGGATCGTGCAATAGCGGGTGACGCCCAGCCGCTCGGAGGCTTCCAGCGATTTCATCAGCCCCCAACTGGTTTCGTTGGAGCAGCCGATCGCGCGGATCTTGCCCTTGCGGATTTCCTCGTCGAGCACTTCCATTGTCTCGTCATAAGCCGTGCCATGATCGGGCCAGTGGGTCTGGTAGAGATCGATATAGTCGGTTTGCAGCCGCTTGAGGCTGTCATCCAGCGCCTTGACAATATTGTGGCGATCGAGGGCCGTCATACCGGCACGCTGCGCCGATTCTATCCAGCCATGGCTGGGACCGGACACTTTCGTGGCGATGATCAGGCTGTCGCGATCCTTGCCCTTCATCCAGCGGCCGACGATCTTCTCGGTTTCCCCCGCCCATTCCCGCTTTGGTGGGACCGGATAATTTTCTGCCGTGTCAAAGAAATTGATCCCCGCCTCGACCGATTCGTCCATGATCCGGTGCGACATCGCTTCGTCCGCACCGCTGCCAAAGGTCATCGTGCCCATGCAGATTTCGGATACATAGATCGGGCTTCGGCCCAGGCGGCGTTTCTTCATGCAAATATCTCTGGGAGACTGGATTAGTTATTCGATTAAACAGCATAGCTCTCATGGGTTGCGAAACGCAATCCAATTTCTCCGGACGCTAGCCCGCCAGGCCGAGAACCACGCAAGCAAGAAACATCAACAGACCGGCAAAGCGGTTGGACCGGAATTTGGCCAGTGCATCATCGCCATTGCCGGTTTTCAGTGTCGTGACCTGCCAGAGGAGGTGCAGCCCGACCGGCACCAGCGCCACAAGACCCAGCCAGTGCGGACGCATCATCCATAATGCTCCGGCCCAGCTCGAGAGCGCGACAAGATAGAAGAACAGCACGCCAAAGCGCACATTCTCGCCCAGCCGCAGCGCGCTCGACCGGATACCGACCAGCGCGTCATCTTCCCGGTCCTGCAGCGCGTAGACCGTGTCATAGCCGATCACCCAGAATATTGACCCGCAATAGAGCAAGACCATGGCCCAGTGAAACTGCGGCACTATCGCCAGCCAGCCGACCAGCGCGCCCCAGCTGAACACCAGCCCCAGCCAGGCCTGCGGCCACCAGGTGATGCGTTTCATGAACGGGTAGGCGGCCACCAGCGCGAGGCTGCCCAGCGCAACCAGCTTGGCGGTGGTGTTGACCTGAAACCAGACGGTCAGGCCGATCAGGCACAAAATCCCGAGCCATATCCAGGCCGCTTTCAGCGATGTGGCACCACTGGCCAGAGGCCGCGAGCGGGTTCGTTCCACCTGACGGTCGAGATCGCGATCGACGATATCATTATAGACACAACCCGCGCCGCGCATCGCGATCGATCCGAGCAACAGCCACAGCAGCAGGTCCCAGCGCACGACCGCACCGCCAGCCAGCGCCACACCCCAGGCGCAGGGCCAGAACAATAGCCACCAGCCGATCGGGCGGTCAAAGCGGGCGAGCAGGGCGAAGGGCCGGGCTGCGGTCGGCAGCAGGCCGACAATGCCCCTATGTTCGGAATCGGGGACGATTTGGTTGGACGGATCGGACATGCCAGTCGCTTATCGCCATTTCCCTGGTTCGTCATCCTGAACTTCTCTCACGCCTCATCCTGAACTTGTTTCACTCGTCATCCTGAGTTTATTTCAGGACCTCCCTCGGACATGTGCATTCTTCCGAAAGAGATGCTGAAATAAATTCAGCATGACGAAAGCAGAAGCGAGCGCTAAACATTCTCCATGCCAGCCACACCCGCCTACCCGCCACAAAGCGCCCCGCGTCTCTATGTCGATCTCGCGCTCGCTGACGGCGCCGAAATCCGGCTCGACGGCAGCCATGCCCATTATCTGCTCAAGGTCATGCGGATCAAGCAGGGTGATCCGGTGAAGCTGTTCGACGATCGTAGCGGTGAATATCTCGCCCATGTTGCAGCCCTTGGAAAACGCGACCTGATTCTGACCATCGATGGCAAGACCCGCGAACGGGAAGCGGTTCCAGACCTCTGGCTGTGCACCGCGCCGATCAAGAAGGACCGTTTCAACTGGATCGCGGAAAAGGCGACCGAACTGGGCGTCGCCAAAATGATTCCGGTGCGGACCGAGCGCACCCAGAGCCCCAATATCAAGCACGAGAAACTGCGTGCCCATATGATCGAGGCAGCGGAACAATGCGAACGCACCGCCCTGCCGATACTCGATCCGCTGCTAAAATTGACCGACCTGCTCGAGCAATGGCCCGCCGACCGCCATCTCTTCTTTGCCGACGAGCGCATCCATGAAAGCGGCGAAGGCAGTTTCCGCAAGGCGCTGGTTGCCCATGACGGCCCGGCCGCGATCCTGATCGGTCCGGAAGGCGGTTTTTCCGATGCCGAAAACGCGTTAATCCGCGCCCTCCCCCAGTCGGTGCCGGTCTCGCTCGGTCCCCGGATATTGCGCGCCGATACTGCGGCGCTCGCTGCCATCAGCCTCTGGATGGCCGGCCGCGGAGACTGGAATCCGGCCTGATTGGGCACGTCTGGGTCGCCTCCTGCGATGTAACCTGCCTGCAATACTTGTAAAACCTTTCCTTGCTGTCGCATGGTTAACCATTAATTAGCCCTGGCGGGATAGGGAATGCCCATGTTTTTGGGGAAATCTTTCGGGGGCCAGAGCCGATTGACCGTTCACGCATGGATGTGGGGACTGCTTTGCCTGTGCGCGACGCTTCTGTTCGCGGGAGCGCGGGCCGAAGCCCAGACCGTAACCACCTATTCGAACAGCAGCACAGCCTCGATCCCGGACAATGCCTGTCCGGCGACAGTGGATCGCTATTTCAACGTCGGCACAAGCTACATAATCGGCGATGTCAATATTGGCGTCCTGCTGGACCACACCTACCGCCGCGATCTGGAAATCAGCCTGACCTCGCCCGGCGGTACCGTCGTCACGCTGATGGACTATGTCGGTGGGAGCGCGAACAATCTGAATGTCGAGTTTGACGATGAAGGCAATGACGGCTCCATCGCTTCGCACACATCCAATGACTCCCTCACACCGGTATATGCCAGCAGCAGAACGCCGCAGAACAGCCTGTCCGCCTTTGACGGGGAAAATGCCTTTGGCACATGGACGCTCAGGATTTGCGACCAGCAGGGCATTGATACCGGATCCTTTCGCCGGGCCGACCTCTACATAACCCAGCTTGCGCCGTCAGCGGACCTGTCCTTGACCAAAAGTTTTGGCGCAACGTCCACCAACACCGGACGATATACGTTATCGGTGACCAACTCTGCGACATCGGAACTGACAGCAACCGGTGTCACGGTCAGCGACAATCTGCCGGCCGGCGTCACCCTCACCGGCACATCGGGCACCGGCACCTATAGCGGCGGAATTTGGACCCTGGGCACTGCCATAGCGCCGGGACAGACAGTCACGATCGAATTGAGCGTCACCATCACCGCCTCGTCCGGAACCATTACCAACACCGCGCAGATCCGCACCTCATCAGCCTATGACCATGATTCCACGCCCAATAACGGCGTAACCAGCGAGGATGATTATGCCAGCGTCAGCTTCACTGCCGGTGGTCGTCTGCCGGGCTATGTACCGCCGCTGACTTCCGTTTGCTCCACTGCCAACCAGATCCAGTTCAGCTGGGCCTCTCCGACCGCATGGTCACCGTCCGGTTCGCTCAGTCAAACCTATAATGTGTCGGGCCTGGGCAATATCCTGTTCAATGTCACCCAGCCGCCAAACGGTTTCATCAACGGTACCCCGGAAATAACCACCAGCAATTCGGGCGGCGGTGCGTCCGGCACCCGGGCACTTTATTTCTATATGAACAACGGCAACGAGACGCACAGTTCGAGCACGACCCTGACGCTGCCGGTTGCCGTTCCTGGGCTTCAGTTCAAGATTTTCGATATCGACTATGCTGCCAACCAGTTCACCGACAGGGTCACCGTCACCGGCACATATAACGGCAGCACCGTGCTGCCCACCCTGTCCAACAACACCGCAAATTATGTCAGCGGCAACAGCGTCATTGGCGACGGGGCATCGGGTGCCACCGATCCCTTTGGCAATGTCGTCGTCACCTTCACCTCACCGGTCGACTCGGTCACCATTGTCTATGGCAATCACCTGCCAACAACACCGACGTCTTCGGGCAATCAGGCGATGTCGATCCATGACATCACATTCTGCCGGCCGACGACCACCCTCAGCGTGACCAAGATCAGCTCGATTATCAGCGATCCGGTCAATGGGTCTGACAATCCGAAACGGATACCCGATGCCATCGTGCAATATTGCATCCTGATCAGCAACAGCGGCGCAGCGACCGCGGATTCGATTGTCGCGACCGACAACCTCTCCGGGCCATTCACCTATAATCCCGGAACCATGCGAAGCGGCAGCAATTGCGGATCCGCAACAACGGTAGAAGATGATGATGCCACCGGCAGTGACGAGAGCGATCCCTATGGGGCATATCTGTC
The DNA here is from genome assembly GCF_002218195.1 of Sphingorhabdus sp. SMR4y. Lineage (GTDB taxonomy): Bacteria > Pseudomonadota > Alphaproteobacteria > Sphingomonadales > Sphingomonadaceae > Parasphingorhabdus. The sequence continues at coordinate 3,326,485 of NZ_CP022336.1, read as the reverse complement.
CGGGTCCACCATCACGGCAACGGCCGCTTCATTGGCACCGGCGAGCAGCTTCGCGCTGACCTTTCAGGTTACGATCGACTAGCCAAGCCGCTTTAAGCGCACCAGTATTTCATCGAGAGACGACAGAAAGCGCGAACGGTCTGCCTTGCTGAATGGCGGCGGGCCGCCGATATTTTCGCTACCCATGCCGGCGCGCAAGTCTGCCATGATCGCCCGCGTGGCCACCGCCGCTCCGATGGAATCCGCAGTGAACGGCTTGCCATTCGATGCGACGACGGCTGCTCCTGCCTTCACGCATCGATCGGCCAGCAAGATGTCGGACGTGACCACGACCGTGCGCGCCCCGCTGCGCTCTGCGATATAGTCATCGGCTGCATCAAAGGCGTCGCTGACCACCACCCGGCTGACCAGCGGATGATTGGGCACTCGGAACGGACTGTTGCTGACGATCACCACGGCCACGCCGTGACGATCCGCCACCCGGTAAATTTCATCCTTTACCGGGCAGGCGTCCGCATCAACCAGTATCTGAATGGCACCGGTCATCGAAAGAATCAGTCCGCCTTGGACTCGCCGGATTTTGCGCCCTCATAGGGACGCTTACCGCGATGCGGCTTCTTGCCGCCGCCGCCAAACTTGTCTCTGGAGCCGGACTTGCGATCACCCTTATGGTCAGCTTTCTTATAGTCAGCCTTTTTCTTGAACCCGCCCCCGTCGGAGCCGCCTTCACCTTCCGGCTTGCGCTTCTGGTAAGGCTTGCCGCCGCCGGGCTTGTTACCCTGCTTCTTGTCGCCGAACTTGTTCTTGCCGAACTTCTTGCCGCCAAATTTCTTGCTGGCATTGCTGTAATCACGTTTGCCCGCAGCATTGTCGCCTCGCCCGCCCTTGCGGTTGCGCTTGGCTTCGTCGCGCGGTTTGCCCTCGAACTGGGTGATCACGATATCATCGGTATCATCGCCGCCGGTTTCTCTCTTTTCGGCAATGGCGGCGGTAAACTTGTCCACCACCCGTCGCGGAATTTCGAACAATGTATCGTCACCGTTGATCCGGATCGCGCCGATTTCATTCTTGGTGATATGGCCGCGGCGGCACAGCACCGGCAGCAGCCAGCGGGCGTCCGCGCGCTGGTTATGGCCGACATTCATCTTGAACCAGACCGTGTCTTCAAACCCAGGGCGCGGACCGCCTGGCGCGGGTTGCGACTGGGCACCACGATCGAGCATCTGCTCCGGCGCCGGCATTTTGGCGCGGTGCGACTGCACCAGCATTGCCGCGATCTCTTCCGGCGTTTTCTCAGCCATCAGGCGCTTCGCCAGCTCTCTATCATCGTCGTCGATCTCTACCGGCTGCAACAGGGTCTCGATCAACCGCTCCGCATCATTCTTGCGGATATCGGCCCGCGTCGGTGCGTCTTTCCACTCGGCATTGATTTTCGCGCCGCGCAGCATGGATTCAACCCGCTTGCGTCGCTGATACGGCACGATGATGACCGCCGTCCCCTTTTTACCGGCACGCCCGGTCCGCCCGGAACGATGCTGCAAGGTCTCGGCGTCGCGCGGAATCTCGACGTGGATGACGAGACTCAGGGTCGGCAGATCCAGCCCGCGCGCCGCAACGTCGGTCGCGACACAGACGCGGGCACGCTTGCTGCGCAGGGCCTGCATCGCCTGATTGCGCTCGCTCTGCGTATGTTCGCCGGACAGCGCCACGGCACTGAAGCCGCGGTCGACAAGGCTGGCGTGCAGACGGCGCACCGCCTCACGCGTGCCGCAGAACAGCATGGCCGATTCCGCTTCGTGAAAACGCAGCAGGTTGACCACGGCATTCTCCGTGTCGGCAGGCGCGACCGTGATCGCCTGATAGGCAATATCGCCATGGCCGCGATCTTCGCCGACCGTGGAGATGCGCAGCGCATCCTTCTGGTAGCGTTTGGCGAGCGATACGATCGATTTCGGCATGGTCGCCGAGAACAACAGGGTTCTCCGCTCTTCCCCGGTAGCATCCAGAATTTCTTCCAGATCTTCACGGAATCCCATATCGAGCATTTCGTCCGCTTCATCGAGGACCACCGCACGAAGGTTTTTGAGATCGAGCGCACCGCGTTCGAGATGGTCGCGCAGCCGGCCCGGTGTGCCGACGATGACATGCGCGCCGCGCCGCAGCGTCCGGCGTTCCTTCGAAGCATCCATACCGCCGACACAGGTCGCGATCTGCGCACCGGCCGGCTGATAGAGCCAGGTCAGTTCGCGGCTCACCTGAAGGGCAAGCTCGCGGGTCGGTGCGATCACCAGCGCCAGCGGCTCGACCAGAAACGGGAAACGCCCGTTGTCGTCAAGCAGTTGCGGCGCCATCGCCAGACCAAAGGCCACGGTCTTGCCGGAGCCGGTCTGGGCCGAGACAATAAGGTCGCGGCCATCCGCCTCCGGTTCGAGAACAGCGGCCTGAACCGGCGTCGGTTTGTCATATTCGTGTGCCGCAAGCGCCTCGGCGATAAGCGGGGATAATGTCGAGAAAGGCATAATATCTGTATTCCGTGGCAAATGTGAAAGCCGCGCGGAACTGCCAGTCGCCTGCGGTTTATGAAGATCATGTTATTGTTAGACGGTTTGCGCTGGGATCATATTGCCTTGCCGGCAGCATGGCCACTCGCCCAAGCCCACTGAAAATTATAGCCACCGAGCCAGCCGGTGACATCAACGGCTTCGCCAATAGCATAAAAACCGGGTACTTGCCTAGCTTCCATATTTTTCGACGAAAGTTCCGCCGTGCTGATGCCGCCGGCGGTGACTTCGGCCTTGGCGAAACCTTCGGTTCCGCTGGGCATGAAACGCCAGTGCGACAGACGGCGCGCCGCCTCATCCAGCTTCTTGTCGGTCAGATTTCCCAACTCTCCTTCGAGCGCAATCCGCTCGACCAGCGTGTCGGTTAACCGGGCGGGCAGATGAGCGTTGATCGCTTTTCTGAGCGAAAGCCGCGGCAAGGATTTCTTCGCCTGGACCAGCCAATCATCCTGAAGGTCTGGGAGAAAGTCAATCTCGATCGATTCGCCATGCTGCCAGTAGGATGAAATCTGCAGGATCGCCGGACCGGACAGCCCTTTGTGGGTGAACAGGGCGGCCTCCCGAAATGCCGTTTTCCCGCAGCGCGCGATAACCGGGGCGGACACGCCGGAGAGCGACCGGAAAAGGGTTTCTTCGCCGCCCAGGGTCAAGGGCACCAGCGCGGGCCGTGGCTCGACAATTTTCAGGCCGAACTGGCGGGCAAGATCATAAGCGAATCCGGTTGCCCCCATTTTCGGGATGGAAGGACCGCCAGTCGCAACAACAAGCGAGGGTGCAAAGGCCGTCTCACCACCATATTCGACGCGATAGCGACCGTCATTATGGCTGACGGCACTGATTGTCTTTCCCAGCGACAGCGTGACGCTGTTTTCCGGACATTCCGACAACAACATATCGACAATCTGCCGCGCCGAGCCGTCACAGAAAAGCTGTCCGAGCGTTTTTTCGTGCCAGTCGATGCCATGGCGGTCGACCAACGCGATGAAATCAGCGGCAGAATAGCGGCTGAGCGCCGATTTGGCGAAATGCTTGTTTTGCGACAGATAACGGTCCGGCGCGGTGCCGATATTGGTAAAATTGCAGCGCCCGCCCCCGGAAATCAGGATTTTCTTCCCCGGCTCGTCGGCATGATCGATGAGCAATATCTTCCGCCCGCGTTGACCGGCGACTGCGGCGCACATCAGACCGGCCCCGCCGGCACCAAGAATTATCGCATCATAATGGGTGGGTACTTTGGCCATCAGATTTCTGGAAACTTTCTAATATCGGCAGACACAGGATTGCCGTTCACACAGTGTGATTGCCTCTTTGCCTCGCAAGGCTATCGCCAGTTCTGGCAAAATGATTGCGTTTGAAAATCGGATTTTCCCGCTGGCAACCGCTCGAGCGAAGCCGGGGCTGCGCGGAGCCGCGTTTAACAGCGATAAGCGCCAATGGCAACGGCTGCGCAGCGTGGTCCGCCCCCGTGATCCGAGGCGACCGACTTGTCCTTCGCAACCTTTTGGGGATGACCGCGTTTTCCAACCAAGTGCAATAGAAAGCCGATGGAGCCAGATATGATCAGCAGCCTCGCTTATGCCATCATCCTGATGGGATGTTCGGACGACATGAGCCTGTGCCGGGAAATGGCGCGGGACGAACGTAGGTTCGCGACGCTTGCCGAATGCAAGAGAAGCGAAGGCAAGGCGCTGCAATCCGATGTGGCACTCGCACTGGATTACCCGGTTGTAGCCTCGAAATGCACCGCCGGTACAGAGAGATTTGCTCGGAAAGGCACGAAGCATATTGGAGGATGACACACATCATAACGGCCAGAATGCCAGCATTGAGCCCTTCACCGGTGGGCCGCTGAGTCAGACGAAACCGACACGAAGGCAATATTCAACGATAATTTTCCTTTTGTCGCTCGGACTGTTCCTTGCCGTGCCCTTCGTTCTGTCTGCCGGTGCGGTGTTCTTCCGACCGCTGTTTGCTGCCATGGTCATCATGTTGATGCTGCTGCCATTGACCGGCGCATTGGCAAAGCAGGGAATGCCAAACCCGATCGCCGCCTTTCTCTCCGTCCTCGCTTTTCTCCTCTTTCTCGTGTTCGGGTTCCTGCTGATCCTGCAGCCGGCCCTGGAGCTGGCCGAACGATTTCCGGATATCACCAACATATTGCAGGAACGGCTGGTGGATATCCGCCAGTTCACCGCGTCGGTTTCGCAGATGGGGACAGAATTCTCTTCCACCATCGGCGAATCCAGAGGCCAGGAAGTGGTGCTGGCCAGTCCCACCGTCATGGAAGAAGCGGCCTATGCGACCCCGGCCGTGCTCCTTGAACTTCTTCTGGTCCTGTTGCTGGTCTATTTCATGCTCGAGTCGCGTCTGCGGCTAAAGCGGATCATATTGTCGAAACGATCGACCCTGGCCACCAGCCTGAAAGCGGCCCGGGCCGGGCGCAGCATTACCGGAGACCTGTCCCACTATATCGGCGCTGTGACCACGATCAATATCGCGGTGGGCGTGATCGTCGCCTCCGGCGCCTGGGCACTCGATATCGAATCGCCACTCATGTGGGGTGGTCTGGCGGCGATACTGAACTTCATTCCCTACCTAGGCCCCATGCTGATGGCGGTGCTCCTGTTCGGTTTCGGTGCGGCCTCCACGGGCGACCTGAGCGGTGGCCTGGTCCCGACGCTGGCCTATATCGCCCTGCAAACCATCGAAGCCAATCTGGTCACGCCGTCGATTCTCGGCAGGCGCTTTTCGATGAACCCGGTCGTCATCCTGCTGGCTATCAGCTATTTCACATGGATCTGGGGATTGGCGGGAGCCCTGATCGCGGTGCCGCTGCTGATCGTGGGCAAGGCGCTGCTTGCCCAGACGGGCAGCCCCAATATCGTCGGCTTCATTCTCGGAGAGCCGCTATTCGCTTCGCCAGATGATATGCAGACCGAATCGCAAGATCATTGAGAATCGCAGCCTGCGGTTCCGAACTGTCGTCGGATGATCGCAAGTTCCGCCCTTTTCATTCGGACGGAATTGGCGGGTTTTTTGGGAGATTCAGGAAAATGGTGGAGCCTAGCGGGATCGAACCGCTGACCTCTTCGCTGCCAGCGAAGCGCTCTCCCAGCTGAGCTAAGGCCCCATTTGAAAAGCGCCTTTAATCCAGACACTCTCCAAGATGCAAATCAAAAATTAGGTTTCGTCGGGTTCGTCGTCACCTTTGCCTTTGCTGACGCCCAGATCATCGTCGCCACCAAGGTCGACTTCGTTGTCCGGGGACGGCTCGTCATCATCGATGTTGATGTCCAGATCATCATCGTCAACCGAATCCTCGTCCTTCTTCACGGCCTTCTTCGGCGCTTCAAAAGGCAAAGGCTGCTTGGATTTGAGTACCGCTTCCGGCACGAAGCTTTCTCCGCATTCAACGCAGGTAGCCGGGTCTTCTTTGCCCAGATCGTAAAAACGTGTTCCACATTTCGGGCATGTGCGCTTTGTGCCCCATTCCGGTTTAACCATGGCTGGTGTCCAAATCCTGTCTAAATCAGTTCGTTGATAGGTAAGTCTGCTATACGGCGAGTCAAGTATTGCCTAATTCAGCCGCGAAATCCGGCGCGCCTTGCCATAGCTTTGCAGCGCTGTCAAAAGCCGTTTGATATTCCTGCACGAATCATTCGTGCGTTCCGCTAACAAAGCTCTGACATGACAAGCAACACTCCCCAGCCAGTAACGTTCAAGCCGTCTGGCCCGCTCGGCGGCAAAATTTCCGTTCCCGGTGACAAATCCATTTCCCACCGGGCCCTGATATTGTCGGCGCTCGCCATCGGTAAAAGCCGGATCACCGGACTGCTGGAGGGAGAAGATGTTCTCGCCACCGCCGACGCCCTGCGCGCCATGGGGGCCAAAATCGAGAAAAAGGACGATGTCTGGACGGTTCACGGAGTTGGCGTTGGCGGTCTGATGCAGCCGGCCAACGTTCTGGACATGGGCAATAGCGGTACATCGACGCGTCTGCTCATGGGGCTGATCGCTTCCCACGGCATATCCGCAACCTTCACCGGCGATGCGAGCCTGTCAAAACGGCCGATGGGCCGCGTGATCGATCCGCTCTCGGATATGGGCGCCGACATCCAGGCGCGCGAGACATCGGACCATAAGTCCTGTCTGCCGCTGACGGTAAGAGGCCTTTGCCCGGCCATTCCGATTGAATATCGGCTACCGGTTGCCTCTGCGCAGGTCAAATCGGCGATTCTTCTGGCCGGTCTCAACACGCCGGGCATCACGCGGATCGTCGAACCCGTGCTTACCCGGGACCATAGCGAGACCATGCTCCGGGGGTTCGGCGCGGAGCTAAATGTAGAGACCGATGCCGAGGGTTGCCGGATCATCTCTCTGACCGGCGAAGCGGAACTGCAGCCGCAAAAGATCAAGGTGCCCGGCGACCCTTCTTCCGCTGCCTTCATGGTGGTTGCGGCCCTGATCGTGCCCGGATCGGATATTGTCATTGAAAATGTCGGGATCAATCCGACCCGTGCCGGCCTGTTCGAAGTGCTGCAGGATATGGGCGGTGACATCAGTTTCAAAAGGAAGCGCACGGTCGGCGGCGAACCGGTGGCGGATATTCATGTCCGGCACAGCCCGCTCACCGGCATCGACGTGCCGGCGGCCATCGCGCCCAGCATGATCGACGAATTTCCCGTTCTGTTCGTCGCGGCGGCGATGGCCAGCGGCACCACCACCACCCGCGGCCTGCATGAATTGCGGGTCAAGGAATCCGACCGCCTTTCACAAATGGCCAAGGGCCTGGAGGCGCTCAGCGTAAAGCTCGACGAGAAGGACGACGGTCTGACTATCGAAGGCAGTGGCGGCAAACCATTGCCGGGCGCGCGCACCAAGCCGGTGATCGAGACCGCGCTGGACCACCGTATAGCGATGAGCTTCGCAGTGGCAGGCCTGGTGACAAAATCCGGCCTCGCGATCGACGATATCACGCCCGTGCAGACCAGTTTCCCGGGGTTTCAAGACCTCATGCAGACGCTCGCCTCCAAATGATCGACGGATTTTCCGCCAATGTGATCGGCATATTGGGCAGCATATCGATCGTGTCTGCCTATGCCTATAACGTCTATGCCAAGACCGTGAACGGCTTTGTCTACAATGGTATCAACCTGATTGGCGCCCTTCTGCTCACCCTGTCGCTGATGGTGCATTTCAATCTGGCGTCCTTGCTGCTCGAGATCGTCTGGATCCTCATTGCGCTGGGCGGACTGTGGAAATCCTATCGGGATCATGCGAGGCAGGATTCATGATTATCGCGGTCGATGGCCCTACAGCTTCGGGCAAAGGCACTATCTCCAAAAGGCTGGCGAAACATTTCACCCTGCCCTTTCTCGACACCGGCCTGCTCTATCGCGCGGTCGGCTGGACGCTCAGGGACCAGGGCGGCAATGCCGACGATCCTGCCGATGCGCTGGCCGCCTGTATATTTGACGGTACCCTGCTCGACAATCCGGGACTGCGCAGCGAAACGGTCGGCGGCCTGGCCAGCCGGGTATCAATCCATCCGGAGGTCCGGCGCGCACTCGACAAGAGGCAAAGGGACTTTGCCTATCAACCGGGTGGCGCGGTGCTGGATGGTCGCGATATCGGTACGGTCATCGCGCCCGATGCCGATGTAAAACTGTTCGTGACAGCCTCTTCAGAAGCGCGCGCCGTGCGGCGTTTCGAGGAAATGAAACGGCGCGGCGAGCCGGCCAATTTCGATGATATTCTTGCCGACATTCTCAAGCGCGACGAGCGCGACAAGAACCGCAGCACTGCACCGCTCAAGCCCGCGCAAGATGCAGACTTGCTAGATACCACCGATTTGACTATAGACGCCGCCGTTCAACAGGCAATTGCCTTGGTGAATGCGAGGATAAGCGGCCGGCACGATAAAGATCCGGCATAGCAGACAAATGATGCGCAAGACGGGCTGTCTAACAACCGGCCCGACTTCGGCGCAGCTTTTTGCTATTTCCGCTTGGCCTTGCAGGAACCAACATCGGCAGTTTTCTGGTGGATGCAGCGGTCGCATGAGGTGACCGTGGCAATTTTGGTCCAAGACCGGCGGAACCAACCGCCTGGCCAGAAAAATTGACTATCAAGGATTGAACCATATGGCCTCAACGGCATTTCCAAGCCGCGACGATTTCGCGGCAATGTTAAACGAATCACTCGGTGGCGAAGACCAGGGCTTTGAAGGCCGCGTCGTCAAAGGCACCGTAACCGGCATCGAAAACGACATGGCTGTCATCGATGTGGGATTGAAATCAGAGGGCCGTGTAGCGCTGCGCGAATTCGCCGCTCCCGGTCAGAAAGCCGACATTTCCATTGGCGACGAAGTCGAAGTCTATGTCGACCGTATCGAAAATGTGAACGGCGAGGCCATGCTGTCTCGCGATCGCGCTCGCCGCGAAGCTAGCTGGGACAAGCTTGAAAAAGAATATGACGAAGGCAATCGCGTCGAAGGCATTATCTTCGGTCGCGTCAAAGGCGGCTTCACGGTCGACCTCGACGGCGCCGTAGCCTTCCTGCCAGGCAGCCAGGTCGACGTCCGCCCCGTGCGCGACGTCACCCCGCTGATGGACATTGCCCAGCCGTTCCAGATCCTCAAGATGGATCGCAAGCGCGGCAATATCGTTGTGTCGCGTCGCGCCATTCTCGAAGAAACCCGCGCCGAACAGCGCAGCGGCCTCATCGAGTCCCTGGCTGAAGGTCAGGTTACCGAAGGCGTCGTCAAGAATATCACCGATTATGGTGCATTTGTTGACCTCGGCGGCATCGACGGCCTGCTCCATGTTACCGATCTTTCCTACAAGCGGGTCAACCACCCGAACGAGATGATCAACATCGGCGACACGCTGAAAGTCCAGATCATCAAGATCAACAAGGATACCCAGCGTATTTCGCTTGGCATGAAGCAACTCGAAAGCGATCCTTGGGACAGCGCCACCGAGAAATATTCTGTCGGCACCAAGCTCACCGGTTCGGTCACCAACATTACCGAATATGGCGCTTTCGTGGAACTGGAGCCTGGTATCGAAGGCCTTGTCCACGTTTCCGAAATGAGCTGGACCAAGAAGAACGTCCACCCGGGCAAGATTGTTTCCACCTCGCAGGAAGTGGAAGTTATCGTTCTCGAAGTCGATACCGAAAAACGCCGCATCTCGCTGGGTCTGAAACAGGCTCAGTCCAACCCGTGGACCGATTTTGCTGATACGCATCCGATCGGTGCCACCGTCGAGGGCGAAGTGAAGAATGCCACCGAATTCGGTCTGTTCATCGGCCTTGAAGGCGACGTTGACGGCATGGTTCACATGTCCGACATCGCATGGGGCATTTCCGGCGAAGACGCACTCAACCTCCACCACAAGGGCGAGCAGGTCAAAGCCATCGTTCTCGACATTGATGTAGAGAAAGAGCGGATTTCGCTTGGTATGAAGCAGCTTGAAAAAGGTGCACCTGCCATGGGCGGCGCGGATACCGGAGGCCTCAAGAAAGGCGCTGTGGCAACCGTCACCGTATTGGAAGTTCGCGACGGCGGCCTCGAAGTCCAGATGGGCGACGATGGCGCAACCGGCTTCATCAAGCGCAGCGATCTGGGCCGCGACCGCGACGAGCAGCGTCCGGACCGTTTCCAGGTTGGTCAGAAGCTCGACGCGATGATCACCGGCTTCGACCGTTCGAAGAAACCGAACTTCTCGATCAAGGCGCATCAGCTGGCCGAAGAGAAGCAGGCTGTGGAACAGTTCGGCTCGACCGATTCCGGTGCAAGCCTCGGCGACATCCTCGGTGCCGCGCTGAAGAAGAAGGAAGAATAGTCCTTCATTCTCAGTTGGAAATTTACGGAAGAGCCCGCCCCTCGATCGGGGCGGGCTTTTTCTATGGCACATCCCATTTGACACCGGTTTTTGACAAGGTTGCCAAGACCATTGAAAATAGACAGAATTTCTGGCATCAATGAGAGTCTAAAAATTGACAGACCGCCCGATTCCGAAAGTTTCCTGCAGGGAAGTTCATTGGATCGACCGGAAATCGGAAAGGCGCACCGATGATACGTTCAGAATTATTGGAAAAACTGGCTGAAGAAAATCCGGAATTGAAACCGGATGAAATCGAGAAGATAGTCGATCTGTTTTTCAATCAGATCAGCCAGAAACTGGCTGATGGCGGACGCGTGGAACTCCGCGGATTCGGCGCTTTCTCGACCCGCCAGCGCAATCCGCGCACCGGCCGCAACCCGCGCACGGGTGAATCGGTGGAGGTTCCTGCCAAGCGAGTGCCCTATTTCAAGCCCGGCAAGGAAATCCGCGAGCGGCTGAACAAGGGCTGATTAACGAAATATTCTGCTAATTTGCGTCTGTGGACTTGACCGCGCCCGCGCAATAATGCTTGTCGCTAGGCTCCGGCGAAAGCTGGAGCTACCGGTGCGGACGTGGCGAAATGGTAGACGCAGCAGACTTAAAATCTGCTATCCGAAATGGGTGTGCGGGTTCGAGTCCCGCCGTCCGCACCAGTTTTAAAAACCGGCGCAGCGACGACAAGCGTGACGGTCCATTTTCTGGATATCAATCCGATTGTTACAGCATCGCCATGTCGACGGGCTGGTCCAGCAATATCCGGCCGGCCAGCTCGAACACCGCAGGAGCGGTCGCGATATGCTGCGTGGCGACATGGGCATCGCGGAAGCGACGTTGCAGGCTGTTGTCCGAATAGACAGCGCCACCGCCGCCAAGCGTATAGGCGGTCTTGCAGATTTCCGCGGAGATTTCCGTGGCATGGGTACAGGCAAGGCGCAGATTGGCCCGCCCCTTCACGGAAATGTCCGCACTGCCCTGCGCTTCGCTCCAGCATTGGGCAATGGCATTTTCCAGATAGCCGAAGGCACCGCCGAGCAAGGCGGTTGCCCGCGCCAGCTCCGCCTGTACCGTGGCCCGCTGCGCCATTGACCGACCCCCACCGGGTGTATTCTTGTTGATTGCTACGGTGCCGATTTCTTCCAGCGCGGCGCGAGCATTGCCCAAGGCGACGGATGAGACTCCCAGAGCCAGCAGGCCAAAGAGCGGGAATTTGTACAAGGCAGCCGGATCGCGTGGCCGGTCACCGACAAAAGAGACGCTGCGCTCCTTGGGGACTTTCAGGCCCTCGATGGAAAAGTCGCCCGAACCCGTCCCCTTCAGCCCCGAAACATGCCAGCTGTCGATGAAGGCAACGTCCTTGGCCGGAAAGAACAGCATCCGGTGATAGGGCGCGCCATTGTCGAATTTCTGCAACTCGCCATCCTTGAAGATCATCGCGCCACCCCCCAGCCATGAGCAATTGGCCGAACCCGACCCCCATTGCCATTGGCCGCTCAGCAGATAATGATCACCCTTGTCTACGGCCTTGCCCATCGGTGCGAAAACACCGCCGGTGATCACGTCTTCTGCGCCAAATATTTCGCGCGCCGCCGGTTCCGGCATATAGGCAGCACCGAGCGTCGATGTGACCGCTATCATCACGCACCAGCCGGCACTGGCATCTGCCTCGGCTACCGTGGCGACAATTTTCATGAAGTCGAGCGGCTCCAGTTCCAGTCCGCCGAGCGACGCCGGCTTGGACAGATTGAAAGCACCGGCACCGGCCAGTTTTGCAGCAAGATCAGCCGGCAGGCGCCGCGCCTTCTCGGTTTCCGCCGCGCGCGCCGCAATTTCGGGAAGCAGCGCCAGAATATTGGGTCCGACCTCGCCGATATTGGAAATATCATATTGTAAACCGGTCATGCAGCATTTCTCCTAGGGGCAATGAACAAGCACAAGAGTTGCACTTTGTCGAGGCGGCAAAACCATCTAGACAGGTCCCATGCGCTATATCGCTCTTCTCTGCACCTGCCTGTTGCTGATTGCCTGCGACAGCGGCCCGGCGGTCGACAGCGCGCCCGGCCCGGCGCAAATCGTTCGCTTGTCCGATTCGGAGATCAAGGGGCTCGACCCGCAGAAAATCTCCGACCTGTCGTCACTTCGGGTTGCCGCAGACCAGTTCGAGGGATTGACTCGTCTGGATGCCGGAGGCGTGGCGGAGCCGGGCCTGGCAAAGAGCTGGCAGAATTCGTCTGATGGCCTGATCTGGACATTTGCCTTGCGGGAAAATTTGCGCTTCTCCGATGGCACCGCTTTTGATGCCGAACTTTTCCCGGCTCTGCTGCGTCGCCTGCGCGCGTCCGGGACAGCAGCGCCTGCGCTGGCCCTGTTCGGCAATATCACGAGCGTCACAGCGCCCGACAGGACCAGGGTGATTGTCACGCTTGCCTCGCCCGATCCATCCCTGCCCGCGCTGCTGGCCCATCCGGCTCTGGCCGCGATCCCTCTACACCGGATACACCAGGCCGGAGACCAATGGACCTCAGACCGGCCGATGATCGCCAGCGGCCCCTATCGACTGGCCGACTGGAAATTGAACGATCACGCCCGGCTGGAGCGCAATCCGCTGTGGCACGATGGAAACGCCCCCACCCCGACCGTAATCTGGAAACCTATGGATGACAGCCTGTCAGCCATGCGTTTGTTCTTGGCCGGCGGTGCGGACATTGCCGCGGATTATCCGGCCAGCCGGCACCAATGGCTCAAGCAGAACCATCCGGAGATCATCCATAGCGTTCCCTATCTCGGCAGCTATTACTTCGCTTTTAACACCCGCACAGCGCCTTTCGACGACGCGAGGGTCCGCAAGGCCCTGTCGATGGCGGTGGAACGCGAATGGATAGCCGACAAGGTGCTCGGGGTCGGAAATATTCCGGCCTGGGGTCTGCTCCCTCCCGGCCTCGCCGGAACGGAACCGATGCGGCCGGAATGGGCGGACTGGCCCCGCGAGAAGCGCTTGCAAGCCGCGCGCACTCTGCTGACATCAGCCGGTGTCGACGCGGCCAATCCCCTGCGGTTCGAGATTCGATTCAACAGTTCCGCCGAACATCGCCGGGTTGCCGTTGCACTGGCCGCCATGTGGCAGCCGCTTGCGGTCGAGGCCAGCCTGTTCAACAGCGAGGCTGCCCTGCATTTTGCGGCGCTGCGCCGGCACGAATTCTCGCTCGCTCGGTCCGGCTGGATTGCCGATCTGCCGACAGCCGAAAATTTCCTTCTGGTTCATCAGCAGACCAATGGCGCGGGCAATTACGCGGGCTATGACAATCCGGAATATGACAAGATTCTGGCGCTGGCGATCGCTCAACCGGACCCGGCTCGACGGCAATCGCTGATGCGGCAAGCGGAGGCAATATTGGTCGCTGACATGCCCGTCCTGCCGCTCTATTTCTATGTCACCCGAAGTCTGGTGGCTGAGCGGATTGCGGGTTGGAAAGATAATATTTCCAATGTGCATCCCAGCCGCACTCTGCGTATAAGGCGATGATGCGTTTCCGATCCTCCTTCTGGCTCAATGGCCTTGTGGCAGCTCTTGGGGTGGCGGCGCTCGCAGCGTGCGGCTTCGCCGGAAACGAGGACCAGGTCCGGGTTACCGTGATTGAAGACGGCGAAACGCGGATCAATCCGATCGGGACACGCCTGAATTTCGCTTCCTCGACCATGCGCGCGGCAATGGCCAAGGGCCTCGTCGGACTGGACGCAGAAGGCCGGGTTGTGCCCGCACTGGCGGCCCGCTGGATCGTTTCGGATGATGGTCTCAGCTACATATTCCGCCTGTACGATGCGAAATGGGACGATGGCCGGCAGATCACCGCCGAGCGGGTGGCCCGGCTGCTCCGCGAACGTTTTCGCGAATTGCGCAAAAGCCGGTTGCAATATGACGTGTCGGTGGTCGACGAAGTGGTGTCGATGACCGGCCGGGTGATCGAAATCAAACTGGATGCCCCGCACCCCAATTTCCTGCAGTTGCTTGCCCAGCCCGAGCTCGGACTGTTTCGGGCAGGCCATGGCGCCGGCCCCATGCGCCTGCTGAGCGAGGACAACGGGATCAAACTGTCGCTCTTCGATGAACCGTCACAGGAAGAAGACGATGAAGAAGAAGAGGATGACCGCTGGGTCTCGCTGCGCAGTGATCCGGCAGCCGTAGCCATTTCCCGATATCGTGCCGGTGCCGTGCAAGTGGTGCTGAACGGCAAATATCATCATCTCCCGCTCGTCGATGCCGGCGACATCAGCAGCGGCGACTTGCGGCTCGATCCGGTCGCCGGCCTGTTCGGATTGCGCTTCATTCGCGCCAATGGTTTCTGGGCGGTTCCCGGCAACCGGGAGATTTTGGCGATGGCGATCAACCGTCCGGCCTTGCTGACCTCCTTTCCCGGTGTCAGCGCCTGGCAAAGCCGGCTCAAGATCATCCCCGAAGCGCTCGATGTAGAGGGGATCAACGCTTATCCCGATTGGGCCGGCATGACTATGCAGGACCGGATAGCCTTCGCCAGAGACCATGTCAGCCGCTGGAAGGCCACGGAAGGGCCAGTCGTGCCACTGGCCATCGCGCTGCCCGATGCAGCCGGCGCCGACATCCTGTTCAAGCGCATCCAGTCCGATCTCCGGAGAGTGGGCCTGGACGCGCGGAAGGTCGCATTGAACCAGAGAGCCGATGTCCAGTTGCTGGACGAAATCGCTCCCTATGACAGCGCCCAATGGTTCTTGAAGCAGTTCACCTGCTTCAAGACGACCGTCTGCCTGAACGATGCCGATTCAAGGATTAACGAAGCCGATGCGGCGACCAATTTGCAGATCAAGGCCCGGCTCTATGCCGAGGTCGAGCAACTGCTCGTCGATCACTATAATTTCATTCCCATCGCGGTTCCGATACGCTGGTCTATTGCCCGGCCGGGGCAGCGCGGCTTTGCGGTCAACCCGCGTGGATGGCATCCATTGAATAATCTGGTCGGCATCCCCATATCCTGACTGTATGAGTAGTCTAAGACAGGGAGGTCGCATGGCCATTTCCGAAGAACAGTTAAAACGCCTCGCCGAGCAATTGCCCGACGTCAGCCGCGATCCACAAGCGGTGCGCACCCGCGTCGAAGCGATGGAAAAAGTGCTGGAACGGGCCTTTGTCATCCCCGGCATCAACCGGCCCATCGGCCTCGATTCACTCGTCGGCCTGATCCCGGTGGTCGGCGATATCGCGACCGCCATCATGGGTGCCTATATCGTCTGGGAGGCCCGCAATCTCGGCATGTCCAGGCTGCAACTGACCCGCATGGCGGCCAATGTCGGCATTGATACGGCGCTGGGCGCAATACCCCTGGCCGGTGACCTGTTCGACTTTCTCTGGCGCTCGAACAGCAAGAACCTGAAAATCATCCGCAAGCATCTCGACAAGCATCATCCGGGAACGCGGACAATCGAATTCTAGGCCGCCGGAAAACGGGCGGCAAAATCCTCAAGTCCGATTTCCGAGCAATTGGCAACGAAACTGACCGTATGGTAAGTGCCGCACAGTGCGAGGATTTCCATCTGCTCCTCTCTGGACCAAAACCGCTGAAACGATGCAAGATTGTCTTCAGCCATGGATCCCGAGCGGCACAGATCATCAACGGATGCCAGCAGGCATTTTTCCTTCTCGTTCCATACGGGATCGTCGTATTTGCCATTTTTTGTGGCGATGATTTGCGCTTCAGAAAATCCCGCCGCGGATGCGAATATGGCGACATGGACGCCCCATTCATATTCGCATTGAGCATTGGCGGTCGTCCGGAGAACGACGATTTCACGCTCTCGGATAACTAGCGGGCTACCCTTGTCGAGCAGATTGGGCACCGCTTTTTTCGCAAACCGCATACTGTTCGCGAAAACCCGGAACAGTGTCAGCAAATAGTCGTCCTGCTGGGGATATTGTTGCATCACTGCCGTCAACTCGGGTGAATAGGGCGGCATGACAGGGGCCAAAATATTGCCCATGCTTCTACTCCTCGCTATAGTTTCTGTAGCAAAACTATGCTACTATATATGTAGCGTCAAGAAGGAAACAAGCTTGAACGACCAGAAAAGCAACCGCCCCATTATGATCCTACTGGAAACACTGGGAAAAAGATGGGCCTTGCGGATCATGTGGGAGCTGCGAAACGGGCCGTTTACATTCCGCGCACTACAAGAATCATGCGATATGCTGTCCCCGACAACGCTCAACGCCCGGCTTGGAGACTTGAAATCCCTGGGGATTATTGAGCATCAATCTGCTGGATATCAGTTGACGGCCAAGGGTCTGGAACTGGCCAAAGTCATGATCAGTCTGACCGACTGGGCGGACCGCGAAATCACCCCCCGCGCCAGATCTTGACCGGCCTGTCGTCCTTCGCCGCCCGCATATAGGCAGGACAGCGTTGTGGCCGGAAACTCTTGCCGAGACAGAGCTTCACTTCCTGCAGCCAGCCGCGCCGGTTGATTTTCAGCCGCAGCATATCGGGTTGAAGCCCCTCGTTCGCCGCGGCGAAGGCGTTGCGAAACTGGCCTGCCGTCAGCGGCTTGCGCGACAACCGATCCATGTCCGGAAAGCGCACCGCATCGAACATTATCCGCGACACGCGGAAATAGGTCTCGGGCCGCCTGGTCATGCAGGTCCCGTGCTTGGCCCATTCATGCGCCATCATTCTGGTCGACGGCATCATGCAGAAATTGCGCTTTATGACCGCCGGCGGCAGCGCCCGGGTCGGCGCGCAATATTGCGGATAGGCCGGCCCGCGCGTGTCGGGCCACAGGCCGTGAAGAATGAAGCCGAAACTGCCGTCGTCCCCGCTGCACTGCGTCTTGTCGCGATGGCTGTCCTTGCGGGTCCGGCAATATTCCGGCGACCAGCTGAGCGCCAGCGTATAGCTGGTGACGGGCGGAGTACGGCGGGGCTCGGAGGCGGGTTTGCGCTCGGCGGGGGCGCTGAGGCCGGACGGCGGGCGGCACTGGTAGGATTGGGCTTGGGCGGGTGTTGCGACCATGGCCAATGACAAGAATAGACATATTCGTCGCCCCAGCGAAGGCTGCGGCCCAGCCCAAAGTCCACGTCCTTCGGACGATCGGTTTGGATTCCAGCCTCCGCTGGGATGACGCTTTCTACACCTGTGCAAAATCCAGCCCGATATCCGCCGCCGGCGCGCTCTGCGTCAAACGCCCCACCGAAATATAATCCACGCCGGTCTCCGCCTTGTCGCGGATCGTCTCCAGCGTCACGCCGCCGCTCGCTTCGGTCTTTACCCGTCCCCCGATCAGCGTCACCGCCCCGCGCAGGGTCGCCGGTTCCATATTGTCGAGCAGAAGATGCGTCGCCCCCGCCGCCAAGGCCGGTTCGATCTGGTCCACCCGGTCGACTTCGCAGATGATATTTTCGACGCCCGCTTCCCGGGCACGCCGGACCGCCTCGCCGACCGACCCCGCCACCGCGACATGATTATCCTTGATCATCGCCGCGTCCCACAGGCCCATGCGATGGTTCTGAGCCCCGCCCATCCGCGTCGCATATTTCTCCAGCACCCGCAGCCCCGGTATCGTCTTGCGCGTGTCGAGCAACGTGCACCCGGTCCCGGCGATCCGCCGCACATAATCGCTGGTCATGCTCGCAATGCCGGTCAGATGCTGCACCGTATTGAGCGCGCTGCGTTCGGCGGTCAGCATCGCCCGACCCTTGCCTTTCAGCCGCATGATATCGGTGCCTTCCGCCACCGCCTCGCCTTCCGCGACCAGGATTTCAATCTCCACATCGGGATCGAGATAGCGGAAAAAAGCCTCGGCAATCGGCAGTCCGGCGATCACCGCATTATGACGACTGTCCATCACGCCGGAGAATATCGCATCGGCGGGAATGACGGCTTCCGAAGTCACATCACGCCCCCCTGCCCCATAAGCCGCGCCAAGGTCTTCGGTGAGAGTGGCAGCGACGAAAGCGTCGAGGTCGAAACGATCGAGAGTGAAGGTCATATGCTCTTGTAGCCAATAGCACGCCGGGCTCAAGACAAACATGGCTGGCCGAAACTGTCATGACTTTTCGAAGGGGTCAGCTTGAGAACATCGGGTGTTTCACATATCTGATTTGAGGAATTTTGACTTTGCTCTCACCGAGCAAGCGCGGGCCGGCAACAAGATTGATTTCGGTAAGGAGGAGCAATGCCCGGGAACAAAGAGACTATGATCGCAATCCCCGCTGATCCCAATGACCCGGAAGATTTCGACGTCAGCGTCGCTGGTCTGGAACGTGCGCATATGGGCCGCTTCATCCGGGTGCTGCGTCATGACCTCGGCATGACGCAGAAGGAATTTGCCGAAACCTACGGCATTCCGCTGGCCAATATCCGCCAATATGAAATCGGCCGCCACATGCCCCCGCCCGCGGTCCGCGCCTATCTCAAGGTCATCCGCGCCGAACCGGAAGTGGTGAAGCGGGTGATGGCGGGGTAAAAAGGCCAAGGGCTGACCGAAACTGTTAATCCGTTCCACCCGTTTGTCATTCCCGCGAAGGCGGGAATCCAGCTAGAGCAGGCCATGCCCCGCACCTATTACGTCTATATTCTCGCCAGCCAACGGAACGGGACACTCTACATCGGTGTCACCAGCAATCTCGCCGCCCGCATCTTCGCCCATCGAAACGGCAAAGCTTCAGAATTTACCAAGAAATATCGCGTGACGAGGCTGGTCCATATCGAACCGTTTACCGATGTCCGCGATGCCATCGCCCGTGAAAAGGCGCTCAAGAAATGGAACCGAGGATGGAAATTGCGGCTGATCGAGGAGAGCAATCCGGACTGGGATGACTTGTTTGACACGCTCAACGGATGATAGGGCCGAAAGATAGCGCCAACTGGATCCCCGCCTGCGCGGGGATGACAAGAGAGCTCTAGTCCCTAACAGCTGTGTCATTCCCGCGAAGGCGGGAATCCAGATTACGCGATTTCCACCCCTAAATATGCCCGTTCCGGACTACGGTTCCACTGATCCTGGAAAATCACTACCATGAGTGGCTGGAAAACCTACCCCTCATGCGCCAGATCAGCCGGCCCCAGGTCCCCCTGCCCGACCGTCGCGCTCGCCATTTCCATCATCTTGTCGATCGACTTGCGGGCCTGCAGGCGCAGTTCCTCGTCCATCTCGATGCGTGGCTCCAGATCGCGGAGCGCCACATAGAGCTTCTCCATCGTGTTCAGCGCCATATAGGGGCAGATATTGCAGTTGCAGTTGCCGTCCGCACCGGGCGCGCCGATAAAATTCTTTTCCGGTACCGCTTTTTCCATCTGGTGGATGATATGCGGTTCGGTGGCGATGATGATCGTGTCGCCGTCAAATTCCTTGGCATATTTCAGGATCGCGCTGGTCGAGCCGACCATATCCGCGTGATCGAGAATATAGGCGGGGCATTCGGGATGCGCGGCCACCGGAGCGCCAGGATGCTGCGCCTGCAGCTTGAGTAGTTCGGTCTCGCTAAATGCCTCGTGAACGATACACACACCCGGCCAGAGCAGCATGTCGCGGCCGGTTTTCTTGGCGATATAGCCGCCGAGATGCTTGTCGGGGCCAAAGATGATCTTCTGGTCGAGCGGAATCTGCGAGAGAATATGTTCCGCCGACGAACTGGTGACGATGATGTCGCTCAGCGCCTTCACCTCGGCCGAGCAGTTGATATAGGTCAGCGCGATATGATCGGGATGCTCGTCGCGGAACGCCTTGAACTTGTCCGGCGGACAGCTGTCCTCAAGCGAACAGCCGGCGTCCATATCGGGCAGCACGACGATCTTCTCCGGCGACAGGATTTTCGCCGTTTCGGCCATGAACTTCACGCCGCAGAAGGCAATCACGTCGGCATCGGTTTCCGCTGCCTTGCGCGACAGTTCGAGACTGTCGCCGACAAAATCGGCAATATCCTGAATCTCCGGCTTCTGGTAATAATGGGCGAGGATGATCGCATTGCGCTCCTTGCGCAGCTTGTTGATTTCCTCGACAATGTCGACCCCGGCCAGGCTGCCGCCAATTCCACCACGTGCGTCCATTTTTCATTCCTCTGTCATGCGTGCCCGGTTCATATAGGAAGCGAAATGGCATTTGTCTTGTGTCGAACGCCCGTCAGCACGAAAATTGGCGAAATTATTCGCATGCCATGGCCGCCAGCCTCAGCCGGATGCGGCAATCGAATCAGCAAGTTGCTGAAACGGCGGATAGAGGGCCAGACCGGTAATCCCCACGTGCACGGCGGTCACGATCACACCGCTTGCCAGCGTTGCCGGATGGATCGCTCCCGCTATTGTCCGGTCGTGCCTTGCCAATATGGCGACGAACAGCAGCTGGATAATCAATATGATCCACTCGCCCCAGCCCCCGAGCAACGGCATCGGCAGCAAGCGGCCAAAGGCCGGCTCCAGCGCGATGATAGTGGCGCCGGTCATGATCCGGCGATGCCACTGGGTCTGCCGCCGCAACACGATCGCCCATTCTACCATGGCGGCGAAAACGACCAGTTCGACAAAGGTCAGGGCCAGAAAATAGCTATTGTCGAAAAAGGACGGAAAGCGTTGCAGCCGCACCGCCATATAGCCGGTGTAAAATCCGCTGGCGCATATCGTCAGCGCCAGGACGCCGCCAAACCAGCCAATCTTGCGATGCAGGGCGATATTGCCGCGCTGGACAAGCAGATTCTGCGCAACCAGTAGCCCCAGCCACGCCAACATCAAGACAGCGTGCAAATGGACCCAGACGGGCACAGCAGGCAAATCAACCATGCCCCGCGCACTGAATTGGGCAAAGCCGAAGACGATGACCGCAGCCAGGACGATCGACATCCGGACAAAAAATTGCTGGTCGCGCGCAAAGCCCGCCGCCGGCTGCGCAGCCGATCTCGCTATATTGTCTGTAACCCCCATATTCGCAGCTCCCGAGAAAATCCCCTTGAAGCAACCCTGACCCCATCGGGATCAATCGCGAATATAGCGCCAGTCAGACACAAATGTCCATCACGGCGATTCGCCATTCAGGGGGCGGCGCGAAACCGCACGATCCGGTCGGTCACTTTCTGCTCGGTATCCATCCCGCCCAGAATATAATAATATCCTCCGGCTTTCGCGAGACCGCGATGGTCCATGCTGGGTTCTGCCAGCCGTCCCAGTTCAATCCACCGGTCGCTTTTCAGGTCATAGGCGAAAAAGCCGCCCGATGGCTTCGCCGGCACGCCATCATAGCCGATGCCGTCATAATTATAGGGATTGTCGCCGCCCCCGGCAAATATGATCCGCTCGCCGGCTTCGTCACCGATTGCCGCCATCCGGTATTTCGCCAGGCCGGAATGGGCGTCGACGCCGCGCCAGTTGATCTGCGTTGGATTTTCGGGATCGATATCGCCGCGCCAGGTCAGCTTCGCCGCGACAAATTTGCGTTTGCCATCGGCAAAGACGGACGCCACGCCGTCACTGACGATGATGCTGTTGCCCGCTATGCCGCCGCTATGGCCAAAGACAGGCGTGCCGGGAAAGGCCGTGGCCTCGGTCCAGGCACCGGTCTGGGTATCGAACAGCTGCACCACACTGACATTGCCTTCGTCATGCCAGCCGGAGATCAGATAGATGAAACGGTTCTGGTAAGGCACAGCGAGCGCGTCATCGACCGGGGTCGGCATGTCGGCCACTGGCTCGTAGCGCCCGGTCGCCGGGTCAAAGGCAAAAACCTCCGGCGTGGAGAGCTCGTCGCCGTTGGCCGCAACCGTATAGCCACCGAAAATATAGATTTTCCCCGCCACAGTCACCGCGGCACTGGCCAGCCGTCCTTCCTTGACCGGGACGGACGCGATGATCTTGCAGGTCTCCGTCGCGAGCACACAGGCAAAGGCAGCGTTGCTCGTGTCTTTCCAGCTCTTGCCCGCTTTCAGCCCGTTGAAACTATAGAGGGTCGGGCCGTCCGGTCCGTCGGCAACCGCCACGGCATTGTTGGAAATCGGTTCCGGCAGGACAAATCCGGCGATTTCCGACTGTGGTTCCGGCTGCGGACTGCGTTCGCATCCGGTCAGCATCAGTCCCGACAGCATGATCGCCACCCACATGTCCCGCATCGTCACTCTCCCGCTTCCCTTTTCTGTTTCTGCTCCGCCAGCACCTCCCGGATCGGCCGCGAATAGTCCCACCGTTCCTTGTAGCGGCTACGCTCGTAAGGGAAAAAGGCGTCAATCTTTGCTTCCACACCAGCAGCCTGCAACGGCACCGCAAAATTATGCCTGACGGCACGGCGCGCGGCCTCTCGGGCGAGCCGCAACTGTACCGGATTTTTTGCCTGTTCGGCCAGTTCTGCAACGCCCTTCTTCCGGTTGGCCTGATCGAGGACATTTTCCGCGTCGGTAAGCGCCATCAAAATGCCGCCATCATCATAGGTCTGGATCCGGTCGATATGGGCCTCGGGCCGGGCGATTTCGATCGCCGGGATCTCGACATAGAGCGTGTTGTCCCGCGCGTCCCAGCGGACATCATCAGCACCGAGCTTGGCCAGATCCAGTTCGTAGCGCACCGTTCCCGGCATGATCAGGGTTTTCCGCGCGGACAGCCCGAGCCTGCTCAACGTGGTGGTGACAGTGGCATTGTAGCTGGCGGAGAAGACTGTCAGCCGGTTCTGCTCCTGCATATGGGTCAGGCTGGCATCGGCAATCGACATCGGATCGGGGGCGATGCTGGTTTCGACCCGCGCAAAGAGCAACCATGCCAGCGCGCCCAATATGATGAATATCACGCCGGCAACCGCGACCGCAATCCAGAGGCGGCGTGACATTTCGACCGTCATCCGGCCATCGCCCAGACGTCACCAGACTGCGTCACCTGTCCCTTTTTCTTGAGGTCGATCAGATGCGCGCGCACCGATTGACCCGCAGCACCATTGAGCCGCGGATCGAGCCCCTTGTACATGCGCGGAACCATGTCAGTGATCACCGCCGGGCCTTCCTCCAGCAGCTTCAATATCTGCCGTTCGCGCTGCTTGCGATGGCCCATCATCCCGCGCACGAGCTGGCGCGGATTGGTCACCTTCTTGCCATGGGCGGGATAATAGACCTTGTCCTCGCGTTCATAAAGCTTCTGCAGGCTTGCCATATAGTCGGCCATATCGCCATCGGGCGGGACAATGACGCTGGTCGACCAGGCCATCACATGATCGCCGGTAAACATCGCACCGGATTCCGGCACCGCGAGGCAGAGATGATTGGACGTGTGCCCCGGCGTCGCCACCGCTTCGATGGTCCAGCCGTCACCGGAAACCGTCTCGCCATCGGCCAGCACGCGGTCCGGCTGATACTCCTTGTCAAAACTCTCGTCGGCGCGCGGCCCGTCGTCGGCCAGCACCAGCGGCGCGCAGCCAATGATCGGCGCACCGGTGCGCGCTGCCAGCGGCGCGGCGGCGGGACTATGGTCGCGATGGGTGTGGGTGCACATGATTGCCGTGATCTTGGCCTCGCCGACCGCTGCGATAATCGCATCGATATGCGCGTCAATCGCCGGGCCGGGATCGATCACCGCGCGATCCGATCCATTGCCGACAATATAAGTCTGGGTGCCGGTATAGGTGTAGGGGCTGGGATTGCCGGCCAGTACGCGGGCGACCAGCGGTTCCATCTGCTCGCACAGACCGGTGGGATATTTCGAAGGGTCAAAGTCCATGGCAATGATGTGGCATATCCAGCCCATAAAACAACCACGAAAAAGGGCGGTCCGCGAAACGAACCGCCCTCATGCCCCGTGATACACGGTTTCCCCGGCCTATATCATCGCCAGCTGGGCTTTTACCTTCGCAATGCTGCGGTCGATTTCCTGGATCTTTTTCGTGCGCTCAACATCGCTGTCATCACATTTTTCCGCCTCGGCCCGTTCTTTTTTCAGCCCCTTCAACGCTGCGCCGAGGATCGCGGCCTTGTCGATTTTGACCTCAAACCCGCCGCATCCGGCCACCACGGCCCAGGCCTGCGTCGCCAGTCCATTCTCGCCGCCCATGGCGATCTGCTTGTTCATCGCCACGCAATCGGGGCCGTTGACCTTGACGCTGGTTGCAGAGGACGCCGTGCTTCCCTTGCTATAGAATATCGACGAGATGCGGGAGACGGGTGTCATCTCTTCAGCCGCTTCGCGCTTGGCTTCTCTGGCTTCCCGCTGCGCTTCCCGGGCTTCCGCCAGAGCCTCGCGCCGGGCTTTCTCGGCTTCGCGCATCGCTTCACGGACCTCTCGCTGCGCTTCCCGCCACTCCTGCTTCATTTCTTTCTCGGCGAGCGCCAGATCCCGCTCGACCTCGCGCATGCTCGCTTCCATGTCCCTGCGGTCCAGTCCTTCGTCGCGCAACGCCTTTTCCGCCGCGAGCCGGGATTTTTCCGCTTCGGCAACCATCTCGCGAATTTCTGTCTTGCTCAGCTTTTTGTCGGTCCGCAGGATGACAGTACGGCCATCATGCTTGACCTTGTGCACATAATCTTTCGACAAATCGGAATTCTTGCGGCCGTTGAGCATCGTGATGTTGACCGTGTCGCTGTCGGCTAGAGGGGCAACCGGAGCGACAGGCGCCGCGGGTGGCAGCGGTGCCGACGGCGCGAGCGGCGCAACCGGTGCCATTGGCTCCGGAACGTCCAGCGGCTGAACCGCCTCTGCATAGGTAACGGTCGCGGTCAGCGGCAATGTCACCACCGTGGCAACCGCAACCAGTCCGGCGCCCAGCTTTCGCCTCAGCGAAGATTTCTCCGATCGGCCGAGCATCTTGAGGCGTCCCTTTATCTTGTCTTTCTGGTTCAGCGGACTGGCCAGCCCCAGACGGTGACCGGATGCCGACTTGGCAATCGTCCGGCCATAGACAGCGCGGACGTCGCGGCCGCTTTGCGCCATGATGCGCGCGTCGCATGCGGTTTCCTGATCCTGCCGGAATGCGATCCAGGCAAACCAGGCGACCGGGTTGAACCAGTGCAGCGCCAATATCGTCAACCCGACAAAATTGGCCGCCAGATCGCCCGATTCATGATGGGCAATCTCGTGCTCCAGCGCCAGGTCTCGCTCGCGCGGCGCATAGTCGCGGAAGAAATTCGTCGGAACCGCAATATATTTTTCAAACAGGCCGAACGCCAGCGGACCGCTAATCGCCGCCGTTTCCAGGATTTTGATATTCTCGTGCCGTCCGATCAGGCGTCCGTCGGATACGATATCCTCCCGGAACTGCAGATAGGCCGCCAGCTTGCTGATGAACAGCAGGCCCGCCCCGCCAAGCCAGATGACGATTGCGATCATCGACCAGTCGAAAGACGCCATCGCGCTGAAGGCGGTAGTCTCTACCGGCACGGTGGCAACCATTTCCGAACCCAGCGCCATGGGCGCCAGCGCGGCGGCGGGCTCGGAGACGGCGGGTGCCTCGAGCGTCAGCGTTGGCATGAACAGGCGGGCGAGCGGCAATATCCACAACAGATAGGCTATGCGCGCCCCGAAAAAATGACTGACCGGTTTGCGGATCATCAACACCAGCAGCATCAGCAAGGTCATCGACACCATGGTATCCCAAATCCATTGGTTCAGTTCGCCGCTCATTTTTTCAACTCCCTCAAAAGCTCTTCGATTTCGCGGATGTCGTCGGCGCTCAGTTCATCGGCCTCCGCCAGATGCGCAACCAAAGGTGTGACCTTTCCCCCGAAAAGCCGATCCACAAAATTTCGTGATACGCCGGTGAGATAATCATCCCGTTCCACCAGCGGAGAATAGAGAAACCGACGACCGTCGAGTTCGGTGCCGACCACTGCCTTTGCGGCCAGCCGGGACAACAGGGTCTTGACCGTCTGAAGCGACCAGTCCTTCTCCGCAACAACCTGTTCCGCCACTTCCATTGCGGTCAGGGGAGCGCGCTTCCACAGGACTTCCATGACGGCATGTTCAGCATCGCTAATGCGCTCGGTCACGGTTCCGGTCCCTCCCTTTTTGACTCGTCAGTGACTACATTTGTAGTTTCATCGACTACGGATGTAAACAGTCAATCGCGGGATCGATGTCGCTGGTGGATGGTCAGCGGTCGTTGGTCGAAAACCGACGCTTGTCGGAATATCTTACAATTTTACAACCGTTAACAGGGCCGAAACCATTTAAGATTTTGAAAGACGGGGATTTTGTGAAACTGGCACAGGGGATGCAACCTGTTTGGTGTCTTTAATACTTCACACCCAAATCCTCCTTGCAGGAGGTATAATGAGGGGGGCAAACTTACTGGTCTTCGTTGCCCCCTTTCATTACCGAATTCGACGAAACTTACCCCAAAGAAAAACGGCCCGGTCCTCCTAGACCGAGCCGTTTTTTATTTCATCACATCCCTTCCGGGATCAGGGTCAGGCCTCGGCGGGAGCGACCTTTTTCTCGGCCATCAATTCGCCGAGCTCTCCAGCCTCGTACATTTCCATCATGATATCGCTGCCACCGACAAATTCGCCTTTGACATAAAGCTGCGGAATGGTCGGCCAGTCGGAATATTCCTTTATGCCCTGGCGGACTTCCATGTCCTGCAACACGTCGAACGATTCAAATGCGACGCCCAGATGTTCGAGGATCGCAACGGCGCGGCTTGAAAAGCCGCATTGTGGAAACAGTGGCGTACCCTTCATGAACAGCACCACGTCGTTGCTGGTAACCACGGATTCGATTTTCGCGTTTACATCGCTCATATATATTCTCCTATTCGGGAACCGTTGTGGTGAGCTGCAATGCGTGCAGTTCACCACCCATTTTTCCCTTCAGTGCAGCATAGACCGCTTGATGCTGCTTGACCCGGCTCATCCCGGCAAAGGAAGCGGAGCTCACCTTTGCGGCATAGTGATCGCCATCTCCGGCAAGATCGGTGATTTCTACCGATGCGTCGGGAAAGGCTTCCAGGATCATTGCCTCGATATCTGCGCTGGCCATCGGCATCGGGCTTAGCTGGCCTCTTCGATAAACTGGCGGCGGGCTTCTACCATCTTGTCGGACAGGGCGGTCCGAATGGCCGCTTCGTCCATGTCGACGCCGGCGGAGGTCAGATCACCCAGAAGCTTGCGAACGACATCTTCATCGCCCGCTTCCTCAAAATCAGCCGCCACGACTTCCTTTGCATAGGCATCGGTTTCCTCAGCGGTCAGCCCCATCTTCTCTGCGGCCCATTGACCGAGCAGGCGATTGCGCCGCGCGGTGATCCGGAACTGCATTTCTTCGTCGCGCGCAAACTTCGTTTCAAATGCGTGTTCGCGATCCTTAAAATCTGTCATGAGCTTCCCTTGAACTGAGTTGGTATAAAAATAGGCATCAGCAAAGCCCGCCGCAAGTGCCGAGGGGCAATCAATCGGCGACCTTTACCACCAATTTCCCGATAGCGCCACGATCTGCCATTTTCTGGATGGCCTGCCCGGCATCTTCAAACGCGAAGACTTCCGACACGCGAGGCTGGATCTTGCCCTGATCCCAGAGCTTGAACAACCGGTCGATATGGGCGCGATTGCCCTTCGGGTCGCGCATGGCATAAGCCCCCCAGAACACACCGCAGACATCGCAGGATTTGAGCAGGGTCAGATTGAGCGGCAATTTCGCGATCCCGGCCGGGAAACCGACTACGAGAAAGCGGCCTTCCCAGGCAATCGAGCGGACAGCCGGCTCACTATAGTCACCGCCAACCGCATCATAGATCACATCGGCACCATTGGGGCCGACGGCGGCCTTGAACTGGGCGGCCAGCGCCTTGGACTGGTCCTTGTCAAACGGAGCGCGTGCGTAAACCACGGTTTCGTCAGCACCCGCTTCTTTCGCGAAGGCGGCTTTCTCTTCGGACGAGACGGCAGCAACAACGCGCGCGCCAAAGGCCTTGCCGAGCTCGACGGCGGCAATGCCGACACCGCCGGACGCACCAAGGACCAGCAGCGTGTCCCCTTCCTTGATATGACCGCGATCAACCAGCGCGTGAATCGATGTGCCATAGGTCAGCAGCAGCGCCGACGCGTCCTCAAAGCCGACACTGTCGGGAATTTTGAACACGCTGTTCTGGTCGGCAACAACCTTTTCGACCAGACCGCCGTGGCCAGTGGTCGACGCGACGCGGTCACCGACCGCCAGACCCTCAACACCTTCCCCGACAGCGGCAATGACGCCGGACACTTCGCCGCCCGGCGCAAAGGGCCGTGGTGGCTTGAACTGGTACATGTCCTGGATGATCAAAACGTCGGGATAGTTGATCGAACAGGCTTTGACGTCGATCAGAACCTGCCCCTTGCCTGCGACCGGATCGGCCACATCGAGCATTTCAAGCGTATCGGGTCCGCCCACTTTGGTTGACATCAAAGCCTTCATATCATTCCCTTCCTTGGAATTGTTTTCTGCCGCTAGGCAGCCACCGGCTTGAGCCAGGGCTGAGCAGAATCATTATGTTTCTCGTGCCGCTCTATGGCATCGGATTTCGCCAATGTCAGGTCAATTTCATCAAGCCCCTCTACCAGGCATTGGTGGCGGAAGGGATCCATGTCGAAAGGGAAACGGTCCTGGAATGGCGTGGTTACGCTCATGCTCTCCATGTCGATCGTGATCGGGTCGGTTTTGGCAACCTCCATCAACCGGTTGATCGCTTCCTGCGGCAGAGCGATAGCCAGCAGGCCGTTCTTGAACGCATTGCCGGCAAAAATGTCGGAAAAGCTCGGCGCGATCACGGCCTTGATCCCCATGTCGTCCAGCGCCCATGCAGCATGTTCACGGCTTGATCCGCAACCGAAATTGTCACCGGCGATCAGAATCGAGGCGCCGGCATATTCCGGATCGTCAAAAACATTGCCTTCCTTCGCCCGGATCGACTCGAACGCGCCTTCCCCGAGGCCTTCCCGCGAGATCGTCTTCAGCCATTTGGCCGAGATGATGACATCGGTATCGACATTTTTCTGGCCAAAGGGAATGGCGCGGCCTTCAACATGTTTGACAGGTTTCATCTTTATTTTTCTTCGCTTTTGTTGACAGAGCCGGTTTCGCTGTCGTCATCATAATCCGGTTCATTTTCATATTTCGGCAGCGGCTTGCCCTTTGCCGCCTTGAAATCATCATGTTTTTTCATCTGGTGCCGGCCGGCGTAAATAAGCGCGGCGGCTATCGCAGCCGACCCGATCGCCGCACCGACCTTTACCCCGGTCGACCATTTGCCGGCATCATTGTCGGTGGAATCCTCATCCTTCGTGGACGGTGCGTCCTTTTTATTGTCGTCGCTCATTTCAACCTCTCATTTCGTCAGTTCGCGCACGTCGGTCAGCTTTCCCGTCACCGCCGCTGCTGCGGCCATGGCCGGAGACATCAGATGCGTCCTAGCACCCGGTCCCTGCCGTCCAACAAAATTGCGATTGGAAGTGGATGCACAGCGTTCGCCTGCCGGCACCTTGTCGGGATTCATGCCGAGACAGGCGGAGCAGCCCGGCTCGCGCCATTCAAAGCCGGCCTCGGTAAATATCCGGTCCAGCCCTTCGGCTTCGGCCTGCGCCTTGACCAGACCCGAGCCCGGCACGACGATTGCCCATTTGACATTGTCGGCCTTCTTGCGCCCGTCCAGTATCGAGGCAGCGGCCCGCAGATCCTCGATCCGGCTGTTGGTGCAACTGCCAATGAAAATATTCTCCACCGCAACATCTTGCAGCGCCTGACCGGCTTCAAGCCCCATATAATCCAGCGACTTGCGCGCGGCATCCTGCTTGGACGGATCGGCGAAGCTGTCCGGCGACGGTACCACGCCATTCACCGGCACGACATCTTCCGGGCTGGTGCCCCAGGTCACGGTCGGCGACACGTCGGCGGCGTTGATCGTCACGCTCTTGTCAAATGTCGCACCTTCATCGGTCGGCAGAGTCTTCCAATAGGCCAGCGCCGCATCCCAGTCAGCCCCCTTGGGCGCCATCGGACGGCCCTTCAGATAGGCGAAGGTCTTCTCATCCGGGGCGATCAGGCCGGCGCGCGCGCCACCTTCGATCGACATGTTGGAGACGGTCAACCGGCCCTCGATCGACATTTGTTCAAATACTTCGCCGCGATATTCAATAACATGACCAGTGCCCCCCGCCGTGCCGATCACGCCGATGATATGCAGGATCAGGTCTTTCGGGCTGATACCGGGACCGAGCAGCCCCTCGACCCGGATTTCCATCGATTTCGAGCGGGTCAGCTGCAGCGTCTGCGTCGCCAGCACATGTTCGACTTCGCTGGTGCCGATGCCAAAGGCCAACGCGCCCAAAGCACCGTGCGCAGCGGTATGGCTGTCGCCGCAGACCATGGTCGTGCCCGGCAGGGTAAAACCCTGCTCCGGACCGATGACATGGACAATGCCCTGGTTGATATCGCTGGCACCGATATATTTGATGCCAAAGGCCGGCGCATTGGCTTCCAGCGCCTCCAGCTGCGCCGCACTCTGCGGATCGGCGATCGGAATCTTGTTGCCCTGCGCATCGAGCCGCGCCGTGGTGGGCAGATTATGATCGGGAACCGCGAGCGTCAGATCCGGTCGCCGCACCTTGCGGCCCGCCTTGCGCAGTCCTTCAAAGGCCTGCGGGCTGGTCACTTCATGGACCAGATGCCGGTCAATATAGATCAGCGCCGTTCCGTCATCCCGTTGATCGACGACATGGGCGTCCCAGATTTTCTCGTAGAGGGTTTTTGCTTTTGTCATAAGGTCCTGTTTTCCCGATATGGGGTTTCGTTTAATCAGATCAATTGGCCGCGCAAGTCAGAAGTGGCTTCAATTGCCATTCAAATGGGCCTATCTTCGCCAGATGATTATCATTCGCTCCCTCCTGATCGCCCTGCTGGCCCTGTCCGGCACCTCAATCCTGGCGCAGGATAACGCCGGATCCAGCACCGAAGACCAGGCGCTGCAGCTGGCCCTGGACCGCGGGCTCGATCTGTATCGCCACGATCAGGCCGCCTGGCACACGACCGACGCAATGCGGGAAGATATCGAGGATCTGGACGGCAGCGGAATCCGCGGATGGGTCGTCACCAACGTGGAGACCGGCCTGCTGGTGACCTTCTGGAAACCCGAAGGTGACCGTTTGCAGGGCGTATATTCGGCGGTCTGGGGCGATGGCAAGGTTAGCGATCGCAGGATTTTGGCCGGTGAGGAGGCTGAATTGAGTGCGACACAGATTGAACTGATAGATGCGAGCAGAGCAATTGATGCATCGGCTCTGGAGAGGTGCAGCAAATCCCCTTTTAATCTGGTTACCCTGCCTGCCGCGAAAGCAGGCGACCCCATATTGGTCTATTTGCTGACGCCGCAGACCGGCTGGGATTCGATTCCGCTGGGAGGGCATTATCGTTTTTCGGTGGAAAATGGCACAGTGATTGACCAACGAAAATTCATGAACAGCTGCTTCGACATGCCTGTCAAAGGAGACAAGAAAAACGAACCTGTCGCGTTTGGCATTACACATTTCCTTGATCCCGTCCCGACCGAGATTCACGTCTTTTCCGTATTTGCCGCCAAAAAGCCGCTTTACGTAATCACGACGCAGAATGAGTTGCAGTGGGTGACTGAAGTTAGCGGTGGTCAACCGCGCATACGCAGATTGGATGAGGAATAATGAGCCTGCTCGCCATCCTCGCCACCGTCCTGGCTTCCGTCATCGCGATGGAATGTGTCGCCTGGGCGAGCCACAAATATATCATGCACGGTTTCGGCTGGGGCTGGCACCGCGACCATCACGAGCCGCATGACAACAAGCTCGAGAAAAACGACCTTTACGGCATCGCCGGCGCGGTGATGAGCATTTCGATGTTCGCCATCGGCAGCCCCCTGATCATGGGCGCAGCGGCGTGGGAGCCGGGCACATGGGTTGGTCTTGGCATTTTGTTCTACGGCATCATCTACACCCTGATCCACGACGGCCTGGTGCACCAGCGCTATTTCAAATATGTGCCGAAGCGCGGCTATGCCAAGCGGCTGGTACAGGCCCACAAGCTCCATCATGCGACGATTGGCAAAGAAGGCGGCGTGAGCTTCGGTTTTGTCTTCGCCCGCGATCCGGCAAAGCTGAAGGCGGAACTCAGGGCGCAACGCGAGGCCGGGGTTGCGATTGTACGGGATGCGGCCGGTTAGGTCCGGCCACCCCTGATCGACGCCCAACTGGTCAGCCCGATACCGGCGAGAATTATCAGCCCTCCGATCAGCAATCGCGCTGTCAATATTTCGCCCAGCAAGATCACACCCCCCAGAGCGGCGATAGCGGGAACCGATAGTTGCGATACGGCGGCGCTGGTTATCGATATGCGGGCGAGCATCATATACCACAGGACATAACCCAGAGCCGACGTCACACCACCCGAAATCACCGCCATCAGGACGCCCGTCCCGGTGAACATGGACCAGTCGACGAAGGGGAACAGCATCAAGGTCAGCAGGCTGGCACCGATGAAATAGCGCGCCGTGGTCAGCGACGGGTCGCCAACTGTCTTTCCTGCCCAGCTCGATACGCCCCACGCCATCCCTGCGCAGATCATCGCCACCGTGCTCAGCAGCGGCGGCGCCGTTGCGCCGGGCATCATCAGATAGACCAGACCGACCAGAGCGATAGCCGCTCCGGCCAATTGTCCTTTCGACGGGATAATCTGCCGGGTGAGACCGATGACCTGCATGGTGATCTGCCCTGCAGGAAACAGGATTAGCGCACCGAGCCCCGCATCCAGACCGATATAGGCCCAGGAAAAAGCCCCGGCGTAAACAAACAGGGACAGCGCGCCGACGAGGTCGCGGCGCTGCGGCCGGACGGACTGGCCTTTCTGCTTCCCGATCAGCAGCGCGAGGACGATAGCCCCCGCGACCAGCCGCACTATCGTATAGCCGGCCCAGTCGATCTGTTCGCCCGCAAGGGCGGCACGCGCCAGCAGCGAATTGCCGGCAAAGGCGGACAGCGTAATGGCCAGCAGACCGCCGGTCGCCAGTCTGCCTTCGATTTTAGCCATGGCTCAACGCGGCCGGGGCAACAACACAGGCCCGCCCAGTTCCACCGTTTTCTGATAGCCCGGCCGCGCCGCCAAAGTCTCGAAATAGCGTTTGCAATTCGGACGGCTGTCAAGCTGCCCCAGCGCGGCACGGCCCTCCAGCATATAATGCAGGTTGATATCGGCGCCGGTAAATTTGTCGGCGACGAGGAAGTCCTTGCCTTCCAGCTCGATCTCGAGATGGTCGAGCAGCTTCGCCACTTCTGCGTTCAGAAACCCGCCCAGAAGATCGGGCAGTCCACCGACCATCGGCGCGATGCCGGTAATGATGAAGCTCATTCCCATCGTGCCCTCGGCAAAATGCAGCCATTCGAGATATTTCGCCCGCTCCGGGTGATCGACCGGGACGCCGAGCGCACCATCGCTGTGCCGCTCGACCAGATATTCGATGATCGCGGCGGATTCGACCATCACATGGCCGTCCACTTCCACCGTCGGCGCCTTGGCCAGCCGGTGTATCTCGCCCAGTTCCGGCGGCGAACGCCGGGTGGCCGGATCGCGGGCATAGCGGATCATCTCATATTCGATCCCGCCCTCCTCACAGAGCCAGATGATGCGCGACGAGCGGGAAAATTCGAGATGGTGCAGCTTGATCATGTGGGGCTCCTTTAAAACTTTTCCGCAGATGTGCGGCAATGGCGGGGCCTGGTCAACAGAACATTGTGCGCCGCACCTGATGCGAAACTCTGTGGCCAAACGGAATCTTCAGCCTCCATGGCTCCGCATCAGGTGCGGAGCACAGCAACACTTCACAATCAGCGCCCCTGCCAGCGCACGGGCACACCCCGGGGCGAACCGCTAGTGCCCGACGACCCCCAGGCTTTCGAACGGCTTGTCATTCTCGCTATATTTCTCGACCAGAGTAGCGCTCGCCTGGTTCATGCCGATCAGCTCAACCGTCTTGCCCTCGTTTTTCAGCCGGTCAACAATCTTGTCGAGCATGCCGGTCGCGCTGATGTCCCAGAAATGCGCGTCGTGGACATCGATGATGACCTTGTCGATGCCTTCCTCGTTAAACTCCATCGCCTCGTACAGCATGTCGACCGAGCCGAAGAAAATCTGGCCGCCGAACACATAGCGGTGCGTTGTGACCTCGACGAAATCCTGGATCGTGACCAGTTGCCGCACTTTCCAGGCAAAGAAGATGCCGGACAGCAGCACGCCGGTCAGGACGCCGATCGACAGATCATGCGTCGCCACGACCATCACCACGGTGGCGATCATCACCACGTTGGACGGCCAGGGATGATGGGTAATTTCGGTGAAGCTTTTCCATCGGAAGGTGCTGATCGAGACAAAGATCATCACCGCAACCAGTGCCGGCATCGGGATTTGCGCGACCCACTGGCCAAGCCCGACGATCAGTATCAGCAGCATGACACCGGCAACAAAAGTCGACAGCCGCCGCCGGCCGCCCGACTTGATATTGATCACCGACTGGCCGATCATCGCGCAGCCGCCCATGCCGCCGATCCAGCCGGTAACGAAATTGGCAATGCCCTGGCCATAGGTTTCGCGCTTCTTGTCGCTGCGGGTCTCGGTCATGTCGTCGACAATCGAGGCCGTCAGCAAGGACTCGAGCAGACCGACCGCCGCCATCGCCAGCGAATAGGGCGCGATGATCTGCAGCGTTTCCCAGGTGACCGGCACCTGCGGGATATGCAGCCAAGGCAGGCTGTCGGGCAGTTCGCCCATGTCGCCGACGGTAAACACATCGGCGCGGAAATACATGCTGACCCCGGCCAGCACGACGATCGCCGCCAGCGGCGACGGTACCAAAGTGGTGATCTTGGGCAGGCCGTAGATGATCGCCAGTCCCGCCGCGATCATCACATAGGTCTGCACGGTAAAGGCCTCGCCCGTCATCTGCGGGATCTGCGCCATGAAGATCAGGATCGCCAGCGCGTTGACAAAGCCGGTGATCACCGAGCGCGAGACAAAGCGCATCAGCAGGTCGAGCCGCAGCAGCGCCGCGATTCCCTGGAAAATCCCCATCAAAATCGTCGCGGCGAACAGATATTCGACGCCATGGTCGCGCACCAATGGCACCACCAGCACCGCTACCGCCGCGGTGGCCGCGCTGATCATGCCAGGCCGCCCGCCGACCAGCGATATGATCACCGCGATCGAGAAACTGGCATAAAGCCCGACCCGCGGATCAACCCCGGCGATGATCGCGAAGCCGATGGCCTCGGGGATCAGCGCCAGCGCGACCACCAGACCGGCCAGAAATTCGGTTTTCGGATTGGACAACCAGTCGCGCTGAAAATCGCTGTGAATTGCCATGGGCTGTCCTTCGTCAATATCTGGGATATGCTGCGATGCAACATTGGAATGTGGCGCCTTTGCCGGAAGGCCGGGATTCAGTCAAGTTTAGAGACCGTATCCGGGAACCAGCCTGGCAACAAAATTGTGCTCCGCACTTGATGCGGAGCCGTGCCGTCACAACGCCATCTCTGGCCTCCAGCGCTCCGCATCAAGTGCGGAGCACAAAGTCGCGCCGACCATTCCCCGTTAGTGGCGAGCCTGTCGAACCACGCCTGGCGACCAACGGCTACTCCCCGACCTTAACCCGCCCGATAATCCGCCGTCACCGTGGCCACCGCGGCAATTTCCTCCTCATGACCGATCTCGCGCTGCGTTTCGGCCAGCGCCTGCCGTTCCCATTCCCGCATCGCCGGATGGGCGATGATATGATCGACCCACGCACGGCCTTTCACACCAATATCGAGATCAAAGCTCCGCACCCGATAGGCGACCGGCGCATAATAGGCGTCGACAATCGTGAACCGCTCCCCCGCCAGCCACGGCCCGCCGAAATCATCCAGCCCCTGCGCGAACAGCTCGCCGATCCGCTCGATATTGCGCTGCAGGCCCGGCTCGATCTGGTGCAAATCGGCCCGCACACCGATATTCATCGGGCAGATATTGCGCAGCGGCGCGAAGCCTCCGTGCATTTCCGCCGCCGCGCAACGCGCCCATGTCCGCGCCGCCTCATCTTCCGGCCAGCAGCCCGGATGCCGCTCCGCCAGATATTCCATGATCGCCAGCGAATCCCAGATCGTCCGGTCTCCGTCCTTCAGACAGGGCACCTGACCATTGGGCGCAAATTCCCGGAACCGTTCGTAATTATCCTCTTCGAAATAGACGATTTCATCCTCAAACGGGATATCCAGCGCCTTCATCAGGACCCAGGGACGCAGCGACCAGCTCGAATAGTTGCGGTTTGCAGTGATCAGGGTGTAAGTCATAAATCTGTTTTCTTTGGTCTGTAAGGGCCAGCCTCATTCGCACTGCGCCATGCTAGCACCGACAACAGGAAGATTGAACGATGACCTTATCCAGAAGAGATTTTATCCGCTCCGCGCAGGCTGTAGGTTTGTTCTATGCCTCCGTATCGCTGGCCGGATGCGCCCGCGCGCACAGCGCCAACCGCGCGTTCAGCCTGCTTCCCGATCCGGCCAGGCGCCTCGATCTGCCCGAAGGCTTTTCCTATACATTGATCAGTGAAGCGGGCGGGATGATGTCCGACGGCTTCTACCGCCCCGGCCGTCCCGACGGCATGGCCTGTTTCGCCCATCCCGATGACAGCGACAAATGCATTTTGATGCGCAATCATGAAAACTGGAACAGCATTCCGGTCGGCAGCCCGTTCGGCAAGGGCAATGAATTGCTCGACCGGGTTTCCGACAGCCAGCTCTACGACCGCAAAAAAGACGGCTCGCCCTTTTTCGGTGGCGTGAGCAAGGTGGTCTACGATCTGAAGCACAAACGCATGGAGCGGGATTTTCTGGTGCTGACCGGTACCGCGGCCAATTGCGCCGGCGGCCCGACACCGTGGGGCAGCTGGCTCAGCTGCGAAGAAGAAATGCTCAAGCCCGAAGAGGGCCCGGGCAAATATCACGGCTTTGTCTTCGAAACCCCGTCCAGCGCGACCGGCCTGATCGACGCAATCCCGCTGAAAGCCATGGGCCGCTTCGCGCATGAAGCCGCCTCGGTCGACCCGAAAACCGGCATTGTCTATATGACCGAAGACGCGCGCGACGGCCTGTTCTATCGCTTCATTCCCAATGTCCGCGGCGAACTTGAGAAAGGCGGGCGCCTGCAGGCGCTGGCGCTTACCAACCGGAAATCCGCCGTGACATCCAACTGGCCCGAGGACTGGGGCGGCAATGCAACGGAACCCTTTGCTGTCGGGCAGGACCATGTCGTCGAGTGGATCGATCTGGAAGATGTCGAGGCGCCGGACGGCGATCTGGCCAAACGCGGTCATGCGGCGGGTGCTGCCCGGTTCATGCGCGGCGAAGGGCTGGACTATGCGCTGCGCACCGATGGCACGACCGGCGATTTCTATTTCACCTGCACCGAAGGCGGCGCGCAGCGCGTCGGCCAGATCTGGCGCTACACGCCGGACGAAGGCGCAGAAGCAGGCGGTACGTTGCAGCTGTTCTTCGAATCCACCAACGCCGATTCCCTCGACATGTGCGACAATCTGGTGGTCGCGCCGTGGAATGATATCATCCTCTGCGAAGACGGGCGCGGCGACCAATATCTGCGCGGCCTGACGCCCGATGGCAAAATCTACGACATTGCCCGCAACGCACACAAGGACCGCAGCGAATTCTGCGGCGCCTGTTTCTCGCCCGACGGCACGACCCTGTTCGTCAATGTGCAGGAGCCGGGCTATACCTATGCGATCACCGGGCCATGGGAGACCCTGCGGGTCTGATATCGGTGATAGGCTCTTTAGCCACCTTCAGAGGCTATAACCGTCGGCAAGGGATTGGCACGCTCACCACGTTTGTCCCTTTTCCTGTATTTGCTCTGATACTCACGCCTCTGTTTGGCAATTTCATAGAACACGATTCCCGATGACGTTCCAAGGTTAAGACTCTCAATCATCCCAAACATCGGGATCGCGACACACATATCACTCCTTTGGATTGCCAAATCGCTGATTCCGCGCTTTTCATTCCCGAACCAGACCGCAAGTTTTGCATGTTCAGTGAATTTTCCTTCATGGAGATAAACATTAGCCATGCCTTTCACATGAGGCGAGGTGACGATCGAATGAAAGTTTTTCCGCTCCAAATGGTTG
Source organism: Sphingorhabdus sp. SMR4y (assembly GCF_002218195.1). GTDB lineage: Bacteria > Pseudomonadota > Alphaproteobacteria > Sphingomonadales > Sphingomonadaceae > Parasphingorhabdus. Next base: position 3,287,904 of record NZ_CP022336.1, on the reverse strand, counting down.
AAACAATCTTCAGTCGTATCAAACCGCTTTACAAAGCTCCACTTAACCGCCGAAACCGATGTCTTGGACAGTGACTTGTTTTCTCTCATGTCCTGCCAATCATCCGGCAACGCCTTTCGAGGATCGACAATGTAGACCTTCTCAACACCGAGCGCGTTCACGTTCCGAATGACGGTGCCAATGTTTTTGATGTTCGAAGGATCTTCGATCACCGCAATCAAATTTTTGCAGACAAAAGGTTTGATCGCATCGGCACGCGCACGGACAGATGGTTTGGAACGTTCGTCCGTACCGGTCTTATCTTCTCCAGTTTCGCTCATCTATCCCGCCCCGATCAATTCCCGTCCGATCAGCATCCGGCGGATTTCATTTGTGCCCGCGCCGATGTCGAGCAGCTTGCTGTCCCGCCAGTAGCGCTCGACCGGCCAGTCGGTGGTATAGCCGGCGCCGCCCAGCGCCTGCACCGATTCCTCGGCCACCCGCACGCTGCATTCGGAGGCATAGAGCACCGCGCCCGCAGCATCAAAGCGTGTCGTCTGTCCGGCGTCGCAGGCCTTGTTGACATTATAGACATAGCTGCGCGCGCTGTTCAGGCGCACATACATGTCGGCGACCTTGCCCTGCATCAGCTGGAACGTGCCGATCGGCTTGCCGAACTGCTTGCGCTCGCGAACATAGGGGATGACCGTGTCGAGACAGGCCTGCATCAGCCCGAGCGGGATCGCGGCCAGCACCGCGCGCTCGTAATCGAGGCCGGACATCAGAACCCCGACGCCGCCGTTGATCGGGCCCATGACATTTTCTTCCGGCACTTCGCAGTCGTCGAATACCAGTTCGGCGGTCGGGCTGCCCTTCATCCCGACCTTTTCGATCTTCTGTCCGATGGAAAAACCCTTCATGCCCTTTTCGATCAAGAAGGCGGTGATCCCGCCCGACCCCGCATCGGGACGGGTCTTCGCATAGACGACCAATGTGTCGGCATCGGTGCTGTTGGTGATCCAGAATTTGGTGCCGTTGAGCACATAGCCGCCCTGCACCGCTTCGGCCTTCAGCTTCATCGACACCACGTCGCTGCCCGCACCCGCCTCCGACATCGCCAGCGAACCGACATGCTCGCCCGAGATCAGTTTCGGCAGATATTTGGCCTTCTGCTCCGGACTGGCCCAGCGACGGATCTGGTTGACGCACAGGTTGCTGTGCGCGCCATAGCTGAGGCCAAGCGCCGCGCTGCCGCGGCTGACTTCCTCGACCGCGATTGCATGTTCCAGATAGCCGAGACCGAGGCCGCCGTCTTCCTCGTCCACCGTGATGCCGTGCAGACCGAGGTCGCCCATTTGCGTCCATAGCTCACGCGGAAACCAGTCTTCGCGGTCCATTTTCTGGGCCAGCGGCATGATCTTCTCTTCGGCAAAACGGCGGGTGGTGTCGCGGATCTGGTCGGCCATTTCGCCGAGCTGAAAGTCAAATTGCGGGGTGGCGATCATCGGATATTCCTCAATGTTTTTCTGAGAGCCGTGTAGCAGATAATATCGGCGTTTCCAGTCCCGTGCTCCGCACTTGATGCGGAGCTCTAGAGAGATTGCGCTACCGCCGCCAAAAGCTCCGCATCAAGTGCGGAGCACCATTGCGCAGTAACCTGTCCAGTGCCATAGCCCCACCATGCTCTACAATCTCGCAAAACCCTTCATCTTCGCGCTCGAAGCCGAGCGCGCGCACGGTCTCACCATTGCCGGTCTGAAGACCGTCCCCATGGGCCCTGCCCCCAAGTCCGACCCGGTTCTGGCCACCCGCGTCGCCGGTCTCGACTTCGTCAATCCGATCGGCATGGCCCCCGGTTTCGACAAGAATGGCGAAGTGCCCGACGCGCTGATCCGCATGGGTTTCGGTTTTGCCGAGGTCGGCACGCTGACCCCGCTGCCGCAGGCGGGCAATCCGAAACCGCGCATCTTCCGGCTGGTCGAGGACAAGGCGGTGATCAACCGGCTCGGCTTCAACAATCGCGGCCAGCAGGAAGCCCTGCCCCGCCTGAAAAAGATGCGCGGGCGGATGGGCCAAGGCGTCCTCGGCATCAATATCGGCGCCAACAAGGACAGCGACGACCGGATCGCCGACTATGTCACCGGCGCGAAGAACATGGCGCCGCTGGCCGACTATCTAACGGTCAATATCAGCTCGCCCAACACGCCGGGCCTGCGCGCGCTGCAGGACAAGGGCGCGCTGGCCGAACTGCTCGCCGCGGTGATGGACGCGATGGGCAAGTCAAAAACCCCGGTCTTCCTGAAGGTCGCCCCCGATCTCGAACCGGCAGATATCGACGACATCGTCGATGTCGCCATGGAGCAGAAGATTGCCGCGCTGATCATTTCCAACACCACCATCACCCGGCCCGACCTGAAGTCGGCCAACCAGTCGGAAACAGGCGGTCTCTCCGGCGCACCGCTCAAGAGCCTCGCGCTGCAACGGCTGAAGGATTTCCGCAAGGCCAGCGGCGGGAAAGTCCCGCTGATCGGCGTCGGCGGCATTGCGACGGCAGAAGATGCCTATGAACGGATCCGCGCCGGTGCGTCGCTGGTCCAGCTCTACACCGCGATGATCTACGAAGGCCCGGCCATCGCCTCAGCGTTGAACTGCCAGTTGGCCAAATTGCTCAAACAGGACGGCTTTGCCAGTATCACCGAGGCGGTCGGCACAGCTTAACGCCTGCCTGCCACGCTATTCGCCGGTTCCCACCAGCACCACGCCCTCGCGGCGCGGATCAAAGCCGCCGTCGACCTTGCCATCGCGGATGATCACGGCATGCACCCCGCTATCCTCACCCTGCCCCGGCTTCAGATCGACACCGCGTGCCGCGAGCCCCTCTGCAACGCCCGGCGCGAACTTGTCCAGCTCCCCGCCAAATCTGGGGCCCCGCGCCACCAGATTGGGCAGCGCCAGCGCCTCCTGCATCGACAGGTCCCAGTCGATCGCGCCAACCAAGGATTTCGCTACATAGGCGAGGATCGAATTGCCACCGGCTGATCCGATCGCGCCCGCAAACCGGCCATCGCTGTCGAGCAATATGGTCGGGGTCATCGACGAGCGCGGTCGCTTGCCCGGCGCAACCGCATTGGCGGCAGGCCGACCCTCTGCGTCAACCGGGCTGAAAGAGAAATCGGTCAGCTGGTTGTTAAGGAAGAAGCCGTCGACCATCCGGCCGCTGCCAAAGATCGATTCCACCGTCGTCGTGATCGACACCACATTGCCCTGGGCATCACGGACGATGAAATGGGATGTCCCGGCAGGTTCCCGCGTCCGGTCACGCGCGGCCAGCACCGCACCGCGCGGAGTTCCCGCTTCGGGTGGAGAAGAAGCGGCACTCTTGCCGATCAAGGCCGCGCGCGAGGCGACATAGGCCGGCTCCAGCAGGCCCTTGACCGGAACCGACGCAAAGGCCGGATCACCGACATATTGATCGCGGTCGGCATACATCAGCCGGCTCGCCTCGGCGAACAGGAACCAGGCCTGCGCATCATCCGGCCCGCGCATGGCGATATCGGTATTTTCCAGCATCGCCAGCAGTTGCAACAGCGCCACCCCGCTCGACGGCGGTGGCGGCACGCAGACCAGATAGACGCGATAGGGATTGCACAGCGCCTCGCGCTTGACCGGCTTGTAACCAGCCAGATCGGCCATCGTCATCCGGCCTTCCAGCGGCGCGGCGCGTGTCTTGGCAACAATCTTCGCCGCCGTCGAGCCGCCGTAAAGCGCCTCGGGACCATTGGCCGCCAGACGCCTCACGAAGTCTGCATATTCGGGATTTTTCAGCCGGTCGCCGGTGGTCTTGCGCTCGCCATCGGCATTGGCAAAATAAGCGGTGGCATCGGGCGTGCTCAGCTGCGGAAAAGGGATTCCCAGAAAGCGGCCGAGCCGCGGGCTGATGACAAAACCCTGTTCCGCCGTCCGTTCTGCCGCCGAAAACAGGCTGCTCCAGTCGAGCGCACCATGTTCCTCATGCACCATCGCCAGCATCGCCACGGCCCCCGGCACACCGGTCGCGCGCCCGCTGGTAACCGCCTCGCGATAGCCCAGCGGCTTGCCATCGGGGCCCAGGAACATCGAAGTACTGGCCTGCGCCGGTGCGGTTTCCCGGCCGTCATAGATGGTCAGTTTGCCCGAAGCGCCATCCAGATAGGTCAGGAACGCCCCGCCACCCAAGCCGGAGCTCTGCGGTTCGACCAGCGACAGCATCGCCTGCACCGCAATCGCCGCATCAATGGCGCTGCCACCGCGTTTCAGGACATCCTGCCCGGCCTTGGCCGCCAGCGGATTGGCAGCAATGACGAACGGCACTTCCTGCTGTGGGGCGGAAGCTGCCGGTGCCGAAACTATGGCGGGTTCAGTTTGCCCGGTCGGGGCACAGGAAGCGGTGAGAAACGCTGCCGCAGCAACGATGAGACGGGATATTTTCATATAGGGCCAGGCTATAGACCAGGTCGAACGGCCCTGTCCATTGGCAGTGACGGCACCGGCACCGGCCACCATGCCGGCAACAGTTTTCACCTAAAGAATTGCCGAGCGGTTTCAACCGCGCTAGTCCTTGCGCTATGATCCAAGCCCGGAACCAATCCGGAGCGTGAGAGAGGAAATGTTGCGTGGGCCAGAAAAAGCCGAAAAACCGTTATCTTGAAATCGACCAATATCAGAATCTGGTATCGATGTTCTTTGATCGCGCCCGCCAGGGCGGTGACAAACCGTTTCTGAGCGCCAAGATTGACGGCGCGTGGCAGGCGACCAGCTGGAACGAAGCGGCCCGGCAGGTTGCGGCGCTGGCAAAGTCGCTGAAACGCATCGGTCTGAAAAAGGGCGACCGGGTAATGCTGGTCTCCGAAAACCGCCCCGAATGGTGTATCGCCGATCTCGGCATCATGGCCGCCGGCTGCATCACCGTGCCGACCTACACAACCAACACCCCAGCCGATCACCAGCATATTCTCGACAATAGCGGCGCCCATGCGGTGATCGTATCCGACATCAAGCTGGCGAAAAACCTGCTGCCCTCGGTTATCAGCTCCGCCGACGCCAATATCATCATCGGGATCAATGATCTGCGCATCGGCCAGTCAGGAGACTTCGACCTGTACAGCTGGGACAAGCTGGTTCAGGGCAGCGACGCCGACGTCGCCGAAGTGACCGAGCAGGTTTCCGGCATCACCCGCGACGAGACCGCCTGCATCATCTACACCAGCGGCACCGGCGGCAAGCCGCGCGGCGTGATGCAGCATCACGGCGCGATCCTGCACAATACCAAGGGCCCCGCCGAGGTCATCGAGACCGACTTCGGCTGGGACGAGGAAGTCTTCCTTTCCTTCCTGCCGCTCAGCCACGCCTATGAACACAGCGCCGGCCAGTTTTTCCCGATCGGTCTCGGCGCGCAGATATTCTATTCCGAAGGGCTCGAGAAGCTCGCCTCCAATATTGAGGAGGTGCGCCCGACGATCATGGTCGTCGTGCCGCGGCTGTTCGAGGTGCTGCGCGCCCGGCTGATCAAGACGGTAGAGAAACAGGGCAGGATGCCCAATTATCTGCTCGGAAAGGCGCTCGCCATTGGCGCCCGCGAAGCCGAAGGCAAGGGCCGCAAGCGCGACAAGCTGATGGACGCCTTTCTCGACAAGACGCTGCGCCCCAAGGTGCAGCAACGCTTCGGCGGACGGATCAAGGCGATGGTCTCCGGCGGCGCCCCGCTCAACCCGGAAATCGGTGTCTTTTTCCAGTCGCTCGGCCTGACCATGTTGCAGGGCTATGGCCAGACCGAATCCGGCCCGATCATCGCCTGCAACCGCCCGCGCACCGGCCTGAAAATGGACACGGTCGGCCCGCCGATGATCGACACCGAGGTCAGGATTGCCGAGGACGGCGAAATCCTCGTCCGCGGCGAACTGGTCATGCACGGCTACTGGCGCAACCAGGAAGAGACCGACAAGGTGCTCAAGGACGGCTGGCTGCACACCGGCGATATCGGCCATATCGACGAAGCCGGACGGGTTGCGATCACCGACCGCAAGAAGGACCTGATCGTCAACGACAAGGGCGACAATGTCGCGCCGCAAAAGGTCGAGGGCATGCTCACCATCCAGCCGGAAATCCTGCAGGCGATGATCGCCGGCGACAAGAAACCCTATATGGTCGGCCTGATCGTCCCCGACCCCGAATGGGCACTGGAATGGTCCCGCGAGCAGGGCATGGCCTATGATTTCATCAAGCTGCAGGCCAACCCGGCCTTCAAGGCCGCGGTGCGCGAAGCGGTAGACCGGGTCAACAAGGACCTCTCGGTGATCGAAAAAGTCCGCCGCTTCGAATTTGCCGACGAACCCTTTGCGATCGAGAATGAGGAGCTGACCCCGAGCATGAAGATAAGGCGGCATGTTATAAGGGAGCGCTATCAGGAGCGGTTGGACGGGTTGTATAAGAAGTAGTGGGGTGGCGAGAGTCAAGTCAATTGGGTGAACTGTACCTTTGATAGAAAAACCAGCACCGATATTTGCTAGAACACTAACGTCCCAGCGCTCTCTCTACAGACGCAAAAGAATGCCGTTGAGAATCTAGAACTGAGATAAAGTCATAGTAATTGACATCAAATGCAGCTTCTTGCCAGACTGTTTCTAGATAACTTTTAAACGCCGTGGCTCGATTATAGCGATCTACTATCACCAAGGAATTAATGTCTTCAAAGACTATTTTTCTAATCGCTTCATCAAAAATTGGTGTGTCTATTGAAACGGCATCTATAAAGGAAAAAGAACCTGCCCAAAATCTAGTGTGGTAGGTTCCTATTGAGGTCGCTCGAAAAAAATACTCATCAGGAAGAACTGAGGATACCACAGGGATTTCGCGATAATGAGCATGTGGAGTTTCTATCAACCGCTTTACGGCCAAGTTCTGTAATGATTTTCTAGTGCTTTCTTCGTCGAACCCCAGCCGAGACATTTCAGCGATAATTGATTTAGCGCCTATGAATCCATCATTATCCTTGATTCCAAGACCCGATGCCAAGTAGCCAATTATCAAACAACTGATAAAGTGTTCTCTTGGATTACCAGCAAAAATATCAAAAATATTGCATGCTACATACGAAGAGGTTGGATTGAAGTGGGCGTATTCCCCTAGCAATGCGTGCTTAGTGAACTCATGTAACGGAACTTTGTAGTTACCTGTTTGGTCTTCAATTCTAACTATTCTCTCAGATTCTACGTTAGGACTCCCAAAAAAACTTGTAATCATTTCAATAACTAACCTAGTATTTCCTCCAGTAATATTAGTCAAAAACGTGCGGATTTCTTTATTGGATTTAATGGAGCGTAAAGTTGCTCTCAAAAAGGAAGCGATGCTACCAACGTTCAACCGCACCCCTTCGAGTGCAATCGGTGCGATTTTTCCTTCTGCGACGTTCAACGAAAATTGCAGACGCCTTTTGATTACCTCGTCCGCAGGAGGCGGGGAGATCGACAAGATACTATTCTGGTAACCGGAAAGCGCCCCTTTTAACTTCGATTCATAAAAAGTTGCCGGACGAAGCGCAACGAACACTAGCGCGGTTCTATATGACGCAATTTCTTGCGCGATTAAAAAAGCTTCTTGCTGAATCTCAAACGCCCTTTGGTCGGCATTATCGATAACTAACATTATCTGACGACCCAATTTGTCTGCAATATACGTAAGTGAAGCTTTTAAATGCTGATCCAATTTATCGATTTTTGCTTTGAGAAATGCTATTTTGCCTTTTTCGTAGCCAACTGCATCAATATCTTTCAACCTGCCTTCAATACTGTTGTCATACTCTGCAAAATCATCTTCATAGACCGATTCTACAAGATCGTTATTATTTATATCGATCAAATAATTTTTCTTCAATAACTTTGGAATTTCATCTAGAATAAACGATTTTACGTTCTCAGACAACGTTGCACCTTCACCTAAATTTATGTGTATGTAACATGTTTCTTTTTTGTCATCTTCATTAAGTTTTTCAAATAAATTCTCAAAGAACGACGTTTTTCCAACTCCAACATCACCAATTACAACAATTGGGCGATGCTTACTTGTGTTAGATGCCAATTTATCATTAATTTTTATTCGGCCATCTTCAACCGAGGCAACCATTGATGCGGGGTTATCACTGTCGTCTGCTACGCGTCGATAACGCGCCGCGATGATATTTTTGCTTAACAATAAGTGGCGATTGTTCGCAGCCAAATCTACATAGCAATTTTCGTAAAACTCAGATTTGATGTCAGGGTTTCCCTCGATATCCTCGAGTAAAACAGATGCTAGAGAACTTAAATTTTGCTGAAAATCCGTACGATAGCGGTGAGCATAGGGATCCGCGAGATTAGTTGAAGCTTTGGACGGAAGTCTCATGTTTCGTTCAAGCGCTAATTGACGATAAGCCCGATTTTCAAGCACCCCTTCGGGAGAAAGAAGATCCCAAAGCAACGTAAAACGCTGGAGATAATGTTTAAACCCATCAAAAACAAAGCAATCACCGTCAAGCGGCGACCGAGATTGGATGGCGGAGTGAAAAACGACTAATTGAGGGCCATTGCAGACAATAGCTAGTTGTGCACCATTAAGTGCGCAATATTGAATCACTTGCACACACGTTTCTTTGAGTACCCTGCACTTATCGACAAGTGGCCTGATGCTTCTTGCTTTTGAATGATCTTTGATGGGAGGAAACTGAAAGTCTCTTGATTCTCGCTTTGCCTCGAGAACCGCTTTTACCGGGCTGCCGAGAATATAGTCGGCCTTACCGTGCGCATCATCAGTAACTTCCACTTCTAAATACGGGTGTTCCCAACCCAAGCATTCCAGCAAAAGTCGATCCACAAATTGGAACCGATTCTGAGCTTCATTCCAATAAGAACTGTCGTCGGGAAATTGCTCGATAATTTTTTTTAGGTTGTCGTAGCCAACGTTCATTTCAAATTTTGCTTGCATGTGGCCATCCCGTTTCGCTCAACAGTACTATAACCACATAATAGAACGCCCCGGCAAATTGTAATTTGCCGGGGCGTGAATTTGAGTCCTCCATAAAGTTAGTTGGATTACATTAGTTAGCTAACTTGAACATGCATATGTCATGCCAACAAAGTGTCCATTACATTTCAATCCCTTAAATTTCCTCTGACTAGAAGACACCTTAAGATGTGGGGTAATTTGCCAAATATTGGTACAATGCAGTCGCGGCATACAAAATGCGCCTTTTCCTGGTCGTTCGAAAGAAGGGTAAAGGGCTGCCGGACGTCGATGGCACAGCGCCCCATCAGCGGAACACCCTCATCCAACTGCGCTTAGCCGCCTTCGCCAAGGCTTCGGCGGCAAGGCTTCGTATCCTTCTCCCTCACGGGAGAAGGGGAATAATCGCTTTGCGGCTTCGTGGCTTCGTGTGAGTCCGATGGGCGCAGGGTCCCGGCAAGCAGCACAAGACGGGAACTTTTTCCTCTCGCGACGGTTAAACAGGACATCCCCAACACCCGCGCGCCCTGAACAGGATTTTCGACCATCTCCTTCCGGATCATCTTTCTTATCATCCTTCTGGCGCTGCTCCTGCGCGGCTATGAATGGATCAGCCACGACCACCGCATGCCCTGGACGCCGCTGTCGCTGGCCGATCCGGTCGGGCCGTTTACCACCCGCAAGATCGATGCGCTCGCCGACGATACGCCGCAATGCCACGGCCTGCTCGAAGCCGCTTCGATAGGCTATAGCGCCCTGCCCCCGGTCAGCGCCGGGCCGAATTGCGGCTATGCCAATGGCGTCACCCTGACCCGGAACCAGCCGCGATCCATCACCTATAGCCCCGCCGCGAAGGCCAGCTGCCCGATGGCGGCCAGTCTGGTGCTGTGGGAAAATCAGATCGTCAAAGCCGCGGCCCGCGAACATCTCGGCACCACGGTCGCGCAGATCATCACCTATGGCAGCTACAGCTGCCGGCGGATTTGCGGCGGCGAGAGCGGCAATTTCAGCGAACATGCGACCGCCAATGCGATCGACATCGCCGCCTTCCGCCTCGCCGACGGGCGCAGCGTCTCGGTCGCCGGCCACTGGGACGCGGATGACGAACGATCGCGCTTTCTCAAGGCGGTCCGCGACGGCGCCTGCGATATTTTCGCAACCACCCTGTCGCCGGATTATAACAAGGCCCATGCCGACCATCTGCATTTCGACCAGGCCCGGCGCGGCGGCTACCAATATTGCCGCTAGCAACCGGCAAGCACAGAGGAGAAGAGACCATGTTCGTTGCAGCCTATTGGTGGAAAGTCCATCCCGGCAAGGAGGAGCAGTTCCGCACCGCCTGGCGGCGCGGCACCGGGCTGATCCGGGAGAAATATGGCAGCCTCGGCTCCCGCCTCCACCGCGACCGGGAGGGCCGCTTCATCGGCGTTGCCGAATGGCCGGACGAGGCGACCTGGCAAAAGGCCTATGATGCGAAAATGGCCTATGACGACCCGGACACCCGCGCCGCCTTTATCGACGCGATCGCCGATACCGCCGACAAACCGTTGCTGCTGATGGAAGTGACCGACGACCTGCTCGACCGCGACTAGCGCCTTTCTCCCGCTACTTCTTCCGCTTATTCCGGAACAGGATCGTCCGCCGCACGTTGGTTGACCAGAAACACAACAGCAAAGGAGATTCAGATGTTTGATAAAAGCCAGATTCAGGAACATATGGAAGTCATCGGCGCGGACGGCGTGCACGTCGGCACCGTCGACCATCTCGACGACAGCGGCGAGCGGATCAAGCTGACCAAGCATGACAGCCCGCAGACCGAGGGCGGCAAAGGCGCCTCCCATCATTATCTGCCGATCGGTCTGGTAGCCGAAGCCGAGGGCAACACGCTGCGCCTCTCCGCCACCGGCGAAAATGCGGCCAATATGTTCGAGGAAGACAGCTAGGCCAGCCCCCTTCCCCGCAAGTGCGGCGTAGCGGACGGACGCCCGCCTGATCACAGCCGGATGAGCAGGAGATGGATTGCGGGGCAGAACAAACCCGCAGGAGCATCCCCTCGTCCGGCTTTAAACGGCCTTGGTAATCAGCGGCTGGCTATTTTGAACCGACCGAGAGATCTTTGGTATAAGGGACAAAATCGCCAAAGGTACAGCTGCCCATGGTGGCGCCGCTCATATTGTCGATCAGCTGGATAATCTCTCCCGAACAGAGCGAACTGGTGGTGCGCCGGTAAGACATTATATAGCGGTCCGCGCCCCGGCATCCACCGGGCGGCTTGTTGATGTAGATGGTTTTCGCATTGCGACGGGAGGAGAAGACCAGGATATCATCGCTGATCACCGTCATGTTGCGCTGATCGTTGCGGTTGATGCAGGATTCCGCCTTGCGCGGGCTCCGCCCGTCTAGAAATTTGTCCAGCTTCGCCTGCTGTTTGTCGGTGAGCTCGATCTTTTCCCCGCCGGTCGCGGGCGCGGCAAGCAGCATCGCCGCAGGAATGGCTAAAAGCAGTTTTTTCATGATCCGTCTCCTGTTGTCGATCCCCATCGACGCGCTTTATACCAGACTTCCGGCTGAACCGGGGCTGAAACAGTCGGGGATTCAGAAATTATCCTTGGCAGTGCGCCTTGCGGCCAGCTCCGCTGCCGAGGCCGCCCGCATGAACGGATTGGTGGCACGCTCCTGCCGGATCGTCGTCGGCACCGTCGCCTCGCCCCGCTCGCGCAAGGTCAGCACCTCGGCCATCCGTTCTTTCAGCGCGAGATTGTCGGGCTCGGCGACCAGCGCATATTCGCCATTGGCCTGGGTATATTCATGCGCGCAGTAGATTTTGGTCGCATCCGGCAGCGCTTCGAGTTTGCGCATATTGTCGTACATTTGCTCGGCCGTGCCTTCGAACAGGCGTCCGCAGCCCATGGCGAATAGCGTATCGCCGACAAAGGCGACTTTTTCCGACGCAATGTGAAAGGCGATATGGCCGGCGGTGTGGGCCGGAACGTCGATGACATCGGCCGTCACCTCTCCCAATTTTACCGTATCGCCCTCCTTGACCATCACATCGAGGGTCGGGATCCGCTCCTGCTCTGCTTCCGGGCCGGTAATCCGGCAGCCGGTGGCTTCCTTGATCGCGGCATTGCCGCCGGTATGGTCGGGGTGCCAGTGGGTATTCCAGATCTGGGTGATTTTCCAGCCGCGCTTTTCCGCCTCGGCCAGCACCGGTTCGGCGACCGCCGGGTCGACGACCATCGTCTCCTGCGATTCCGGCTCGTGGACCAGCCAGACATAATTGTCGGACAATACGGCTATTCGGATGATTTCTAGCATGGCGTCAAATTACTCCGCAAATTTTATAGTGTCGATGTTTAACCGCAAAATAAGAGTTTTAACCTAATCGACTGGCCTCTGCAGCAGTGATTTTGGGAAGGGAGCGTGTCTTGCGCTTATTTGTCGCATTTCTGGCCTTTATATGCCTCTCGTCCCCGGCCTTTGCCGAGGTGCCAATGGCCGACCGGCTGTGCACGCAAAGCAGCGCTCTGGACGTGACCGCCGCGACCCTGCTGAAATCGGGCAAGGCCTTTGACTGTTCCGACAATAAATATGCTGTCGAAGGGCCGCGAGTCTGGGTCAAGATCCCGTTTCATGCCGACACGCTGCCGGCCGGTACGATAGAGGTTCAGGGCGACAATAATGGCCTGACCAAGATGCAGGTCCACGCGATTCTCGACGACGGCACGATATTGTCTTCACGCTTGTCCGAACAGCAGGTCATCGACAGCTGGCGTCCGAAGGGCCACTACGGACTGGCGATCCCCGGCACGGAAAATCCTGACCTGCGCAACCGGATCACACAAGTCTATCTCGCGATAGACAACCCGGTGGTGGCGAGCAGCATGTCACTGATCCAGCTAGCCTCGAAAGAAAAGTGGGACGATCTGAAACTGCCGCTCTCGATCATGTTCGGCGTCCTGTGCGGCATGGCGATCATGCCGCTCTTCTATCATATCTTCTTCTATGCCGCCCTGCGCTACAGTTTCATGCTCTGGCACAGCGCGATGATCGCCGCGACGGTGGTCTATACATTCAGTTCGTCCGGCCTGATGTTCCTGGCCTTTCCCTCGACCAGCCTGCTGACCAAGATGTTGCTCAACTACTGGACTCTGGCCATCGCGGTTGCCGCCAGCGGTTTTTTCCTGGTCCGCTTCGTCGAACAGGGGAAGATTGCGCCATGGCTGCGCACCGGGATCATCGCGTCCTCCGTATTGCCGGTCATAGTCACCGCTTTCGTCCTGAGGATAGACGACGGTTATGACATGGATGCCCGCAACTATTATCATGCGTCCTTCCTGCCCGCGTTTTTCATCGTTCTCTACGCGATGGGCCACGCGCTGCACCGCGGCAGCAAGGCGATCTGGTTCCAGATTGCCGGCTGGACTCCGATCGTCCTGTTCGGGCTGGACCGGGTGGCCCGCGGCATGGACCTGTATATCGGCTGGCCAGCACTGGATTACGGCCTCTATTTCGCGCTGGTGCTGGAAACCATCATCCTCGCCCTCGGCGTCGCCAATCGCATCTGGCACCTGCGTCAGCGGCATGAAAATACCCTGCGCAAACAGGTCGAACTGACATTGCTCGCCGACACCGACGGGCTGACCATGATGAACAATCGCCGGTCCTTCGAGCGCGAGTTCCGGCGCAATCAGCGCGAGCATCGCTATAGCCATCTTGCCATCATAGACATTGATTTCTTCAAGCGGGTCAACGACCGCTATGGCCATGAAATCGGCGACGAAGTCTTGCGGGTTGTCGGCCGGCAACTGGATGCCACGGAACATTTTGCGGCCCGGATCGGCGGCGAGGAATTCACTCTGCTGATCAAGGACAGCGGTCGCCAGAAGCGCAAAAGCTATCCGGCCAAGGCGCTGACCGAAATCTGCGAGATGCTGATCAGAACGGTGCACGAGGAAGTGCCGGAAATTCGGGAACCGGTCACATTTTCGGTCGGCGTCGCGGCCATCGGCCGGCGCGCTTCACTGCGCGGCACGATGGCGACCGCGGACCGGCGCCTCTATGACGCCAAGAACAATGGTCGCAACCAGATTGTCTGGATCGATATTTCACCATCCCAGACGGAAACACCGGCGGGATCCGCTTCCGTCTGAATCAGGCGCCTACCATTCGCCGATATTTTCCATGCTCGCCCAAGGTTCCTGGACCGGCAATCTCTCGCCTTTCTGCAACAGCTCCACCGAAATATTGTCGGGCGAGCGGACGAAAGCCATGTAGCCGTCGCGCGGCGGCCGGTTGATCGTTACACCGGCGTCCATCAACGTCTGGCACAGGGCGTAAATATCGTCCACGGCATATGCGAGATGGCCAAAATTGCGGCCACCGGCATATTGTTCGGCCGGGCTGCCGTCTTCGGCGGGCCAGTTATAGGTCAGCTCGACTTCGGCCACATCCTCCTGACCCGGGGCGGCGAGAAAGATCAGCGTGAAGCGTCCCTGCTCGCTGTCGTAGCGGCGCACTTCCTCGAGGCCCAGCAGTCCGAAAAAGGCGACGGTCGCCTCCGGATCGCTAACCCTGATCATGCTGTGCAGAAATTTTATGGCCACATCATACTCCATTCATCGCTATTCAGAAACGGTTCATCGCTGATATCGCAATGCCGAACCGGGTCATTTGCAACAGCCTAAGCGGCTTTAAGGCGGAGGGAAAGAGAGATGAGCGAGAAATTTTTCGAAAGCAGGAACACCGTCTGGCTGACGAGCGCCGGCTTGCTGACCATCGGGCTGATTGTCGGAGGCTATCTGCTCGGCGACGGACTGTTGCGCGCGAAAATGGCAGACCGCAGCGTCACCGTGCGCGGCCTGGCCGAGCGCGAAGTGACCGCCGATCTGGCCACCTGGACCATCGCGTACAGCGCCCAGTCGAGCGATCTTCAGAGCGCCCAGACCGACATTGATCGCGACACCACCGCGATCACGGGCTTTTTCAAGGAACTGGGCTTCGAGGCCGATGCGCTCAAACCGACCGGTGCCAATGTGAACCAATATAGCAGCAACGGTATCCCGCAATATACGATCCGCCAGCGACTCAGCCTGCGCACCAATGATATCGACAAGGCACAGGCCGCGGTCGCTCGCCAGTTCGATCTGGTCCGGCGCGGCGTCGTCCTCGAGGACGGTTCGGGAATGAGCTACACCTTCACCAAGCTCGACGAGATCAAGCCGGAGATGGTCGCCGAAGCCACCAAGGACGCCCGCAAGTCCGCCGAACAATTTGCCGAGGACAGCGGTACCGATGTCGGCGGCATCAAGTCCGCTACCCAGGGCTATTTCAGTATCAACAGCCGCGACGGCGATGCCGGCGGCTATGGCGTGACCGATACGCCGTACAAGAAGGTCCGCGTGGTCACGACGGTGAATTTCTATCTGGATTGAGCGCGGGTAGCGCCGGCAGGGCTTATTCCGCGACGCTGGCCTGCAATTGCTCGAGATAACGGCTCGCTGCCTTGGCCGAGGGGTCGTCCGGTCCGAATTTGACCGCCCGTTCCCAATTGGCCGTGGCATTGGCCACATCGCCCGCTTCATAAGCTATATTGCCGGCCTCCAGAGCGATCGCCGGGTCGGTGCCGGCCAGCCTGGCGGCGACCGCGATATCCGATTTGGCCAGCGCAAGATCGCCCATGCGCCGCGCCAATGTTGCCGACAACAGCCAGCCGAGCGGATCTTCCGGGACCAGTTCGTGCACCAGCACGAATTGCTGCTTCGCTGCATCATATTGATCCATGGCAACATATATGCGCGCGATATCCAGATGCACTTCGCCCCGCAGCATGGCATCCAGCTGATCCTGCTCCACCGCCAAACCGAGATATTTCAGAGCGGCGGCATTATCGCCGGCGACGAAGGCCGCATTGCCGGCCTGTGACCAGAAAATCGCCGCGCGCTTGTCGCCAGCCGCTTCCGCCCCCTCGGCGGCCAGCACAAAGGCCGGCACAGCCTTTGGCCAGTCCTCAAGCTCTGCATATGCAAAGCCCAGACAATTGCGCGCCAGATATTCACCGCCCTCGATCTGCCATCTATTGGCGGCAAGCAGCCCCTTTTCCGGATTGTCGGCAGCCTGGTCGATACATTGGTTGAAGCGGATATCGGCCGGACTTTTCGGCTCCGGCTTTGGCTGAGCAACGGGTGTTTCGGGCCGGGCCTCCGATGGTCTGAGCAGGGGATCAACCGGCGAACCATAAGGGGTCGCCGATTGCAGCAGCACAGGCAAAATTATCGAAGAAATCATGAATGCATGCCCGTCAAAAAGATGTTCCAGCGTCCCATATCACCCCAGTCGCGAGACCACATCGATCAGCAGAGCGATATCCTGGTCCCGGGACAGCCGGTGATCGCCGTCCTTTACCAGATGGACCTGCACATCGTCTGAACGGATCTTCTTCGCGGTTTCCAGACTATATTCCCACGGCACATCGCTATCCTTCTGCCCGTGCAGCAACCGCACCGCGCCATCGAAGGCGATTTCCTTGTGCAGCAGGCGATTGGCGTCACCCGACTGCCAGAAGACCTGCGTCGTGACATAGGGTTCGTCGGAATATTCGCTGGCTTCCTCCAGCTTGCCGTCGCGCAGGATCGTCAGTTTCTGTTCCTGCGTGAAACCCCAGTCGGTAAAGTCGGGGGCAGCGGCAATGCCGACCAGATTCTTGACTCGCATGGGGCGCGACAACGCGACCAGCAGCATCAGCCAGCCGCCCATCGACGATCCGATCAGGGTGATCGAACCGGAGGTAACCTTGTCGATCAGGAACAGCACATCCTCGCGCCAGTCGATCAGGCTCTGATCCTCGAAATCCCCGCCGCTTGCCCCGCAGCCGGCATAGTCGAGCCGTAACATAGCCCTCCCCTGCTGCTTCGCCCACGCATCGAGCGCCAGCGCCTTGCCGCCCTCCATATCCGACATATAGCCGGGCAGAAAAACCAGGGTCGTCCCTTTCACGCCCGGCTTGGCCGGCGTGTAGCAATAAGCGAGCGATGCGCCGCCCGGCCGGTCGAGATATTGTATGTCGTCTTCCATATCGTCACCCGTTTCATGCCCCCGCGAAGGCGGAGGGTCCATCTCCAGCCCTATACTTTAAAAAGGAGGGATGAAAAGGCGCGATGTCTAGCCTTCCCTCGTGCAGCCACACGGCTCACCGGAAATCTGCTCGCAAGATATTGCCGGCCATCAGGTCACTGCAAAATAGACGATCGCCAGACAGAGAAAGCCGATGACCAGCATGCCGACATTGGATAGCAGCGGCGGCTTTGCCGGGGGCAATATAGACGCCAGCTCGGGGGGAATCTCGCCCTTGAACCCGAGCTTCCATTTGGGACGATCCTTGATGCCGTCCGCAATACCGAAGACATGGGAGTCGCCTTCTTTGCCGCGATAGACCAGATCATCGAAAAAATAGGCTTCGCTGCGCCACTGCTGTTCGTAAAGGGCAAAGCTCCTGCCGATCACTTCAATCCGCACCCGCCGCTTCAGCGCGCTGCCGCTATCGACGAACCAGACATGTTGCGAAACAGACATGAGCGGAGCTTATGTCAAGTCGCCGTCCGGCGCATCACAATTTTTCGATGCATCAGTCACGCTGGAAAATATCCTCGATCGCCATCGCGAAAAGATCCGCAATCCGGAACGCCAGCGGCAGCGACGGATCATATTTGCCGGTCTCGATCGCGTTGATGCTCTGCCGCGACACTTTCAGCCGTTCGGCGAGATCAGCCTGCGACCAGTCCCGTTCGGCGCGGAGAACCTTCAGCCGGTTTTTCATGCTTGCCACCGGGCCGGTCCACCGGTCATCCCGGACATCGCCACGCGGCTGCGACAGCCTTTCATGCAGGATAGCGAAAGGCTCATGGGTTCACTCCCCTGACGCGATGGAAAAAATATCCCAGGCCCCAGGCCGATATCACTATCGCCACCAGCGCGTCGGCACTCATCGTGCCCAATTGTTCCTCGAAGATCAGCCATACCATATTGGCAAAAATGCCGGTGATAATGGCGACAATTGCGCCGTTGGCCATCATCTGGAAGAAATAGTCCTCGATCTTGCGGCGATCCAGCGCGGCGGCATAGGTCGCGACATAAGACAGGGCCAGGGTGAGCAGCACCGCAGCGATAATCTTGGTCAGCGGCGCAATATTGCCCGGGCGAATTTCGTTCGGATCGAATATCGAAGTCGCGAGCAGCCCCAGCCCCACGAGCAGGATCCCACCGAACATCCAGTCGGGCTTGAGCATTCGGCAAAGACGCTGCCAGAGGCCGGGCGAGCGGCTGCCGGTCATCACATTGCCCCAAGGAACAGGATCACCAGCGCCGCCCACATGGCGATATTTTCGTTCGGGGTCATAGCGCGCGAACGGCATTTAAGAAATTTCATCGTAACTCTCCATCAAGTTTCATGGACAATATGTCATGCTTCCTTGACTTATTTGACCGATTCGCCTCGATATGTCAAGCAAACATTACATAATGTCACCTTGTCTTTCCTCCCCTCCTCCACTCGGCGTCTGATTTGGTTGACTTGAAACCCCAAAAGTCTAAGTCAAATCCCACCCGGTGATGGCTGGTTTCCCAGCCTTCCCCGGCCCCAACTTTGACAAATATTGAGATGACCTGAACCCATGACCGAGATGATCACAATCACCCTTCCCGACGGCAGCGCGCGTGAAGTGGCCATGGGCACTACCCCCGCACAGATAGCCGCCGACATCGGGCCGGGCCTTGCCAAAGCCGCGCTGGCGGCGAAGATTGACGGCGAACTGCGCGATATCATGCGGCCGCTGGAGAAAGATACCGAACTCGCTCTGGTCACCTCGCGGGACGAGGAAGACGCGCTGGAACTGGCGCGCCACGACTATGCCCATGTGCTGGCGGAAGCGGTGCAGAATCTGTTCCCCGGCACACAGATCACCTTTGGTCCGTCGACCGACGACGGCTTCTATTATGATTTCGCGCCCGCCGGCGATCCGTTCACCGACGAAGACCTGCCGAAGATCGAGGAGGAGATGAAACGGATCATCGCCGCCGACAAGCCGCTGCGCCGGGAAGTCTGGGAGCGCGACGACCTGATCGCCCGCTGGCAGAAGGACGGCGAGACGTTCAAGGCCGAATGGGCGGCCGAACTGCCCGAAGGCGACGAGTTCACGGTCTACTGGTCGGGTGACGACTGGATGGACATGTGCCGCGGCCCGCATCTCGCCTCGACCGGCAAGCTTGATCCCAAGGCGTTCAAGCTGATGCGCGTGTCCGGCGCCTATTGGCGCGGCGACCAGCGCAATCCGCAACTGTCGCGCATCTACGGCACCGGCTGGCTCAACAAGAAACAGCTCAATGCCCATCTCGTCCGGCTCGAGGAAGCGGCCAAGCGCGACCATCGCAAGCTCGGTCAGGAAATGGATCTCTACCATATCCAGTCCGAAGCGCAGGGCAGCATTTTCTGGCATGCCAAGGGCTTTGTCATCTGGCGCGAGCTCGAAGCCTATATGCGCCGCGCCATCGACGGCGCCGGCTATGACGAGATCAAGACGCCGCAATTGATGGATGTTCACCAATGGGAACAATCCGGCCACTGGGGCAAATATAGCGAGAATATGTTCGCCGTGCCCGACGAAGTGCCGGATGCCGAAAGCGATGGCCCGGTCGTTACCGGGACCGAAGGCATGATGGCGATCAAGCCGATGAACTGCCCGGCCCATGTGCTGGTCTTTCGTCAGGGAATCAAAAGCTATCGCGACCTGCCCCTGCGCCTGTTCGAACATGGCTGCTGTCACCGCAACGAGCCGCATGGCGCGCTGCACGGATTGATGCGCGTGCGCCAGTTCACCCAGGATGACGCCCATATTTTCTGCCGCGAGGACCAGATTGTCGAAGAAGTCCAGGCATTCTGCGCACTCGCCAACCGGGTCTACAAGGAAATGGGTTTCGAGAGCTTTTCGATCAAACTGGCCCTGCGCCCCGAAAACCGCTTCGGTTCCGATGAAGAGTGGGACAAGGCCGAGGACGAATTGCGCCAGGCGGTGATCGATGCCGGCATGGCGACCGAGGAATATGGCTGGGAAGAACTGCCCGGAGAAGGCGCATTCTACGCGCCAAAACTCGAATGGCATCTGACCGACGCGATTGGCCGGACCTGGCAGGTCGGCACGATCCAGTCGGACCGCGTGCTGCCCGAACGTCTCGACGCGAGCTATGTCGGCGAAGATGGCGACCGCCATCGCCCGGTCATGCTCCATCGCGCCATTTTCGGCAGCTACGAACGATTCATCGGCATATTGATCGAGCATTTTGCCGGCAAAATGCCGCTCTGGCTCGCGCCGACCCAGGCGGTCGTCGCCACGATCGTGACCGACGCCAATCCCTATGCCGAACAGGTTGCGGAGAAGCTGAAGGCCGCAGGCATCCGCGTCGAAGCCGATTTGCGCAACGAAAAAATCAACTACAAGGTCCGCGAACATTCGGTGGGCAAGGTGCCCAATATCCTTGTCGTCGGCATGCGCGAAGCGGAAGAGGGCAAGGTCGCCCTGCGCCGACTCGGCCAGAAGGAGCAGGAGTTCCTGACGCTCGATGAAGCCGTTGCCAAGCTGAAGGAAGAAGCACTGCCGCCGGACTTGAAATCAGCGACATATTAACGATATATGGAGAATAGCTGTTGCATTCCGACAACGGCTTCCATGGCTAATGACTCTTTCGCCATCAACAAGGCTTTATTCCGTCAAGCTTTGCGGCTAATGAGCCAACATAGACAAACACTCAGGAGTATTTAACATAGCTGCACCCCCTCGCCGCCCCATGCCACCCGTCAAAGGTGGCCCGCGATTCAACGATCTGATCAATTCCGACACCGTAAGGGTGATTGACGACAAGGGCGAGAACCTTGGCGTGATGAGCACCCGCGAAGCGATTGAGCGTGCAGCAGAAGTTGGCCTCGACCTGGTCGAGGTTTCTCCGAACGCGCAGCCTCCGGTTGCCAAATATCTCGACGTCGGCAAATTCAAATATGAGGCCCAGAAAAAGGCCAATGCCGCGCGCAAGACGCAGAAGGTTCAGGACGTCAAGGAAATCAAGATGCGTCCGAATATCGACGATCATGATTATAACGTCAAAATGCGCAACGTGAACAAGTTCATCGACAATGGCGACAAGGTCAAGGTGACCCTGCGCTTCCGCGGTCGTGAAATGTCGCACCAGCAGCTCGGCATGCAATTGCTCGTCCGGGTGCAGGAAGACATGAAGGAAACCGCCAAGGTCGAGGCCTACCCCAAACTGGAAGGCCGTCAGATGCTTATGGTGCTCAGCCCGAAATAGCTCCGGCTGCTGTCCTTCAGCTGGTGCGCCGATAGCGTGCATCGATGAATTCCGCCACCAGATCGAAGCTTTTCCGGGCATCCTTGGATCCGAAACGCTCGAGGTGATGGCGCGGGCTGTCCCAATAGTTCATCCGGACCGGGACATTGGCATCCTGCGCCTTTTCGGCCAGCTGTACAGCATCATCGAAATGCATGTCATGCCGGCTGCAGTGGATGGCAAGCGGCGGAAATTCGCGCAAATCGGCGTAGACGGGTGAAGCGCGCGGATCGGTTGGCAATGTATCTCCGAGATAGAGCTTGGCGCTAAATGCAGCCGTTTCCATCCGGAACGGACTGCTGCCATTCAGGCTCTTGGAAATATAGGACCAGCCCCGCATCGCCAGATCCCCCCATGGCGAGAACAATATCGCCCCGCCCGGCATCGGCACCCTGCGCTCCCGCAACTCCAGCATCATCGCCAGCACCAGAGTGGCGCCGGCGCTGTCGCCGGACAATATGATCCGGCTCGGTGCCTTCCCGGCTTTCAGCATCGCCTCATATTGATCGGCCAGATCCTTGGCCGGCAGGGGAAACGGATATTCAGGCGCCAGACGGTGCTTGCCGATCACCGCCTCGCATCCACAATGTTCGGCCAGACGAAATGCCAGCCCCACCTGTTTCGGCGATGGCGGCAATATAAAGCCGCCGCCTGGCACATAGAATAGAATCGGTTCCTCGGATTCTTCCTCCGGCCACTCGCTGTCCGCATAATCCGCGACAAGCGGAGACGCAGGGTCGAACAGCAATTGCGTATCGGGCGGCGACTGCATGACCGGGTTGAAAATCGCATAGGTCCCTTTGGCGGTTGCGGTCCGGTAGGCGGAAAGCAACCGGTCGCGCTCGACCGGGTCAGCACCATTGGCTATTGCCGGTTTCAGGGCGCGAACCAGCATGGCCTTGATGAACCGGTTCTCGATCCGCGCGCCGAAATCCGAAAAGCCTTTTACCACCGGCGCCATTTGCGACTGGATGGCATGGGCAATTTTATTCGCTTCCAGCTGGACCAGCCGGAGGTCAATATCGCTATCTGCAATCGCAGGATATCCCGGGACAGAGGCTTCCATGGTCAACCTTCTATTCCAGCAGCACAAAAAATGATAGAGGGGGTCAGGATGACGGACAGGAAACAGCAGCCGAAGCACAAGGACAGTCAGGTCGACTATTTGCGCCCGTTCCTGAATCAGTTCCGCGGCGATGGCGTAAAAATCAGTTCCGAGCCGATATGGTCGGAACGGGTAGAGGAGATCATCGCCAATCTTCCCGCAGAAACGCTGGACGGTATCGTTAGCCGTATCCGGCAATCCAGCGAAAACCAGATTGTCGATTTCGCGGCATTCGGCGAAGCCCATGGCCTGACCCCGGCAGAGATCAAGCTGGTCGATAGCATTGTCGGCGGCCTCTCCGTCCCCGAACATGCCGAATGTCACGGCATCTCGGTCAATACTGCCCGTGTTCACATGCAACGGGTCCTCGAGAAAACCGGATCGAGACGGCAGACGGATCTGCTGCGCAAGGTCCTCGGCCACTAGTGCCGCGCACGCCATCGCCACATTTGCATATAATATAAATGCATGATGCGCGGCTTTGGCCGTGTCCATATCCCGGTGGGCAAGGGTCAGCTTTGTCCATGCAGGGAGTGAATCATGAAACGAGTACAGATTGCGACAGCATTATTGTTGGCCGGAACCGCCACCCATGCGCACGCACGGGAGCGGCTGGACCTCGCCTCGGCGACACCCGTGGCGGTGATCGGAACGGAAGATCTCGACAACCATGTGGACAGGCTGGTCGATATCGGCACCCTGTGCGGCCGGAACAGGGGGAACCCGGCCTATGGCGTCAACGCCACCCCGGGCAGGATGCCCGAAGTGCACATCCGTGGTTTCAAATCCGAATATGGTGCTCGCTATGGCGCGGTGTTGAACGAAATCCGGGTGCGGGGCTCCAGCCCGATTGCTCCGGAAAGCCGGCCGCTGCTGGCCCCGGAAGTGCAGCAGATTGAGATTCTGCAAACTCCACAAGACCTGAAGTGCGACGTCTATCCCGACTTGCAAGTTCTCGCGGCCGGCGGCGGGCTACCCTCGCCACCACCAGCATCCGATCCGGCTCTGGAAGTGCATGCCTTGCCCCCGGATGTCCGGTCCGGACGCCCCCTGCGAACCGCGGCGGATCTCAGGGCAGAACTGGATGGGCTGGTGGAGCTCTGCCGCAATGGCGCCGATGACGAAACCAACGCCTCCCGGATCAGACGCTATGAAAAGCTCTTCGGCCAATGGCGCGAACTGAGGGCGATCCGGGATGATTTGCGCGAACGGCTGCTGACCAACGACCCGGATCTTGATCAGGCAGACGCGATCAACCAGCTCCGCAAGCTCGATCCGGCAATCGAGGGTGTGATATTCCCGAGCCAGCTCAAATGCCCGCCATCACCGGAGGAACTGGCGCAATCGGCATCAGACCGGACCATAATCTACAGGGAATATTCGCCTTCGGTGGGCACAAATTATCTCGTTCGGATGGCGGGAATGTCGGCAAATCCCGATATACTGCCTTCGGGCGAGCAGCGCGAACTTGCCTTCAAGCCCGATATATCGGCAGACAGCGGTGTCCGCCCCCTGTTCGAGGAACCAGCGGAATCCTACGCGGAGCCGCAAGGCAAGCCCCAAAATTACGGCGACGAGATCTCCGTCTCCTTGACCGGGAGCCTGGGCAGTCTTGATCTGGGCGACCGGGATAGCGGCATCGGCTTCCAGCGCACGGCCGCGGGAACCGAAACCTTCGCCGACCCGGCGACGACGAAATTTGATAGCGTCGGGTTTTCGCTGGGCGTGAACTACAAGCTCGACGACACGGTCGGTCTGTACGGCAGCTACGGCTATAGCGAGGGCGATGCGCGCACCGAATTTGCCATAGCCGCCGGCGGGCCGGTAGATGTCGGCTTTGTTTACGGCGAGACTTCACCCAGCGGCTCGACCGGCCTTGCGATCGGCAACCGCGGCCTGACCGGCTTCAACCTGTCCGAGGTCAGCCTGCACGAATTCAAGCTGGGCCTGGCGACACCGATTGCCGACAGGGACGGCTTCAGCGCCGTTGCCATGGCTTTCGCCAATGTCCTGCTGTTCGACATGGATTTTGAATCCCAGGCCCAGTCGACGGTGTTCGGGTCGGTGCTCGAACAGAGCCGCGACCAGAGCGTTTCCAGCACCTATCTGGGTATCGGTGGCGCGCTGGGTGTGAGGCAGGACATCGGTCCCGGCGTGGCCCTGACCGGTTCTGCTGCGGGTGGAATCTATTATCGTGACAGCGACCTTACATCCATGGAGTGGAACAGTTGCGCCTTATGCCCTGCGGCCGACCAGGATTTCACGATCAGCATCGATGAATCGGATTCCGGCGCAGCCTTCGCCGGCCAGCTTTCGGCGGCACTGGAATTTGACGTCACAGCAAAGATCAAATTCGCGATCGGTGCTGACGCCAGCTATCTTTCGGACACAGGGAAAATCATCAACCCCAGTTCCGGTGATCAGGTGCTGCAGGGTGAAACGACGCGGCTCGAGACAACCGACGCCTGGCGCTGGCGTGCCACGGCGGGGCTCAAACTGCGATTCTGACAGAGATACTGTCCGTACCAACGAAGCGGGAGCCGCACGATTCAGTCGGGCTGGCTCCTTGCCATCCACAGCATGCCGATGCCGATGACAATGGCAGCAAGGGAAAGCAATATTTCGAACTCGTGGTTGACCATGACAGCCTTCTAGCAGGCGACAGCTAACAGCCGGTTAAGTCGCCGAATTCGAACTAGCCTACCGGCTTTGACCGATAAAGATCCGGGAAATGGCGCTTCAGATTGGCGACCTTCGGCTTGTCCCAGCGGACGATATAGGCCTGACGCGGGTTTTTCTGCATGAAATCCTGGTGGTAGGCCTCGGCCGGATAAAAGGCCTTGTAGGCCTCGATCTTCGTCACGATCGGCCGCTTCCAATAGCGGCCCTTTTCCAGTTGCGCGATATAGGCGCGGGCCGCCTTGGCCTGCGCGCCATTCATCGGCACCAGCGCGCTGCGATAATGTTTGCCGCGATCCGGCCCCTGGGCGTTGAGCATCGTCGGATCGGCGATCACCGAAAAGAATATCTGCATCAGCTTGCCATAGCTGATCTGGCCGGGGTCATAGACCACCCGCACCGCTTCGGCATGGCTGCTCAGCCCCGCGCTGACCAGCTTGTAGGAGGCGCTGCGCTTGCTGCCACCATGATAGCCGGACGACGCGCTGATCACGCCCTTTGTATGTTCGAACACACCCTCGACGCCCCAGAAGCAGCCGCCGGCAAAAATGGCAACGGCCCGCTTGCCGCTGTCCCGGACATCGACACGCGGCTTCGGAATGATCGTGGCTTTCTCCGCCGCATGGGCTTCCGCGACAAAGACCGGCCGGTTGTGGTAATCACCCGGCAGCGCGCTCTGCGCTCCGGCCCAGACCACCGCGACACAGGCCAGGCTTGCGCCAAAGGCAATCGCCCGGGACAGGGTCGGCCCCACCGGAGCCTCTAGCCCGCTATCTGTGCAGCAGCGCTGACGGTGGCGGAAAGAGTCTGGCCGGCATCGGCTGGCTGGTCGGCGGGTTGCATGAAAAACAGCATCAGCGCGCCGGCGAGAAAGCCGCCGCCGAGGCTGTAGGTAAGATCGGATTTGAACAATTTCATCATGGCCTGTTCCTTGGGGGACTATGAAGGGTTCGGGGCATCCCGCCTGTTGGTTACACCCTCTAATATAGTTTTCCTGTCGCCGCTGTGAACC
Source organism: Sphingorhabdus sp. SMR4y (assembly GCF_002218195.1). GTDB lineage: Bacteria > Pseudomonadota > Alphaproteobacteria > Sphingomonadales > Sphingomonadaceae > Parasphingorhabdus. Next base: position 3,261,727 of record NZ_CP022336.1, on the reverse strand, counting down.
TGATCACAAGGTCATATTCAGTTTGCCGGCGTGAAGAATTTCTATCGATATGGGGGAGGTTTTCCGGTCTCGCGGCAGTTCACTGCGCGAACGCCTCCGACGGTTTTTTTTGTTTAACCTCAGGCGCCGGGCGGGCGCATCCGCGCCCTTGGCTTTCGCGCCATAAGGCGCGGCGGCCGGTCGGCCTTGCCTCGGCTTCGCCTCGGTTGGAAACTAGCCTACAGTGGGAGCGCCGATCCGACGCGAAGCGGAGGCAAGCGCGACCGCGCGTCGGGCGATAGCCCGCCCCGTCGGAGGCGTTCGCGCAGCGAACCGCCGCGAGACATAACGCATGCGCCCGCCCGGCGCCTGAGGCCTAAGTCAACGCCGCGCAGGCCCTTTGAATTCTCGTGCAGGCCTCGGTCAGCAACTGTTCCGATGTCGCATAGCTGATCCGGAATGCGGGCGAGAGACCGAAGGCCGCACCATGCACTGCCGCAACCTGTGCTTCTTCCAGAAAATAGGTGATCAGGTCTTCGTCGCTGTTGATCACTGCGCCCTTGGGCGTGGTTTTTCCCATCAGCCCGCTGGCGTCGGGATAGACGTAAAAGGCACCTTCCGGTGTCGGGCATTGCAGGCCCGGCGTATCGTTGATCATCGATACAACAAGATCGCGGCGCTTTTCAAAGGCTGCGTTGCGCTCGACCAGAAAATCCTGCGGGCCATTGAGCGCGGCGACCGCCGCCGCCTGCGAAATCGAACAGGGGTTGGATGTCGACTGCGACTGCAGCTTGCCCATCGCCTTGATCAGCCATTCCGGACCACCGGCATAACCGATCCGCCAGCCGGTCATCGCATAAGCCTTGGACACGCCGTTGACGGTCAGTGTCCGGTCATACAGTTCCGGGCAGACCTGCGCGATCGTGGCAAAAGGAAAATCGGCGTACCAGATATGCTCGTACATATCGTCGGTCATCACCATCACCTGCTTGTGCGAAGCCAGTGCCCCGCCCAGTGCCTTGAGTTCGTCGGCGCTATAGGCGGCACCGCTCGGGTTGGACGGCGAGTTGAGGATCAGCCATTTGGTCTTTGGCGTGATCGCGGCTTCCAGCTGTTCGGGCGTGATCTTGTAATTCTGATCCGCGCCGGCCTCGATAATCACAGGCGTACCGCCGGCGAAATTGACGATATCCGGATAGCTGACCCAATAAGGCGCCGGAATGATCACCTCGTCCCCTTCGTCCAGTGTCGCGACCAGCGCGTTGAACAGGGTGTGCTTGCCGCCATTATTGGCAGTGATCTGCTTCGCGGTATAGGTCAGGCCGTTGTCGCGCTCGAACTTCGCGATAATCGCCTGCTTCAGCGCAGCCGTGCCATCCACCGTCGTATAGTTTGTATCACCGTCGCGGATCGCCTGGATCGCGGCTTCCTTGACAAAGTCGGGCGTGTCGAAATCGGGTTCGCCGGCCGACAGGCCAATCACATCAATACCTTGCGACTTCAACTCGGTAACCTTGGCGGTCATCGCAAGCGTGGCAGAAGGTTGGATACGTCCGAGTGCTTTGGAAATAATGGTCATGGAAGGTCCTGTCTCAAGGAATACGCGAAACTGCCTAATATCATTGGTGCTGCACTGCAACAGGGAGAATCGGTCAGGTCCGTTTTTTCACAAATTCTGCTCGCAGGACCAGTCCCTTGATCCCTTCATATCTGCAATCAATCTCCTGCGCGTCACCCGTTAGTCGGATAGACTTGATCAGGGTGCCGCGCTTCAGCGTCTGCCCTGCGCCCTTGACCTTGAGATCCTTGATCAGGGTAACGGCATCGCCATCGGCCAGCACATTGCCGACCGCATCGACCACCTCAGGTCCCGCCGCCTTTGCCGCAGCATCTTCCGGACTGAGCCATTCGCCCGTTTCCTCGTCATAGACATAATCGCCCGCGCCATCGGCCATCAGAGCGACTCCAGCGCCTGCTGCATGTCGGCGATTATATCGTCGATATGTTCGATCCCGACCGAGATACGCACCACATCCGGCCCGGCACCGGCGGCGACCAGTTCATCGCCCGAAAGCTGGCTGTGCGTCGTCGAGGCGGGATGGATGATCAGGGATCTGGTATCACCGATATTCGCGAGATGGCTGAACAGCTTGACCGCCGATACCAGTTTCGTGCCCGCCTCATAGCCGCCTTTCAGGCCGAATGTGAATACCGCCCCGCCCTTGCCGCCGAGATATTTCTGCGCCAGCGCGTGATATTCATTGTCGGGCAGTCCGGCATAGGACACCCAGCTCACCTCGTCGCGTCCCTGCAACCATTCCGCCATTTTCAGGGCATTGTCGCAATGCCTCTCCATCCGCAGCGCCAGCGTTTCCATGCCGGTCAAGATATAGAAAGCGTTCTGCGGCGCCAGCGCCGGTCCCAGATCGCGCAGCGACAGCGCGCGCGCCGCGAGGATGAAGGCCATTTCGCCAAAGGCTTCGGTGAAGACCTTGCCATGATAGGACGGGTTGGGCTGGTTGAGGAAGGCGAATTTCTCGCTCTTGGTCCAGTCGAACTTGCCGCTGTCGATGATTAGACCGGCGACGCTGTTGCCATGGCCGCCGAGAAATTTCGTGCCGCTTTCGACGACAATATCCGCGCCATGCTCGATCGGACGACAGAGCATTGGCGACGCCATCGTATTGTCGACAATCAGCGGGATGCCCGCTTCATGGGCGATGTCTGCGATCGCTGCGATATCCTGCACCACGCCGCCGGGATTGGCGAGACTCTCGATGAAGATGCAGCGCGTATCGTCGGTGATCGCGCCCTTTACCTCGTCCATATTGTCCGCGTCGACAAAGCTGACCTTCCAGCCGAATTTCTTGACCGAATGGGCGAGCTGGTTGAGCGAGCCACCATAGAGTTTCTTCGCCGCGACAATATGCGCGCCGGGGTCCATCAGCACGTGAAAGGCGATGATCTGCGCCGCGTGGCCCGAGCCCACTGCCAGCGCCCCGATGCCGCCTTCCATCGCCGCAATCTTGCCTTCCAGCGCGCCGTTGGTCGGGTTCATGATGCGGGTATAGATATTGCCGAACGCATCCAGATTGAACAGGTCGGCCGCATGATCGACATCATCGAACACATAGGAAGCGGTCTGGTAGATCGGCGTGATCCGCGCCTTGGTCGTCGGATCCGGTTCGGTGCCGGCGTGAACGGCCATGGTTTCAAGCTGCGGGTTTTCCAGATGATCGGTCATGATGCGTCCTTGTGCAAAGAATTATGCAGCGTGCCTAATCTCAATGCGCCGTCGCCGCAACCGGACTTGTGATGGGAAGCACAGGAGGCGCGCGGGTTCCTGCACGACTCCGCGGGCGATCCGGACCACCACGCCAGAAAACCACGAGAATTTTCCCAATTTTTTGAAACTTTATCCACCCTGCGCGTTGGTTAAGTGAAGCAGAAAAGGAAACAGACCATGAGCAACACCGATATGAACGATACAATCGACCGTGACGAGATCCGCGAGGAATTCTGGGAGTCGATCGCCGACAGCCCTTTCGTGATGCTGGCTCTCGATAATGAGAGGAAGCACAGCATCCCGATGCGCGCGCAGCTCGACAAGGACGCCAACAGCGCCATCTGGTTCTTCACCACCCGCGACAACCGGCTGGCCCAGGGCGGCCCGGCGATGATGCAATTTGTCTCCAAGGGACATGACCTGTTCGCCTGCGTGGCCGGCAATCTGACCGAGGAAACCAGCTCCGCGATCATCGACAAGCACTGGAGCAAGCCGGTCGAGGCCTGGTACGATCAGGGTCGGCAGGATCCCAACCTGCTGATGCTGCGGCTTGACCTGCGCGACGCGGAAATCTGGGAGTCCGACCCCGGTGTCGTCGGCATGTTCAAGATGATGACCGGCATGACCATGGACGGCGAGGAAATGGGCGACCACGCCCGGGTTGCGCTCTAGGCGCGAACAGCCCCGTCCCGATGCAGTCCCGCGGGGGCCGCGGCGGCATGGAAGAGAGCGCGCACCGGCCTGATCCGCCGGTCCTGACGTCGCTTTGTTCCCGCCTGTCGCGGCCCCCGCTTTTTCTTGCCGCGGCGGCGCAACAATTCCCCGACCCGCGCGTTTCCTTGCCATGACAGACATATTAGCCGGACCTGATACAATAGCCTGGTCAGAGGCGCTATGGCGGCTCGCCGCCTCCACCCTTCTGCCCTTCCTGATCGGCCTCGAGCGGTTTATCCGCCGCAAACCGATCGACTTCCGCCCTTTCGTGATCATTTCCATTGCCGCCTGCGCGCTGGCGATCGGCGCGATGGAATTGCTCGAATCGACCCGCGATCCGCAAAGCGATATAGACCCCAGCCGCGTCTTTGAAGGCGTGATCACCGGGATCGGCTTTCTCGGCGCCGGGGCGATGTTCCGCGAGGGCAGCTTCGTTCAGGGCGCGGGCTCCGCCGCTTCGATCTGGGCAGCGGGCGCGATCGGGCTGATCTGCGGTTTCGGCGAAATCTGGCTAGCGGCGATCATCACAGCTGTCATCCTCACCGTGCTGATCACCAGCGCGCCCTTCACCTCGCACTGGGACCCGGGCGAAGAAAGCGGAAAGCCGCCATCCTGACCGGGCCCGCCCCCATCCACCACCGACAAGCAAAGGAGATAGATCATGCCAGCCCAATCGAAAGCCCAGCAACGCGCCGCCGGAGCGGCCCTGTCCGCCAAGCGCGGCGAAACCAAGGTCGGCGACCTCAAGGGCGCGTCCAAGGACATGTATGACAGCATGAGCGAAGACGAGCTGGAGGATTATGCCAGCACCGATCACGACGGCCTGCCTGAAAAAGTGCAAGGCGACGACTAGGTCTTGATCGCCCCCGGGCGCTGCGCTCGGTCCGGAACATCTGCTCCCTGTGCTCGAAGACATGCTCTCGGACACTCATATTTAACAGATTGATTAATGTGATCGCGCGAAAATGCTGCTAGAGCAGCCGGATGAACTATCCAAAATTGCTCGAGCCGCTCGATCTCGGCTTCACCACCATAAAAAATCGCTCCATCATGGGCTCCATGCATACCGGTCTGGAAGAGATGGATGGCGGGTTCGAGCGAATGGCCGCCTATTTTGCCGAGCGGGCCGCGAACAACATCGGCATGATTATCACCGGCGGGATTGCTCCCAATGCCGAAGCCTCGATGGGCGGGGCCATAATGTCCAGCGATGAAGAAGCCGCCAAGCACCGGTTGGTCACGGACGCCGTGCACGATGCAGCCGAAGATGTGAAAATATGCATGCAGATCCTGCACCCCGGCCCGCTCGCCAACAACAGGGATATGGTCGCGCCGTCGGCTGTGCGATCCCGGATTGCCAGACATCCCCCCAACGAGCTCGACAAGGCCGGCATCCAGAAGCAGATCGACGATCATGTAAATTGTGCGCTGATGGCGCAGAAAGCGGGCTATGACGGCGTCGAGATCATTGGTTCAGCCGGCTATCTGATATCGACCTTTCTGGTGCGCAAAACCAATTTGCGCGAAGATGAATATGGCGGATCGTTCGAGAATATGATGCGGTTTGCCATCGAGATTGTCGAGCAGACACGGAAAGCGGTCGGCCCGGATTTCATCCTCATCTTCCGGATCGCGGCAATGGATATGCTCGACGGCGGCATGAGCTGGGATGAGATCGTCATGCTCGGCAAGGCTTTGGAGAAAGCCGGCGTTACGATTATATCCACCCATTTTACCTGGCACGAGAGCGCCGTCCCGACGATTGCGACCATGGTGCCCCGCGCCGCCTTTACCTCGGTGACCGGCCGGTTGCGCAAGGAACTCGGCGTGCCAATGATCACCTCCAACCGGATCAATATGCCCGACGTTGCGGAAGAAGTTCTGGCCCGCGGCGACGCTGACCTGGTCTCCATGGCCCGGCCGCTGCTCGCCGACAGCGAATTCATGCGCAAGGCGATCGAAGGCCGCGAGGACGAGATCAACACCTGTATCGCCTGCAACCAGGCCTGTCTGGATCATACGTTCATGGGCAAATTGACCACCTGTCTGGTCAATCCCCGCGCCTGCCACGAAACCATCCTGAATTACGAGCCGGTCACCGAAGCCAAGCGGATCGCGGTGGTTGGTGCCGGACCGGCCGGCCTCGCCTATGCCACGGTCGCGGCCCAGCGCGGCCATGTCGTGACCTTGTTCGAGGCCGCCTCCGAAATTGGTGGCCAGTTTAATCTGGCGAAAACCATTCCCGGCAAAGAAGAATTTTACGAGACCCTGCGCTATTATAACCGCATGATCGCGGTGCATGGCATAGACTTGCGGCTCAACACGAAAGCAGACGTCGCCGGGCTGCAGGCCGAAGGCTTTGACCATGTCATTGTCTCGACCGGCATCAAGCCACGCACGCCCGATATCGAGGGTATCGATCACGAAAAGGTCGTCAGCTATATCGATGTGATCAGGGGCAACAAACCGGTGGGCAAAAAGGTTGCTATCATCGGCGCCGGCGGCATTGGCTTCGACGTCTCCGAACTGATCAGCCATGCCGGCGTTTCCAGCGCGCTCGACCGCGATCTCTTTGCCGCGGAATGGGGCGTGGATTTTGAGAACCATCCCCGTGGCGGCGTCACCGGCGTAGAGCCCCAGGTGGTGAAGTCCGATCGGGAAATCACCCTGTTGCAGCGCAAGGACAGCCGGGTCGGCGCGGGTCTGGGCAAGACCACCGGCTGGACCCATCGCATCACCCTCACGCGGCGCGGGGTCGGCATGATGAACGGCGTCGAATATGTGAAAATTGATGATCAGGGATTGCATATCCTGCAAGGCGGCCAGCCCGTTTTGCTGGAGGCCGACACGATCATCATCTGCGCCGGACAGGATCCATTGCGCGAGCTGCATGATGATCTTCAGCAAGCGGGCATTTCGTCCGAACTTGTCGGCGGCGCGTTTGAAGCGATGGAGCTGGACGCGAAAGCGGCGATCAATCAGGCCAGCTACATGGCCGCCGCGATCTAGATCGCGGGCGGGACGGTCCCGGACCGGCCGAGAGCAGCCTGGTGGCATTCTGCTCCTATCCGACAAGAGTCAAAAAAAGCCGAGCGAAATCGCTTTCGCCCGGCTTTGTCCTGTACCGCTATGGCCTGGCTATGCCTACCAGTAAGGCGTCACCGTCCAGTAATTATAGACGCTGGACTGATATTCCCGGTCATAGGCGCGATCGGGCTCGTTGCTGCCGAAGCGCGGCGCGTCCATCAGCTGATCCTTGGTCACATCGATCCGGTAGCCGTCGAGCTCGGTGTCATAATCCAGCTTCGACCACGGAATGCTGTGCTTCTCGTCGCCGATGCCAAGAAAGCCGCCGGCCGAAATGATCACATCGGTGACATTGCCGCCGCGCTTGTCGATCAGCAGCTTGTCGACCGATCCGATCTTGTCCTGGTCCGCACCATAGACAGCGGTTCCGTCGACGCGGTCGCTGCCAATCACGCTGTGGTTTTTCTCATCCTGTAACATCATGTTTCTCTCCTCTAGGTTTCAGGGCCCCTTGTCGGGGATAGCCGCGCGGCAGCCCGTATCAGGGGGAGGGCCATTGCCTTGCGGTTACAGGGAATCTACGGACGACCCGGCCAATCGTTCCGGAGAATATCGGCTTTTTTGCACGGATGGACGGAGCGGCAATCTCGCCGCGGCGGACCGGGATCATGCCCCGCCAATCAACCCGGCGAATCGGTTCTCGCCCACCCGCAGGCCGCTGATCTGCGCCGCCCTGCCCTCGATCATCGCCAGGCGCTCGTCCGCCGCCAGGCCGATCAGCTCGAACACCGCCGGATGGACATAGCTCTTGCGGCAGATCGCCGGCGTGTTGCGCAGGGCTGCGGCGGCGGCTTCGCTGGCCTGTTTGATCGTCGGCTTGTCCTCCGCCGTGACCGCCTCGAGCGCGGCAACGCTGCCGTGCCAGGTGCGGAACATCTTGGCGCTCAGACTGTCCATTCCGGACACTGTCTTCAGCCAGTCATTGACGTCGCCGCTGTCGAGCGGATGCACCGCCCCGTCCACGCCGACATATTGGAACAGGCGCTTGCCGGGCAGGTCGTCGATCTGCTCCAATATCTTTTGCAGCCGACTGTCGCGCAGGCTGCAGCTCACCTTCTTCCCGCCCTTGGCACGATAGCGCAGCCGCAGCCGGTCCTCCTCATAACGGACATTGCCGCCATCGAGCGTGGTTGCCCCCTTGCTCATCCGCGAGCTGCCGCCGACCCGGATCGCGGTCCGGTCGATCAGCCGCACCAGCGCGGCAAGCGCCACCGCCTTGCCCGGCCCTTCATCGGCCGCGCCATCGGGCTGGAGCAGCGCGTTCACCTTGCGCCGGATCCGCGGCAGCACCGTGGCAAATTGGGCCAGTTGATCGAACTTCTGCCGGTCACGAAACTCCCGCCAGTCGTCATGATAGCGATATTGCTTGCGCGCCGCATCATCATAGCCGGTCGCCTGGATATGGCCATTGGCCTGCGGACAGATCCAGACATTCTTGTAGGCCGGCGGCACTCCCAGCGCCTTGATCCGCGCCAGTTCGATGCGGCATTTCAAGTGGCTCCGGTCGGGCAAGAAATACTGGAACCCCCGCCCCCGCCGAACCCGCGAGATGCCCGGCTGCTCGTCGCTGCTATAGACCAGACTGGGAATGCGGAGCGAGGGTTCGTGGATCATGAGCGAAAAACTCTGGCCGCGATATTCGGTTCCCCTTGCAGAGGCAATTATCGGCGCGAGCGGTCCGGCCTCGCCATGCGCAAGCGAGCAGGCCGCATCATCCGCGGCCCGCTCGCGACACCCCGTTCAATAGACCCAGTTGAGCACGATCAGATAGACCGCCGACAGCACGATCCAGGTCCCGTCCAGCGTCTTCAGCCGTTTCGCGCCCAGCCACAGCGCAATCGGGCGGGCGAGAAAGGCGCCGAGCACCGCGCCCGGCCCGGCCAGCAGCACGATCTCCCATGGCATCGTCCCGCTCTCGATATGCCAGATGCTGCCAACCAGCACGCTGATCGAGGAAATCACGCAGGCGGTGCCGGTGCACAGCAGCACCGGATAATGGCGGATGAACAGATAGAGCGCGACCAGCTCGCCGACGCCGACCGAAAACAGCGCGGTCAGCGCGCCACCGGGAATGGCGATCAGCAGCAGCATGGCAATATCGATCCGCTCCAGCCGCGCCCGCTCCGGCCGTTTGTGGTTGATCGTCCAGGTGGTGATGATCAGCGCAAGGCCGAGAAAGATCGAGAATATCTTGTAGCCGAGCAGGATCATCTGTCCGTCGACCATCGTCAGCCGCTGCATCGCCAGCATCGCCGGCAGCGCCACTGCCAGCACCGCCAGGATCACCAGCAGAAAATCGCGCGGCCGCACGGCAGCGTCCCCCGCCGATGCCGAAGCCGCCGCTGCCGGCTGATGCAGCAGCCGGTCAGTCCAGCGCAGTCCGCCAATGGTCATGCCGAAACACTGGATCCCCATCGACGCCGCGGTCACCCGCAGCGGATCGAGCGTCATCACGCCATGCTCGCGCAGCCCGTTGAACACCGGCACAAACACCACCCCGCCACCGGTGCCCGACGTATTGGCAATCACCGCCGCCAGCGCCCCGATGCCGGGGAGGAACCGGAGCTGGCCGATCAGAGCGGGATCATAGCGCGCCCACAGCACTATCGCCGCATAGGCCAGAAGCAGGACGACACCGCCCCAGATTACCACGCGGCCTGGCGCCGGTTTTGTCATGCGACGGAGGGAATCAGTCATGATTGTCCGTTGGCGAAATGCGGGGTGCGATGCAAGCAGTAATGGGCCAGCCGGGGCAGGATAGATTGGTGAAAGAGGAATGGCGGTGACAGGGCGCGCGATACATCCGGGCAGGGCCGGATTCAAAGCGCGCTGTCACAGCCATTCTATTGGCAATTACTCCGGCGCGGCTACGCTCGTTTCGGCCGCATCGGCCTCAATGGCCAGTGGAGCCCCCGGCGTTTCAACCGTTAGTGGCGCTGGTTTCTTTGCCTGAATAGCCAGTTCCACATCTTCGTCGATAAAGGCCGGCACTTCGCCACCCATCGGGAAAACGGCACTGGTTCCTGTCATGAAAAAGCCGGCAATCGGGACCAGCGCGATCGCGCCAACCACGCCGGCCGTTCCCGTCACACCCTTGTCGTCAAAGGCACCGGTCAGGCGGATTTGCCGCCCGTTGACCCGGGCGAACAGGGCACGCGCTTCCAGCTTGCCCGACTTGCCCCACATGCCCTTGTTGCGAACGCTCGTCAGCTCCGCTTCAGCCGGCGAACCGGCAGGGATGACAACGACGTCATTGACGTAGACCGGCGCGGCGACTTCCATGCGCACGCGTTGACCGACCCGGGCCATCTTTTTCTTGGTCGTCACTTCTTCCATCAAGCGAAGCGTGATCGGCGTGCCGGCGCGCAAAATGGCGTTCTGGGTCACCAGTTCGGGAATAGGGGCCACGGCGGCAGGTGCCGGCTCCGCAACCGGAGCGACAGCTTCTCCTGGCGCCGCTTCCTGAGCAAAGGCTTGTGCTGCAGAAAAACTCAAGGCAGCCGTAGCCACCAGTAAAAACGTCTTCATTATTGGACCCCCCAATTAAGTGATTCGAACCCATCTCTTAGGTGAGAGATCGTCAATTAGTGAAACTATTTTTCACGATTTAGTTAAATAAAGCAATTCGATGCAGCAGAAGTCCAGCGATCCGCCGCGCGGCCATTCAGCAGTCCGCCGCGTGCCCGCCCGCCCCGTTCACCCGGCAAGACCGTCATCCCGGCGAAGGCCGGGATCCAGACCATAATAGGGTGCACGCCGGATTGTCGGGCTAGGCCGCTCGGCTAAAAAAGCTTCGGGCAAGCTTACGACGCCTGTGCCCTGCGCTGGAGCGACAGAATGGCTGGCCGAAATTTGAATTGAGTGCAGCGTCACCGTAATTTCAAAGGAAATTCCGAAAGCTCTGTCTTGATCCTTATACACGTTTGCTTTTTGTCGGCTTGTCACGCTTCCCTGCGGTTTTGCCGGACCGTTCGGAAATAAACGTCCCCGCTTCCCTCTCTCTGACCATCGACGGACTCGCATCGGCATTCGTCCCTGGCCCCGCGCGCCATATTCCGCCCGCAACCGGATCGGCGCTGGCGTCATCCGTTTCCCGCCCCTGTTGCTTCCCCGCATTGTCATTACTGCGCGATTCAAACAGCCAGCGGGGCAAGGCCAGCGCCTTGGTGATCGCATTGATGGTGTCCGTTCGACCGGTGCCGGGAGGAGACGCCTCAAGGCGGGCGATGGCGGGCTGCGTCATGCCAATTGCTGCCGCCAGATCGGTCTGGGTCATCCCGCAATAGGCGCGGGCGGCTGCAATCGGATGTTTGCCATCACGAACCGCGCGCGCCACCTCGGCCGGGATGGCCCCGTCATTCTGCAGCGATTTGAGGCCTTCATAGGCCGCCGCAAGATCGGCCGCATCCTCCGCCTGCTCGACAAGCCAGTCGAACTCGGCACGGGTCAGCGTCACGGTTTCGATCCCGTCCCCGCTTGTTTCAAATTTCGGCTCAAGTTCCATTTTTCAATTCCATTCTGCTGGCCATTGCCAGCCAGATCCTGTTTTGTGCAATCGCGCCCGTAATGCTCAGCCTCTTTTGTAAATGGCCTTGCGGTGCCCGATGTCGAGGACGTTCAGCACAACCAGATCCTCGTTAAATATGACCCGGTAATTACCGACGCGCAGGCGCAAGGCATCCGTGCCCTGCAGCGACTTGACCTGTGCCGAGAGGCTTTCCGGATCCCGGGCATATTGCTCGATTTTGGCTTCCACAGCGTCCGCTTGCCTTTTCGGCATCCTGGCCAATGCACGATCCGCTTGCGCTGTGTAGCTAATCGTCTTCATTGCATGAATATAATGAATTATAACAAACTGGCAAGCAAAATATAATGAATTATAACAACGGGCTGTTCATTGGATATCGGGCGCGATTTAACAGATCGCCTCAACCAACCCCCGAACACTATTCCCCACAAAAAACCCACCTGCCCTCTCTCCAGCGATTCCGCCCGCAGCACACTCGGCAACGCACCGGAGTTACCGCGTCAATACACTCCTGTCCGAGTCGAGAGCCCCCCTCACCCCACCCCAATCTCCTTCAACGCCGCATCCTCCAGAAAGGCGCTGCGGGTCATTTTTCGGGTGCGGGCGGCGCTGTCGATCATTTTGACGACGCCGGTGTCGAGCGAGACATTATAGCGACCGGTCCGGCCGGTGCGCTGCAGATAGGGGATCTGCACCAGAAACGCGCCCTGCTTCAGATCCTCGGCGGCTGATTTCTGGATTGCGCCGATCGGGCTGGCGGGGACCATCTCTTCATCCTCAAAATAGAGTGACAGCGCCTCGATTGCATTGGCGATAATATCGCCTTCCTCGTCCGCCGCGGAAAAGCAGCCGGGCACATCCGGAAAGGAAATTCCGAAAGCGCTGTCTTCATCCTTATGCACGACGGCAAAATAGAACATGGGCTGGGCCTTTCAAATCCATCCCGCCATCCGGGCGATGCTGCGCGCCGTCCCGACGGGCAGGTCTTTCTTGGGATGCGGGACAATGATGATACGATCATCCTTACGATATTTATGGTGAGAGCCTCTGATTGAAACCAGTTCAAAGCCCTCCTTGCGGAGCCGCCGGATGATCTGCTTGCTGCTCCGCTCCATGTGTATTTATATACACAATTTTGGCAGAAAGTCAATCGGTGACTACGGCCTGCACCAACCCCCGAACACTATTCCCCACCAGAAACCCGCCCGCCATATCCTCCGCAGTCAGGTCCGCCTCGACCGCCTGCCCGCTCTCCAGCAGCTCCGCGCGCAGCACGCCCGGCAGCACGCCGCGTTCCAGCCTCGGCGTCAGCAACAGCCCGTCGCGCTCGACAAAGACATTCCAGATCGCGCCCTCGGTGACGAAACCCTCGCCATCGACGAAAATCGGGTGGACGCCCTCGCCTAAACCCTCGACCGCATAAACCCGCCGGTCGCTGGTCTTGTGGTGCAGGCGGAAATCCCGGGGATCGGCCTGCATCGGCACCAGCTGGCATTGCACCGGCCCGTCCTGTGGTTCGGGCATCGGCTTCAGCTCGATCGCCAGCGCCCCGGACGGGCCGAGGTGCAGGCGGACCATGGCGGGGCTTTCCTGGTGAAAGGTGATCGCCTGGATCGCGTTGCGCGCGGCGTGGCGGTCGAATTCGAATTGCAGGGTGGCGGCGCTGGTCTTCATCCGCTCGAGATGCGCTTCCAGCCGGGCGATGCCACTGGCCGGATCAAAGGCCATGGTCTCGATCAGGTCGACGCGATGGCCGCGGCCACTGTCGGCCCCGATATTGCCTCCGGCATTGCCCCCTGCATTGGCATCCACTTTCGCAAATCTCCCCTTGGCGAGGCATTCCCGCCACTCGTCTTCCCCATCCGAGTCCGCCACTATGCCAGAGCCGAGGCCGATGGAAAGCCTTTCTTTGCCCGATTTGAGGAAGAAAGTGCGGATCGCGACATTGAAGGCGGCGTCGGAACGGCCCTGCGCATCCGCCGCGTCGATCCGGCCGATCGAGCCACAGTAAATGCCGCGCGGACCGTGCTCGCCGGCCGTGCCGCCGGCGGCGCTTTCCAGCTCGTCGATAATCTCCATCGCGCGGATTTTCGGGGCACCGGTGATCGAGCCGCAGGGGAAAATCTGCCGGATCACATCGACCGCATCGAGGCCGTCTCTGAGCTGCGCAGTAACGGTCGAGGTCATCTGGTGGATGGTCGGATAGCTCTCGATCTGGAACAGATGCGGCACCGCGACGCTGCCGCGCCGGGCCACTCGCGACAGGTCGTTGCGCAGCAGGTCGACGATCATCAGATTCTCCGACCGCTGCTTCGGGTCGCCATGCAATTGCGCCTGCACCTGGGCGTCGGCTTCGGAGTCAGCCAGGCGGGCGGCGGTGCCCTTCATCGGCTTGGCGGTGATCCGCCCGTCCTTCAGCGCGAAGAAGAGTTCCGGCGAGAAGGACAGCATCCAGTTGGCCCCGTCATGGACGACGCCGCCATAGCCGGCCTGCGCGCGGTCGCGGATCGCGGCATAAAGCGCCAGAGGATGCCCGGAAAAGTCCATTTCTGCGCGAAAAGTGAGGTTTGCCTGATAGATATCGCCGGAAAGGATATAATTTTGCACCTTTTTGAACGCCGCCTCATAGGCGGTGCGCGAGATCGCCGGTTCCAGTTGTCCCAGCCAGGCGCCATTGCGGTCGGGCAGAGATTCTGCCACAGCTTCAGGGGCTAACTGTATGTAATTCTTGAATATTCCAAACCATAATAAGGGCGCGGGCAGATTTTCGGGTATTTTCCCCTGCAATCGCCCTTCCAGCGCCAGTCCCGCTTCGTAGGAAAGATAGCCCGCCACATGCTGCCCCGCCAATCGCGCCCGCGTCAAAGCGGCAAAACATGCTTCCAAATCTTCCATTTTGTCGGCCCGGACGATGTCCACCGGATCGCGGTAAAGCCGCGCTGGCGCGGCATCACAGGCCCGGGCATCGTCGAGCAGGACAAAGGGAGAATTTCCATCGAACATCCCCCACCCCTAATTGCTTTTGCTACCATTCGTCCATAAGCTTGCCGAAAGAAACACGGGGGGCTTGCGAAATGCGTTTTGAACCGGTCTGGCGGATTGGCCTTATATTATCGGTATTTGCCGCTGCTCCTGCGGTCGCGCAAGCGGGTGACATCGCCCCTCGCCCGGCCGCGCTGGTCGCCGACCAAGTCCCTGACATCCCGCAGGAAATCGTCGACCAGACCCGACCCTATATGGAATATCGCACGGCCAGTTTTGTCGATTGGGACCCGAAAAGCCGGGCCATGCTGATCTCCACCCGGTTTGCCGACACCAGCCAGTTGCACCGCGTCGCCGCTCCGATGGGCCTGCGCGAGCAACTGACCTTTGCCGGCGAACCGGTAAGCTCGGCCCGCTACGCGCCCGACGGCTCGGCCCTGCTGTTCGAGAAGGACAGCGGCGGCAATGAAGTCAACCAGATATTCGCGCTCGAACAGGGCCAGCCCAGAATGCTCACCGACGGCAAGAGCCGCAATACTCTCGGCCCCTGGTCAAGCAGCGGAAAATTGCTGGCCTTCGGCTCGAACAAGCGCACCGGACTGTATAATGATATCTATCTGATGGATCCGTCCCGCCCGGAAGGCTCAAAGATGCTGATCGCCTCGACCGGCGGCGGCTGGTTTCCGATCGATTTTTCCCCGGATGACAAGCAGTTGCTGGTGTTCAACTATGTGTCGGTCACGGACAATCAGCTCTATCTGGTCGATATCGCCCTCGGGACGTCGCGCAAACTGACCGAGAGCGACAAGCCGGTCGCCTATCACGGGCTGAAATTCGCGCCTGACGGCCGGCTCTGGGCGGCGTCCGATGATGGCAGCGACGTCAAGAGGCTCGGCTTCGTCAATCTGGAAACGTCGTTGTTCGAACCGGTGATAGACGAGAAAATCTGGGATATTACCGATTTCGATATCAGCAAGGACGGCCGCTGGATCGCCTTTGAAGTCAATCGGGCCGGCCGCTCCCTGCTGAAATTCTACGACATGCAAAGCGGCGAAATCCGGGCTGTCGAGGGCCTGCCCGACGGTGTGATCAACGGCGTCAAATTCGCTCCCTGGGGCGATCTGGGTCTTACGCTGAACAGCAACCGTACGGGCATTGACGCTTACAGCATCAACCCGGACACGCTGGCGGTGACCCGCTGGACGAGGAGCGAGACCGGCGGGCTCGACAGCGCCGACAATGTCGCACCGCAACTGGTCGAGATAGAAAGTTTCGACGGCGAGAAAATGTCCGGCTTTCTTTATCGCCCGGATCCGGCGCGGCACAAGGGCAAGCGGCCCCTGATCATCAATATCCACGGCGGTCCGGAGGGTCAGGCGACACCGCGCTTTCTGGGCCGCAGCAATTATCTGGTCAACGAACTGGGGGTCGCGATTTTCTATCCCAATGTGCGAGGGTCTACCGGCTTTGGCAAAAGATTTGTCGCGCTGGATAACGGTCCCTGGCGGCGGGAGAATAGCGTGCTCGATATCGGGGCGTTCCTCGACCATCTGCGCAAGGACAAACGGATCGACCGCAATCGTATAGCCGTGACCGGTGGCAGCTATGGCGGCTATATGACCCTCGCCTCGATGCTGCGCTACGGCAGGAAGCTGAAAGCCGGTCTGGAAGTTGTCGGCATTTCCAGTTTTGTCACATTTCTGGAAAATACACAGGCCTATCGTCGCGATCTCAGGCGGGTCGAATATGGCGACGAGCGCATCCCCGAACAGCGTGCTAAACTCGAAGAAATCAGCCCGCTGCTCCGCGCCAGCGAGATCAATATCCCGCTGATGGTGGTCACCGGCGCCAATGATCCGCGCGTCCCGGCCAGCGAAGCCGACCAGATCGTCACCGCCGTCCGCGCCAACAACCGTCCGGCATGGCATCTGCTGGCCGAGAATGAGGGTCACGGCTTCCGCAAGAAAGCCAATGCCGACTATCAGTTCTGGGCGAGCCTGCTATTCTGGCAGAAATATCTACTGGGCGGGAAATAGACAATGCTGGATTTTTTTGCATGGGTCGGGCTCATTGTCCTGTTCGTTCTCGTTTCCGGGCTGCGCAAAACCATTGCCGCGTTGCAAACAGAAATATCCAACCTCGACTATCAGCTTTCCGGGCTCCGCGATCAACTCGCAACCGGACAAAAGCGGCCGGGAGACCCTGCCTCACCAGAGCGGAACGGTCTGGCGAACAAGCGGTCGCAGGCAGAACCAACGCTGGCCGAGCCGGTGACCGAAGCACAGCCCAAACCGGAAACCGCAGACGCTTCCCGACCCGGTCCGGCCGATCAGATGTTCGCGACCCGGATGGCTCCAGAGCCCGAAGAAGTTGAGCAGGAAAATTTTATCCATAGCCCCGGCGCGGCCAAGCGTTTCGAAGACTTGATTGGCGGCAAGCTGCCGATCTGGATTGGCGGCATTGCCCTGATATTTGCCGGATTTTTCCTGGTCCGGTTCTCGATCGAGGCCGGGTTGTTCGGTCCGGCGGCGCGCTGCATCACGGCAGCGCTCTTCGGCCTGCTGCTGATCGGACTCAGTGAATTTGGCAGCCGTATTCCGAAATTTGGACAGATATTCTCCGATGATGCGCGCATCGGCCATTCGATCAGCGGCGCGGGCGTCGCAGTGCTCTACGCCACACTCTACATGGCCAGCGAACTATACGGACTGCTCGGCCTGACCGGGGCGCTGGTCGGCATAGTAACAGTGACACTATTGGCATTCTTCCTCTCCCAGAAGCACGGCCCGCCGACTGCAATCATGGCGCTTCTTGGCGGTTTTTCGGCCCCCTATGTCGCTGGCCTTGGTGCCGAATCCGTAGCACCGTTGCTGATCTACCTGGCGGTCTTCATGGCCGGCGTGTTCGGGCTTGCCATCTATCGGGGCTGGGGGTGGCTGGCGTTGCTGGCGACCGGCGGCGGCGCGATCTGGACCACGATATTGCTGATGCTGGGTGTGGCCGGAGACGCGGATCTGGTCGGTCTGTTCATCACCATTCTGGCGATCGCCGGGGTGCTGACGATCAGCCGGACCGGGACCAGCTTCGGCCTGCCAAAGCCGCTTGTCCAGTCGATCCCGCTGGGTCTCGGTCTGGTGCAGTTGATGATGCTGCTGCCGCTGATCGAATTTACCCTGCTGGGCTGGATATTCTTCGCAATTCTGTCGCTGTTCAGCATCGCTCTGGCGTGGCGCGACAGCAATATGACACCCTCGGTACCGGGCGCCCTGGCCCTGTCGGTGGCGATGGTTGCAATGGCCTTTGCTACCGGCAAGACCGGGATGATCGAAGGAGTGGCGGCGATCGGATTTGCGCTGCTCTTCACCATTGCCGGTCATGTCTGGGCCTTGCGAAAAGACGATGGCTGGCTCTGGGCCATTTGTGCGATTGCGGCGCCGACCGCAATGCTGGCTGTTACAACCACGGGCAATTTTGACTGGAGTGACAGCAGATGGGCTGCACTGTGCCTCATCGTCTCCATTCCCAATGGGGTCATGGCCTGGCGGACCAGGAACGCACCGCATGATCTGCTCATGCCGCTGGCCACCGCCGTGACGGCAACTCTCGTTCTGCTGGCGCTCTGGCTGTGGACGACCGATGCCTATGCCGCGATCATGGCCGGACTGGTAGCCGCTGCACTGGCCGCCTGGGCGCAATATAGCGGACGATCAATGATTGGTGCACAATCGGGCGTGGGCGGCGTGCTCGGTGGCCTGCTGATGCTGGTGTCGGCCTATCAGCTGGTCATCACGCTGCTGGCCTCTCTCGCGGGAGAGACCGATCTTTACAGCGGGTTGCCAGCGGTATCGGACATGATAGTCGAACTGCTGGTCCCGGCCTTGTTGCTGCTCGGTGTGGTGGCAATTTTCCGCGACATATTCCAGCCGAAATCCCGGCGCTTGCTGGCTGTCATGGGGATCACGGCTATCGGCGGCTTTCTCTATCTGCTGTTGAAACAACCCCTCGCCATCGGTCCCATTCAGGATTTTGTCACTTTTGGCTTTGCCGAACGGGCGATCTTCACCCATGTTCTGGCGCTGGGCGGCTGGTTGCTGCTGTGGCGCGACTGGCCGGCCGACAAATTATCGGCATTGCGATCACTCGGCCTGGCCCTGGCGGGGTTGGTATTGTTCCGCTTTGTCTATTTCGACCTGCTCTTGCTGAGCCCCACTGCGGTCAAACAGCTGCTCGGCACAGCGCCGATCGCCAACCTGGGAACGCTGCATTATACCGGGGCAGCCGTCTGGCTCTGGCAGTTTTCTCGCATCGATCCGGCCAGCCTGCGTTTCACCAACATGCCGAGAATCTTGGCTGCCGGTAGTCTGTTGGCGGCAATTGCCGCAGTCATGGTCACCGTCCGGCAAATGGTTCACGGCAGTGATATCGCAACCCCGCCGTTCACATCCTCCGAAACCTATCTCTACAGCGCCGGCTTGCTGGTCCTCGCGATCGCCTGGCTGGCACGCGGGATTCAGACCGGCAACATATTGCTGCGGATTGCCGGCCTGTTGCTGCTGACAGTCGTGACGCTCAAGGTCTTCCTGTTTGACGCCAATCAACTCGACGGGATATTGCGCATCATTTCCTTCCTCGGTCTCGGCATCGCCTTGATCGGCATCGGCTGGATTTACGGAAAGGTCATGCGGCGGGATGTCGAATCCTCTGGCGAGCAGGCTGCAGGGTGACCATGCCGCGTCCGACGATCCGGATCGTGATCTTTTATGCCACAGCATTGGCCGTCGCCGCATTCGCGCTGGAGTGGCTGCAATATCAATATTTCGCAAAGGCCTATTCGGTGGAAATCTATATCGTCCTGATCGCACTGGCCTTTGTGTCGCTGGGCATCTGGGTGGGACACAGGTTGACCGCGACAAAGCCGAGCGGCCCATTTGAACGAAACAGGGCCGCGCTCAAATCACTAGGCATATCGGGGCGGGAGCTGGAAGTGCTCGAGGCGTTGGCCAACGGCCAGTCCAACAAGGAAATCGGGCGTTCGCTCGATATCTCGCCCAATACGGTCAAAACACATATCGCCCGGCTCTACGAAAAGCTTCAGGTCAGTGGCCGTGTCCGGGCGATCGAGGAAGCAAGGTCGCTGCATCTGATACCGTGATATATACGGGTGATATGGGCCAAATCACCCATCCGGGTGATTTTCAAGAGCCGGCACCGGTGCCATAACCGCCGCATCAACGGAGAGGATATCATGCAGAAAATCGCTTTAACCTACGGATTGATTTCCGGGACCATCACCATCGTCACCATGATCCTGGGTCTGATCGTCAGCGACGGTGGCAGCTTTCTGTCTTCCGAACTGTTCGGCTATCTGACCATGCTGGTCGCGCTGTCGATGATATTCATCGGCATCAAGCGCTATCGCGACCAGGAACTGGGTGGCGTGATCCGCTTTCTGCCCGCCTTTGCCATGGGTCTCGCTATCGCGGTGATTGCAGCACTGATCTATACGGTGGTTTGGGAATTCTATTCGATGAGCAACGGCTATGCATTCATCGACAATTATGTGAACAGCGCGATCGAGACAAAACGGGCAGCGGGCCTGACGGCGGAAAAACTGGCCCAGGAAACCGCAGCGCTGGAGAAGTTGCGCTCTGATTACGGGAAAGTCTATATCCGCATGCCCATGACCTTTCTGGAAATTTTTCCCGTCGGCCTGATCATTGCGTTCTTGTCGGCTGCGTTGCTGCAGAACCCGAAAATCCTGCCCGCCCGCCATTAGTTGAAACAAGGAGAATGACCATGAAACTCGGAGCCTTTTCGATCAGCCTGTCGGTCAAGGATATCGCCGCATCCAGAGCGTTCTATGAAAAGCTCGGATTTGTTCAGTTCGGCGGCGATCAGGAGCAGAAATGGCTGATCCTGAAAAACGGCGAAACCACGCTCGGCCTGTTCGAGGGCATGTTTCCCAGGAATATGCTTACTTTCAATCCCGGATGGGATCAGTCTGCGCAAAATCTCGATGATTTTGACGATGTCCGTGCCATCGAGAAATCCTTGCTGGAAGCGGGCGTGACACTGGACAGCCGGACCGAAGGCGAACAGGGGCCGGCCAGCATCATGCTAACGGATCCCGACGGCAACCCGATCCTGATAGACCAGCACCGCTAAGGCGCCCGCCTGCAGCTAGTTCCGCAAATTGGGATGATTGCCGATACTGGCCCGGATTGCATCCAGCGCCGGCTTGCGCATCGCCGATTTCTGATAGGCATAGGCATGGCCCGGCAGCTTGGCGAGCTGTCCCGCAATCGCGGTCGCCTGTCCGACCACCTTGTCCGGTTCGACCAGCAGATCGAGATAACCGGCCTCTACTGCACCTTTCGGATCATAGATGAACGCCTGGATCATCGCCCGCGTCTGGTGCAACGGACTGAGCCGATCGCGCGCCAGCTCGACCGCGAAGACCGGCAGGGTCATGCCGGTGATCGATTCATTCGCGCCCAGTTTGAAGTCGCCAGCGGCCCCCACCCGCGTATCGCAGGACATGAGCAGGAAGACGCCCATGGCAATCGCATGGCCGGTACAGGCACCGACGATCGGAAGCGGCCCGCCATAGAGGCGCAACACCAACTCCGAGGCCCGGTCGAGCAGACGGACAGAATCGTCACGGGTGAAGCTGCTCATCATGCCCAGATCAAAACCGCCGGAGAAACGCCCTTCGCGGCCAGCAAGAACGATCGCCTTGGCATCCGCCTCGGCCTTGTCGAGCGCGGCGTTGAGCGCCTCCATCAGCTCAAAATTGACGGCATTGGCCTTGCCGTCGTCCAGGGTGATAAGCGCCACATCATTCTGGATATCGACGGAAATGCTCATGGTCAGTCCTTTGCAATAGGGATTTAATTGACTGGTTAAGCCTATTGCGGAATATGCTGAGGTCAACGGAAAAATCCGTGGTAAAAATACGGAATCCGCTGAAAAAATGGGCCAAAGCCGACAGGCCGTAGCGGCAGATCGTTCAGGCCAACTGCTCTATTATTTTTAGCAAGCGCGCGACATCGTCCCGATCTTGATAAAGCCCGAAGCCGATCCGCAGAACGTCGCCCCGGACATCTGTCACGACATTCTGCTCGGCCAGCCTGTCATGGAGCACCGAGGCAATTTCCCCGCGAAAGGCGAGAAAGCGCGCGTGCTGCGGGGCACCAAGCGAGTTGAGCAATTCAAAACCGGCGAACGGCGCGTCCTCCATAAACTGCGTCTGCAAGGCCGCGACATGGTCTGAAATCACCGCAGTCGTCAGCCCTTCGGCAGCCAGCATATTTTGCACGGCGTTGAACCGGTACAGTCCGGAGGGATCAAAAGTGCTGCCGAGAAAACGACGCCCGTCCGGCGCATAGCCAACATCCCCCGGCGGCAAGGCCAGATCGTCGAAGGCGGCATACCAACCGGTCACTGCAGGCCGCTCCGCAAAGCCGGGAGGCGCGTGCAGGAAACAGGCCCCTTCCCCCGCCATCGCATATTTGTAGCCGCCGGAGAGATAAAACACCCGATCCGCTATTTGCGACAGATCGGTCTCGATCGCCATGAAGCCATGATAGCCGTCGATTACCACCCAGGGCCCCTCCGGATGCGCAAGGGCTGCAAGTTCGTCCAGCACGGAGATAATAGTGCCGGAATTGAACAGCACATGACTGAAGAATATCAGGTCAAACACGCCAGACCGGGCGGTTTCGAGCAACGCTTCTGGCGCAACGGTTTCCAGTACCACATCTCCCGCTTCCACCCAGCGGGCCATTTGCCGGCGAAAGCTGTGAAACTCGCCATCGGTCGCGAGCACCCTGACAGGCCGCGCCGGAATCGCGGACAACAGACGCACGATAAAATCATGGGTGTTGGGCGCAAAGCACAGGGTCGAAGGATCGGGTAGCTTCAGTTCATCGGCAACATGCTGCTGTGCTTCGGACCAGACAGGTCCCATGATCTTGTCCCACTTGTGATCCGCCAGCACGGCCGCGTCCTGCCACGCTGCCAGATGGCCGGCATAGCTGGCATCGGGCCAGAGATGATGACTGTGCGCGGCAAAGTGAAGACGATCCGGATTGCCGGCAAGAGACCGGGAGAACAGATGTTTCCAGCTCATAACTGGGTGCGCAGTGACCAGAGTTCGGGAAAGGCGCGCTTGCCCAATGTGCTCTGCAAATAGGACACGCCCGCGGTTCCGCCGGTGCCCATTTTACCACCAATGATCCGCTCGACGGTCAGCACATGCTTGTGCCGCCAGGTCGCCATCGCATCATCCAGATCAACCAACTTCTCCGCCAGTTGATAGAGGTCCCAATAGTGTTCGGGCTTGCGATAGACTTCCAGAAAGGCCGCCTCGACCTGTTCGGACGGTTGGTGGGATTGCGCAAAATCACGAGCCAGCAGGTCCGGATCAATATCGAAACCGGACCTCGCCAGCGCCGCGATCGCATCATCCCAGATGCTCGGCTGGTCCAGCGCTGCCTGCATCGCCGCCTGCGCTTCCGGCCGACTGTCCTGATATTTCAGAAAAGCCTTGTCCTTGAGGCCGAGCATATATTCCACGGTACGGAACTGGTCGGACTGAAAACCGGAGCTCGGCCCAAGCACATGACGGAACCGCGTATAATCGCTCGGTGTCATCGTCGACAATACGTCCCAGCTCAATGTCATGACCGCCTGGATGCGACTGACCCGTGCCAGCGCCTTATAGGCCGGCACCAGCGCGTCACATCCGATTTGCTGCTTGGCAAAGCGCATCTCCCGGATGATCTGCTTGAGCCAAAGTTCCTTGGTCTGGTGAATGATGATGAACAGCATCTCGTCGTCCAGATCGGAACGCGGGTGCTGCGCATCGAGCAGCGTGTCGAGCGCCAGATAGCGCGCATAGGTCATGGAGGAACTGTCGGTCATGCGGAAGTGTAACGCCGCTTTCGCTTCATGGGAAGAGAACCGGACTGATATCCGATGAAATCATTTCAGCCAATCAGGGTCGGTTCGCTTTCGCGACGGGATATCCTGATGCCTTCTTCGGCGGTGGTCAGTCCCTCGCGAACGAGGGCCCTGGCGGCCGATCCGAGATTGGGTTGCTTGAGAAACGCATGCGATGCGATTCGCGCCTCGTCGCCACCATCATTGATCAGCTTGCGTAATGTGTCGTCGATCCGGATCGCCTCGAACACGCCGATGCGGCCCTGGAAGCCGGTCTGGTTGCAATGTTCGCAGCCCGTTTCCCGATAGACCACCGTGCCATTGTCAAAGCCGAGCAGCGAGGCCAGGCTGCCATCCGCCTGGATCGGCGTGCGGCAATGCTCGCACAGCCTGCGCACCAGTCGCTGGGCAATCACCGCACGCAGCGTCGAGGCGAGCAGAAACGGCTCCACCTTCATATCGCGCATACGGGTGATCGCGCCCACCGCGTCATTGGTGTGCACGGTGGAGAGTACCAGATGGCCGGTCAGGCTCGCCTGCACTGCGATCTCGGCGGTCTCCCGGTCGCGGATTTCGCCGATCATCACCACATCAGGGTCCTGCCGCAATATGGCTCTGAGCCCGGCGGCAAAAGTCAGGCCAACCTTCGCATTGACCTGGGTCTGGCCAATGCCCTCGATCGCATATTCTACCGGATCCTCGACCGTCAGGATATTGCGGCTGCCGTCATTGAGCTGCTTGAGCCCCGCATAGAGCGTTGTGGTCTTGCCCGAGCCGGTCGGGCCGGTCACCAGGATGATGCCATTGGGCTCGCTCAGCGCATCGCTGAGGATCGCATGGGTGCTCTCCGACATGCCGAGCAGATCGAGCGATATCCCCGCGCTTTCCTTGTCGAGTATCCGCATCACCACCCGCTCGCTGGCGCGATTGGGCAAGGTGGAAACGCGAACATCCAGCAGTTTGCCGCCCAGCGTCAGGCTGATCCGGCCATCCTGCGGAATGCGCCGCTCGGCAATATCCAGCCGCGCCATCACCTTGATCCGGTTGACGATCACGCCGGCGACATGCGGCGGCATGCGCAGCTTCTCGGTCAGCACGCCATCAACCCGCATCCTGACCACAAGCCCGGTCTCATAAGGTTCGATATGGATGTCCGACGCGCCCTGCCGTGCCGCCTCGGCGATGATCCCGTTGATCAGCCGGATGGTCGGCGCATCATCGGCGCTGTCGAGCAGATCCTCTGCGCTCGGGATATCCCCGGCAATATCGTCCAGCCCCTCGCCCGCCAGCGCCATATCACCGGCCATGGCCGCAGCCGAACCGTCCATCGCATAATGGGCCGACAGCAGCTTCTCGAACGCCGGCCCGTCGACCATGTCCACGTCAAAGGGCAAAGCCAGATAGCGCCGCACCTCCAGCAAGGCGGACGGGTCTGAGCCTTCGCGAAGAGCGATCGAGGCACGGTCGCCTTCCATCGAGCAGAGCAACACACCCCGGTCGCGGGCATAGCTATAGGGCAGATCGAGCAACGGCACATCGCTGCTGGATAAAGACCCGGAGACTTCCCCGACCGCTGTATCCTTGACCAGATCGCGCATATTCAAATCCGGAATCCGCGATCAAATCGAACTTGATGTCCGATTTGTCCCGCCAGATTCTTGCAGTCCGGTTTCAGCAATCCGAATATCACGAAGCACCATCCTATCTTGCCCATTACACTGGCTAGATCGCTATGGTGACGCCTCCGCGACACTTAGATGACAGATAGATTACGCCGGCACAGAGACTAGAATTTCGCCTTGATGCCGAGTGAGAAGCTGCGGCCGAGATCATATTGCTGGTTAACGATCAACACGTTGCCCGACTGGGTTTCCCGGAAATTTTCATTGGTCAGGTTGCGGGCCTCGAATTTGATTTCAAGTTCCTGTCCGGCAATGGTGATGGCTTCCCTCGCGACAAAATCAAGTTTCAGGCTGGCATCCTGCACCAGATCCGGATCAGGCTGGCCGCCGGTGATCGGGCCGCGCGTGGTCACCCGGTCGCTCGCATAGCTGAGCAGGAAGGTATATTGCGAAAGCTGTTCGGTATTTTCGATACCGAACTGAAAATTCGCCAGATGCTTTGACTGTCCGGTCAATGGCGCACCATCGATGAACACCTGATCGGCCGGGCGAACACCAAGCGTATCGTCCAATATTGTGGTATCGTTCGCGCCGATCTTCAGCTTGGAGTCGGTGTAGGTATAATTAGCAATCGCAACGAATCTTCTGTCCGCAAAAAAGTCGGAATCACCGAGGCCATTCATTGGGAAATATTTGAGCAACTCAATTTCGGCTCCATAAAGCTGGGCTTCGGGAGCATTGGCAAAAGTGGTCTGGAAGTCCGAGCTACCAGCTGGAATGAATGCAACCGGTTCAATCGGATTGTCGATCTTCTTGTAGAAGCCGGCCAGCAGCACCCGTTCACCATCACCAAAATAATATTCTACGCGCGCTTCGGCGTTGAACAGTTCGCTATCCTCGAGGAACGGGTTGCCCGAGAAGACCCGGCCGGAGTCCGGATCCAGATATTGCGGGCGGGCCAGTTCGCGAAATTGTGGTCGGGCTATGGTTTTCGAAGCACTTGCGCGGAATTGCATATCATCGGCAAAATTCCACGTCAGCGTGCCAGCGGGCAGCCAATAGTCATTTTCGAGCGGAGCCGTCTGCAGCAGCGTGCCGTCGTTATAGATATCCAGTGCCGTTATCGACTGCTCCGCGGATTCATAGCGAACACCCAGTTCGGCCTGCACGAAATCCAGCAACTCCACATCCGCTTTTGCATAAGCGCCGTGAACCGTCAGCTCCGCATCATAGGCTTGCGAACCCGCGTTGGTCTGGTCTTCCTGGATGAAGATGCCGTCAGTGGTGATGCCCTGCGTGTATCCGCCGTAGACATTGAAGTCGGACACAAGATAATCGGGCCGCTCCTGACTCACTGCGAATGGCAGGTTGCTCGTGGGAAAATAGCGGAAGTCCCGCCGGAATGCATTTCGTGTCGTATTCACATAGCTATAGCCGGTCGACAATGTTATATTGCGCGCTGTCGGCAGGGCATAGGCAAGGTCAATGCCCCCGTTCCACACATCTTCGTTCAGATCGCTGAAGGCGATAGTGGCCGATTGCGGGTTGGTCAGCAGGTTGTTTACATAATCCCCGGCAACCGGGTCATAGAAATAGGTGAATGAACGCTCATAGGGAGCTTCGCGCTGCGAATTCGCATAACCGCCGCGGACATCAAGCGATATATCGCCGAATTTAAACTCGCCGACCAGCACGGTGTCAATCAGTTGCCGTTCGATCCAGTTGGTCCGCTGGCGTATTTCGTCAGCCGGTGTCGTCGGATCGATTTCACCGGTATTGATATTGTCCGCTGCCTTGAGACTTGTCTGTTTCAAAGTGTCCCGGATGTAGAGGTTGGTCCAGCGGATCGTATGTTCGTCCACCTCGAGCCCGAGGCCGAGAAGCCCGCTGACCACGATATTGTGATCGGTACGGACATTCCGCCCGTCATCGGCTACGATACTGGTGGTACCGCCCTGCTCGATTGAATCGCGGGTAAAAAACTTGTTGCTATAGGACGCGTTGAAAATCACGCCCAGACGGCTGGCACCGATATCCTGAACCAGACCGGCGCTCATATCGGCGCTCCAGTTCACCGGAATTTCGTTATTGCGCTGCACCAGCGTGGTCGGCGCGTTGATCAGACTGGCAGTAAAATCCTGCAATTGCTCCTGGGTAAAATCAGGCCCCAATTCGATGCGAGACCCGGCATTAAAAGCCGCCGCCAGCCCGGCCGGCAGGTCGCGGGTGCCGTCATCAAAACCGGTCCAGTCACTATCACTGCCAAAATGGGTATAACCGAGTTTTCCGGTCGTTTCGCTATTCATGCCGATGCCCATTCCGAATTCGAAATAGCTGTCATCGGGAATGGCGGCAGTGGTCAGATTGATCAGACCGCCGCCGAACTCTCCGGGATAATTTACCGAATAGCTCTTCTGCACCGTGGCACTGGCCAGCACCGAAGCAGGAAAAATATCAAGCGGCACAACGCGCTTCAGCGGTTCGGGCGAAGGAATGGGAGTACCATTCAGCAAAGCCTGCGAATAGCGATCGCCAAGACCACGAACATAGACAAAGCCGCCGCTGTCGACCGAAAGACCGGTGACCCGTTCCAGAGCACCGGCGATATCGCCATCGCCCGACCGGGCAATATCTTCCGTTGAAAGAACGGAAATCACGCTCGAATTGTTGCGGATGGTATCGGGAATATAGCGGCCGCGAACGATGATCTCACCACTGAAGCTGCCGCCCGGAGCGGAAATGTCGACTTCATCGCCGGACTGACTGTCCTCGGCAGGCTCCGCTGCGGAAGGCTCCTCGACGTCAGCCGGGCTCGCTTGCGCCAGAGCCGGAAGAGGGCTGAGTGCTGTGGATAAAAGGAGAATGCTAGCGAGTGGGGCAGGTTTCGACATTTATGATCCCTCGGATAAAAAGAAAGGGAGGTGGCGACACGGGCCGCCACCTCCTGAATTAGCTGTGGCGATCAGGAGACCGGCGAAGCTGCGCAAGTCTGTAGGGAACCGAAGTCGGCGTAACTCGCGTTGCAAGACCAGCTCTGGTACCAGAGATCGTTGATGTCGCGCACGGCACCGATATAATCGACCTGGACAAATTCCGGGCTGAAGCTGGTGATGTTGGCAACCGGCGTGACGGCCGTTTCATTTGTTCCGTTTATGAACAGCGAAACAAGGCTGGATACGAAGTTGAAATCATTATTCGCATTGCCCGCAGCATTCACCGCCGTGGCTTCAAACGTGTCAGCATCGGCATCGAAGTCGCCCGTTGCGCAGCTGCCAACAACCGACTGGATCCGTGGGGGCCCAAGCTCATCAAGCGCGGCATTGGCGGCCTGAACCGTTTCGGCCTGATCGATGTCGATACAGGCTCCCGGTCCAACCAGAACGCCATTCAGGATCGCTGCATCCGGTCCGCCGCGAAGGTGAATGACCTTGTCGCCTGTCTTCCGCTGGATGAAGGTAAAATTGGCCAGCTTCACGTCCTGACGCGGCGTGAAGTCAAAACCGCTGTCATCGTCGGAGTCAACTTCCCACAACGTGTCGCCACCCGTGGTGTTCTGAACGCCGATAACGAACTGGATAGCGCCTTTGTAACCCACATCGGTGTCGAGCGAGTCATCGTCAGCACCGGTGATGATCAGGTGGTTCAGATTGACCGTACCGCCGAAGATTTCCACGCCGTCATCACCGCTATTGTGAATCTGTACGTAGGAAATATTGGTACCCGATCCGACGCCACCGAGCGTCAGACCCTGAAGCTCCTGGTTGGCCGATGCCGCCCGGCCGGTATAGCGAACCTGCAGATAGCTGATCGTGCCGCTATTGTCGGCTGCCTGGTCTCCGCCGTAGAAATCGGCTGGACCGGCACCTTCAGCCAATTGCTGGCATCCGGCCGTTCCGCCTGCAACTGCACCGATGCAGTTGCTGATCGGGGCGCGACCGAGGACCAGAATACCGCCCCATTGGTTCGAGTCTGCGTCGGTCGTTGTACCTTCGACATTTTGCCGCGAAGTAAAGATCACTGGGTTGCTCGCGGTACCCGGAGCATTGAAGGTCGAACCACGGTTGACGATCAGGAAGGTCGTTGCGCTTTGGGCGAACACGACAACGCCCGGCTCCACGGTGAGGCTGCTGGAGACGCCACCGGCGGCAGCACCATCACCACCAACGTCGGTGCCGACTTCAACCCGTCCGCTCATGGAATAAATGGTTCCGGCGCGCTGGGGGACCGTAAGAGCCGTCTGAATGCTGTTCGGGATCTGGCAAACGCGGTTGTTCTGCAAGACACCGGCATTGGTGAAACCGGTCGGGCAGTCCGCCGCCGGCGTACCAGGGGTAGGAGTGGGCGTTGGTGTCGGAGCCGGTGTCGGGGTTGGCGCCGGCAAGACAACAATATTGCCTTCTCCCGGTGATGCGACATCATCGGCACCGCAAGCTGTGACCGCGACAGCTGCTGCGCCTGCAAACAGGACAGAACGAAATTGCTTATTCAACATGGGATTGGTCTCCGCAAAAAAACTGATTTGATACTTTCGAATCAAACGATGCGGTTCGAATCAACCGGCCCCCATCGCCCTCGGAAATGGGCACTAGGGATGGGAAATGACCCGGCGATGCTGTTTGCGTGACGGTTTGGAGACTCAATTATGACGGATATTTTGCAATGTCCCGGTAGCAGCGGATTTGAACGGCTTTCGCGAAATTCATCAACCAGCGATTCTGTCGGGGCACAAAAAAAGATGGCCGCAATAACGGCCACCTTCCAATAATATAGAGTGGGAGAAAAACTCCCCCGGACCTATTTGCTTTTAGCGACGAGCAATCCGTTCATTCAGATTCTGCAAGGCCAGTCCGGCCGCATCACGGGAATCGATTACTTCGCCATTGGCCAGTACCAGATCAAAACTCCGGTCACTGTTCAAGGCTGCCATAAACATGCGGGCCGCGTCGCCCATGCGTCCCAACCGGGCATAGGTCTGGCCAAGATTGATCAGTCTGGCCGGATCCTTTGCATAGTCCCTTTCGGAAGCCTGTAGCTGTTGCAGGGCCAGCTCGTTGTCCCCGGCCACCAACGCTTCATAACCAAGCGCATCTTTTTCATAGCCAATCTCGCCTGATGGCTGCGCCAGGGCGGCACTTCCCATCACCAGCGCGGCAACTGCAGAACCCAGAATTTTTGCGGATATCATGACATCTTCTCCTCTACCGATAGCTGTTTGTTACACAAATATGACAATAATGCAATATAAGTGAAACAAAACTGTAATATTTGGAGAAGATGGCCCAGGCCAATCGTTTGCAGAAGCTCTGCGCGAGGCGGAAATGGCCGGAAAATCAGCATCGGCGCACAGGTTCAACCGACGAGTCCGAGCAGCGGCTGGCTCGTCCGTAACGCAATCAATGATAAAGGCATTGGAATAGTCTCTGGAGGCCCGAGCCGGAATCGAACCGGCGTACACGGATTTGCAATCCGCTGCGTCACCACTCCGCCATCGGGCCAGAGAGAGGGCGCGAATTGCTTCGCTTTGCAACGAAAGTCAACCCAAAGTTGTGTCCTGCAATTTTCCTGCCCCGGATCGGCCGAAAAACCGCCTGTGTCGTGCAAAAGACGCAGTTAGCAGAAAATCACCGAAATCCATCTTGGCGCAAGGCACAAGGCGAGCTAGAAGCGACAACGCCTTTGCCATAGTGTATTGTATTCATAATACAGAAATGGCATGGACGCACAACATTCATTGCGAGGATCGACGCTTGGGCCAGGAAAATTTCAAACAGATGCGCAAATCCATGGTGGTCAGCCAGTTGCGCACAACCGATGTCAGCGATCCGCGGGTTATAGCGGCGATGGGCCATATCGCCCGTGAAGATTTCGTTCCCGCTGCGCAGCGCAGCTTTGCTTATGCGGACCGCGGGGTACAGATTAGCGCAGGCCGGGCATTGAATCCCCCGCTCGCCACCGGACGCTTGCTGAATATGGCGCATGCGACCAAAGACGACAAAGTTCTGCTGATTGGCGCGGCTACCGGCTATACTGCCGCGCTGCTGGCGCAACTCGCAGGTTCCGTGGTCGCGGTGGAGCAGGACGCCAAATTGGCGGCTCTTGCAGAAAAAAATCTCGCCGATTTCGACAATATCCGTGTGGAAACCGGCAAGCATAGCGACGGATGGGGCGAGTCTGCGCCTTATTCCGTGATCGTAATCGACGGACTGGTGGAGGAGATTCCCCAGTCTCTGGTCGATCAGCTCGCGCCGGATGGCCGGATCGTCGCAGCCATCATGAATGATGGCGTGTCCCGGCTTGCTCTGGGCCGGACGGCAGAAGGACATGTCGGCTATCAATATTTTGCAGATTGCGGGGCGAGTCCCCTGCCCGGCTTTGAAAAAGCTAAAAGCTTTACATTCTAAAGCGTCCGGGAGAGTGATAAGATGAGTAGACGCCCCCTTTTCCTTGGAACAGCTATTGTGGCGCTGCTGTCTGCACCGGTGCAAGCCGACACATTGCGTGATGCGCTGGAAGCTGCTTATCAGACCAACCCGACCCTGTCCGGCGCGCGCGCAGCCCAGCGGGCGACTGACGAGACCGTCGCGATAGCCAAAGCCGATGGCCGTCCGAGTGCCACAACCGATTTCGGTTTTCAGGAGAATTTCCTGCGCAGTGCCAATAGTTTCACCGCTCCATTGCGCCAGTCGACGGCAGGAGGATCGGTCGACGTGCCGATCTATTCCGGAGGTGCGGTCAAAAATGCCATCCGCGCCGCGCGCACCAGAGTCGAAGCGGGCCAATATGACCTCCGCGCGACCGAGGCGAGCGTATTCAGCAATGTGGTTGCCACCTATATGGACGTGATCCGCGACACCGCGATTGTGAAACTTAACCGGGCCAATGTTGGCGTTCTCACGGTCAATCTTGAAGCGACGAGCGACCGATTCGAAATCGGAGATTTGACGCGGACCGACGTGGCGCAATCGGAATCCCGGCTGGAAGTTGCGAAGGGTGACCTGGAAACCGTGCGTGCGAGCCTGATTCGCAGCAAGGAAAATTATATCGCCCTGGTTGGCCACGAACCCGGCGAGCTGGAACCACCGCCCCCCTTGCCGGACATGCCGGAAACTCCCGATCAGGCCGTGGATGTGGCGCTGACCTATAATCCGGATTTGCTTGCCGCCAAGGAACGCAGCAATGCCGCCGAATTTGATATCAAGACGGCACGGGCAGGAAATAAACCCAAGGTCAGCACCTATGCCCAAGGGCGCTATTTAAATTATCACGGCACGCTAGGCGGCAATGTCCCCGGCAGCGTTTTCATACAGGAGCAGTCCACCGCCGAAGTGGGCATTCGTGCCAGCATGCCAATATATCAGGGCGGCCGGCCGGCGGCACAGATACGTCAGGCACAGGCGCGTTCCGGTCAAGCCTATGAGCAGTTGATAGCGGTCGAGCGCGATGTCATCGCACAAACCCGTGCGGCCTATTCCAGCTGGCGCGCTGCGGAACGGGTGATCCAGTCTTCCGAGCGGGCCGTTGCCGCGGCCAGCCTGTCTCTGGAAGGTGTGCGCGCGGAAAATTCTGTCGGCAACCGCACCATTCTGGATATCTTGAACGCCGAGCAGGAATTGCTCAACGCACAGGTTCAACTGGTCGCCGCTCGCCGCAACAGCTATGTCGCCGGCTTCTCCCTGCTTGCGGCCATGGGTCGTGCAGAAGCCCGTGATCTGGGCCTGGAGGGCGGACCACTGTATGATCCGGACCTTAATTATGACCGGGTCGACGATATGTTCTACGACTTTCAAAGCGACCCCGATCCGGAGCCGCAGGCGAGCAGGACCGTTGACACGGAAGCGCAAAAAGCGGAGATAGAGCCGTTGCCAGAGACACCGAAACGCCAATAGATTGAATGGCGTCGATAGTATCGGCAACAGAGTATAAGCTTGGGGGTTTCGCACATGGCCGAACAGAACAGGGAATCGTCGATGGAGGAAATTCTCTCCTCGATCAAACGTATCATCGCCGAAGACAAGGCGATCGACGATGATCACCCCATGCCACGCCGCAAGACCAGCACAAAACCGGCGTTGCAGGCTGTTCCTGACATAACGCCGGCAGAAGAGAATGAAGAAATACTCGAACTGACCGACGAACTGCCGGGCCATAAAAGCTCCTCCGCGAGCGGCGTGTTCGGCGACCGGCGCAAGGAAGAGCGGCTGATCGATGACAACAAGCTGGACAGCATGCGCCAATCCCTGTCGGCCCTGGTCGAGAAAGAAGCGATGGAACGCAAACCAGCCGCGCTGCCCGCGGGCGGCACTTCTCTGGAAGATCTGACCCGCGACCTGATGCGACCAATGATAAAGCAATGGCTGGATGCCAATTTGCCGGATCTGGTTGAGGAACTGGTGGCGCGCGAAATCCAGCGGCTGAGCGAGAAATAGGGCCACCAATCTAATCGCAATTGCCTTGTCAAACAGCCGTGCTACACTGCTGCCCATGACCAAGTTTTTTCAGTCCTTCACCGCCGCGCTACTCGTAACCAGCACAATATTTCCCGCAATGGCCGCCGCAAGGCCAATGACTGCGCAAGACCTCGCCACGTTGAAACGTATGGGGTCGGTCACGGTTTCTCCGGACGAAAATTGGGCAGTGTTCGACGTAACGGAAACCGCTCCGGAAACCTACGAGCGGTCCAGCGCGCTTTATCTGCTGGACCTGAGCAGCACAGATGCTGCTCCCGTACGCATTTTCGACCAGCCTGACAAAAGCGAACATAGTCCTGCCTTTGCACCTGACGGGAGTCTATATTATCTGAGCGATGCCAGCGGTTCGGAACAGCTTTGGCATGCCGATGTGACAGCGGGCGATGGCGACGCCACTCCGGTGCAGGCCAGTGCTTTGCAAGCCGCCGTTTCCGGCTTCAAACTTTCGCCCAAAGGTGATAAAATCGCGCTCTGGGGTGATATTGCGAGAGACTGCCCCACTTTCGGTTGCGCGGACAGTGGCAACAGGGCCGAACCTGGCCCCGGAACAGGCCGAGAATATGACGAGCTCTTCATCCGACACTGGTCAAGCTGGGAAACACCGGGCAATTACAGCCGGATATTCGCATTTGAGCTGCAGAACGGTAAAATCACTGGTGACGGCACAGCGCTGGATGGCGATCTTGTCGGTGACAGCCCCTCCAAGCCCTTCGGCGGCGGTGAGGAAATTGCGTGGGTTCCCGACGAGGATGGCGTGTTTTTCGCGCTCAGAACCGCGGATCGGAATGAACCCAAATCCACCAATATCGATATCCATGGTGCCAAGGCAGATGGAACGGGAACGGTCAACTATACCGACAGCAACGAAGCAACCGATACGCTTCCGGCTTTCTCCTCCGACGGGGAATGGCTGGCCTGGGCAGCGATGGAGCGGCCCGGATATGAAGCAGACCGACTGGTCGTTAAATTGCGCAAGCAGGGTAACGACGAAGACGAAGCGATTGCCCTGACAAAAGACTGGGACCGTTCGGTCGGGTCGATCGTCTGGACGCCCGATGACAAATATCTTATCGTGACAGCCCAGGAAATACTCGATCACCCCGCCTTTGCGGTGGAAGTCGCGACCGGCAAGGTCACCCGTCTGACCGCAGGCGGCAATGTCGGCACCACAATTCCGTTGCAGGACGGTTCGCTGATCTTCACGATGAACAGCCTGCAAACGCCGACCGACCTGTACCGACGCGCGGCGGACGGAAGTATCACGCAATTGACCAGCATCAATGGTTCCGAACTGGCCAAGATCGACAAAGTCGAAATCAAGCGGTTCCATTTTGCCGGGGCCAATGGCGACACTGTCTGGGGACAGATAATCAAACCGGAAGGCGCAACCGGCAAGCTACCGATGGCATTTCTCGTCCATGGCGGCCCCCAGAGCAGCTTCGGAAACAGTTGGTCGACACGCTGGAATCCGAAAGTAATGGCTGCGCAAGGCTATGCGGCCGTGACCATCGATTTCCATGGCTCGGCCGGCTACGGTCAGGAATTTACCGACAGCATCAATCAGGACTGGGGTGGAAAACCACTGGAAGACCTGAAGCTTGGCTATGCAGCAGCACTGAAGACCGACCCGCAAATCGACGGCGAGCGGTCCTGCGCTCTCGGCGGATCCTACGGTGGCTATATGATGAACTGGATCGCCGGCAACTGGCCCGACCGGTTCGAATGCCTGGTCAATCACGCCGGTATATTTGACCTGCGCGCTATGGCGATGAGCACCGAAGAACTCTGGTTTGACCAGTGGGATCATGGCGGCAGCTGGTGGACACGTCCACACCCGGAAAAATGGAACCCGGTGAACCAGATAGAAAACTGGACAACACCAACGCTGTTCATCCACGGTGAAAAGGACTTCCGGATTCCCTATACCCAGAGCATCATGCCCTTCACCGTCGCTCAGGAAATGAACATCCCTTCCAAATTGCTGATCTACCCGAATGAAAACCATTGGGTGCTCAAAGGCAAGAACAGTGTCCAATGGTACCGCACGGTGTTTGACTGGATGGACAGATGGACCGCTCCCGCCAAGGCGGAGGGCCAAGGCCAATGAGCTATTTCCCGACTGAGGATCGAGACGGCACCACGATTGTCACGCTGACCAACGGTGATCGCAACACGCTCCACCCCGAGCTGCTGGCGGAGGGTATTTCGGTCTTCCAGACACTGGCCAAAAATCCGCCGGACAAGGGTATTGTTCTGACCGGAGCAGGCGCACATTTCACCTGCGGCATGGATACAAAAGTGGCGGCGACCCTGGACAAGGCGGGTCAGAAGCAGGCCGCAGCGGCAATCGATGCTTTTGCGGCTGCACTTCACCGCCTGCCCTGCGCATTGGTGGTTGCACTAAATGGCCACACCATTGGTGCCGGCGGCATCATGGCGCTCGCTGCCGACTGGATCGTGGCGGCGCAGGGCGATCACAAGATCGGACTGCCGGAAGCAAAGGCCGGCCTGCCCTTTCCGCCCGTCCCGCAAGCAATATTGGATCACTGGCTGGACCCTGTCTGGCGCCGACGCCTGGCATTGTCATCGCATCTGCTGAACCCTGTAGAAGCGTTGAGTGCCGGGCTGGCTGACGAACTGGCCGACCCCGCTCAGTTGATCGATAAGGCAGTCGCTTGCGCCCAAGAACTGTCATCCCAGCCCGGATTCAAGGCCTGTAAACGGCAATTGCGCGCCAAAGCCAATGCCGAGATTGACACAATTTTGAATGGCTAGCGCAAAGCAGCCAATATTCTGAATCTGATTTGGTGGCCCGGGAGAGCACCGCACCGACAGGATTGTCGCAGATCCCCAGCCCCCCCCCCGACAGGCCCCGCATGACGGACAGGCTGTGATTAGACTGTTGTCTCCCGCCAAAAGCAATGCCAAAGGCTGAGCATGACCTTAGACAAAAATTTTGACCCCGCCACCATCGAAGCGCGCTGGTATGCCCATTGGGAAAACAAGGGCCTGTTCCGGCCTGACCGCGACGATCGCGAACCGTTCACGATCGTCAATCCGCCGCCCAACGTCACCGGCAGTCTGCATATCGGCCATGCGCTGGATAACACTTTGCAGGATATCATCATCCGGCACGAGCGGCTGAAGGGCAAGGACGCGCTCTGGGTCGTCGGGATGGATCACGCCGGTATCGCCACCCAGATGGTGGTCGAGCGCCAGATGAACGAGCGGCAGCAGAAGCGCACCGATTTCACTCGCGAGGAATTTGTCGCGAAAGTCTGGGAGTGGAAAGAGGAAAGCGGCGGCACGATTACCAGGCAGTTGCGCCGGCTGGGTTGTTCGATGGACTGGTCGAACGAGCGCTTCACCATGGACGAGGGCATGAACGAGGCGGTGCTCAAGGTTTTTGTCGATCTCTACAATGATGGCCTGATCTATCGCGACAAGCGGTTGGTCAACTGGGATCCCGCGCTCAAAACCGCGATCTCCGATCTGGAAGTCGAAACTGTCGATACCAAAGGCAGTTTCTGGCATTTCAAATATCCGCTCGCTGACGGCGTAACACTGGATAACGGGCAGAATTATATCGAGGTGGCGACGACACGGCCGGAAACGATGCTGGCAGATATGGCCGTCGCCGTGCACCCGAGTGATGAACGCTACAAGAGCGTGATCGGCAAGGAAATCGAGCAGCCGATTACCGGCCGCCGCTTCAAGATTGTTGCCGACGAACATGCGGACCCGGAGCTCGGTTCCGGCGCGGTGAAAATTACCCCTGGCCATGATTTCAACGATTTCGAGGTCGGAAAACGCGCGGGTTTTGTAGCCGGCGAAATGCTCAACATGCTCGATAGGGAGGCCAATGTCTGTCAGACAGCGGACGGGCTCGTACCGGAGGAATATATTGGGCTCCACCGGTTCAGGAAAGACGGCATCAACGGCGCCCGCGAACTGGTGGTGCAGCAGATGAAGGAACAGGGCTACCTGATCCCGCACCTGTCGAAAACCAAGGACGGCGAGGAGGTCGAACAGGACGCCGAGCCGCGCACCATTGCAACGCCATTCGGCGATCGCGGCGGCGTGGTCATCGAGCCATGGCTGACCGACCAATGGTATGTC
This sequence comes from Sphingorhabdus sp. SMR4y, assembly GCF_002218195.1. Classification (GTDB taxonomy): domain Bacteria; phylum Pseudomonadota; class Alphaproteobacteria; order Sphingomonadales; family Sphingomonadaceae; genus Parasphingorhabdus. The sequence goes on along the minus strand of NZ_CP022336.1, from coordinate 3,223,999 downwards.
GATGCCGAAACCCTCGCCCAACCGGCGATCAATGCGGTGCGCGACGGCGATATAGAGATCGTGCCCAAAAGCTGGGAAAAGACCTATTTCAACTGGATGGAAAATATCCAACCGTGGTGCGTCTCGCGGCAACTATGGTGGGGGCACCAGATCCCCGCATGGTTTGACGAGAATGGCAAGATTTACGTTGCCATGGATGAAGCATCTGCGCAGGCACAAGCTGGCGCAGATGTCACGCTTACCCGCGACCCCGATGTGCTCGACACCTGGTTCTCCTCCGCACTCTGGCCCTTTGGTACGCTCGGCTGGCCGGAACAGACGAAGGATCTCGAACGCCACTATCCCAATGACCTGCTGATCTCCGGCTTTGATATCCTGTTCTTCTGGGACGCGCGGATGGCGATGCAGGGCATCCAGTTCATGAAGGAAGTGCCGTGGAAGCGGCTCTATCTGCACGGGCTGGTGCGCGCCGAGGATGGCTCCAAAATGTCCAAATCGAAGGGCAATGTGGTCGACCCGCTGGGGCTGATCGACCAATATGGCGCCGATGCGCTGCGCTTCTTCATGGCGGCGATGGAAAGCCAGGGCCGCGACATCAAGATGGATGACAAGCGGGTCGAAGGCTATCGCAATTTCGCCACCAAGCTGTGGAATGCTTCCCGCTTCTGTGAAGCCAATGGCATTGGTGCCAGCAATACGCTCGCTGCCCCTGCAGCCAACCTGCCCGTCAACCGCTGGATCATTTCCGAAGTCGTCGAGACGCAGCAAGCGCTCGACAAGGCCTTGACCGATTTGCGTTTTGATGCGGCAGCGAACTCCATCTATCATTTCACTTGGGACCGCTTCTGTGACTGGTATCTCGAGCTGATCAAGCCGCTATTGCAGGGCGAGGACGCCAGCGCGGCCGAGGAAACCCGCATTGTGGCTGGCTGGGTGCTCGACCAGATCATCGTCATGCTGCATCCATTCATGCCGTTCATTACGGAAGAATTGTGGCATGCGATGGGCGACCGGAAATATGATCTGATCGTGGCAAAATGGCCTGCACCGAAAGCTACCATTGATGCGGACGCAAAGTCAGAAGTCGATTGGCTGATAAAGCTGATTTCCGAAGTGCGTTCTACCAAGGTCGAACTCAATATCGCCCCCGGGACCAAGATGACCGCCCATGTCCGCGATGGAGACGACGATCTGGAAGCCAAGATTGCGCGCCAATATGCCGCGCTTGACCGGGTCGGACGCCTCGAGAGCGTTTCCTTCGATCCGGCACCGGACGGGCCTTCGGCGCAGATCGTTGTAGAGGGCGCGACCTATGTCCTACCACTGGCGGGTGCGATCGACATCGAGGCGGAAAAAGCCCGGCTCAACAAAGCTTTGGAAGCCGCTCAGAAAGAAGCGAAATCGCTTGGTGGTCGCCTCGGCAATCCCAATTTTGTCGAGAAAGCCAAACCGGAAGCGGTCGAGAAGGCCCGTACCGATCTGGCCGAGAAAGAAGCAGAATCCGAACGGCTGCAAGCGGCTATCAATCGTCTGGGATGATCGGCTTCTGCGTCAGCAGCCAGTCATCTCCAGCCGGCTGACAACCATCAGTTGCCAAGGTCCGGAACCTCGCTCGCGCTGGGCGCTCGCCAATGAGGTTTTGGCCTAACCGGCGTCGCCCCGGCGCATCTTTTCGGCGGCAGTCCGCATACGTTCGGCTCCGCCGCGCATTTTCTCTGCGGCCCGGCGCATTTTCGATGCATTTTTCAGCAGTTCCGCAGCCGTGATCTGCGAATCGTCGCGGCCATTTTGTCTGACGGCTTCGCTCTCGCGAAACGCAGCATCCCTCTCCAGCCGATCCGCATAGGCTTCCAGCCTGTCGGCACTGCGCAGCATTTCGTCCGCGCCTTCTTCCATGCCGTCAGCCCCTTCGGTCAGGCCGGCCTTGACTTGCAATCTAATATCCCGGGCGAGCTTGTCACTCCATTCCCGGTTAAATTCATGGCCCGGATTATGCGCATCGCTTGCCATTGCTGGCCCAACCGAAGCCGCGACGAGACCCAGTCCCGCAAACAGCGGAAAATAGCTTTTACCAACCATCGGATTCTCCATATTCGTCCGCCATACCCCATGCATGGCCCTATGACTACATATGTAATCGACAAACCCGGGGTTGATAGCAGCGATCGATGAACCGCCGAGGAGACTGGATAAACGGTCGACCCCGCGTTACCGGCCCTGCGCCCGCCAACGCTTGATAACCCGCTGGACAATTTCTTCCTCGCCACCATTCTCGCGCCACAGGTCGGAGAATATCGGATCTTCAGAAGCCGGACGGCGTGCTTCCGCGAGTGTATCTAGCGAGACTCGGATCGGAATTGCCACACCTTCGCCACAGCAAATCACTTCGCGATTGCGCAAGGCGGGGATGGAGTCGAGAAAACCGCGCGCACCTTCCGGCATCGCGGCTTTCACGAAAGCCTGGTCACGGTCATTGTTCAACCGCATCGACAGGATCGTACCGCATTGCGAGAGTACACCCTCGGCAAGATCAGATGGCCGCTGCGTAATCAAGCCCAGCGAAACACCATATTTCCGTCCCTCCTTGGCGATCCGGCTCAGGATATCGCGGACGCTGCTTTCCTCGGCAAAATCGTCGTTCGGGATATACCGGTGGGCCTCCTCGCAGACGAGCAGCATCGGTCGCTTTGGTTCGTTGCGGGCCCAGATTGCATAGTCAAACACGAGTCGGCTGAGCACGGAAACAACGGTCGGTGTGATTTCAGATGGCATCGCCGAAACATCAATGATCGAAATCGGCTTACCTTCGGATGGCAGCCTGAAAATCTTGGCGAGGAACGCCGCCATAGTGTCTCCGACCAGCATGCCGGAAAACATGAAGCTATAGCGCGGATCGGCCTTGATCTCGTCGATTTTCGATTTCAGCCGCTGATAGGGCGCGCTGTTGGTCGCCTTGTCGAGCTTGCCCATTTCGTTCTGCAGGATGGTCGTCAGATCGGACAGCAGATATGGCACCGGCGAATCGACAGTCAGCTTGGTGATGCCGGCAGCCCCCTGACTTTTGGCTTTTGCCGCCAGCAGGCATTTCGCCAGAATATCACAATCTATTTGCTTGGCGTCGCCCTTGGACTGGACAAACACCTCGCAATGCTCGCGGAAATTCATCAACCAGTAAGGCAGATTGAGATTGTTCACGTCAAACAATTTGCCATTACCCGCGAAGGCAGCCGAATATTCACCATGCGGATCAATCATCAGGATATGGCCTTCGGGCGCAAGATCGCAGATTTTGTGGAGGATCAAAGCCGCTGCCGTCGACTTACCGGTACCGGTAGAGCCCAGAAGCGCGAAATGTTTGCCAAGCATAGCGTCGATATAAAGTGCGCCACGAATATCATCGGTCGGATAGACCGTGCCAACCTCTATATTGGCTCGCCCGTCGGAAGCATAAATCTGCTTGAGGTCTGCGGTCGTTACAGCATAAACTTCCGACGCTGGTGTCGGATAGCGGGTCACACCCCGGCGGAAATTGTAAATCTGGCCGGTCAGTTTTTCTTCGTCGCCTTCACCGAGAAAATCGATCTCGGCAACGACCAGCCCGGATTGGCCTTCAAACAGCCTCTGGGTCCGGATATTGGCTAGCAGCCATGTTTTACCTACGCGGATTTTCACCTGGCTGCCGACTTGACCTGCGGTTTTTATCGTCGGATCGACATGGTCCTGAAGTCCTGCAAGTACAGCAGTATCCATGATGACTTTCGAGCCAGAACCGGCAATTTCAATAACCTCGCCGATCTTGTGGCCTTCGCTGCGCTTCGAAACGGCCCCCTGGTTCTCCCCCTCTTGTGGTAGAGCTTCAGAATCCGCGAGAGACCTCGCGGCGTGGAAATTATGGGAACCCATATCGGACATCGGTGTTTTCCTGTTTTACTGGTCAGGCCACAGGACTAGTCGATCATGGTTAAGGAAGATTTACTGCCGCATTGGGGAAGCAGGCATGGACTGAAGGCCATCGGTCAGGATTTACATCTTGCGAAACAGATAGCCTGCAGACCAGCCAAGGAAAATCGAAATGAGCACGGCGATAAGCCCATAGAGAAAGCCGTAATTCTGGGATAAATTGGTAATGAAGCGCCCCATCCCTGTCTTCTCGATGGTGATTTCCTTGACCTCGGCTGCCTCCACCCGGCCATCGATGACGAGGAAGGTTTCTGCTGTATAATCTCCGACCGGCACACTGGCTGGCAGATTGATCCGCGCCTGATAGAGCACGCTGTTGGTGATCTTGACGCTATTGGGCAGATTCTTGAACAGATTTCCTCGCGAGTTCAGGTCGACCAGACCGTCAACAAAGCGATCGAGTTCGCGGCTGTCAATCGCACCGGCGGGAGAAAGCTGCAAATGGTGCAGGCCCAGCTCATATATATCCGCGGTTTTGCCATCGACAATTTCGTCGACCGGTTTCGACGATGCAATCGCGTAAAAACCGGGGGCGGAACGAAATTCGCTGCTCGCTGCATTGATCCATATCCCGGCGATCTGCTGTTTCTCGCGGACAACGATCGAATTGACCGGTCCCTTCAGCACGACCACGATATCGGCCTTGTCGGTGTTGCGGGTCCCCGGTGGATAGGTAATGGCGCCGAAGAGCAGCAATTGTGCGCCATTGAAATCGCCCTTGATGCTGATCCGGTCCTGCGACACTTCGGGGACCAGCACCGGGGTTGCGGCTATCGTAAGCACAGCCATGCCGAAGACCGCCAGCAAGCGACCCAGAAGGCGATGACACAGCGTCACAGGAGTTGCACCGTATAGATTTCGGCAGGCTGGAAACCGAGGCCCAGGGCCATGCGTATTGCGACCAGCAGTACCATGGAGGCCAGCGCCAGCCGCAAATATTCCGGCCGCATCCGTTGCGCGAATTTTGCGCCAAGCTGGGCACCGGTCACGCTGCCCAGCAGCAGCAGGGAGGCCAGAACGATATCAACCGCCCGCGTCGTCATGCTGTGCATCATGGTCGACGCGATAGTGACAAACAGTATCTGGAATAACGAGGTCCCGACCACCACCTGCGCGCCCATGCCCAACAGGTACAACATCGCCGGTACCATGATGAACCCGCCGCCGACACCCAGCAGCATCGTCAAAATACCGGTCAGCAAACCAAGGATGAAGGGAGCGATGGGTGAGATATACAGACCGGACCGGTAAAATCGCCACCGGAAGGGCAGGTTGGCAACCAGCGGGTGGTGCCGGCGCTTCCGGGCAGGCATCGGCTTGCCGGCGCGCAACGCGCGCACGCTTTGCAGAGATTCCTTGAACATCAGGCCACCGATGCTGGACAGCATGAGCACATATAGAACGTTGATCACGGTATCGATCTGCCCCCAGGTCTGCAAAATCTGGAACAGCCCGGTCCCGACTATGGTGCCGACAATACCACCGACCACCAGTATCGCGCCCATCCGAAAATCGACTCCCTTGCGGCGCATATGGGCAGCCACACCGGAAATGCTCGCTCCGGTAACCTGGGTGGATGCAGATGCCGCCGCGACCGTTGGCGGTATTCCGTAAAAGATCAGCAGCGGCGTGGTAAGGAACCCGCCGCCGACGCCGAACATCCCGGACAAAATACCAACCAGCCCGCCGAGAAGGACGATGACGAACGCATTTACCGATAGATTGGCGATTGGCAGATATATGTCCATATAGATATTGGACTAATCTCTTTTTGTGACGGGATAAAGGGCGTTGCTGCCTGCGCGGTACGAAATCAATCCGAACACCGGATAGCACCGGATCCCGGATCGCTCAAAAGCCGGACGAAAAGGTTATGGTTGCTCCACTTCCGGGCCGCGCATTGCCGGCCACGCGGGTGCGCCAATCCAGGGCGAGACGCGCTGACAAAGTCCCGACAGGAACGGCAAGATCGATTCGCGGGCCGACATCGAGACGGTGGACATTGCGCTGCCCGCCGGCCCAGGCCCCCGGCCCCAGGGAGAGTTTCGCCACCCCGAGCGTCGCTATGGGGCGCTGCAAGGTCGCGGCTCCGTCAAAGAAATAGGTTTCATGCGGACCAAGAATATAGCCACCCTGCGCATATGTCTCGAGCACGAATTCTTCGGCGACCCGGTCCGGACCGTTGCCGCCGGTCACAAAAAAAGCCGTCCCCGAAGCATTGCCCCGGCCTATATCGAAACGCTGTTCAGCGTGCAGCGCGAAAGGAAGGTCCTGGACCGGCCGGATGCGAGTGCCCATCGCCATTTCCTGTTCGCTCCACGGATCGAGCGCCGCCGAAAAGCGTCCATATAACGACATTTCCGGTAACCGCCGGTCCAACAGCCGATAGGACAAGATCGCGCCGGCCTGACTGCCGCCATATTGGCCATTGGCTATTGATTGCCCGCCATCACTTTGAAACGCCCTTGCAGCGCCCGAATTCTGCCGCGCGAAAATCCAGAAATAGGCCGCGATCCTGTCGGGATGGTCTGGGACAGGCGGGATCAGGATCGGCGGATCCTTGCTAAGCCGAACGCGGAAGCCCGTGCCCGTTCGGGCAACCGAGGTCTGCAGGAAAAATCTGCGGACGTCTTCTGGGTCCTGCCATCGCCAGAACAAGCGATCCGGTACGAGTGTGGCCATATTTGCTGCTGTTGATACGCCGCTCGCATCATCCTGTACCATAGAGACGGACCGCAGGCCGGGGCCCTGTTTCTCCTGCAGCTGATTATCGGTCGAACTGGTCAAGGACCGGGCGAAGGCTGGTGACTTGGCGATTTCCCCGGCTTGTTGCACTGCGCTTACGGCCTCCCGCCCTGGCGGTCTCGAGACAATATGTGCCGAGCCATACCAAGAGAGGGCGCGCACCATTATCCAGATCACCGCCAGACCGGCCATCGCGCGGAGAGGCGCACCGGCGGTGGTCGCCAGCAAGGGATCAGCCTCCATCACCCGCAAAGGATTGCGGCCTGAGTTGCTGGACTTCTCCGGCATCGGGATAGAAATGGCTGGTTTTCTCCCACCGGGCGGGCTGACCGGCCAATTGACGGACATATTGGCTGAGGGCGCGCCAGACCGCCATGATGTTGATCAGATTGGCCACGATTGTCCGGGGTATCGACAAGAAGGCTTCGCGCAGACCGTATAACGAAAACACGAAGCAGAATTTCATCAGCAGCCGCCACATCAGAAACCCGAGATTGAGAAAGAGCAATATCGCCAGAGAGCGGGACATGGGCTCCGGACGATATATTCCGGTCAGTTCAGCGAGCAGCAATAGGCCCATCAATATGATGGCAATATAGGCGATGGCGATAATGATGGCGGCAAAACTGGCCTTGCGATCCCGCAGCCGCATCCAGTTCTCCCGCCAGCTGTTCTTCCAGCCCAGGCGGTCCCATCCGGACAGGGAAATGCCCGCCATCCACCGGCTTTTCTGGCGTATAGCATCTTCCAGTTTTTCCGGGAAGAATTCCTGCGTGGCTACCAGCTGGCCATATTGGTCCCGTAACCGGGCAAATATGCCGCGCGCCTCCCCGCCGGTCAGGTGGAGACCCAGCTCATAGTCTTCGGTCAGGCTTCCGGCGTCGAACGGTTTGCCATGGGTTCTGACCGACAGTTTCTGCAGGCCTTCCCTGGCGAAGGCGCAGCCGACACCAGCAGAAGGTATGGACGCGCCGAGCGCTTCCCGCAGCACCATTTGCTTGCCGTGGAGTTCGGCAAACTCATCGCCATAATGGCCGGCGATCCAGCGCGATCCTTTTGCCCGCCGGGGGATGACCGGCAATTGGATCAGTACGGCGCGTCCAATCAGATGTCTGAAAAGCCGCAAGGCCTCGGGATGCACAATATCCTCGGCATCGTGCAAGATGATTGCGGCATAATTTCTCTTTTCCTCGATCTCGTCACGACACAGGGCTTCCCAGAGATGATTGAGGCAATCCGCCTTTGTTGTCGGTCCGTTCTGCCGGCACATGACCAGCCGGATTTTCTCGCTGCCGGTGGCAGCGGCCGCCACGGCGGCAACCGTTTCGGAGTCATTGGGATAGCAGCCCACGTATATACGGTATCCGCTCCCGGTCCAGCGCTGCAGACAACATCGCAGCATTCCACCTATCACCGCCGCTTCTTTCCACGCCGGCACGAATATCGCCAGGCGGCGATCGGGTGACGGATTTTCGAGCGCTTCCACAGTCGCCCGTTCGTAGCGCGAATAGACGAACAATTTGCGTTTCAGGCGATGGAAGAGCCACAGGCCGTCGAACATCACATCGTCGACGGCCCCGACCAGAAAGGACAGGCTGGCGAACAGCAGCAATTCCTTCTGCAGGAAGTCAAGAAACGGAAAAATTTGGTCGCTTGCCATGAATATACTCCGGCTATTCGCAGAAGCGGGCCTCTGCGGGTCATTTTCTGGAATGCACAAGAAACAACTGGTTCGCTAAACGGTGGCGCTAGCCGGACCGCAATATGCGCTCCTTACGCGCAGGTTTATTTTCACGAGCTCCCACTGCCAGCGCCAACAGCATCGGGTAGGCCCAAAAGACGGATCCTGTGGCAAAGGCCCAGGGTTTGATCTGCGGTGCCACCAACATTGCGGCATGAATACTCACCGCGAGCAGATGAAAGGCAGTTGCCCAAATTGGCCAGAAGCGACTGGATTTTAAGGACAGCCAGCTTAAAGCCACGAGCGCAAGGATATCTATGGCGAATATTTCTACTTCGATATTAATCCATGGTGTTCCCAGAAAGCTACCGACGGCTAAAGACGATAGCGACCCAATCACCATAATTGCAGCACCGACATATTCCGAGTGAGCGCCTTTCCATACGGCATAACCACAGCAGACGAACAAAAATGAGTAGTATACATAGACCCAGAACGCGTCGGCGATCACCGCCCATCACCTGTGCCAAAAGCCAATCCAATCGTGCTTGTCACAATCAGGCTCGCAAGCATTTAGGCAGCATGGTCAGCCATATTGACTATTTTCTCCGCCTTCATCGGGCCAAAATATGTCGGCTTCATATCGCCGCTCCCCATGGCCATGGCCTGCAGTCCAATTTGATCGCGCGTTTCTGCGAGATGATTATGGCTCGAGACCAGATTTCCCCTGGCCTCGACCAATGCCGACAGGGTCGCAGCCGCCTGATCAATCGCGTTCTGGCCGACAACAGCCGAGAGTTTGGCTTGCGCCCGCGCAAGCGGCATATAGCCGGCAAGATCCGCCACTTTGCATATGGCATCGTCGATGGCCTGTTCCGCTGCAAATAGCCTGTTTGCCAAATTCTCGGCTGCTTCACGTCGTTGTTTCAGCATCATCGTTCCTTTCCTAAGGCTACAACATCACACGCGCACGGGTGTGAATTTGTCGACGTGCGAATGCGTCGGCCGGACCGGGGTATCATTTAGCCCTTCAACCGGGAGAGCGCTTCCAGTCCGGCGACAAGTCCGCCGAAAGACAAAGCGCCACCGATCGCAATGGCCAATATCCAGCCCAATCGCGCGACAACCGCCAGACGGTTTTCCTCGCCGCGAAATCGTGGAAGGGGAAGTGACCTGTACGAGACTTCGAATGGCTCCGAGGCCTGGACAACACTTCCGCTTTTCGCATCCGCACAATCATCCGTTGCGCCGGCTTTCCTATCCTGGCTTGTCCGGGATGACGGTTCCTGTTCCCCAATTTCTCCGGCAGGCTCAACCCGCGACGCTTGATATATCAACGGTTGATACGCCTGCTGCTGATCTTCAGCGGCGAACTTGCGCGCCGCCTCGAACCGGGACGGCACGTTCAGAATCCGCATGGCGGTGCGCAATCGCTGATCCACAGTGTGCGGTGAAATACCCAGTTCGCGTGCAATCTCCTTGGAATTGAGGTGCGCCAGCACAAGCCGCAGACAATCGCGCTGCCCGTCATTCAACCGGTCAATATTGCTTAGCGCCATTGCAAGGAAAACCTGTAGAATCGACCACAGGGAATTATGAAAACTACCAAAGTATCATGAAAGCCTGTTCGATATTGTTCCAACAAGTGCGAAATTGGCCACCTTTTTTCCACTGAGACCCCCTGATTTTTCAATTGGTGCCATGGTTTTCTCTATACCGGATAACAGATACTTGGATATTTTTGAAATATTAATGAAAACCGCTTCGCCATCCGGTCCCGGGGAAATGGTGCGAGGTCGCAGAACCGGCCGGGAATTGCAAAGTATGCTGGACTTGCCCGCGGCTTCAGGCCATCAATCAAAGAAAAAGATGGAGAGAGCATGAACGCTACACAGGCAGCGCCCCTGACCAACACCGGACTGGCATATCGATCCGATGGCTATCGCAATTATGTGATAATCTCGTTGATGCTTCTCTACACCCTGAATTTCATCGATCGCATATTGATCGGCGTCGTCGCCCAGCCGATCATTGAAGAATTCAAATTGCAGGATTGGCAGTTCGGCTTGCTGTCCGGTTTTGGCTTTGCCCTGATGTACACGGTGATGGGCATCCCGATCGCCCGGCTTGCAGAGCGGATGAACCGCGTCAAAATCATCGCCGCCAGCGTCATCCTGTGGTCGCTGATGACGGCATTGTGCGGGATTGCCGGCAGTTTCATTGCCTTGCTCGTCTTCCGTATCGGCGTCGGCATCGGCGAAGCGGGCCTGACGCCTGCGGCCAATTCGATCATTTCAGACTATTTCCCGCCACGCAGCCGCGCCCGGGCCATTGCAATATACACGATGGGAATCACGCTGGGCGGGGTGCTGGCCAATGCCTTTGGCGGACCGATCACGGAACTATTTTCCTGGCGGGAGGCCTTTATCGCACTGGGTGTGCCGGGTGTTATTTTCGGCCTCATTTTCCTGTTCACCGTTGAGGAGCCGCCGCGTGGCTATGCCGATCCGCCGACCGCGACCAAGCCGGAAAAAATGGGTATCGCGGAAACCATCAGGGAAGTGTCCGGCAAACGCAGCTTCTGGATCAATATGATCGCCGCCGCACTGGTCGCCTTTGTCGGCTATGGTGTCAGCAATTTCCAGGTCGCTTTCTTCCAGCGCGTGCACGAGATGTCGATTTCGGAAGTGACCCTGCAGATTGCCGTGCCACTGGGCCTGGCCGCATCTTTCGGCGCGTTCATCACCGGTTATCTGACCGAGAAAATGAGTGGTCGCTTTCCCAATGTCGTGGCCTGGTTGCCGGGTACGATGCTCATTGTCTGCGTTCCGCTATACTGGATCGGCTTCACCACCGACAGCGTGCCCTTTGCGTTGACGGCATTGCTGTTTGCTGCTGTTCTTCACTATGGCTATCTCGGCGCTCAATATACGATCTGCCAGGGCGTCGCGAGCCCGCAGTCGCGCGCCACCGCCGTCGCCCTGTTCCTGTTCATCGTCAATCTTATCGGCTACGGCTGCGGTCCGCTGGTCATGGGCATCGCCAGCGACTTGCTGATGAATGCCGATCTTGCAGCTTCGCAATTTGCAGCGGAATTGACCGGCCCGATCTGCAAAGGCAGGCCGGAAGACCTGATTGCAACCCTCGGCGCAGCAAAGGCCAGTGCCTGCCTCACGGCGAGCGCCGAAGGCTTACGCTGGTCGATGATCTATATCGTCGGCATATTCTTTGTCGCCGGCGGCCTCTATATCTTTGCCTGCAAGACCTTGCAGAAAGACCTTGTCGCGAAAATGAGTTAAGCCAACATGTCCCGTCCCCAATCCTGGCAGCTTGATCCTGCCAACTATCCCGTATCGCTGGTCACCCAGACCCGCTTTCAGGATATCGATCCCAACCGGCACCTCAACAATGTCGCCTTCGCCACGATGTTTGAAAATGCCCGTGTCCGGTTCAACAGGGCCCTGCGCCCCTGGGCCGACCGTCCGAAGAACGAACGCAGCATGGTCGCGGCGGTGACGATCAACTATCTGCGCGAAGGGCAATTTCCGGACGATGTCGAAATCAGTTCGGGTGTCAGCACGATCGGGCGCTCAAGCTATGTCATAGCGCAGGCGATGTTCCAGAACGGTCAGTGCATCGCCACCTGCGAGTCCGTGATTGTCTGCCGCACCGACGGCGAAGGCAAGCCGCTGCGGCAGGAAGTGGTCGATGCACTGGAGAAAATGCGAACGACTGGTTGAAAGTCATGCGAGGGCCTGCGGCTCGCACCGCGTTTCATGAGATGCCGACATCATCCGGAAAGGGCCTTCACCAAGCCCGGAGCGAAGGATTCAGGCGGCCTGGTCGGTAAAATTCGCCGCACGCTTCTGCATGAAGGCCATGACCGCTTCGATCTGATTGGGTGTCCGGGCAACCTTGTCCTGCCCCACCGATTCCATCATCAGAATCTCGTCTTCATCCATGTCGGGCAATTTGTTGATCAGCTCTTTGGCCAACTGGACGGCTTGCGGATGTTTGCCGGCAATCTCCGTGGCAATTTCCATCGCCTTTGCACGGGGATCATCGGACAAATGGGTGACAAAGCCCAGTTCTTTACCTTCCTCACCCGTAAATATCCGGTTCGTGTAGGTCAGCTCGCGCAGAACATCGTCGCGGACAAAGCTCCGCCATGTTGTGAAACTGCCCATGTCGGGGATCAGACCCCAGCGCATTTCCATGATCGACATTTTCGCATCCGGCGCAACCACGCGGATATCGGCAGCGCTGGCAAATTGCAGTCCACCCCCAATGCACGGACCGTGAATAGCGGCGATGACCGGAGCCTTCAGGCGCCGCCAGAGCAACACGATATGCTGGTATTTATTTGCATTGCCAAAGGTTCGCTCGGTCAGAGTGTTGGCCAGAGGGGATTTTTCGCCATCCCGGCTTTCCTCCGAAGCCGAAGCCGCGGATGCGGCGAAGCTGGCCATATCGAGACCGGCACAGAAGGCCTTGCCCTCGCCCGAGAGAACGATCGCACGAATATCGCCCATCGCGGCCAGTTTTTCACCCGCTTCGACAATCGCATCGATCTGCGCGGCATCGAGTGCATTCATCTTGTCCGGCCGGTTGAACCGGACGTCGGCGACATGGTCCTTGACGGTAATGGTGACGCGTTCTGACATATTTCATCCCTTGCTCTTCCCCGTCCGCTGCGCGCGAGATGGAGAAGCTTGATATTCCGACCGTGTTTCGACAGCGCTGTACACGGACGAAAATGAAGAATCGTGGTTATTGTGCGCCCTGTTTAATCGCCCAGTTAACCAGCGGCAACTGATCATTGCCAAAATACATTCTTTCCCCGTCGCCAAACGGCACGAAAATGCTCGGTGAGCCATAGGCACCGCGGGCGATTGCCTCGTCGGTATTGGCGCGCAGCCGGTCCTTGACTTCCTGCTCTTGGGACCGTGCAGCGAGAGCGGCGCCGTCCAGACCAGCTTCGTCGGCGATGGCGATCAGCACGGCCGGATCATCCAGATTGTGCTGTTCGTCATAATAAGCGGCGAACGCAGCGGTGGCGAACTTGTGCAGTGCGGCCTGGTCTGCCTCCAGCGCACAGCACAGTCGCATCGCATGGACAGACTTTACCGGATGATGTTCGCTCGGAAAATTCATCGGCAGTCCGGCCAGCTTTGCCCAGTCCTTGAGCACGCGGAAACTGTGAACGAATTTGCGGTTGTCGGGATTTTCCCGCGCCGCATAGACATCCTGATTGACCGCATTGAACACGCCGCCGACGAGAAACGGTTTCCAGACAATGGTCGCGCCATTTTCTTCGATGATCGGCTGGATATTGTGAAAAGCCAGACAGGTCCACGGAGAAGAGAGATCGAAGTAGAAATCCACTGTGGTCATATATCAGCATCCTTTGTCATTCGCCTGTACCGCGCCATATTCGCAACCCCGGCGAGCGAAACACTGCCGGCGGTTCTTATTCCTTCAATCCGAACAACGTCTTGCGGGCCTGCGCGTCATTCTGCGGATTGCGATTTATACGTTCGCGTCCAACCGCCATGCCGCGCCGCAAGCCGTCGCGCTGCTTCAGCACTTCGTACCAGCGTTTCACATGGGGAAACTCCTCGAGCGCGATTTCCTGCCGCTTGTAGGTCTGCACCCAGGGAAAGCAGGCCATGTCGGCGATGCTGTAGTCTTCGCCCGCGAGATAATCATTGGCTGCCAGCCGCCGGTCCATCACGCCGAACAGCCGCTGCACTTCCTTACGATAGCGCTCGGTGGCATATTCAATCCGGTCGGGCGCGTAGAGTTTGAAATGGCCATGTTGCCCCATCATCGGTCCCAGCCCGCCCATCTGCCACATCAGCCATTCGGTTGCCGCAATTTGCCCGCGCAAATCGTGCGGCAGAAATTGTTCCGCTTTATCTGCCAGATAAAGCAGGATCGCACCGGTCTCGAACACAGATACAGGCTCGCCGCCATCTGCCGGATCATGATCGACAATCGCCGGAATCCTGTTGTTCGGGCTGATCGCGAGAAAATCCGGTTCGAACTGCTCGCCCGCGCCGATATTCACCCATTTGACATTATAGTCGAGGCCGCATTCCTCGAGCATCACGGAGATTTTCCAACCATTGGGTGTCGGAGCAAAATAGAGATCAATCACGCGAACATGACCTGCTGATATTTACCGGTTCCCGCATGGCCCATCAGATTGCTTCGTTTTGCCCCGGCGTATTGACACCCATTTTCTGGAGATATTTCTTCACGTTGCGCGCCGCCTGGCGAATGCGTTGCTCATTCTCGACCATCGCGATGCGGACATAGCCTTCGCCGTCTTCGCCATAGCCGACGCCCGGAGCAACGGCGACACCGGCCTGAGTCAGCAACTGCTTGGAAAATTCGAGGCTGCCCATATGCGCCAGCTGCGGGGGCAATGGTGCCCAGGCGAACATCGAGGCGGCCGGAGCAGGAACCTCCCAGCCTGCCCGGCCAAAGCTCTCCACCAGCACATCGCGTCTTTTATGGTAAAGCTCGCGATTTTGGGCGACCTGATCCTGCGGCCCGTTGAGCGCCGCGCAGGCCGCAGCCTGGATCGGCGTGAAACTGCCATAGTCGATATAGCTTTTGACCCGGCTCAGCGCACTGATCAACGTCTGGTTGCCGACCGCAAAGCCGACCCGCCAGCCCGCCATCGAATAGGTCTTGCTGAGCGAGGTAAATTCGACCGCGACATCTTTTGCGCCCGGCACCTCCAGGATTGAAGGCGTCGGATTGCCATCATAATAGAGTTCGGAATAGGCCAGATCGGAGAGCAGCCAGACCTTGTTTTCCTTAGCCCAGGCCACCAGCCGCTCGTAGAAAGCGAGATCGACGACTTCCGCGGTCGGATTGGAAGGATAGTTGACCACCAGCAAGGTGGGCCGGGGAACAGTAAAGGCCATCGCCCGTTCCAGCGATTCCCAATAATGTTCGTCCGGCGTTGTCGGGACGCTGCGGATGGTCGCGCCGGCTATGATGAAACCGAAAGTATGGATCGGATAGCTCGGATTGGGCGCCAGAATACAGTCACCCGGTGCCGTGATGGCGGTGGCCAGACTGGCCAGTCCCTCTTTCGAGCCAAGCGTAACCACGACTTCCGTTTCGGGATCCAGATCCACGCCAAAACGGCGGCCGTAATAATTGGCCTGTGCCTTGCGCAGACCAGGAATTCCCTTGGATGCGGAATAGCCGTGCGCATCGGGCTTCTGCGCCACTTCGCACAGCTTGTCGATGACATGCTGCGGTGGCGGCAGGTCGGGATTGCCCATGCCGAGATCGATAATATCCTCACCGGCCGCTCGCGCCGCTGCCCGCATGTTATTGACTTCGGCAATCACATAGGGTGGCAGTCGCTTGATGCGGTAAAACTCTTCGGACATTATTGATCGTTTCTTGCGTTAAATATTACAGGGCCCCCGCTTTGCGTAATTTTCACGCGAATGTCGAGTGCTAGTCGGTGGGAATTGTGCGCAACGGACATGGCGTTGGACAAAGACAAAACCGCGTCACGGGAATGCAGCTTCCTCCCGAGCCAGCCCACCAACATATGTTTAACTATCAAGACTTTCAGTTTGCGGGTTTATTTCTGCGGCCCCCGTGATTATTCCAGAGATCCAGAGAATATCGCAGGGCGGGGGATGAATGAACAGAATGGGTGTAACTGGATTGCCTGTTGTTAAGGTGGTCAGAGCAATACTAATTTTCAGCCTTTTCACTTCACCGGCCCAGGCTCGGGATAATACTGCAACTGTCGGCCAGGCGGATAAAAAGCCTGTATCTGCCAATATTATCAAGACAGAAATTTTCGCGAAACCAGGCCATTTCGGTAATCCGAAAATATCTCCTGATGGTGAGCGCGTTGTATACCGGCAACAACTGGGCGGGAAGCCTTATCTCACCGCCGCCCGATTATACAGCGACACCAAGAAGCGAATAGCCATACCCGACAATGTCGACCTTCTCTGGTACCGCTGGGCGGGCAACCACAAGATATTGTTCAGCGTTTCTGCTGTCGTCGACACTTCGCGCGGCCAGCGGCGACATACCGGGCTATATGTTACGGATGTCAATAGTGGGGCGTCGATCACATTGGGTCGGAAAACTCAGGGATATGACGGGGACAATGTTCTCTATGTCGATCCGACGGGTACATATATCCTGCTTTCAATGCAGCGGTCCATTTACGATTATCCTGCCGTATATCGCATCGAGCTCGAGAATAATGAAATCACGCGAGTGATCCGTCGGCAATCACAGATTTGGACATGGATCGCCGATAATAGCGGCGTTGTCAGGATGGGCTTGAGCCAGATCGGCGGTACCTTGAAAATTCATTATCGCAGAGCGGCCGGGGAAAAATTCAGGCAGATCGGAAAAATAAAGGAGAAGGACGATCTGGAAGAAGCCTTGCTCGATATCTCCCATATCGTCTCTGAAGCCGACGAAGGCTATGTTCTTTCCAACAAAAAAACGGGTCGTTTCGCGCTGTACAAATTCAACTATCTGACCCGGGAAGTTGGGGAAATGGTTTTCGGCCATGACGAAAATGATATCACCGGATTCAATCTCAACGATAGCGGGACCGCGCTGGAATCGGTCTATTTCACGGATTCCCGAGACCGGATAAAATGGTTCGATGCCGATCTTGCCGAGCATCAGCGAAAACTCGACAAGGCTTTGCCGGGACAGGAAGCGTGGATCCAGTCCAAAAGCCGCGACGGCAAACGCATGATCGTCTATGTGACGTCTTCCACCGATCCGGGCAGCTATTATCTCTACGAACCCGAGCTCAAGAAGCTCGCATGGTTTGCCAGCCTGAACGACAAGCTGGACACCGAGAAACTGGCAAGAACGGAATATGTGAAATATGATGCCCGTGACGGCACCACGATTCCGGCCTATCTCACGCTGCCAAAAAACCGTCCCGCCGAGAATTTGCCGCTTGTCATCCTCCCGCACGGTGGTCCTTTCGGCGTTCGGGACACACTGGATTACAACACCGAAGCACAGTTTCTTGCCAATCGCGGATATGCAGTGTTGCAACCCAATTATCGGGGTTCCGACAGCTATGGGGAGGCTTTCTACAAAAAAGGCTCGGGAGAAATCGGTCGCGCGATGCAGGACGATCTCGACGACGGGATGGATTGGCTGGTTGGCCGCGGCATGGTTGATCCGGACCGGGTATGCATCGTCGGGGGCTCCTATGGAGGTTACGCGGCCCTATGGGGCGTCACGCGAAATCCCGAGCGCTATCGCTGCGCTGCCAGTTTCGCCGGGGTTACAGACTGGGACAAACAGCTCAGTTATGATGGTCGCTTTTTGAGAAGCCGGTATGAAAGGGAATGGCAAGACGAAATACGCGGAGATGAAGAATTTGATCTCGACACGGTTTCCCCTGCCCGGCTCGTTGCGCAACTGGAGCGCCCGATCCTGCTCGCTCACGGAAAGAAAGACAGTACCGTCCCTTTCAGCCAGTTCAAATTTTATCGGTCAGAACTCGAGAAAGCCGGGAAAGACGCAGAATATATTGTTTACGAAAGCGAAGGACACGGCTTTTCGGATTCCGAAAACGAGAAGGACTGGCTGGATAAGCTGGAGGCCTTTCTGAACCGGCACAATCCGGCCTACTAGAACGGCCGGCCTACTAGAACGAACAGTCCGGGCTTCAGGACGCTATCGTGCGAGCCCCGCGGAGCACTGTCTGGCTTCTGCTTCCCCTCAACGCGATGGACTTCTTCCGGATCGTATCGAGGAAATGCCAGGTCGAAGTCGCTTGTTCGGGGGTCAGCGCCACGCTCATATAGCCGCGATGCTCGGTGTCGGCCCATTGCAGATGCTCGTTGGCACCAACCACAGCCTTGGCCACCAGATCAGGATTCACGCCTTTGGTATAGGCTTCGAAGCCTGGCGAACTGACGCTATGTCCGGCAAATTCCACGCCAGCAGCGCCATCGGCCGTTTCGAGGTCGAATGCCCAGGCATTGTGACTGTCGCCCGACAGTACGATCAGATCGGCATCAGCCTGCTGCGCCGCGGCCAGCGAACGGGCGCGGGCCTGCGGATAGCCGTCCCAGCTGTCAAAGTTGATCGGCAGTCCGATTTGCGCGGCCAGCGCGCCCACCGCGACACGCGCCTGCGCGATCGGCGGCGCATCTTCCGGCACCCAGTTTTTGGCGTCCTGTGGCAGCACCAGTTCGCCCATCACGCACTGCTGTGACCAGACTTGCCACTTCGTGCCCGAGGCCTTGGATTTCAGCAAAGCATCCGCGAACCATTGTTCCTGGACTGTGCCCAGCATCGACCGTTCGGGGTCCTGCCAGACATCGTCACGAAAAGCCCTGAGCGCCGCTGCGACATCTTTCTGTCCCTTGATCGCCTCTGCCAGATCCACCGGCTTGTCGCGTCCGCCAATCCGGCTCTCGGTAAAGAACAGCGTCGCCAGGTCACCGATTTGATATTCCCGCCAGCGCGGGCTGCCAAACTCCATATCCCGAACCGGCATCCATTCTCGGTAGACACGTTCGGCCACGCGCTTGCGCACCTCCCAGTCGCCTTCGCCGGGATTGTGGTTCTGCGCGCCGTCCTTATAGGCATCATTGGTGAACTCGTGATCGTCCCATGACGGGATCATCGGCAACACCTGATGGATACGCTGCAGGTCGGGATCGCTGCGATAGGCGGCATAGCGCAGCCGGTAGTCGGCGAGCTGGACCATCTCGTGCGCGGGCTCGATTTTCCGGCCGGCCAGCGCTTCCTCCCGGGATGGATAGGTGCCGACCGGATATTCGTAGAGATAATCGCCGGTGTGAATGATCAGATCGAGATCATTGTTTTGCGCGGCATGGGCATAGGCGTTGAAATAGCCGAACGGCATGTTGGAACATCCGACAACGCCGATATTGAAATTCTGTACCGGCCCCTGCGGCAGGGTCCGCGTGCGACCAATGGCCGATTGGGAGCCGTCCGGCCCGACGAAACGGAAGAAATACCACCGGTCAGGACTGAGACCATCAACGACAATCTTGGCGGTAAAATCGCGCTCGGCTTTGGCCAGCACTTCCCCGACCATTCTGGCGCCGGTGAAATCGGCGTTATCCGATATTTCGGCAGTCAGCCTGGATTCTCCGCTACCGACATAGCGCGTCCACAGCAGCACCGATTCCTGTCCGGGCTCGCCGCTGGCAACGCCGTGGGTAAACCCCTTTCCGCCCATCAGCGATGCCGACGCCGGCACGCTGAGCCCGCCCAGGCCGAAAGTACCCAGGGCCATAAGCTGGCGACGGTCTATATTCATGGTCATGATTTTATCCCAAAATGCCTAGAGCGAGCAGAATAATGAAAAACAGCGTCAGACTGATGACAGTGAATATGAGGAGGAATGACACCCGGACCAGCGCTTCGGGACGGGACATCTCATAGGCATGCCTGAGCTGCCGGTAGATATGAAAGGGCGGGTAGATGAGCAGCATAGCCGCCCAGATCGATTCCGGCGCCCCGATTGCAGCCAATATCGCGCAAGCCACGAACAGCAGCGACATGAAAGCAATCGAGTAAGTCGCGAAAACCGCGTGGTCATAGAAATGATGACCGCGCCTGCCAATCAGTGCCAACCACACGAAAGGGATAGAGATCGGGATCAACAGCCAGGCAAATTTATATCCATTGGCTTTCAGCTTGTACAAAAGCAGCGACGGATTCTTGGTGGCACGCGCGATTCCGCTTTTCAGCGTCTTGCCAAACGCACTTTTTTCCAGATCCGTCCACAGCTCCAGCTGATTGCCGCTCTCGCTAGCCAGACTCTCTCCATCCGCCCCGGCTTCGGTGGCTGAAGCGGGGCCGTCATCTAGCGCAAAATTGCCGATAGCCGCCGTATCGTCTCCCAACCCGGCTTCCGGATAGGGGAGCTCGCTCATCGTCATGGTGGCCAGAACATTGCGGTTGCGCTTCAGGTCGAGAATCTGTTTCCGGACTTCGGCTTCTTCACTACCAGATGTCGATTCCAGTACTTTGAGCTTGTCCTGCAGCCGTTTTTCGATTTCCTGAGACTCCGCAGTAACCGCGGTGTTGAAACCGACATTTTCGCTGCCATCGCCTTCCGAAGAAAACGGATTTTCAATGAATGAAAAGACCGCGAACATCATGAATACCGAGAATAGGAATAACGCCATGGGAGAGATAAATTTGGCGCGCTCTCCCCGTACATAACGCCGCGTCAGGTCGCCCGGCTTCCAGACCAGCAATGGTAAGGTCCGCCAGAATTTTCCTTCAAAATGCAGGACACCATGCAATATATCATGCCAGAAGGCTCCGATTGACCGGTGGACGTGCAAGGACTGGCCACATTCCGTGCAATAGCGACTGGTCACAGCCGAATGGCAGTTAAGGCATGTACCACCCTTCCCCCTCGACGCATCGATGCCTTTGTCTTCCACCGCTTTGGCGATCAAGCCCCCTTCGACGGCGGTTCCCATGGCTTCCAGTTCTTCGGACATGAGAACCAGTTTTGGCTCATTCAAACCATAAGGCAAGCGACTTTTTGCAATCAGCCCGGCATTGTGATAGATGTTATATCATATCATAATGAGGAGAGATATCATGCGCAGCAGAAAGTCCCATCTCCGCCAGACAGGGCCCGCGGTTACCACGGACAAACCATTTGCGGACCTCAACATCACACCGCTGATCGATGTGCTGCTGGTTCTTCTGGTGATGATGATGCTCTCCATCCCTGCCGCAACGCACAAAGTCGAAGTGGACCTGCCAGCGGGAACTCTGGGAAGCAGGCCATCTGCAATCAATAAACTGTTCCTGAATTCGGCTGGCACGGCGATCTGGAACGGTATTCCGATGGATAGCGACCGGCTGCGCGGACGACTGGAAATGATGGCCAGAGACCCGGCGAAGCCACAGTTGCATTTTGAAAGCGACGCCCGCGCCCGATACGAACGATTTGATAATCTGGTGGCGATGATCAAAATGGCCGGTGTCGAACAAGTGGCTTTTATCGGCAATCAGCAGTTTGCACATTGGGACAACCGGGACTGAAACCATATATCACACTGGCGTTCCAGCAGTGAATATGGATAGCGGTACCACTGTCATCAACAATGCTGGCGGCAATCAGGCGGTCAATACGCAGTCGCCTTATCAGGGGCTTCGCTGGTGCGTCGCCACGGTCGGGATACATCCGTCGCGCAACTGGAATTTTGCCAGATTTTCTCTTCATCGCCCTAATGAAGGCGACTCTGGCAAATATCTCTGCCTTGCTGTTCAGCATCGCGATGTGTGACAATTCTATGGCTGTTGATTACATGGCCATGGCGGACAGGGCGATAGCCCGTATCGTCTAGCTTCAATGATAGTATACAGGGGCGAGCCGCTCCGCCATATTCCCCCCTATGAAACTGAAGCTTGAAAACAGGAACGTGCTGGTTACGGCCGGCAGCAAGGGTATCGGACTGGCCACTGCATTGGGATTTCACGCATGCGGGGCCAACGTCACCATCTGCGGCAGATCGCAGGAAGCGCTCGACGCGGCAGCCAGGAAAATGCCCGGCTGTCTGGCGCTGACCGGGGATGTCTCCCAGGCAGAAGATATCGAAAGGGTCGTTGCAGCGGCAGCCGCGAAATTCGGCGGAATCGACATCTTGGTCAACAATGCCGGGGGCCCGCCGCCCGGTCTTTTCGTCGATCTGTCGGACGATGACTGGGACAAGGCGGTGGAATTGACGCTTAAGTCCGTGGTCCGCGCGACCAGGCTGGTATTGCCCCATATGCACGCCCAAAAATGGGGCCGGATCATCAATATTTCTTCAACCGGTGTCAAACAGCCCGTCCCCGGCCTGACCCTGTCCAACAGCATCCGGATGGCCGTACTGGGTTGGGCCAAGACCCTCGCCAATCAGGTGGCGGCCGACAATGTGCTGGTCAACACCGTATGTCCGGGATTCACCCAGACCGATCGCATCGCCGAAATTTTCGCGAAACAGTCTGCCGAAACGGGCAAAAGCGTCGACGAAATTGCAGCCGGCCTGGCAGCGCAAATTCCGATGCAAAGGATCGGTCAGCCGGAAGAAATCGCCAATATGGCGGTTTTTCTTGGATCGGAAGCAGCAAGCTATATGACCGGCACCGCGATCCAGGTCGACGGCGGGTCTGTGCAAGGATTCTGAAACCAGGCTTTTTACCCGGTTGGCTGAACCGATTGACAACAATGGTTTCCCACCGTCGCAAAGCCCGCTAATGGGCCGTGATGACCGCAGAAAAACCAAAGCTCATCATCCGCATGGCGGAACTGGAAGATGCTCGCAAAATCTCCGCCCTTTCGCGCAAGGTTTACGGCAAGGGAGAAGGCTATACCGCCGAGGAAGTGCGCGGCCAGATCAACAATTTCGCCGACGGGCAGCTGGTGGCGGAATATGAAGGCAAGATCGTCGGCCATTGCGCGACTTTCCAGATTTCCGAGAAAACAGCGCGTGCTGCGCATAGCTGGGCGGAAATTACCGGCGGCGGTTTTGCTGCGCGGCACGATCCCAACGGCGAGATACTCTATGGCATGGAGGTCAGCGTCGATCCGGATTACCGGCGGCTGCGTATCGGCCTGCGCTTCTACAAGGTGCGCCGGGAGCTTTGCCAGCATCTCGGGCTGAAAGGCATCATCTTTGGCGGCCGCCTGCCCGGCTATGTCCGGCGAAAGCGCAAATATCCCGACCCGGCCGATTATCTGGCCGCCGTGGTCGACAAGCAGTTCCGCGATCCGGTGATCAATTTCCAGCTCAATCAGGGCTTTGTCCCGCTGGGGATTTTGAAGGATTATATGCCCAGCGACAAGGCATCTGGCGGCAATGCTGTACATATGTTCTGGGAGAACCCGCTGGCAGCCGAGGCCAAGCTGGTGACGCAGACACCGCATGACCGCCTGCCCCAATCGGTGCGGGTGGCGACGGTACAGTTCCAGATGCGAAAAATTGCCTCGCAGACCGATTTCGAAGAACAGGTCGAATATTTTGTCGATGTCGCCGCCGATTATGGCGCAGACTTTGTCACCTTTCCGGAATTGTTCACGCTGCAATTGCTCTCCCTCGAAGGGGAAAAACTGGAGCCGGCGCAGGCGATCGAGAAGATCGCCGAATATACCGAGCGGTTCAAGGAAGTGATGGAGAAACTGGCGGTTTCCTATCATATCAACATCATTGGCGGTTCCCATCCGACCCGCATGGACAACGGCGATATTCGCAATATTTCATACATATTCCTGCGTAATGGCGCGATCTACACACAGGACAAGCTGCACCCGACGCCGAGCGAGGTGCGCTGGTGGAACATCAAGGGCGGCTATGGTGCGGAAGCCATTCCGACCGACTGTGGTCCGATCGGCGTGATGATCTGTTATGACAGTGAATTCCCCGAATTGGCACGGCATCTGGTCGACCAGGGCGCAATGATCCTGTTCGTGCCCTTCTGCACCGATGAACGGCGCGGCTATTTGCGGGTGCGATATTGTTGCCAGGCGCGGGCAGTGGAAAACCAGTGCTACGTTGTGATGTCGGGCGTGGTCGGCAATCTGCCCAACGTCGAAAATATGGACATTCATTATGCCGAAAGCGCGATCCTGACCCCTTCGGATTTCCCGTTCGCCCGCGATGGCGTGGCAGCCGACACTGCGCCCAATACGGAGACGATTGCGATTGCCGACCTGTCGATGACCAGCCTGCTGACCAGCCGGCAATCCGGCGCAGTGCAAAATCTCAAGGACCGTCGCTTCGACCTGTACCGCGTTCTCTGGAAAGGATAGGCTTTGTCAGCGCAACGTGCACAGGCGCGAAGACAGCTCCGTGTCTAGCCACCGGATCCCATGATATCGGCCCATTTTCCTGCCTGTTTGACCCGCCCGTCTTCCAGAATGATCAACTGGTCGGAATTTTCCAGCGTGGGCAGCCGGTGACCGATAACGACCACGGTTATATCGTCGTGCAGACTGTCAATTGTATCGCGGATACGGGCTTCATTGGCCAGATCAAGTGCGCTTGTGGCCTCGTCGAGAATGATCAGTTCCGGTTTCTGGATTATCGCCCTCGCCAGAGCAATTCGCTGCTTCTCGCCGCCCGACAGACGCTGCCCGGCATCGCCGACCACGGTATCCAGCTGCTCGGGAAGGTCGAAAACAAATTCTGCTGAAGCAAATTTTAGCGCCATTTTCAGCTCTTCGTCCGTGGCTTCATCGTCGGCCCAGAGAAGATTATTGCGGATCGTATCATGGAAGAGAAAAACATCCTGCGGCATATATGCGATGGATTTGCGCCATTTCAGCCGGTTTGTTTCGTCGAGCGGAACACCGTCTATCTCGATGCTGCCGGAGTCCGGAGACAAGAGCCCCATGATGAGGTCGGCCAGGGTTGATTTACCCGCCCCCGAAGCCCCCATGATCGCGGTGGTTTTTCTGCTCGGGATCTCGATGTCAACGTCACGGAGCGACGGTGCCCCGCGGGTCCGGTAGGCGAACGAGACACCGGACAGCTTGATGGATTTATTGAACCGGATCTTGTCACCGGGAATATCCGACAATGTCTCTTCCCGTGCCGCTCCAGCATCGCGCATCAAATTGGTGTAGTTTGACAGGACGGAATCGGAATGGAGAATATTGTTGATCTGTGTCTGGATTTCGCGGATCTGGGGGGACAGTCGCGAGAATATCAGGACCAGTATAAGCAGGGTGGGCAATGAAAGCTCGAACGTCGTGACACCGATATAGAGAAGCGTCACCATGAACAGCGCCACCAGTATCTGGAATATAACGCTCATCGCCGCATTCAAGTGGGTGAACTGCAATGACCGTTTCCGCAACAGGCTCCGTATTTCCAGCATCAGCTGACTCTGGCGATGTTCGCTTCGAAGAATCTTGATCAGCTTGATCCCCGCCAGTCCTTCCTCGATCGTTTGCTGCACTTGCCGGTTGGCGCCGCTCAACAGCTTTCCCTGATCATGGGCAAGCTTGTGCTGCCGCCGCATGGCAAAGAACAGACCGCCGCCCAGAAACATGGCAGCAAGCGTGAGCGGAAGCGAAAGGCTAAGCGCCACGATGATATACGCCGTGATCGAAAAAACCGACACAATGAAGCGCACAGAAAACATCAACGCGGTTCCCATCCGACTGATTTCGGTCACCAGCAGATTGGACATGTCGGATTTTTTCTGAGTAGTCAGCCATGCCCAGCGCGCTTCCAGCATCGCGTTAAAACTTTTTGTGCGAAGATCATCCAGCAACTCCAGCCGGAACCGCTCGGATACAATCGTCTGGCTGTAGCTTATGAATGCCCGCAAAACATTCAGGGCCAGAAAAGTGCTCAGGAGCCCGACAAGAGTGATCGGGATACCGACAAAAGCCAGGCCATCGATTATCATTCCGACGACACCGGAAGCTTCGGTCTCGGATTTCTGTAGCGCCGCCAAAAGCGGTACGAGAAGCACCAGCCCGATGCCTTGGGTCACGCTGGACAGAAGCAAAAGCGTGGCAAAAAGCAGCGACCGTGCCGGCGAAAATCGCCACATCATTTTCAGATAGGTCAGAATCAGCATGATAGTCGTTTAGTTGAAGTGCCAAACTAATCAATCGAAAGGCGTCTGCCATTTTACCAACCGCCCCAGTCACCCGATGACCATAAGATGGAGCGACGGAACATTGAAGACATTCCGAAGCAGAAGACAGCCAGTCAGAGAACGCTTTCTGGCAAAAGCCAAGATGCCCGGGATGTCCGCCGTGGATGGCAAAACATCGTCACATCCGGGCAAAGACGGAATTCAGGACGCGTGCGCGAATACAGTCCATCAGACCGATTTTTCCGGGAAATATCATATCGGCGGAACCAGAGAGCATAGAACTCTTCCACGGCAAGACAGGTCTGCCATTGGCGGCTGCCGTCAATGTCTGGTAAAACAGGGTTTCCAACCGGTTTGTGTCGCGGCGTTCCTGATAGGGTTGGAGGATAGCAAGCCATTCAGCATCCAGGCTGTCAGGAAAGATGCGTTCGGTCATCAGCAAACTTGCAGCGACCGCGCTGTCGCAACCGTATCCTGTCGCAATATTCAGCATTTCGAGCCGGTTGTGAGCAGGCATGGTTCTCGCGATGATCGACAAATCGACGACCCACTTTAATCTCGGCCACATTGCGAGTGCCCCGTGCAGAACCAGATACAGGCAATAGAAACTGTTCGACAGCGATGGGTTCGCATGAAACTGCACGGAACTATTAAAATCCTCTGTAAAATTTTTTGGTTCGAACCTGAACAGCCTTTGATGCAATTCAATCGGCACCGACAGGGCCGGATCAATATAAGTTATATCCTTGAACCGTTTAAGCTCCATCCTCTGGCGTGCAAATTCCGGCATTTCAGTCCGCCGCATCGTGTTGGACCGGAAGGCATATCCTTCCTTGTTCAACAGCGCGATGGCCTGGCCGGTGCTATCCGGGGCAATGAGAATGTCGACATCTTTCGACCGCCGGGCGGTCGGATCGTCATGCAGTTGCTCGGCCAGCCCTCGCCCTTTCAGGAAAGAGAATGGCACCGAATGCGCCGCCAGCAGTTCCGATATTTTTTTCTCGGCAGCCTTCTGCCTCAGACTTGCAAATATATTCTTCTGATAGGCGGATTCCAAAATCGGGGAAGCACTGCTGTCTGCCGTGATATCGGCACAATTTTGCATTGCTATATGCAACAGCGGACCGACGCGATGGCGACTGTCTGCAAATATGGCCAGCGCTTCGCTGATCGGTTCCAGAACATCTCTGGACGGCAAGGAAATCGCAGGACGCAGATATCTGCTCAAAGATATTAGAAGGGTCTCGCTATCTCTGTCCATGGTTTGCGCATAGAATTTTACCGCCGCTTAGGCGAGGTCTGAATGCACGCAGCACCTATTTTTTTACCCCAAACCCGTGTCTCTGTTCAGCAACGGCGCCGTCATCACCAGATATGAAGCTGAGCCGGGGTCATCATGGCAGCCGTGGCCGGTAGCGGTTGGTCAATGCCGTTGCGCCCTTCCCCGCCGTTCATTCCCTTTCCAGATGTTCGGCGACCGTCTGAATGAGAGATGCAATTCGGGAGACCTGCGCCGGCAATGTTCGCCCCCGTCGGGATATCATCCACAGATCATGGTGTAATTGGTTCGGAAGCGGAGCGATGCGTAGCTTTTCTTTATCAGGATAG
The DNA here is from genome assembly GCF_002218195.1 of Sphingorhabdus sp. SMR4y. Classification (GTDB taxonomy): domain Bacteria; phylum Pseudomonadota; class Alphaproteobacteria; order Sphingomonadales; family Sphingomonadaceae; genus Parasphingorhabdus. The sequence goes on along the minus strand of NZ_CP022336.1, from coordinate 3,196,374 downwards.
CTGTCGATGCCGCTGCGCGGCAGCAATGTATATCCGACGCCACGCGCCACCGGCGACGGGATCTGGCTGATCTGGTTGACAAAGCTGCGGATATGCAGACGATCCGCGCCGCGGAACTCCTCCGGAAAGTTCATCGCGAACATATCATCGGCATAGGCGTATCCATCGGGATGCGCGACGAAGCCCAGTCCTTCCAGCATCTGGAAGCTAATCGGTGATTTCCGGCAATCCCGGGGAACCACGAGACACAGTTCCTCTTTCCCCAGATGCTCCGCCTGAAGCCGCGGGTGGCATGGATCACGATCTGCAACAGCGAGATCAAAGCGCCCTTCCAGCACACCGGAAATGACATTTTCCTGTGGAGCGGCTTCAAGCCTGAGGGTCAGTTCCGGTGAATCCTCCATCGCGGAAAGGAGTTCTGGATATAGCAGCATGGCAAAGCTGCCGGAACATGCCAGAGACACTTCACCAACTGCAGGATCATCACGCATTATGGTCTCGCGCAAGATCTGCTCCTCGGCACGCCGTGCCTGTCCGACGGCCAGGACGGCTTCGCCTGCCGGCGTGAGGCTGAAGCTCTTGCCCTGCCGCGAGATCAGCGGTTGACCAACTTGCTCCTCAAGCTTTCGCAGATGCTGCGAAACCCCGGGCTGGGTCATGTTTCGCAGGCTCGCCGCTCTGGTAAAGTGACCAGTTTCGCACAGGACGACGAAGGTTTCTAACCATTGGGAGTTCAGCATAGATCATTACTACATGTTATGTTTATTTTTTTAAACGATTATTTCATATAATCAGCAGGGATATCTAATTTCATCGGGTTAGAAGATGAAAGGAAATCCATCATGCAACCGACACCACGCGCCTTTTCCCATATCGGCCTGTCCGTGCCCGATCTCGATGCCGCCGTAAAATTCTATACCGAGGTTCTCGGCCTCTACACGATAATGAAACCCACCCTTGTCACGGAGGATGACAGCGCCGTCGGAGTCATGTGCACCGATGTATTCGGACCCGGCTGGGACAGCTTGCGCATTGCTCATCTCGCCACCGCTGATCGCGTCGGTATCGAATTGTTCGAATTCCCCGACAATTATGCACCTGACAATAATTTGGATCACAAGCGTCTGGGAACGTTCCATTTCTGTATCCAGGATCCGGACGTTGAAGGGTTGATCGAAAAGATTGTTTCGGCCGGCGGCAAGCAACGCATGCCGGTGCGCGAATATTATCCCGGCGAGAAACCCTATCGCATGTGCTACGTCGAGGACCCGTTCGGAATCGTGTTCGAGATATACAGCCACAGTTATGAACTGACCTATTCCGAAGGCGCCTATTCATAACAGATTGAACGGATTGGATGCGCGGTCTTGAGCTTGCATTGATCGAATGCGAGACCCGGCCGCGCAACCAAAGCCCCTCAGAGGCGTTGTTTGAGGGAATAGCACTCATAACAATAGAATATGGCAGAAATCATGAAAATCCTGATGGTCCTTACCTCACACGACGAACTTGGCGACACCGGCAAAAAGACCGGTTTCTGGCTCGAAGAATTCGCGGCGCCTTATTATGTTTTCAAGGATGCCGGAGCGGATATCACGCTGGCTTCCCCCGAAGGTGGACAACCGCCACTGGATCCGTCCAGCGATGCAGATGACGCCCAGACCGAAGACACGGAACGATTCAAGTCTGACGAAGCCGCGCAAGCAGAACTCGCCAGCACGAAGCCTTTGTCAGCCGTTTCGGCCGATGGTTTTGACGCAATCTTCTATCCCGGCGGCCACGGCCCACTCTGGGATCTGGCCGAAGATGATGACAGCAAGACCCTGATCGAGACATTTGCCGCCAGCGGCCGTCCCGTCGGCGCTGTCTGTCACGCTCCCGCCATTTTCAAACACGCGAAAAACGCGGATGGCGACCCGCTGGTTAAAGGCAAGGAAGTAACCGGTTTTACCAATACGGAAGAAGAAGGGGTTGGCCTGACCGATGTCGTGCCATTTCTCGTCGAAGACATGCTGAAAGAAAATGGCGGCATCTATCGCAAGGCCGATGACTGGGCCGCGTTCGTCGTTGTCGACGGCAAGCTGGTCACCGGCCAGAACCCCGCATCATCTGCAGAAGCCGCGAGCAAGCTGCTTGCTCTGCTTTAAACCCGAACAACGGAGCGACCTATGAATATTCTTATCGCCGGCGCGACCGGCAAAACCGGTCTGCGGCTCGTAGACCAACTGAAGAACAGCGGCCATTCTCCCATTGCGCTGGTCCGCGAATCCTCGGACACGAGCGCTCTGCCCAAGGATATTGAGCAGCGCCAGGGCGACCTCACGGATCTGAAAAGCGGTGTCTGCGACGGTTGCGGAGCCGTAATTTTCGCCGCCGGATCCGGCGGTTCCACCGGCCCCGAAATGACCGACAAGGTTGATCGCGACGGCGCCAAACGGCTGATTGATCTGGCCAGCGAAGCGGGGGTGTCGCGCTTTGTGATGTTAAGCAGCGCAGGCGCGGATGATCCCGACCCGGACAGCGATCTTGCGCATTATCTGCAAGCGAAACATGACGCCGATGAACATTTGAAAGCCTCGGGCCTGAACTACGCAATCGTCCGGCCCGTCAGCCTGACCGACGAGGATGGCAATCGTAACATGCGGTTCGGGGACGATGTAGACCCGAACGGTGAAGCGGCGCGCGGCGATGTCGCTGCTGTGCTGGCCAATGCGGTGGAAGACAGTGATTGGACGGGCAAGGCGCTGCTGATGCAATCAGTTTAGTTCCAGGCTGGATATCCCGGAGCTGAGCAACTTCAGTTCAGCCATGCCCACAGGTCCGCCGCCAGCAAGCCGATTGATCAAAAACCATTCATGGCTCAGCGAAAATCCGGTGACCGATATGTTGCAGGCCCACCAGAACAGTAGGCGCTGCCACCGAAGCAATGAACTGCGCCATTGAACCGTTGGCGCAGCCAGAGCGGGGCTCTTTGTGCAACCTTTGCCCTGTCAGGACGTAAATCCAGCAAGGCACGACTATTTGCCCCATAAGGGCTGTAGATACCGGCACCAACCAGACGGATGCGCAACAGATGAAATTCGCAAGGCCAAAGCGGGACAAACCAGTTCAGACTGCCATCATTATCAAATTCAATTCCCGCGCCACGTCGGCGGATCATTCGTAGATGGACGGTATCGCTGAAGATTCTCGCGAAAGCCCCTGTCGGAAGCCACGGGTCATCGTCCTCACCTGTCTCGTCCTTCTGGTGTCGGCTATGTTGCTGCTGGGGGCCATTCCTGCGGGCATCTTCAAAAGCGTGATCAAGGAAAAGTTGCAAGGCACAGCCGATCGCGAAGTGACAATCGGCACCGTCAGCCGGGACAGCTTCTTTTCCTACGCTCCGGTTATCACCATCCACAATCTTCGCGTTGCGCAACCGGCCTGGGCGGGTGAAGGCGATTTTCTAAGGCTGAAATCAATTTCGGCGCGGCTGTCTGTATTCGATTTTCTGACCGGCAACGCAAAGCCAGATCGCGTCACGGTCGAGGGGCTGGAAATCGCGCTTGTCCGCGACAAGGATGGCCGCAACAACTGGAATGGCCGGAATAATCGCAACGATGATCGAGAAACCGGCGCCCCCGTTCTGACCGATCTCGATGTTGCCCATTCCCGGTTCAGCTATGTCGACCACAAGCGGGGCCTCTCGCTCGAAGGCCCCATATCGGTCAACTCCCGAAACGGTCTCCGCGCTGAGGGGCGCGGAACATTTTTAAAGTCCACGGCCGTCATGGCATTCACCGGAGGCCCGATTGCCGGGATTGATCCCGAAGCCGGCTATCCCTTTCAGCTTTCCCTGCAGTCCCCGGCTTTGGAACTGACGGCCAAAGGCGAAATGCAGGGCGTATTGAACACCGATCGCTTCACGGCAAAGCTATCTGCACGCGCACCGACTCTCAAAAATCTCGATCATATTATCGAAGCTGGTCTGTTCGGGACGCAGAGGATCGATTTGCAGGCCGATATCCGTCATCAGGGAAAGGACTGGTATATCGAGACGCTGAACGGATCGATAGGACGGTCCAGCCTGACGGGCAAGGCGGACGTCCTGAAACGCGGCGGCCGGACCAAAATAGACGCGAGCATAAAATTCGCTACGCTGGACTTTGACGATCTGGCAGACGACGACGGCCTTGCCAAGGCGGCGGCGCTCACTCGGCGGATCGGCCCGCGCGTCATTCCCAACACCCGCATCAACCTGTCCAAAATGGGTCCGACCGATGGCCAGATGACTTTCGCCGTCGACCGCCTGCTTTCCCGGCGGGATACGATATTCCGGAGCGTGCGGGGCAAATTGTCGCTGGATCACAAATTGCTCAACATGACAGATCTGGTCATCGTGCTGAAAAGCGGCCGAATGGTTGGTACCGCACGGGTCGATCACCGCAGTGGCGCACCGAAATTTTCGACCGACCTGACACTGAGAGGCGCTTCCCTTTCCGATCTGATCGGCAATGGCGATATCGTGACGGCAAAGATGCGGGGCCGGGTACTATTGTCCGGTACCGGCGACACCGTTCGGTCCGCCTTGGAAAAAGCGGATGGCAGGGCCGCGATGGTCGCTTCGGGCGGCAGTGTGCGCGCGACAGCCGCACATGTTCTGGGGCAGAATCTTGGCGGCGCGGTCGAGGAAATAATCGGCAATCCGAAAGCGCGGGTGCCGCTGCGCTGTCTGGTGGCCAGCTTCACGGCCCGCAACGGTGTTTTGACACCCGCACCGCTCGCCATTGATACCAGTGTCTCGATTGGACGCGGCCAGGGACGGATCACCCTGAAAGGCGAAACAGTATCTCTGATATTACGCGGCGGCGCCAAGGGGAAAAGCGCTTTGCGCATCGTCGATCCGATCAAAATCTCCGGAACGCTGAACGCTCCGGATGTGTCCGTGGCCGGCCTCGGTAAAGCCCGAGATGCGGAGAAACCCTCGCTCGGCGATGTCATGAAAGTGGCGACAAAATCGATCGGCAGCGCGCTGGGAATTGGCGATAGCGACGAACAGAAAGAGGCTTTCATCCAAAAGCCGAAGTCGCTGGACTGCGAAGCAATTGTTACCGAAGCGATGCGCTGAGGTCTCAGCAACCACCGAGCACCCTCCACTGCTTGCAGTGGCCCGGAACGACCAGGCCAGACAGACTGAACCGAAAAAAATTCAATCCGGTCAAGGCTGCGGCTGAATGACTCCGTCTTGTGGATGTTCAGGGAAATATGTCCCGATATTCACAAGAGGATTTACATGCGCAAATATCTACTCGCGTCGACCTGTCTGGTCGCTGTCATCGCCATCCCCGCACAGGCGGAAACGACTATAGCGACAGCCACCACCGACCCGATCCGCACCTCCACCATCGATGGTGGGGCCGCCGATGATATCAAGATCACCTCAGCGGGCTCGATCAAGCCGACATCGGGTATTGCGGTTACCGTCGACAGCGACAACACGCTGGTCAACGACGGCACGATAGAGATCGGCAATGCCGACAACGCGACCGCCATTCTCGCACAGGCAGGCGTCACCGGTACAATTACCAATAGCGCGAACGGCAAGATCATTCTTGACGAACCCTATGCCCCAACCGATGCTGACAATGACGGGGACATAGATGGCCCCTTTGCCACCGGAACAGGTCGGACAGGCATCGCAACCGCTGGCGCCTTCAACGGCAATATCACGAATAGCGGAACGATCACGATCGAAGGCAATGACTCAGCCGGGATTCGCCTGGGCGGTCCATTGACCGGCAATTTTGTGCATGACGGCACGACCACTGTGCTCGGTGACAATGCGCTGGGCGTTGGTCTGCAAGATGTTGTCGGCGATGTTCGGATTGCCGGAACCATCACCGCGCAAGGCCTTGACGCTGTAGCGGCGCGTATCGACGGCAATGTCGATGGCGCGCTTGTGGTACAGGGATCTCTGCAGTCCACCGGCTATCGATATGCGACAGCGCCCGCCGACAGTTCCAAACTGGACGCCGACGACCTGCTGCAAGGCGGTCCGGCCCTGTCGATTGCTGGCGATGTTACTGGCGGTATCATTCTCGCAGTGCCGCCGAAGGATAACAGCACCACAGACAATGACGAGGATGATGACGGCATTGAGGATTCCAAGGAAGGTTCTGCGCTCGTCCGTTCTTACGGCGCGGCCCCCGCAATGCGTATCGGCGATGCCGGCAACGCCGTGACCATCGGCGCGATCGCCGGCACGGGAACAGGTTTTGGCCTGATCATCGACGGCGGCATCCTGGGCAGCGGTGTTTACAGCGGCATCAACGCCAGCGGCCTGCAAATCGGCGGGCTCGGCGGCGGCGTCACCATAGACGGCGGTATTGGCATAGGCGCAACCGGCTCGATAAAGGCGGTCTCCAACGGCGGGTCGGCAACTGCGGTTCAATTGGGCTCCGGAGCCACGACCCCGGAATTCCGCAATGCCGGCACTATCGAAGCGACCGGTGGGTCCAGCGCGACTTCGATCAGCACCGCGTTTTCGATCAGCGCAGGCGCAGATCTCGCAACCATCCGCAACAGCGGCACGATCGGTGCAAAAGCGGGCGGCGATGATGCCACCGCTATTGCGATTATAGATTCATCCGGCACCGTCGATCTGCTTGAAAACAGCGGTACGATCGCTGCCACCGGCGCGCTCGCGTCATCGGGGCGCAATGTCGCGATCGATCTGTCGGCGAATGGCTCGGGTGCCACCTTACGCCAGACCGCAGTAGCGGCGTCGGCCAAGGCCCCCTCGATCATCGGCGACGTTCGCCTCGGCAACGGCAACGACATATTCGACATTGCCGATGGCAGCATGAGGGGAAACAGCAACTTCGGCGCGGGCGATAATCAGCTCAAACTGTCTGGTGACGCTATTTACACGGGCCAGGCGGAATTTGGCGCAGGCGCAGATATTCTGACACTCGCGGGAACATCGGTGTTTAACGGCAATGTAGATTTCGGTGGCGGAGCGGACATGCTGGACCTGTCCGGCACCTCGCGTTTCGCCGGCTCGCTGACCAATGCGCAAGGTCTTGCGGTGAAAGCATCGGGCGGCACGTTCGATGTCATCGGCACTGCTCAGATCGCGTCGCTTGCCATCACTGACGATGCTGTGCTCGGCGTGACGCTGGGCGGCACCAACGACACGGCTTTACAGATATCGGGCGACGCAAGCTTTGGTACGGGATCGAAACTCGCGATCAAGCTGTCCAATGTCCAGAGCGCCGAGGGGGATCATGTGGTCGTGCAGGCTGGAACCATCACCGGCGCGACAAATTTGACCGCCTCAACCGCACTTCTGCCTTTCCTCTACAAAGGCTCCCTCAGCTCGAATGCCAATCAGGTCATCGTCAGTGTGGCCCGCAAGGATGCGACGGAACTCGGCCTCAACCGGTCCGAGGCAAGCGGTTTTTCCGCAGCCTATGCAGCACTGCAAACCGATGAGGATGTCGAAGGCCTGTTTCTCGCGATTGCCGACCAGGAACAGTTTCGCAACCAGTTGCAGCAGATGTTGCCCGAGCATGAAGGCGGCATTTTCGAAAATGTCACCCTTGGATCACGGGCGATGGCGAGGTTCCTTGCGGATCCGAAAGGTCCGTTCAAGGATGAGGGCAAATGGGGCTACTGGGTTGCGCAGGTCGGCTGGGGCAGTTCGAAAAGCGTGGGCGACACCGCAGGCTATGACGTTGGCGGCTGGGGTATATCCGCGGGTGCAGAACACAAGACCGGCATCGGCAATTTCGGAGCCTCCGTCGGCTACATCCACGGCAAGAACGATAACGCAAGCAATGGCAATGAAGTCTGGTCCGAACAATGGGAATTGGCCGGATACTGGCGCCTGACCTCCGATAACTGGCTGGCCCACGCCCGCATATCCGGCGCAAAGATCGACTTTGACGGCAACCGCTATTTTGTGGGTGAGCTGGATGGGGAGGATATCACGAAGACCATGACATCGGATTGGGACGGCACCTTATGGTCGGCCTCCGGTGCGGTAGCCCGTGACATGCGTTCGGGCCATTTCTCGATCCGCCCGACAATTGCCGTTGAATATTTCAAATTGAGCGAAGACGGCTATACCGAAACGGGCGGTGGTGAGGCGCTGGATCTGACTGTCGCCGACCGTGAAAGCGACGAGCTTGCAGTTTCTGGGACGGTTGCGCTGGGTCTCGATCTGGGCGGGCTGGACCAATATGATGGGTGGTATCGCTTTGAACTGGAGGCCGGACGACGCGAAATCGTCGGCGGCGCTCTTGGCGTCACCGTGGCCCAGTTCGAAAACGGCTCGCCCTTCACTCTTGTGCCGGAGGAACGCAAAAGCGGCTGGATCGGACGATTGCGCGCAGTCGCCGGCAATTCCGGCTTCCAGATCGGCGGTGAGGTTTCTGTCGAGGAACAGCAAAGTCATGCGGCCATAGCGGTACGTGCCAGCCTGCGAGTCGGTCTGTAGCGAGATCGCTCAGGCGAGAGCGCAAGGGGGGAAAGGATATATCCCCATTTCCCACCCCCCTTGCCTTCTTTCAAAACAAACATGGAGACAGATATTTTTGCTACACCCGCCTCGATCACCGCTCGACCGCTCATGCTGCTATTGCGCGACAGATTGCGGTCGCTATATATCGCGCCAGCGGGAGACGCTTGCGATGGCTGGTTCAGCAAAAGGCGCATCGCACCAGACAAGCGCCACAGCCGAAGCGAACAGTTCATGAGCATGGTGGATAAAAAAGTTGAAACCGCACGCGGCATCGAAGCTGTGCTGCTCGCCAATCGTGAAAAGCTGATCCGCTTTCTGCTCGCTCGCGGCGCCGGGGACAGTGCTGAAGATCTGTTTCAGGAATTGTGGGTACAGATCGCAAGGTCACGCCCCGGACCTGTGGCAAATCCGCTTTCCTATCTTTATCGCGCCGCCAACAATCTCATGCTGGACCGCTACCGCTCCACGCGTGCGACCGAAATGCGCGAAAAGGCCTGGGGTGAACAAGACAGCGGACGAGGGAATCCATCAGTCGAGCAATCGCTTATTTCGCGGGAGGAACTGGCCCGCGTCGAAGCAACGATCAACGAGATCGGCGAACGCCCAGCCACCGCCTTCCGCTATTTTCGTATCGAGGGCATAAGCCAGCGCGCCATCGCGGCCCGGCTGGGTGTCAGCCTGAGCACGGTCGAGGCGGACTTACGCAAAGTCTATAAAGCGCTTGCCGCAATGAAAGGGCAAATCAATGAGTGATGCCACACCCTTCGCGGTCGAAGTTCAGGCACTGGACTGGATAATCCGCCAACGCGATCCTGCTTTTCACGATTGGGAGGATTTCACCGAATGGCTGGAACAGGACCCTGATCATGCCGCCATTTACGACCGGCTGGCTGCCAGCGACGCGGAATTTGATGAATATGCGGAACCGGCCGAGGATATTATCACCGCCAATCAGCCTGTCTTTGCCAATCGCAGGACATGGCTGGGTGGTGCGCTGGCTGCCGCACTGCTTGGTATCATCGGCACCAGCATGCTCAATAACAGCGTCACCCATATCGAAACCGTTGCCGGAGAGCATCGGACGGTAGCGCTGGCAGACGGCTCCCGGATCGAAATCAATGGCGGCACCGTCATCGCACTGGACGACGATCGGCCCCGCTTCGCCCGGCTCGAAAGTGGCGAAGCGATGTTCCACGTCGTTCACCGCGACGGCGATCCATTCCTGGTCGAGACCGGCAAAGCAAAGCTTGTCGACATGGGGACGGCCTTCAACGTCATTCGCCGGTCCGATACGTTGACCGTAGCCGTGTCGGAAGGCCTGGTGCTATATAATCCGGAGCGCGAAAATATCCGGCTGGATGCGGGGTTCGGAATCGAGGCTTCGGATGCCGGGGGAACGCCCCGGGTGCAGGCCATCGACGCCCTCAGCGTCGGTAGCTGGCGAAAGGGCCAGCTTGTCTATAATGGTACATCCATCGCGCAGGTTGCCGAAGATATTGGCAGGACGGCCGGCCTGAAAATCAATGTCTCGCCCGACGTGGCATCGCTGCCGTTCCGCGGCGCGCTGCTGATCAGCCATGACCAGCAGCGGGTGATCGACGACCTGACCGCGCTCGCCGGCATTAAAGGAGAAAAACAGAATGAAGGATGGTTGCTGACCCGCTGAAATGAACGCCCGCCTGTTCTCCGCCCTGTTCTTGCTTTTGTGCGCGACCGCCGTCGCGGCACGTGATGAATCGCGCCTGATCGAATTGCCAAGCGGAACATTGTTGCAAAGCCTCCCGTTGCTGGGGCGACAAGCGGGTATCAGCATCAGCGTGGCCGACGCCAAGCTCTGGCAAAGGACGGTAAAGCCGGTACGCGGCCGGATGAGCGTGCAAAAGGCCCTTGATCGTTTGCTTTCCGGGACCGATGCCCATGCTGTGAGGGTCGGCACCACCAGCTGGCGCATTGAGCGGCGGGCATCCCGCACCCAACACGCCAATCGCCAGGCCCGATCAACCCGCAAAATACGCCGGGCCAGCGCGCAAGCGACGCCATCAGCGGAGGAGCAACGGCCGGTCCAAGAAATTGTCGTCAATGCCAGCAAGATCGACATGCCCTATGTCAACTATGCCGGCGTTGTCACCATATTGGACGGTGCCGATCTGCAATTCGGCGGAGAGCGGGGTATGGATTCGATATTGTCGCGCATGGCGACAATATCCTCCACCCATCTTGGCAGCGGCCGAAACAAGTTGTTCATAAGAGGCATAGCCGATTCCAGCTTTACCGGACCGACGCAGGCGACGGTCGGGCAATATCTCGGGGATATCCGCCTCAGCTATAACGCACCCGATCCCGACTTGCGGCTTTACGATATCGATCGCGTGGAGATTCTCGAAGGGCCGCAAGGCACATTATACGGCGCCGGATCGCTGGGGGGCATTATCCGCATGATCCCCAAGACACCCGATCCGGACGAGACGACTCTTGTCGCATCGGCAGGCGTTTCTCTGGTGCAGCATGGCGCGCCGGGTGGCGATATTTCTGCCACAGCGAACATTCCCGTCGGTGACAGCGGTCACGCGCTGCGACTGGTCGGCTATTCGATCAGCGACGGTGGCTATATCGACAACCCGCTGCTCGGACTGAATGACGTAAACCGCACCAATATCCGGGGTGGACGCGGCACGCTGCGCCTGGACCTTGGCGACAATTGGGCGGTAGATTTCGGTGGCATCTATCAGAGTATCAAGGCCGATGACGCCCAATATGCAGACAAGAATGCCCCGCCGCTGACCCGCAGCAGTCTTGTCGAGCAGGGCGCAAACGCGCGCTACGGCTCGGCGATGCTGGTGGTCATGAAAAACTGGGACAATCTCCATTTCCAGTCGTCCAACGCCTATGTCGATCACAATCTCTACGAACGGTTCGACGCCAGTCTGGTCGGTGACACGCCCCGTGTTTTCGAACAACGGAACGCAACCCGGATGCTGACCAGCGAGACGCGCCTGTCTCGCCCCTATAGTAACGGGCTGGGCTGGGTGGTCGGCACCAGCTTCATCGACAACCGGACCCGCCAGACAAGAGACTTTGGCGGAGAAAACATGCGTGCGGCGATTGTCGGCGTCACCAACCGGATCACCGAATATACGGCCTATGGCGAGATGTCGCTTGAACTGCTGCCCGATATCGTGGCCACCGGTGGCCTGCGCTATACCCACGCCCGCCTCGGCGGCGATGGCGAGGATGTCGATGCCCTGTTCGCGCTCACGCAAGTCGGCCGCGCCATAACCGCAAAGCGCAATGAACAGGATCTGCTTCCATCAGCATCGCTGCTCGCGAATTTGGGGAAAAACATAACATTTTACGCCCGCTATCAGGAAGGTTTCCGCCCCGGCGGGCTGTCAATAGACGGCAGCTTCGTCCAGCGCTTTCGCAATGACCATGTGTCCACCTATGACGCGGGCATGCGTTTCGGTCGCAAGGGCGTAACTCCCCTCGACGCCACGATTTCCATCTCGCACAGCCGCTGGCGGGATATTCAGGCCGATTATATCGACACCAATGGCTTCCCGACCACCGCCAATATCGGCGATGGCAAAATTACCAGCATATCGGGTTCCATTGCCGTCAGGCCGGTCACCGGACTGTCACTGGAAATGGGAGCGGTATATAACAAGAGTCGCGTGACCCAATTGTCGACCGGGCTGCAACTTGCCGGGGCGACATTGGCCGGTCCCCCCACCGATTTCCTCTCGTCGGTTCCGGTTTCCGCTGTCGGGCGACTGGGCCGCATACCCAATGTCGCCAGCCACGCTGTGCGCGGCTCGGCCAATTATGAAACCGTCATCGGTGACGAGGATTTCCGCCTGCAGGGATGGGCCAGCTATATCGGTCCTTCCCGGGTCGGAATCGGCCCGCAACTGGGCGAAGGGCAAGGGGACTATCTGGACAGTGGCCTGGCCGCGCGGATCGGCAATGATTCGCGAGGGATCACCCTTTCCATGACCAACCTGCTGGATTCGCGTGGCAATCGCTTTGCTCTGGGAACGCCGTTCGTTCCCGGCAGCGAGGGCTATCTGACCCCGCTTCGTCCGCGAACGCTCCGGATCGCCGTCGACGTCGCCTATTAGGATTGCGGAAGGTCCGTTAAACCGGGCAGAGGAGCACGCGGCTGTATATTCAGGCAAAGCCGCAGCGAATATCAAGTCCGGCGATGAAGAAAAAAGGTGGTGCGCGACGCAGTCTGTCGCGAACCAGTCTCAGGTGCGATACGCTGTAAATCCCTGCTTTACAGGGAATTTACAGGGAAAATGCAGTTTTCTGCACCTTTCTTCATTCCGGACCCACTCTCAAACCCCTTTAATTGAGGGATTTATGAAGTGAATTCCCTATAAAAATAACAGGGAATTTAATTCGGCGTTTCAGGGAACGTAATGCCCTCGAACAGCGAACGTACTGGCGCGGAACAGTGATTAAAAAATTAGGATGGAGAGAGCAGGCCGCTGCTTCAAAAAACGCGTTGCCGTGACCCTCTTTTGAACAAACCACCCACGTCCACCACAAAAATGAGACAGGACGTGGTTTTCTGGCGACATATGTTCCCTTTTTGATCTTGTTATATTTGGTATTTGTTCCCAGACTATGAAGGTCGGAATAACTTTTCTCGGGGGACTTATGATACAACAAGTAGGCAGCCTGGTTGAATGCAATATTACATCGCTCCAGCCATATGAGCGAAACGCACGTACTCATTCCAAAAAACAGGTGAGGCAAATTGCCGACAGCATCCAGCGGTTCGGATTTACCAATCCGGTGCTGGTGTCGGATGATGGCGAAATCATTGCCGGGCACGGGCGGGTAGAGGCAGCAAAGCTGATAGGCATGAAGACCGTGCCCACTTTGGCGTTGTCACATCTTAGCGAAGCCGAGCGCAGAGCCTATGTGCTGGCGGACAACAGGCTCGCCCTGAACGCCGGTTGGGATAAAGAGATACTGGCTATCGAGTTGCAAGGCCTGATTGATCTGGACTTCGAGGTCGAACTCACCGGGTTCAGCCTGGCAGAGATTGATCTTGTCCTGGACGAGGCCAGTGATGCTGATCCGGACGGGGTATGTACTCCCGAGGATGAAATTCCCCTGCTCCAGGAAATCGCCGTCAGCCGGCTTGGCGATTTGTGGCAGTTGGGACGGCACCGACTGCTTTGCGGAGATGCGCGCAATCAGGAAGACGTGGCTCTGCTTCTGGATGGGTCAAAAGCAAACATGGTTTTTACGGATCCGCCGTATAATGTTAAAATTGACGGGAATGTATGTGGATCGGGAAGTGTCAAACACCGGGAATTCGCATTTGCTTCGGGAGAAATGAGCGCCGGCAGTTTCATCACATTTCTTACTGAAACGCTTGGCAACATGTCAGCTAATATGGATGATGGCGCTATCGCCTTCGTCTGCATGGACTGGCGGCACATGGGCGAGCTTTTGGCCGCGGGCAGCGCCGCTTTTACCGAGCTTAAAAATCTTGTTGTTTGGAACAAGACCAATGGCGGCATGGGTACCTTCTACCGGTCAAAGCATGAGCTCATCTTCGTGTTCAAGCAAGGTACTGCGGAACATATCAACAGTTTTGGATTGGGTGAGACTGGACGTTACCGGACCAATGTGTGGGACTATGCGGGAATCAGCAGCATCAGCGCAGATCGCGGGGATGAACTTGCCATGCACCCGACGGTAAAGCCGGTTGCTCTCGTAGCTGATGCCATACGTGACTGTTCGAAGCGCGGGCAAATCATATTGGATTGTTTTGGCGGTTCGGGAAGCACTCTGATTGCTGCTGAAAAAACCGGGCGATCGGCGCGGTTGATAGAATTCGACCCGCTTTATTGCGACACAATCCTCAGACGGTGGGAACAACTTACGGGCAAGCATGCCAAACTTGATGAAACCGGCCAGACATTTGAAGATGTCTCGGAAATCCGCTGCGAACTCGAAGCTACGCGGGAGACGGTCTGATGCAGGATCACCATGGTGAAAAAGCGGCTCAAGACACGTCCCCATCCAACCTTCCAGCAAAATATGAAGTAGGCTATGCAAAGCCTCCTGCCGCTCACCAGTTCCAGAAAGGTCAATCGGGGAATCCGCGAGGGCGTCCGAAAGGCTCCAGGAACAAGAAAAGTCCGGGCGCGGATTTTGGTAATCGTCCTGCCGAAGAACTCCTTCGTCAGGAAGCATACCGACCGGTGACAGTCCGTGAAGGAGACAGGGTTGTCGAATTGCCTGCGATCCAGGCGGTGTTTCGCTCGATGGGCGTTTCTGCCATGAAGGGCAATCGCTTTGCCCAGCGCACCCTTGCTGAAATGGTGCGTGATATCGAGGCCGAAGATCGACAGCTCAAGATTGAAAATCTGGAGCATTTTGCAAATTACAAGAGAAGCTGGGACGAAGAAATCGCACGTTGTCGCAAAGCCGGCATTCCCGAGCCAGATCCTGTCCCGCACCCCGACGATGTCATCATCAATCCCGTCACCGGCGATGTGAGGGTAAATGGTCCAAAAACTAAAGAGCAGAAACAGATGTTCGACGAGGCTCTCGAACGACGGAGCCAATGTCAGGAAGATGTTAGCTATTTTGCCGCCAAGTACAAAAATGCCCGCGACCCGAAGCGTAAAGCGTTCTGGCTTAAGGAATGGCATTACGAGCAGAAGGTTTTTGATACGATCAACGATCTGATCGGCAAACGTCACAACATGGAACTTAAAGATCGATCCTATGCTGCAGGAGCAACCCGCAGCGGTGACATCGCTAAAAAACGGGGGCTAACCCGGTAACAATATTTGCGCAATCGGTTTTTCTTCTGGGCCCGATGACTGAACACCTACTCTTGGGGCAGTCAACCTGAAGCACGTACAATTGTCCCCCGTCAGCATTCGATAGACAGATTAGCACGCAGTCATTTTATGCGTGGAAGAAGAAGTTCGGATCGGCATCTGGCGATGACGATGGGAAGGATGCTGATCCATTCAGATCGAGGCTCTCAGTTTACCAGTATGGACTGGGCATAATTCCTGAAAGCTCACAATCTGGAGCACTCGATGAGCCGGTACGGAAACTGCCACGACAATGCTGTCGCCGAGAGCTGCTTCAACTTGTTAAAACATGAACGAATACGGCGTCGAAACTACAAAACACGTGAAGAAGCTAGGCAGGACGTGTTCGATTACATTGAAATGTTCTACAATTCAAAGTGCAAGCACACTAGAAACGGGATGCTGTCACCCGCAGAGTTTGAACGGCAGCAGAAAATGAAAAACGAAGGTATTTAGAAAACTAGGGGCTATTCAGTTCGACCTGAAGGGTTGGTCTCTTTAGGGGCAAGGCGAGAACCATTGGCCGGGCGCGCTGCAGAAAAATTCACGAACGCCAGCTCCCAATGAACGAGCGGTAGCATCCGCATAATCGCTTTGTGAACGGCAGCTGACCGGGACGTTGGCTCGAATGAACGGCAGCATCGCACATTTTTGAACCTAGGCCCGGGCTTTCGGCAGCCGGCCCAATTCCGGCCGGTCTGAAATGCGCCCCAGTTTCAGACAAAGCAACTCGATTTTTTAGCCCCTAATAGCTGACGTTCTTCATGGCCTTTCTGGCCAAGGAGAAAAACAATGGGAATTTCACAATTCGACCCGGCAGCAAAAAACCGGGTGCCATGGAACTTTGGTGTCAACGTCGGACCGAAGAGGCCTTTCACACAGAAGCAAATCTGGGCGATCCGGTTCTTTCTCGATCGCGAACAGAGACTGCGAGACCGAGCGCTGTTCGACCTGGCGATCGACAGTAAGCTGAGAGGTTGCGACCTAGTCCAGCTCCAGATCGGCGATTTGGTCTCAGGGCCGAATATTAGAAAACGAGCGGCAATCACACAGCAAAAAACTGGGAGACCGGTCCAGTTCGAAATTTCTACGGATACCAGGGGAAGCTTGTTTGCTTGGCTAGAAAGGCGTGGCGGCTCAGTCGCTAATTATGTCTTTCCAAGTCGGGTAGATCACACAAGACATCTGAGCACTCGACAATATGCAAGGCTCGTTGATGAATAGGTTGAAGCCATCGGACTGCGAATGGAGGAGTATGGGACTCACTCGCTGAGGCGAACCAAAGCGTCTATCATTTACAAGGCGACGGGCAACCTGCGAGCAATCCAAATCTTGCTCGGCCATTCAAAGATCGGAAACACGGTTCGCTATTTGGGTGTCGACATAGAAGATGCTCTCACTCTGGCTGAAAAAACAGAGATATGACTATGCTCGGGCACCGGTCACTTACGGGCTGGTGTCCGCTTTTTGGGAGATTGCCGTCCGGCGGCTTTTATTTCCATCCAATCACTCCGAACGGCCACAATTAGGTGGATAGCGGTCATTCAATGGGTTGAATTTGCTGATTATGGTGCGCCCACCATCTCACCGATCACACGCGTTATAGCGTCATCTGCAAAAGGTTGCGTTGATAATGTGAGAAGAACTTTGACTAAGCCCGAGGGCCCTTTGAACAACCTCCCGAAAACTTCGCTCGCGCGCGAGTTTTAAACCGAGCATAGTTATCAGGCAAAGCATATGCAGCGGGCACAACCAAAAGCGTCAAAAAGGTCGATGTCGCCAAACCGCCCATAATGATAAAACCCATAGCATTGCGCCATTCGGCTCCATCCGACTGAGCGAAGGCAACAGGCATCATTCCGAAAATTGCGGCAAGAGCCGTCATTAACACTGGCCGGAGCCGTTCGGGTGCGGCTTTTTTCATGGCCTCCGCCGCGCCCATACCTACCTTCCGATATTCATTGGCAAGATCCACAAGCAGAATCCCGTTTTTCATCACGATCCCCATCAGGGCAATCATTCCGATTTGGGCGAACATGCTCAATTCCTGATTGGAAAGCCAAAGTGCAATAAACGCTCCGGAAAAAGAAAGGGGGGCGGTAAGCATGATCAGGACAGGTTGTCCGAAGCTGTTAAATTGGCTGGCCAGGACAACATATAGGGCCACAATAGCAAGCCCGAACGCCAACAATATGGCAGAAGTTGTGTCTGCCAGTCTCCGCGCCATACCCTCCATTTTGGTCGACATTCCTTCCGGTGGAGGATTGTTCATCAGGATTTTTTCAACCTGAGCGACTGCGACGCTCAAGGCCACGCCTGGCGGAGTGTTTGCCATGACCGTAATTTGTCTGGCTCGGTCCACGCGATCAATCTGAGCCGGACTGTCGGCAACGTCAATATCGGCAACTGCCGCCAGATCGACTAAACTTCCATTTCCTGATCGAACCGGAAGCCGGGCAACGTCATTCAAAGTTTGCCGTTTATCTTCATCCACTCGCACTCTAACGTCATAACGTCTGCCGTCGGCTTCAAATGTTTCCGCATCACTCCCGCCAATCAAAGTCCGCGATGCTGCTGCGACGTCCCGTGCCGTCACTCCTAAATCTGCGGCCCGATTACGGTCTAACCTGATCTGCAATTCTGGCCTGCCGCCTTCGTAAGTAGAAGCGACATCCACCAGTTCTGGGGTAGCACGCATTTGTTCCGCAATAATATTTGCATATTCATTGATCGTCGTAAGGTCGGAACCAGCAATTATAAGCTCTATCTGAACCGATCCCACTCCGGCACCGGAAACCCATGGAACTTCGACGACCGAAATATCCGTGGCTTCTGGCAACGTCTTTGCAAGGACCTTTCGCGCTTGGTCCATGATCGCACCCTGCTCGACTGCTCGACCCTGTTTAGGACTGAGATCAAAATAGAAATCTAGCAAGTTCGTTTTCTGATTGGTTCCTGCCCCTATGGTTACAAAAACATATTCTACATCTTCGATATTGCGTAGCGCTTCATCCGCTCGCTGTGACGCCTCTTTAGCTGTCGCAATGCCCGTTCCCAACGGAAGTTCAACACTTGCAAGAAACTCTGACCTGTCCGTGAGGGCCATGAACGTGGACGGCACCATTGCTGCGAAAAGGCCGCCGATAAAAAGGCTTATGATCGCTCCCAAAAAAACGATATTTCGTCTCTTGATCGACCAACCTACAAGCTGTTCGTATCGCTTCCGCATGATCTCGTGAAAGATTTCAATCTTTCCCAGCCAGCCTGTTTTCTCTTTCTCCGATTTCAGAAATCGGGATGCAAGCATGGGCGACAGGGTAAGCGCCACCAACAATGAGACGCTAACCGAAAATACAATCGCCAAGCCATATTGAAAAAAGAAGCGTCCGACTATTCCTTCCATAAAGGCAATAGGCACAAACACCGCCAATGTCGCGAATGTCCCGGCAAGCACCGCCAATGCCACTCGTTTGGTTGCTTTGGGTGCCGCCTCCATTGGATCAGCGCCATCATCGACATCGCTTTGCACGGCTTCAACAACGACAATAGCGTCATCAACAAGCAATCCAATCGCAACCGTCAACGCCAACAATGTCATAAAATTAAGTGTAAAATCGAACGCAGCGAAGGCAGCGAACGTCGCAATTACGGAAGTCGGGATGGCAAGCATAACGATAAACGTTGCTCGCCAGCTAAGCAGAAAAAAGAAGGTGACAATAACAACCAGTATTACCGCGATCATCAAATCAAACAGAACATCACCAATGGCAGATTCGATGAATCGCGCGGTTTCCCTCGTGACAACAATTTCAACCCCGCTCGGCAATTGGTTTTTGATCTGTTCTATCTCCGCTTTGATTGCCTTGGTCATTGCAACTGTATTGCTTCCAGATTGCTTGCGAACCTCAAGCACTACTCCGGGACGACCGTTTAATTGGGCATAGCTGGTTTCATCCTCGACCGAGTCTTCCACGCGACCGATATCGCGGACCCGCGTGACCTGCCCGTTGGGCCGATATGCTACCGCGAGATTGCCAAATTCCGAGGCTGTATTGGCTTCAGCAAATGTTCTGGCCCCATATTGCTTGCTGCGACCGTCAATCTCAAGGCGACCGCCCGGCAACTCGGCATTTTCATTTCTCAAGGCGGCTAAGACATTATCCGTGCTAATGGCGCTTGCACGCATTTTTGCCGGGTCAAGCCAGACCCGCATTTCTCTCTCTCGCCCACCTACTATTGAGATAGAACCTACGCCGCGAATACGCTGAAGCCTCTCTTTAACGACCTCATCTGCAAAGACTGTAAGCTCTCGGACAGGTGCATCTCCAGCTATAAGCAGCGACAATATCGGTGCGGCATCAGGATCAAGCTTTTCGACAATTGGTGCATCTGATTCTTCCGGCAAATTGCTTAATATGCTGGCTACCCGGTCCCTGACATCCTGAGCCTTCACATCGGCATCTTCCGATAATTCAAACTCGACCACGACTTGACTGACTCCTTCGGCGCTGACTGAGCGCATTTGCCGAATGCCCGAAACGCTGTTGACCTCTTCCTCGATTACGTCGGTTATTTCAGTCTCAATCGTATCTGGAGACGCACCAGGCAAAGTCGTTGTTACCGAAACATATGGAAATTCAATTTTGGGGAACAGATCAACACCCAGTCTCCCAAAGCTCAACAGACCCATAACGACTAACGAAGCAATCACCATTGTCGCAAAAACGGGACGCCGGATCGATACATCAGAGATCCACATCAGCTTACCTTGCAGGCTTTCTTTGCTTGCGCGCTACTTTTTGTCCATCGCGCAAAGTGGATGGTGGGTTTTGGATGATTTTTTCGCCGCTTTGAACGCCTCGGGTGACCTTGACCCGTTCGAAATCTATGCTTTCAACCTTTACATCCCTTTGGCGTGCAATACCATTCTCGAACAGGAATACATATGCCGCCGCGCTATCACCTTTGACCGCCGATCTAGGAAGAATAATTGCAGATTCTGGCGGTGTCTCGATGAGCGCCCGCACACCTAGTCCGCTGCTGATCCGATAGTTTGGGTTTCTTATCGGCAATCGCAATTCAACCGTCCGGGATTCCGGGTCAACCCGGTCGTTAATTATGAACACAAAGCTGTCGAATGGCTCATCAAAGCCATCTATGTAAACTTTTGCCTTCTGGTTGAGCTTCAAGTCATCGACCCGGGCCTGCGGAGCACTGACGATCGCGGCCACTATTTCAAGTTCCTGTAGTTGCAAGGCTGCAGATTGTTCACCCATCGAAAAGCTATTGTTGAGATAGGACCCCTCATCGACCAATCTGGCTGTAACGACGCCGTTATATGGAGCGCGTGCAATAGTGTCGCGAAGCGCTTGTTTAGCGGTGGCCAGTACCGATTGCGACTGCGATACCTGTGCTCTGGCGACGGCTAAGTCTGTTTCCACCTGTTCGACTTGCGCTTTCGATACAAAGCCGCGCGGCGCAAGTGCAATTACGCGGTCATATTGTCGCTGGGCCTGTATCGCCTGCGCTTCGGTCAGGCGTAGCGCTGCGGATGCTTCTGCAACACGTCTTTTATAATCGGCTTGCCTGATCTGGAAAAGCGCCTGGCCCTTTTTGACCCTATCGCCGACGGTCACAAACATAGTTTCAAGCGGTCCAGCCACGAGTGTGCCGATCGCACTGGTCTGCTTGGCCGCAATCGTTCCAAAAACCTCAACAGGATCGGTCAAAGGTTCGGATTTCACTGTCAGAAAGTCTACTTCGAGGGTCGCGCTTGCTTGAATGTGTTCACCATCGGCATTCGCATTATCGTCGCTCGCACAGCCCGAAACCAAGCCCAGCACGGTTACAGACAGAAGAAATATAATATTTTTGGCATCCATTTACGCGCTCAAATATGTCCCGCGCCCGCTAGCAACCAATCGGCCATCGGCATCCAGAATGCGCGTATCTGCGGTACTTATCGTCTTTCCTAGCTTGATTACCTGCCCAATGGCACGAAGCGGACCTTTGGTGGCTGGACGGTGATAATCTATCCTCAAATCGGCGGTTGCCTTTGCGGAGCCGTCCGCAGAAATAATCGTGTATAATCCGCATAAATCGATCAGGGATGCGAGAATGCCACCGTGCGCGGTCCCAATCATGGGATTGGATATAATCTCATCTCGCCACGGCATTTCCAGTTCCAGTTGATCGTTGTTTTGCTGCACGATCTGCAGGCCCAACCAGCGATGAAAAGGAGCGATTTGCAGCAGGTCAGCAAGGTTGTCTGGATCATATTTCATGCCACGGCACCGCGATTGTGGGTCGCATTCAAAAAGGAGATTATCGCCGAACAAAACGCATCATTGCGGTCACCGACGACCATATGGCCAGCATCCGCAATATTGGTCAAAAGCGCGCCGGGAACCAATGTTTTAAAATGGGCTACGGCCTCTTCAGACACCATGTCGCTGGAACCTCCGCGTATGAGATGAACCGGCAGCGTTAATTTGGCGGCCGCAGCGCTTAACCTGTCGAAACCCTCGTCATTTACTGCGGTAGTATTGTCCCGAGCGCGCGTTACATGGTGAATAAAATTGGGATCCCAATGCCAATAATATCGCCCGTCTTCCCGTTTACGTAAATATCGATCAAGCTTACCCCTGCCAGAGCGTTTCTCGCGCTTCGGCATATACTCTGAAATAATCTTGGCAGCTTCTTCTGGGGAGGAAAATCCATCTGTCATGTGGGCCTGCATGAACCCAACCACCCTCGACACTCCGACGGCTTCCATCTTCGGCGCAATATCGACCAACGTCAGCGACCTAAAGCTCTTAGGAGCCAGTTCACCGGTCGCAATCATACCCGCAATTCCGCCCAGTGATGCTCCCACCAACGCTGGAGGATTACTAAGCTGCTTAGAGATAGCAATCAGATCACGCGCAAAATCGCGCATATCGTATGCGCCGTCCGATGCCCACTCACTATCTCCGTGACCGCGCATGTCGATGGCCGTCGCGCGGTAGCCAGCATTGGCGAGTTCATCCAGCACCTTCTTCCATGCATGACGGGTTTGACCGCCACCATGCGCAAGCATCACTGGAAAACCGGTTTTGGGCCCGGTCGAACTAGCTGTAATCTTCAAGCCGTTATGACCGGTCAAGATATTATCTTCATGATCCATGCCGATTTTATAGGCTGTATAGTGGCGAATAGTAAAGGGCTTTATAATACACTAAATTTACTATATAGCCGCTATCATGACAAACGAAGCAGCTACGATAAGCATCGACGCGCAGGACGGCTTTCTGAATGAGAGCGATGAATTTGCGTTTCTGCTGGAGGAAGTGCCGCGAGTTCTGCGCAAAGCATTTGATGAATCGATTGCTCAGTTCGGCTTGTCCCGCACCCAGTGGAGAACCTTGGCCTATCTGATCAAAACAGAAGGGATGACACAGACCGAGTTGGCAAATTGCCTAGAACTGGAACGCGCTACTATTGGACTAACGATTGATCGTCTCGAAAAGCTGGAATTTGTCGAACGTCGATCGGCAGAAGGTGATCGGCGTGTCTGGCGGATATTCCTGCGTCCAAAGGCAATAGAGATCATCCCAGAGCTCCGGAAAGAAGCCGACGCCGTTTACAACAAGATGTTAAAAGGCATTTCCGAGGCAGATCTGGCGACCATACGAACCAACATGGAAAAAATGGCTCGAAATCTAAGAGTATGTTGAACAGCTCACGTTCTTAAGTCTGACTGTTTCTGATCCTTCTCTCCCGTTGGATCAGATGGAGCGAGTGGCTGGGGGGCCATTCGCTCCTTTTATATCGCTATTTGTCATACTTGTTCCCCGTCAGCACCTATGTCACCAAATTGATGTTGTGAATTAAGGAGTGTTTTGGTTTCATCGTAGTGACGAAGGAACGAAGCATGAAACCAAAACACTCCACCGCAAAAAAGCCCGCAGAGCGGGTGGTTAAAGATATCCGCCGTGCGACCCGCCGGCATTTCTCAGCAGAAGACAAGATACGGATCGTGATCGACGGCCTGCGCGGTGATGACAGCATTGCCGAGCTGTGCCGCAAGGAGGGCATAGCGCAGAGCCTGTATTACACTTGGTCGAAGGAGTTCATGGAAGCCGGCAAACGTCGGCTGGCCGGTGACACGGCCCGTGCTGCAACCAGCGATGAAGTGAAAGACCTGCGGCGGGAGTCGCGTGATCTGAAGGAATGCGTGGCCGACCTGACCCTCGAGAACCGTCTGCTCAAAAAAAGCATGATCGCGGATGGGGACGACGACGCATGAGATATCCGGCATCGGAGAAGCTTGAGATCATCAGGATCGTCGAGCAATCACATCTGTCAGCGCGCAAGACGCTGGATAAGTTGGGGATCCCGCACCGAACCTTTTACCGCTGGTATGATCGGTATCTGGAAGGGGGGCCTGAAGCGCTGGCTGACCGGCCATCGGCTCCAAGCCGGGTGTGGAACCGGATCCCTGCCGAAGTGCATGACCAGATCATCGATCTGGCGCTGGAACGTTCGGAGCTCAGTCCACGCGAACTGGCGGTGACGTTCACCGATGAACAGCGCTACTTCGTGTCAGAAGCCACGGTTTACAGGCTTCTGAAGGCCCACGACCTGATCACCAGCCCCGCCTATGTCGTGATCAAAGCTGCTGATCGATTCCACACACCGACCGTGCGGCCCAACGAGATGTGGCAGACAGATTTTACCTACTTCAAGATCATTGGCTGGGGGTGGATGTATCTATCGACGGTGCTGGACGATTACTCGCGCTACATCATCGCCTGGAAGCTTTGCAGCACCATGCGGGCCGAGGACGTCACCGACACGCTGGACATGGCTCTGGAAGCTTCAGGCTGCGACCAGGCAGCAGTTATGCACAAGCCACGGCTGCTCTCTGACAATGGCCCGAGTTACATTGCGGGTGAACTGGTAGAATATATCGAAGCACAGAAGATGAGCCATGTACGCGGCGCCCCCTTCCATCCGCAAACACAGGGCAAGATCGAACGCTGGCACCAGACTTTGAAGAACCGCATCCTGCTGGAAAACTACTTCCTGCCAGGGGACTTGGAAACGCAGATCGAGGCGTTCGTCGAACATTATAATCACCAGCGCTATCACGAAAGCCTGGGCAACGTTACGCCTGCCGATGCCTACTTCGGCAGAGCACTCGCCATCATCAAAAAACGAGAAAGGATCAAAAAACAAACCATCGAACATCGGCGCTTGCTACACCGCAAGCTTGCCGCTTAATATCAACCAACCAGATGGAACCAATGCTCCGTTAATTTACGCAGCCTTCAGTGCCAAATGTTCTGACGACGGACAGGCTGCTTCCGACCGTGCGGCGGCTGATGCGCGCGATGCGGTGGAAAAGGGGGACTGGCTCGAGGCATACGGCAGCTACCACTGGGCACAGCGCTTTCGCCATTATGTTTACCAGGGCACGCATCCCGATGAGTTCGACATGGAACATGCCCTTGGTGAAACAGCAATTCAATCCGGGTTTTTTGTATATGCCAAGCGCCATTATGAAAGTGCTTTCCAGAACCGAACAAAGTTAATCGGGCCGTCTCATCCCGATACGCTAGTAAGCCTGACGGGATACGCCGGAGTGTTGATCGAAATCGGTCTGCCCGATCATGCTTTGTCGATTCTTGCGCCTGCTGTGGGCCGCGCGAAAGACGCGCTGGGACCCGATCATCCGGTTACAATCGATCTACTGCAGCAATATGGTCGCGCACTTATGCAGTTGAACCGCGTCTATGAAGCGGAGCAGACTTTTGCACTGGTTCTCGCCGAGCGCGAACGACTTGATACAGGCAACGAAATTGCGAGAGCGATCAGTGCTGCTGACTTGGCGAATGCGCTGGCGGTGCGCAACCGATATAATGCGGCCAAGCCCTATGCCGAGCGAGCTGTGAAGACGCTAGCTGAAAAGTATGGCGTTCGCCGTACGGATGTTGCGAGGTCGCAGGCTTCCCTCGGAACTGTATTGCTCGGTTTGGGCGAAGCAGAGAGCGCTGAGGTACATTTTCGTTCTGCTATCGCTGCGCTGGATGGAACCGGTGCGGACCTTCCTTTACGAAAACGGATCAATCAAAGGCTAGGACTGGCTCTATTAAGGCAGCCCGCAAAACGCGATCTTGCTCTTGGCCCCCTCCAAGCGGCTGCAACTGACCAATCTCAAATCGGAGGCTTCAAGCGCGAGAATGGTAATCACGCAGTCCATCGTCTGCTGATTGACGCGTATTATGCGAAGGCCGATGAAGCCGGCTCGAGCATGGATGCTCTGGAACTCGCCGACCATAGCCCGGGTGTTTTTCGTTCGATGCTGCAATCATTCGACAATAGTGCAGATCGAGCGATCGTTTCCGCGATTGGCCGCAGTGCCTCCGGAGCATCTGGTGAACTCGTGCGCACCCGCGAGCGAATGCTTATCGAAAGGGAAGAGCTTCAAGCGGAACATGCAGCTGCTCAAGGGGACGGAGGAGCCGAGTCTGAAAAATTCAGAATTGCACTAATACATAACGGCGATGCAATCCGCCGGAATGAGGATAGGATCCGGAAGATATTCCCAGAATATTTCGATTTTCTGGGATCAAAAACCATCGACATCGACACGCCTTACGAGCTCCTCAGGCCAGGTGAAGCATTGCTCATGGTAGTGCCGACCGAGATCTCGACCCAGATACTCTATTACGCAAACGGCCATCATGTCTGGAAACGGACGTCGGCTACGCCTGAAGAAATAAACTCGGCGGTTCGCCGGCTTCTCTGGGACGTAGGTGCGCCCAATAATGCATCACCGGCCGAGATTGTTTCTTGGATGGATGAAATGGCAAATAAAGGGGCCTATCCGTACTCCTTTGCGCAGGCAAAATTTCTTTATGACCAGTTGTTCTCTGGCCTCAATCGGGATGATGTCGATCATGTTTTTGTTGTGGCGGACGGACCGCTCGCGTCGCTTCCATTGGGGTTGCTGGTAGACGAAATTCCGCAGGGCAGGACTGGCGATCCGAAAACGTTGCGAAGTGCCAGTTGGCTGTCAAATCAGTTGAGCTTTTCGGTTTTACCGTCGTTGCAGACATTGTTTTTTCTTCGTAAGCACAGGGCCGGGGATAACCACGCGACCAGAAACAAGTTTATCGGAATTGGCGACCCTATCCTTGACGGTGATGCAAATACGCGAGGTGGCTCTGCGCATCGCCGAAGGTCTGGCAACCACGCGCCATCGCTGCGAAATGTTTTTCGAACCGGTGGAATAGGCACGGACGAAACAAAAATCGCTTTGGATGAATTGCGTTCGCTGGCTCGACTGCCTGGCACCGCTGAAGAGCTAACGAATTTGTCTCAGATATTTGGATCGCCGGACAACAGTCTTTATTTAAGCGATCGAGCAACGGAAACGAATGTCAAATCGCGGAGATTGGACGCCGACGTCTTGGCCTTCGCGACACATGGACTTTTAGCTGGCGAGATTAATGGCGCTATTGAGCCCGGCTTGGTCCTCACCCCCCCAGCGGCTGCCACTTCGAATGACGATGGCTATCTCGCGATGTCGGAGATCGCCTTTCTTGATCTTGATGCCGAGTGGGTTATCTTGTCTGCATGCAACACGGCAGCAGGCGACGGCAGCTCTGGAGCGGCGGGACTATCCGGTCTGGCGCGTGCTTTCTTTTTTGCTGGCGCAGAAAATTTGCTCGTTTCTCACTGGCCCGTGCGTGACGCCGTTGCTGCAAGAATGACGGTGCGCACGGTCGAACTGACTACGGGAAAAAGCCCGCTTACACGCGCATCCGCTCTCCAGCAGGCGATGAAGGAAATCCGCGACGATCCGTCGCGCGATTCAGCAGCTGACTCTTGGGCGCACCCCAACGCCTGGGCTCCATTTTCGCTGGTTGGCGATGGCTCCGCAAAGTGAAGGTTTGTTGAAGCGCTGAAGTAGCATCAATAGTTTTCCAAGCAATTGACGAACA
This sequence comes from Sphingorhabdus sp. SMR4y, assembly GCF_002218195.1. GTDB lineage: Bacteria > Pseudomonadota > Alphaproteobacteria > Sphingomonadales > Sphingomonadaceae > Parasphingorhabdus. The sequence continues at coordinate 3,169,030 of NZ_CP022336.1, read as the reverse complement.
AGACTTGGTCGGGAGCAGCTACATGAATGAAGACCCGATTTTTGGGGCCTGCTTCAGGCTGGTCGGATGGCCGAGATGAGGGCGCGAAACGGACATAGAATTTGGCTAGCTAGAACGTCGGCTTCTGGGTGGCTTTGCGACCGTCTGCTTATGGGTGCCCAGATAGCGCTAGCGGACACTAGCGTAGGAATGTTGGTTTACAGCTTCGCGCCCTCATTCCCGCCGTTACATCCCGATTCCAATTTGGTTGACACACGGTACCAGTTGTAGTCCGCCAAAACTTTTCGATGTGTAATGAAAGGCCGACGTTGAAAAGAGTCAATATGCGCGTGCTACTTCCTTCTAACTGACTAACGACATAATCTATCTTTCGCCAATAAGCGATAGAGGGAGTTTAAAATTCCCATTTTCCTCTGTTTGACCTTACCATAATTATTTCTCATAATTGCCGTCCCCCTCGAGCCGAGAAAAGCGGAACCAGATGCAGCAAATTGACGATGATATTGTCGTAATCTGCCCTCAGTGCGAAAAGCCTGCAAATATATCAGGTGGCGTCCGCTTGGGTTGCGACTGCTGCAATCTTAGCCACAACCGCACCAATCGACGTTTATATGGAACGGTCGGGACAAGTTTCGAACGAGCAGCTGAATTGGCTGACTGGTATGGCCGCACGGCGCTAGTTCCAACGGAGCCACCCCGGTGCCGTAAATGCGGAAACAACCAGAGACCTCCGCTTTACAAACGCGACGCGGCTCAAAAACCCACCTTTGTTGATGACAAGCTCAATGGCTCCTGCCCGACATGCGCCGAAAGCTACGAGATCGAGGCCCGCTGGGTGCCATATCATCGCGCCGGAGATGTAAGGGAGCCCTATTTTGGTACGCTTCTATATCTGGTCGAGGAAACTGCAAAGGGATATATATGGGCCTATAACCGCGCCCATGCCGAAGTCTTGCAGAACTATTTCGCAGATGGCCTACGCAAGCGCTCCGGGGACGCAGCCCACGAGACTATGACCGCAAACCTGCCGAACTGGATCAAGCTGGGCACAAACAGGACGCTAGTGGAAAAGGCGCTGAACAAATTGATCAAGATGTCAGGTTGACCTTTCTGAAGCTTGGTAATCGTTGAAATAACTTGCTTTCTTTCGTATTTCACGATCAAAATATGAAGCGTCGACTGTTTGAACCAACCCGGTATGGGTGCGGAACATTTATACGCCCGAGACCCGATGCGCAGCGATGAATTCACCCGTGGGTCCGGAGGGGGAAAAAGGGAGGTTTGGGCAGCATTTGACAGAATTGCGTTCCTGTAAATTTCATTCGGTACAGTTTTTCCCGGATGCCTGCCTTGTCCAGTCCGCCGTCGGCACGGTTTCCATGGACCGAACGGCTGCGGCGCTGTTGACGGTCTTGCTCGAAAACTGTGGTGAACTGGTATCCAAGGACGATTTGATCGAGGCGGGATGGTCGGGGCGGATCGTCCATGAAAACTCTCTGGCGAAAGCCATCGGTCGGGTGCGCGACGCGCTCGGCAAGGAAAAACATCTGCTCGAAACCGTCTTCGGACTTGGCTATAAGTTGGTTGGAGAAGCGAAGTGGGAGCAAGCCCACCATCCGGCGGCCAAGAGGCCAGCCGCAAAAATTCCAAGCAGAGAGTCTTTCCCTCTTAAGCGGCTCCGAAATGTCTTCAAGTCTCGCCGGGCAGCGATGTTCGGGATCATTGTCGGAATGTTGGGTTGCTTTACGCTATATCTGGCTTGGGAGAACTGGCCGGCCAAGGCAAGCGCGGACCGGAACGCCGAAGCAGATGCGCTGGTCGCCTATATATCTGGTGAACTGATTTCGTCCAGTGACCCCTATGCTGCTGAGAAATTTGATCCCGACTTTCGTGCAGTGGTCGACAAGCTGTCCATGTCGATCGACACGCGATTTGCCGATTTTCCGTCTTCGCTCGTACCCCTCCACCTCAAGATGGCCGAAGCGGTCAGCGGCTGGGGCGAATATGGCCGGGCCGTAAAGCATCTCGATGCGGCGCGGGAATATGCCGAAATCCACCTCCCGCCGTCCGATCCCATATTTGTCCGGATCGATACCGATCTGTGCCAGCAATTGCGGCTTGCGGGCAGGACTAAGCGTGGCTCCAGAATTTGCCAGCGCGCGGTAACGGGAGCCGAGGCACGCGATTCGGAACGGATGAGCAAGGCACGGGTCTATCGCGCGAAAATGGCATTTGAAACCGGCGACTATATCGCCGCCCGCGACGAGCTGCGCAAGGCGGTCGACAGGCCCGACGGTCTAGCACCCCATTTGCTGGCAGACGCGCACTGGTTTCTTGGCCTGTCCGAACGGAAACTGGCTCATTTTCCTGCCGCAGAAGCGGCGTTTCGAACGCATATCGAAATGCGCGTCGAACAATTCGGGGACGACCATCCGTTAACGGCATGGGCATATGCCGATTATGGTGACTTTCTGATCGATGCCGGTCGTACAGACGAGGCTGTGGTTGAACTGCAAAAGGCACAGAAGATTTTTGACGCTCGGCTCGGAGCCGATCATATCGAATCCCTGTCTCCGCAATATAGCCTGGCGCTGGTCCATGTGGCGCAGCGCAATTTTGGCCAGGCGCGCGCCATGCTGAACAATATTGTGCCGATCTATCAGCAACAGCTGGGAGCCGACCATTTCTGGACCCTGTATACTAAGACGGAACTGGCTGCGCTGGAAGCGAAGATCGGCCAGACCGACAATGCCGCAAAGTTGATGATCGAGGCGCAAAGGGATGGCGAAGCCGCGCTCTATGGCCGACCGGCCAAACAGAGCTGGTTCTACCTCCGCTGGACAGAAACCCTGGTCGAAGCGAAGCATGACGAAGCGGCGCAGACGCAGCTCAAATTGGCCCAATCGGCACTCAGAGACAGTTTCGGAACAGATCATCCCTGGTATGCCCGCAGCCTGTGTCTAGAAGCCCGGCTGGCATTGCGGAAGCAGAAGCGACCGCTCGCTGCCAAAAAGGCGGACAGCTGCCTCAAAATCCTACAGCACTCCGAAATTTCCCAATCCTACCCCCTGCTCGCGGATGCCAAGAGGCTTGTGAAGGATATGGCGGCCAATTAGCCGACGGCAGGCAAGCTACTAAAAATGAAAGGAAAACTGGGAAATTCAGAATTTTTCAGAATTTTTCAGTGGGTTCGGCAAAGACTGATCACAGCTTTCAGGGTGGATGGGCTCGACACGCCATATCGCGATCAACGCGAAGCAGCGTCGTAGAGGATGTGAACCATGAACCCATCATGCCGAAAGCCTGGCGCCATCTTGGCCGGTGTATTGATCCTGTCGTCATGGCCGACCATTGCCATCGCCGGTGTCGACAACACCAACGCAATTGGTGACACGCGATCTGAAGCCTGTTCCAAAGCGAAGAACAGCGCGATCAAAATCTATGGCAGCGACCGGATCAGCGGCTTTGGTCCGTGCCAATGTTCGCGGGAAGGTGGCGGGCAAGTCATCTGGTATGACTGCAATGTCGATGTCTATCTGAAGGACTGAAAATCCAATTCGAACTCATGAGATAGTGGCCCACTCAAATTAGACCGAATGAATTAGGAGACAAATGATGCGAAATACCAAAGTTCTTCCGGCAATGCTGCTCGCTTTACTGCTTGCCATGACGGTTTCTACGCCAGCCCATGCCGGAACTAAAACTTATCCGGTCGAAGGTTCCGCGATGACCGAGCCGCTTGCCTGCAGAGCGGCCATCCGTATCACGAAAACCGGCAAGACCGAAAAGGATATTGTTTCGACCAGCCCGTGCCGTTGCGTTGAGAAGTACGTCAATCACCACGTCTGCACCGTTGACCTGACTATTCGGACGAAAGACTGACGTGTCGCGATCTGCCTTCCTGATGGCGCCATCAATCGGCTTTGTCCGCATTGCCGGGGCAGCGATCCCAGGGTTGACAATGTGGCTCGCCTATCCCTCGACCGCATCGGCCCAGCGGCTGGATGACAGGGATTATGAGGCCTGTTCCTTTTATGATCGCGCGGACCGGATTATCGATTATGATCAGGACTGTCTTGAACAACGCCGAGACATTTACCGCCGCCGGCAGGGTCGTCGCGGGAATATCTATCGGGGCAATGCCTTGTGCCCCTGGCACGCCAATGGTGGTCAGGGATATAATGCGACCTTCTATCTCGACGGCCGCAATGCCAGCCTATTCGGCACATGGGATGCTGCTTTCGACGGCCGGCCCTGCGTCCCGCGCGGACGGCCGTTTACCAGAGGCTATCCGTGAACGATCAAATTTCGACATCAGCCGCTGCCGTGCTAGGCACGCAAGAGACGGGAATTAAAGGGAGAAACCAGCTGTGAAATTAATCGGTCTTTTGTTCGTCGCCATCGGGTTCGCCATTGCCTCCCCTGCGCTGGCGCAGGAGAATTGGCGAGACAATGCGCGGTTCGTCGAATATCGACTGGTCAATCCTTACGGCGCCGGTCTTTCGGAGCAGGAGGCTGCGGCTTCCGACAAGGCCAAGCCGCCAATCGCCAATGCCAAATGGGATCACGAACCCTGCGCGCTGGCCTATCAATATCAATATAGCCTGACCCGGCTTCCCGATGACTTGAGCGCGGCAAAGGCCAAGATTGCAGAATCGATCGCGTTGTTCCGGACCGAGGGTCTGTCCGACGACCAGCTGGCGAAATCGCGACAGCAAGCGCTGTCGGAACTGGCCAGCGCCGAGGCAGAAATTCGCCGCCGCGCAACTTCCTTCGACCGGAATATTCCGAAATGTCAGGGCGTCTATTACCGGCCCGCCGTCGAGCAGGTTTGCGACCGCATCGGCGCGGACGAGAACAACCGCTTTTGCCGTGCCGTCAGGCAAGGCGGCTTGCCCGGCGTCAGCTTCAGCGAAGACCGCGCTGCCCTGGCCTATAGCCTGGCCTGGAATTATGTCGGCGCGGTCCGGACCCGCGGCTTCGACTTTCTGATCGACAATGGCTGGCGATCGTGGGTGACCGGAAACAAGATTCCAGCCGATATCAAGCGTCCCCTATTGCGGACGGTCATCGGTTCTGACGGTCGAATTCGCTCGACCATTTACAGCGCAGCGGAATTTGAACGCGACATGCTGGACTGGATGGGAAAAGGCGGCGTCATGGTGGTCAGTTCGAAAGTTGAAAAGCTGAAACTCACCAACTCCGCCAGACCGGAAAAAGACACGGCGAGATTCGGAACATTCCAGTTCAATTTCGAACTGGTGCGCGAGCTGGCCGACAATTTCAACGCCGACCAAACCGCTGTCCTGAAGTCCATTGCAACGGACATCGGTGTAAAGCCGCAAGTCGGCGAATTCCTTCAGTATCCGCGCCTGCATTTCGAGATGTATGCCTATGATGTCTTCCTGCGCGAGCATATGGGCCGGTTCAGCGTCCGCTTCTGGGATGGAACCGTCCATCCGCTCGAAAATGCGGCGGTGATGGGCCAGGCCCCCGATGGCATGCCGCAAATGTCGAGCTACAACAGCTATGTGACGCACGCGACGATGATACCGACCGCTCGCGATATCGCCCTCCTGACCCATGCCGATGCCAAGGATATTCTGTTCGAGGTCGAAATGATGGTCGAGGATGGCAAAATCGATGCTGTGACCTTCGAATATGGATTGCACGGTGCCACAGGCGATTTCCGTGATTATGTGGCCGATATATTCAGAAAGTCGGATCAGTCCCTCGTCGCAATCGCTGCAAAAGCCAAAGAGACCAGCGATCGTCTGGCGCGAGAGAAGGCGGAGTCTGATGCCAAATATGCCGTCGCCAATGCACAGTTTCGGGTCCGGCAACAGGCGAAGCTCAAGGCAACATTGCTGGAAGCCAGTGCCGTGCTGGCCAATGAACGCCCGGCCCCCCATGGATGCGGGAATTTCCCCAGCTATGACGATCTCCGGCAGCGGGCAGCGGCTACGAATAATGCCGACGCTACGGCAGTTCAGACCTGCATGAGAAACTGGTACCGAAAGGCGAATGTGGCGAAGGCAAAATTGAGCGGGATTTCATCAACTTTGTGGGAATTTCGCCGGACGGCAGATGCGGACCTGATGCGGGACCGGATATATGATGTCAAAAAGCAATGGGACAAATATATCCAATCCGGGACTGAAGAGATTAACCGGTTCGAAGAAAGGGTTGCCGACAACAATATCCGGGTTGCGAACCGCAATGCGCAGAGTGCGAGCGCCAGTACGCCGGCCTATAAGGTACCGCAATATCGCCGTCGCCGTTCTGTGCCGCCCCGATATTCGGACAATAGCGGTTCGGGCGAGATGACACCCAAGGAACGCTTCCTGACCTATGGCATCCAGATGCCGGAATATCGCCCCGTCGAAATTCCGCGACTGACACCGGGCTATCTCAGCAGCGGATGGTATTGAGCAATGGCAGAAATAATCCGACGCGAACCCATGTCACTGGTTTCACCCATTGCGTCGAAAGCAAAACAGGCTGCAGGCGCATTGATTGCAGCATTGGTCCTGCTGTCGGCACCCTCGACCGCCGAGGCGCGCTATATCGATCACGACAATCTTGACGCCCTGTGCACCGCGCCGATCGATGCCCGCGCCAAGGATATCCGCGCCGGTTTCGAAAGCGCCTGGTATGATCTCGATGTTCATGGCCGTGCGATCGGTTGGAAAATGAACCTTCACGACGCCAATTTCGGTAAGACTCCGCTGCCAGAAGGAAGCGAGCTGCGCGAGCGGGCCGATCGGTACAAGATGGATCTGCAACGGCTGATGGTATTTGTGGGCGAGCTTTTCCCCCATTTCAACCGGTCGATGGACGTCCCGGCTCTCGCCGACCGGTTCGCCACGCGATCGGTGCCGGCCTACGACTGGGAAGGGTCGGAAATGAAGACCGCCCTGATGGAAAATTATCTCACCGCGGACCATCAGGAAAATGGTGCGCGGGGAGCGGCCTTCATCCGGGCGCTTGGTAATCTTGAAGATGATGCTCTCGCGCTTGCCAGCGGCGCGACCGCTCCGGATTTTTTCGAGCATAAAGGCGCGCTCGACGAGGCGTTTGACGCATTCATGCCGGCGCTCAAACAGAGTATTTTTTCGCCGTCGCTCGAAGACGCGCTGGAGCGTCGCCTTGGCCCCGTATGCAAGGCTCACGCAAAAGACAGGCGGGCACGCCAGTCAGCAGAAACCGAGGGGAATGATCGATGAACAAGGCCCTCAAGATCATCATGTGGATTGTCATCGCCAATATCGCGGTCATTCCGCTGATCTTGCTGCTGAATGGCACCGGAGCGGTCCCGGATAGTACCGCCAGTCCAGAGGACGTAAATGCCGCCCAGATCGACGATGCGGCGCCCGTCCAACGTCCGGTCAATCTTGGCGATCCAGCAGCGCTTGCCGCATATAGGGCTGAGAATGACAAGCTGATCGGCGCGCTTGATCGCGATCTCGACCATATCATCGGCGCCGACAAGAAATCCTTCGTCGTCGAGCGTCAGGCCGGCGGCTCTGGATGTGATATCGAGCTGGTGGCGCAAACACCCGATGAAAGCCTTGTCCGCTATGCGCCTTTCCCGGTTCTGGCGATTGTCGGGATGGATGGTGCGATCCGTGATGGCGATGGGCCGATGAACAGCCACGTTCTGAGAATCATGATCGACCAGAGAAAAACCGCCAATCCCGACGTGCCCACCGTGATGGTTTCCATGCCGTTGGAAACAGAGCCTTCGAAGCGACTCTCCCAGCTGCCTTATTTCGACATGCCGCACGAAAGCGCGACCGAACGCGATCGCATCAAGAGAAGGCTTGCCGAGATAATGGAGCGATGCAGCGACATTGCCGAAGCAGAGGCGAAAATCTGAGAGCCGGTGGTGAAAATGAAACATAATTTTATGACTCGATTTATTCTTGTCTCAACGGCTTTTGCAGTGGCGTGCATTTCATCCCCCGCCCAAGCGGGTGAACTCTGGATCGATTATCTCGAGGAACGTTTCGATATATGCGCGCCAGTGGGAGGTGACTCACCATTTGAACCCCGCGCCGCCGATTTTCTGCGCGATCAGGTTTACGAGCTCGACAAATTCATGCCCTCGGAGGAATCGGGACCATCGCGTGCGCTTGATGCCGAGGGGCAACGCAGCGCCCACTTCGACGATGCGCGCCAGCGTCGGTTAATCGCATGGCTGGATCAGAATCACAGAATTGCGCTAACCATATTTCCGCCGCTCGAACAGCATCGCAGGGTCGAGGTGGGCCAGATTGAAACGATCAATATCCGCGCTGTGCATTCGCAGCTGGGGGTGCCATCGCCCCATGCGCCTTTGCGAGCAGCCTTTGGCAAAGCTCTAATCGGCGGCTGGCCCCTGATGGACGACTCGGGCGATACGACAGGCCCGGCGCTGTTTGAATTTCTGGCGGCACGAAGCGCGGCGGAGCGCTTGCTTGGCGAACCGGCCGACGAGCCATTGGAAGCAATTCAATCGGACGAATTGCTGCTTGCCTTGGAACGGGTGGAAGCAAGTTATGAACGGCTGCGACCGCTGTTGCTTGGCTTTGTCGACTGGCAAGGCTTTGCCCCGGCTCTGGAGATGCAGCTGTGGGCGGCCTGCTTGGCTGCAAGGGAGAATGATCAATGATATGGCTGCGCTCTGGTGGATGGTCTTTTGTCTCGCTTATGGCAGCCGTCGCAGCGACGCCGCTTGCCGCGCAGGAACCACATGACAATGTCACTCGGATCGCCTCTCCTTATGCCGTGATCGCCGATCGTCACGGTTTGACCGAACCGGCCGAATTTCCAGTCCCCCGCGCCAATGCGCCGGCCTGTTTCAATGCCTACGAGGATATCCGCAAGATTTCGGAATTGCACGATCTGGTTACCGCCCGGATGGAGCAAACGAAGGAGATTGTTGCCGGCGAGCCTGCCGTTGATCAACGCCGGGCTAGCGACGCGTATCGCGCAACATTGTCTGACGACATGCGCTCCCATATAGCGGCCGCTGCCGTCAGCATTGCGGTGCTTCCTTATTGCCGCGGGCTATATTTGCGGTCTGACTATGAGCTCTATTGTTCCGATGGGGAAAATCCGCGCAACGGTTTTTGCGGAACCAAGAAGGACCGACCACCGGCAGGGGTAACCCTGACTGATGACGAACAGGACTATCGCAAGGCCTTGTCGCAGGAAATGCTGGCGATCCTCGCTGCACAGGGCGAGAGTATTTCGTTGTCCAGATTCAAGGTGGCGCCGTTTCAGGATTTTGACGGGTCAGCCTATCCCGCGTCCGATGAAGCAGGCGAGAGCGAAGCAGAATTGCCCGACCCTGAGTCCCAGGCTTGGGCGCGGCTCTATCGACGCACGGCATCCGAGGCAGGAGGATTGCTTAGCCAAGGCTGGCTGGGCGACAGCGATATGGATACGGAGTCGGCGGCGCATTGGAAGGTGATCGTCGAGCCCGCCCAATATGCATCGGTCGAGGCGAATGAACTGGGCGGCGATCCTGCTGCCGCGCGCGCTTTGGGGCTGGAACCACGCTATGGCCCGTTCATACAGCTGCCGCGGTTGCGGATTGCGATCGAGTTACCGCAGAGCCTGTTTGCCGAAAACGAAGCGCAGCTCTCGGTAATAGATGCAAAGGGCGGACTGGCGACTTTGACCACACCCCTACCGGTCATCCCGCCGGACACTCTATCGGGCCGTTTCGGTGCCGAAGCGACCAGCACGTCATGGCTATGGGCCTTCCCCAATACAGAGGAGTGGCGACAAGTTCGAGCGGCTGAGGACGGCTGGCTGATCGCAACCATCCCGATCCTGCTGCCTGATGGCAGCCACCAGCCCTTCACGATCCGCGCTCCGCTCACCGGATTCGCACAAGCAATCGAGGAATTTGCAACGATCCAGCGCAAGATTACCGCCGAATATGACGCGGTTGTGAGTCCTGGTGAACGCAATGAATAAGATAGCGGTGATAATCGTGGCGGCGGTCTTAACCGTTACGGTCGGCACGCTGGTTGCCATGGAGCGGTCACCGCTTGGGGCAGGCGATCCTCCCGCTGAGTATTTCGAGCCCCCCAATGGGCCGATCGACCTAACCCCTTTTTACCGGAAGCCGATTGAACATTGCGCGGCCGGAACCGACAAGGACTATCGCCGCACCATATCCCATTTCCACAAGGAGCTGGAATGGCTTTCCGAAACGATTGGAAAAATCGGTCCGGCCGCGGAACAATTGGGTACCCGACCCAGCAGGCCGCCGACCAAGGGCAGGCCACCCGCAAAGGCGGAAGCAATCAAGGAAATGGCGGGACTGTCCTCCGAGATCGGCTATCATCTCCGATCGTTCCTGCCGATCGACGAATATCCCAACGCCATTCATGGTTGGGGAAAAATGCTCCGCGATGGCGAGATCAACCTGCCTCGCGACCATGACGGTGAACAGGGCGTGCTGAAGGTGATGGAGGGAGCGTTTACGCTCTCTATGTACGAGCTCGCTCCGCAATCGCGGGTGGCCGCGGGTGAATTTGTCGAAGCCGTCGAGATCCTGTTTTCAATGACCGAAACAGAATCCCGTACCATGTCCGCCAACCCGGCAGTACCGCTCGAGATCAAGAACCAGGCAAAAGACGTTCAGGCGCTTTATCCGGCCTTTCTCGCTATCGTCGAGCAAACTCTCGCGCACCCCGATTACCCGCGCGTCATTGCGCGCTCTGCTTATGGTTTGTGCAAGCAGTAAGGGAGGGCATTTAGAACCCGTCCGCGGCATTTCGCTAACTTGATCCAGTTTGATCTGGCCAACCAATTCCCCACCTAATTTTTACGTCTAGCACTTACTAATTGAATGGCAGGTTTGGGTAGTTGAGAAATGTTGCGGGAACGTCCGCAAATGGGGCGTTAGCCGACTAGCCGCTTTTGACAAAATTCGGATAATCCACTGGACTTCGGTGTTTGTTCGAGCATTGCTATTGAGGTCGCTGCAAAAAACCGCGACACGCCGCAGGGTTTTCAATCCCATCCGCGGCTTGGGTCAGTGGAAGAGCCGGATAGACCGGCTCCAATGCTGGAGACCCAATGTGCAAACGACAAAGCCCAAGACCCAAACCAAATCCGCCACCGTTATTGCGCTGCTAAACCGAGGCAAAGGCGCAACTCTTGGTGATATTTGCAAAGCCACAAAATGGCAAACCCACAGCGCTCGTGCGTTCCTGACTGGCCTGCGCAAGAAAGGCTTTACTATCACCCGCGAACAGCGCGGCGATGATGGCACGGCCTACAGGATTACACAGAATCCGGATCAAAGCGCGATACAGGCAGCATCATGACCGCACTCGAACAGCAGTTGGCCGAACTGATGACAATGCCTCCTGCCCAGCTGCGAGCTTTGTGGCGCGACACATATCGATTGCCTGCTCCCGACATCGGACCAGACCTGCTCAGGCGCGGTATCGCCAATCGCCTGCAGGGACGTGTGCACGGCAGCCTGACAGGCGCCACCAAGCGAGAAATCCAGCGCCTTCGCAAACGCGTCGAGCGCACCGGAAAAGCCGGCTACATGCACGCCATCTCGTTGAAGACCGGAACCAGGCTGGTTCGATCGTGGAACGGCAAAAGCTTTCATGTTCTGGTATGTGATGACGGGTTTGAGTTTGAGGGGCGCCACTACGAGAGCCTCAGTCATATCGCCCGAGAGATAACTGGCGCCCATTGGTCCGGCCCTCGCTTTTTCGGATTGAAGAAGCGGAGCGGATACAAATCCAAGGCATCGGCTTATGTCTGACAAACCCAAAAAGCTGCGCTGCGCGATCTATACCCGCAAATCGACCGAGGATGGTCTGGAACGGGATTTTAACAGCCTCGATGCCCAGCGCGAAGCCTGTGCTGCCTATATACTCAGCCAAGCTAGTGAGGGCTGGGAAGCCGTTTGCGAGCTATATGATGACGGTGGCTGGTCTGGCGGTTCAATGAACCGACCTGCCATAACCCAGCTTCTCGGTGACATAAAAGCCGGCAAAGTCGATGTCATCGTTGTGTACAAGGTTGATCGACTGACCCGCTCGCTAGCTGACTTTGCCAAAATCGTTGAGATACTCGACGAGAACGAAGCCAGCTTTGTCAGCGTCACCCAATCGTTCAATACAACAACCAGCATGGGGCGCCTGACGCTGAACGTCCTTCTATCATTCGCACAGTTCGAGCGCGAGGTGACCGGAGAACGTATCCGCGATAAAGTGGCGGCATCCAAGAAGAAGGGCATGTGGATGGGGGGCGGGGTTCCGTTCGGATATGAGGTTGTGGAACGCCAGCTGGTGATCAACCAGTCTGAAGCGGTAATCGTGCGCTGGATGTTCGAGCGCTACACAGAAACAAAATCAGTCCCGCAACTGGTCGAGGAAATGGCGGTTAAGGGCTTCAAGACCAGACAGCGCATCTGGAAAACCGGTAAAGTTGTGGGCGGAGTAACCTTCAAGACCGGCACCATGACCCATCTCCTTCAGAACCCCGTATATGCTGGCAAGGTGAAACATAAGGAAAATATCTTTGATGGAGCCCACCAGCCCATCATCTCTCAAGAACTGTTTGATCTTGTCCAGTCCAACTTTCAGACAAATAGACGCACCAATGCACTGGGCAAGAAAAGTCGCAACCCAAGTCTGCTCACAGGCATTATCACGGATCCAGATGGCAAGCCGATGACACCCACTCATGCGACCAAGGGATCAAAGCGATTCCGCTATTATGTGACACGGACACTGCCAGGAGAGCAATCAATCAAATGGCGGATGCCGGCTGGAGAAATCGAGCGCTTGGTGGTTGGTGCCATTGCCAAGCAACTAGGCGATATCGTTTCTGACGGGTCTGAGACCGCTGAGCAGCTCTCCGATCAAATCGACAAACGTCGGGAGATTGCGAAAGCCCTGCCCGACATGACGATCAGGGAGCAGCGCAGAATATTGCTCGGCCGCCAGACCCGCGTGGAAGTCCACGAAGCTGCCATAAAAATATACTCCAAAGCAACAGACGAGGATGAGTTCACCCCAATTTCCGTCAAGGCCAAGCTGGTGAGCAAGGGTTCCGACTTGAAGCTCGCTATCGCGCCTGATCAAGGCCCACCCAGACGTGACCCCGATCCGGTGCTTCTGCGACTGATCGCCCATGCTTTTGCAGCACAGGATCTTCTGCTCTCAGGAAAACCTTCACCGATGATCGCAGAATATAGTTCGCGACATGTCCAACAGCTCGCCCGGCTGAGTTATTTAGCACCTGACATTATCTCCGCGATTGTCGATGGCACGCAGCCGGTTGATCTGACAGGTCGCAGGATCCTGCGCATCGGCAATGTTCCCCTCTGCTGGAGAGCCCAACGTAAGCTATTCGGCTTTAACTGAAGCCCAAACCCAATTAAATCCAAGAGTGCATCTGGTGCCAGCATTTTGGGCCATGGAGATAAATGGGGATTGTTGCCCACTATTGTCGCTGCCAAATGGTCTCTGGTCACCGGAACTCCCAAATGACGCGAGCTAACCCTCTAGGAAATAGATATAATATTGGCGCACGATGGCTGTGCCGCGAGACATTGAAAATTAAGGAAAAAGGTGGTGCCCGAGGGCGGATTCGAACCACCGACACAGCGATTTTCAGTCGCTTGCTCTACCAACTGAGCTACTCGGGCATCTTGGCCTGCGCGCTGCGCGGGCCACGTTAGGAAGCGACGCTATAGGCGGGGCTATTGCCGCTTGTCCAGCCTAAAAATGGCGCTTTTATCACGCCTGTTCAGTCCTCTCCATTTCGCCCGGAATCCCCGGTCAGATGTTCGGCCAGTTCATCCGGTGAAACGGCCTGTCCGGGGATTTTATAGCCATTGCCCAGCCATTGCAGCAAATCGCGATCCTTGCAGCCAGCGCTGCAGAAAGGCATCCATTGTTCCACGGCGTTATTGCCGCAGACCGGGCATTTCGGGCTTTTTGTCCCTGCCATCGACTATCCCTGCCCCAGAATTCCGGGAAACAGACCGGTGAGCAGAATCGCGGATATAACCAGCGGGCAGAGCCAGCGCACCAGAAAAAGCCAAATGCGATGCAAATTGCCATCGAGTCCGTTTTCGCTGTCAATCAGCCTGCGGTCGGCGATCCAGCCGACGAAAATCGACAACAGCAGAGCTGATGTCGGTAGCAATATTTTCGCGGTCAGTTCGTCAATGATCCCGAAAACCGGCTGTCCGGAGAAGATCATGAAGTCGAATGGGTGGAAATCCGCCTGGCTGTTGAACGAAAAGCTGGCCCATGCACCGATCAGGAAGGCAAGCCCGCCAAGCAGGATAGAAACCAGCCAGCGCGGCTGTTTGAATCGCCCGATCGCCCAGCTAACCGAAGCCTCGAGCAGCGCGACCGCACTGGTCAGCGCGGCGAAAAACACCATGATAAAGAACAGCAGACCGATCAAGGATCCGGCCGGCATGGTCTGGAAGGCCACCGGCAGATTGACAAAGAGCAGACCGAGACCACCTTGAACCTGTTCCTGACCGTCGAGTATGGCGCTCAGACTGGCCGGTGCCAGCACCGAGAAAGTGATCGGGAAGATGGCAAGCCCGGCGATGATCGCAACCGATGTATCGGCCGTGGCGATCTGAGCCGATGTTTTCGCCAGATTGATATCTCGCGCGGCATAGGCACCATAAGTAACCATCAGCGCAGAACCGAGCGACAGGGAAAACAGGGCTTGGCCCAGCGCGGAAAGCTGGACCGCAGGGTCGAGCAAGCGGGCCGGTTCGAAATCGAACAGAAAGGCCAGCGCCGCGGCAAACGATCCGGTGAACGCGCCATAGATAGTAATCGCGATCAACAGAAAGAAGAATGTCGGCATCAACCAGACGGCCACCTTCTCGATTCCGCTGCTGACACCGCGGCCGACCGCAATGATCGTCAACACCATGAAAATCGCGTGCATCGCGATCATTTCTCTGCTGTTGGCATGCAGGGCGGGCAATATGGCTTGCACCTCGTCAACCGAAAAGCCGTGCAATGCCCCTCGCGCCGGAGCGCTCGCACCGACCGCACTAAAAAAATCTCCTGCAAACACACCAATATAATGAACGATCCAGCCGGCCAAAACGCTATAATAGGCTAGCACCAGAAAGGCGCCGCACATCCCGATACCGGCTACCAACGACCACCAGGTCGAAGCACGGGACTCGATCGCAACCCGCTTCATGCTTTCGACAGCCGAGGCCTGACCGTGTCGCCCGATCACGGTTTCCGACAGCAGAATCGGCAGTCCGATCAGCAAAACACAGAAAATATAGAATATGACAAAAGCGCCGCCACCGTTCGCACCGGCTTCGGCGGGAAAGCGAACCAGATTGCCCAGACCTACAGCCGAACCGATCGCTGCCAACACAAAAGCCGTCCGCGAGGACCAACCATCACCACCTGCTGATACTGCGCCTGCCATATCTCAAATCCCCCGATTCCTGACCAGTTCCGGCCTTGTTGCCTTTGTTACTAGCCGCGCATCAACATCGGGCCAAGCGGTTTTCCCGCAAAAATATGGACGTGCAGATGCGGCACTTCCTGATGGCCATGCTGGCCGACATTGGCGAGCAGGCGATAGCCCGGCTCGACCATCCCGGCTTCGCGCGCCACTTGGCCGACCGCCCGGACAAATCCGGCAATCTCCGCATCGCTCGCCTTGGCCGAAAAATCGTCCCAGCTGACATAGCGGCCCTTGGGAATCACCAGAATATGCTCGGGCGCCTGTGGATTGATATCATGAAAGGCAAGAACCCATTCGTCTTCATAGACCGTCTTGTTGGGAATCTCGCCGCGTAGGATTTTCGCGAAAATATTGTCGTCATCATACGGCTGCGTCGGATCGATCGCCATCAGCTTGCTCCTCTTGCGGCTTTTTCCTCGAGACCGGACAGTCCCTCCCGACGGGCCAGTTCGACGATCACGTCATCCAGCGACAAATCCATGTCGGCCAGCAGCACCATCAGGTGAAACAGCAGATCAGCGGCCTCCCCGGTCATCGCCGCCTTGTCATCCAGCACAGCGGCGATCACCGCTTCGGTCGCCTCTTCACCCAGCTTCTCGGCCATTTTGGCCCGGCCCTTGGCGCGCAAACTGGCGACATAGCTTTTGTCCGGGTCCGCAGCGCGGCGGTCACGGATCGTCTGTTCGAGAGATTTTAGAATATCGGTCATTGCAGTCGGTTTGCGCGACCGATCGCCTGTTCGTCAAGCCCTTGCGGCAGAAGATTGCGCGCCCGGGCAACAGCAGCCGTCCTAGCACGCCGATGTACCGGGCATCGGCTATGTTGCGGCAATCGGCACTCGCGGCAGCAGGTTCAGGACGAATTTGTTTTCCTGCTGCGTCTGGCGACCATGCGACCGGCAATCAGACCGGCCAGACCAAGCCCGAGCATCAGCAGATTGGAAGGTTCTGGAACCTCCACCTTGTGGCGCGCTGGGCCAGACCGGCTGGCGGATGCCTTCGGCATTTCGTAAGTTTTACCATTGCCGGAAGCCTCCCGGTCGGCGGCCTGATGACCGACAGATGCTTGATTGTCCCGATCCCCGGCCTCTTCTGCCGTTACGCCGTTGGCCAGCGTCATCACGGCAGCGCCGACCAAAATTGTGCCCTTCCAGAACATTACATGCTTTTCCCATAGCCATGGCCAGAAGCCGATGAACATAGTTAAGCAATATTCCTGCCAGATCGGCGAAAACCGCCATTTTTCTCGGCTAGCGTGGTTAACGAAAAATCATGGAAATGCTGGCTGTAAAGAATGGCGACAGAATCCCGCGCCGACGCGGTCCGCGTAGCGGCAATTCTCGCCGGCGAAACCGGGTTCAGGCGCGAGCAGGCAAGCGGGCAGCGCGCAACGCGGCATGGGCGTCGGCGATGCTATATTCGCCAAAATGAAATATCGACGCCGCAAGCACGGCATTGGCATGGCCGTGGGTCACACCCTCGACCAGATGGTCGAGATTGCCGACGCCGCCGCTGGCAACCACCGGTATCGACACCGCATCGGCTATGGTGCGCGTCAGGTCGAGATCATAGCCGTCGCGGGTGCCATCACGGTCCATTGAAGTGACCAGCAGCTCCCCTGCTCCCAGATCGGCCATGCGGACAGCATGGTCGAGCGCATCGATCCCGGTCGGTGTGCGACCGCCATGGGTGAATATTTCCCAGCGTCCCGGCTCGATCTGGCGGGCATCGATCGACGCCACCATGCATTGGCTGCCAAAACGCGTTGCGATATCGCTGACCACTTCGGGCCGGGACACAGCCGCACTGTTCACTGCGACCTTGTCCGCCCCTGCCATCAGCAAGGCGCGGGCATCATCCGCGGTGCGGACGCCACCGCCGACGGTCACCGGCATGAAGCAAACCTCGGCTGTCCGCCGGACGACATCAATGATCGTCTCGCGCTTTTCATGACTGGCGGTAATGTCGAGGAAACAGAGTTCATCGGCCCCGGCGGCATCATAGGCCTGCGCCTGCTCGACCGGATCACCGGCATCCTGCAGGTCAACAAAATTGACGCCCTTGACGACGCGGCCATTGGCGACATCGAGACAGGGAATGACGCGGATACGGACGGTCATGCGCGCACCGCCGTTCGTGTCGAGCGAAGTCGAGAGACGTTTGCGCGCGAAACCAATGTGTCTCGACTGCGCTCGACACGAACGGAATTGGGCCGTTCAACCACGATTGGCCATCGCGATCGCGGTCGTCAGATCGAGCCGGCCGTCATAGAGCGCCCGGCCGGTGATCACACCTTCGATGCCGTCCTTGGCAAACTGGCTGAGCATGTGGATATCGTCTAGGCCCTTGACACCGCCGCTGGCAATGACCGGAATATCAACGCCGCGCGCCAGATCGACTGTGGCTTCGATATTGCAGCCGGTAAGCATGCCGTCGCGCCCGACATCGGTGAACAGGATGGAGGCGACGCCGGCATCCTCGAAACGCCGCGCCAGATCTCGGACGCTGACATCCGATACATCGGCCCAGCCTTCGGTCGCGACCATCCCGTCGCGCGCGTCCACCGCGACGACGATACCACCCTCATATTCCTTGGCCATATCCCTGACGAAGTCCGGATCTTTCAGGGCTGCGGTGCCGATCACCAGCCGCGCCACGCCCAGTGCGAACCAGCGCTCGACCGTCTCCCGGTTACGAATCCCGCCACCGAGCTGCACATAGCCGGGGAAACTGGCGACAATCGCTTCCACCGCTTCGGCATTTTTCGGCGAACCGGCAAAGGCACCGTCAAGATCGACAACATGAATATGCTCGGCCCCGGCGGCTGCAAAAAGCCCGGCCTGCTCCGCCGGATTGTCGCCATAGACGGTCGCCCGGTCCATATCCCCTTCGGCAAGACGCACAACTTCGCCGGATTTCAGATCAATGGCGGGGAATACGATCATTTAAAAACCTCCATTCGTGGCGAGCGCGTCGAACCGTACTGATCGGACGCGAAAGGTCCTTCGACAGGCTCAGGACGAACGGCCTTCAACATTGTCATGGTTTCCACTCCAGAAAACGGCCCAGAAAGGCCAGTCCATAAGCCTGACTTTTTTCAGGATGAAATTGCACGCCGACGATATTGTCGCGGCCAACCGCCGACACCAAAGGCCCGCCGTGGCTGGTCCTGGCCAAAATGTTCGCCTCGCTCGCGGCGTCAAAATGATAGCTGTGCAGATAATAGGCTTCGCCTGGCTCGAGCAGATCATGGCCTTCGGTCGGGGTCACGTCATTCCAGCCCATATGCGGGATTTTTATATCTTCGCTCGCAGACTCGATCGCCTTCACCGTCCCGCCGATCCAGCCGAGACCTTCATGCTCGCCAAATTCAATACCCTTGTCCGCGAGCATCTGCATCCCGACACAGATGCCGAGGAAAGGCACGCCTTCCTTTCGGATCCGTACTTCAAGAGCATTGATCATTCCGTCGATGGCAAATAGAGCGTCGCGGCAGGCACCAAAAGCGCCAACACCAGGCAATATGATACGATCGGCCCGTGCCACCAGTTCCGGGTCGGCAGTCACAGAGACATCCCCGGCCCCTGCGGCCATCAGAGCATTGTGGACGCTGTGCAAATTGCCGGCGCCGAAATCTATGAGAGCGATGGTTTCAGACATAGTGCAAATCAACCGCCGAAGGCGCTCACATTAGGAAGCCCGCGAACGGTTTCACGCGAAGTCGCGAAGTCACGAAGATTATCCGCAAGCCGCACCTTCTTTGCGACTTCGCGGCTTCGCGTGATAAATTCATGAGAAAAAACCCGCTGGCGCGGGAAGCATAACTCAACCACCCAATTGCCCCTTGGTCGAGGGAATCGCATCGCCCTTGCGCGGATCGCGTTCCACCGCCTGGCGCATCGCCCGGGCAAAGCCCTTGAACATGCTTTCGGCAATATGATGGTTATTCTCGCCATAGAGCAATTCGATATGCAGGGTGATCCCCGCCGCATCGGCGACGCTGTGGAACCAGTGTTTGAACAATTCCGTGTCCATCTCGCCGAGCCGTTCCTGGGTAAAGCCGGCGTTCCAGACGAAATAGGGCCGGCCGGAAATATCCAGCGCCACCCGGCTCAACGTTTCGTCCATTGGCGAATAGGCGCCGCCGTAACGCACGATGCCGGCCTTGTCCCCGAGCGCCTGATGGATCGCCTGCCCGACGGCAATCGCGCTGTCTTCGGTTGTGTGGTGCTGATCGACGTGGAGATCGCCCTTGATCCGCAACTTCAGGTCAATCAGCGAATGGCGCGAAAATTGTTCGATCATATGATCGAGAAAACCGATTCCGGTCGACACGTCATATTGACCGGTCCCGTCGAGGTTCAACTCGACAAAAATCTCGGTTTCCTTGGTATTTCGTTCGATTGTCGCTGTTCTCATGCAACAGGCCTATAATGGCTTGGACAAATCAGGCAAGAATTTCGGGGCCTTTGGTCAACGGGAAATTCATTTTACGCTCTTGACCCGATGCCCGCTACGCGCCACCTAGTGCAAATGAGTGATGAAGCCCCCGATAGCCTGATTCCATACGACGAGATCGTACAGGAAGCGCTGCGCGCGGTTGTCAGCCGCGTGCTGAGAGAAGTCGAGAAAGACGGCCTGCCCGGCGAGCATCATTTCTACATCACCTTCAAGACCCGCGCGCCAGGTGTGGACATTCCCGATCATCTGATCGCGCGGTTCCCGGACGAGATGACCATCGTCATCCAGAACCGCTATTGGGACCTGAAAGTCGACGAGGACCGTTTTGAGGTTGGCCTGAGCTTCAACCAGATCAGTTCGATGCTGCATATACCCTTTGCGGCGATCACTACCTTCGTCGATCCGGCAGTGGATTTTGCCCTGCAGTTCCACGTTGACGAGATCGAGGGCGACATCAATGACCACGACCCCGCCGAAAATGACGGCGAAACGGAGGCGGTCGAAACCGTCGATGATGGTTCCAACGTGGTGACGGTGGACTTCGGCAAGAAAAAGTGAGCGGGACCCGCACAGAAACCGACTCTCTTGGCGAGATTGAAGTGCCCGCCGATGCCTATTGGGGCGCCCAGACCCAGCGCAGCATAGAAAATTTTCCCTTTCCCCGGCAGGAACGCATGCCGATCCGGCTGATTCACGCGCTGGCTGCGGTCAAGCAGGCCGCGGCGCGGGTCAACGGCATCCATGGCCTCGAACCGGAAATCGCCGCTGCCATCGAAAAAGCGGCCAACGCCGTGCGCACCGGCGAATATGACAACCAGTTTCCGCTCACCATCTGGCAGACCGGGTCGGGAACCCAGTCGAACATGAACGTCAACGAAGTGATCGCCGGAGTCGCCAATGAGGCGATTTATGGCACCAGAGGCGGCAAATATCCGGTCCATCCCAATGATCATGTCAATCGCGGCCAGTCGTCCAATGACAGCTTCCCCACCGCCATGCATGTCGCGGCGGCGCGGGCACTGGAAGTCGAGCTGTTTCCGGCGCTCGAACAATTGCACGACGCGCTGGCGGAAAAGGCGCGGCAGTGGAAATCCATCGTCAAGATCGGCCGCACCCATTTGCAGGATGCCACGCCGCTGACCCTCGGGCAGGAATTTTCCGGCTATGCGGCGCAGCTGGTTGCCGCCCGCGACCGGATCGAAAGCGTCTTGCCCCGATTGTTGCAACTTGCCCAGGGCGGAACGGCCGTCGGTACCGGCCTCAATGCTCCTGACAGTTTCGGCGAGCATATTGCCAAGGAAATCTCAAAGATTACCGGCCTGAAGTTCACCTCCGCCCCGAACAAATTTGCCGAGCTGGCGGCGCATGACACGATGGTCGAACTGTCCGGCGCGCTCAACACGCTGGCAGTATCGCTGACCAAGATCGCTAATGATATCCGCCTGCTCGGCTCGGGCCCGCGGTCAGGCCTCGGCGAACTCGACCTGCCGGCCAATGAACCGGGCAGCTCGATCATGCCCGGCAAGGTCAATCCGACCCAGTGCGAGATGCTCACCATGGTTGCCGCGCAAGTGATCGGCAATCACCAGGCGGTCACCGTCGGCGGGCTGCAGGGCCATCTCGAACTCAATGTATTCAAGCCGCTGATCGGCGCCAATGTCCTGCGCTCCATCGAGATTATCTCGATCGGCATGTCGAGTTTTTCCGAACGCTGTGTGGAAGGATTGGAAGCGAATGAAGCGCGGATCGGGGAGCTGGTCGAAAATTCGCTCATGCTGGTAACCGCCCTCGCCCCGGTGATCGGCTATGACAAGGCAGCGGCTATCGCGAAATACGCCCATAAAACCGGCCAGACCCTGCGCGCATCGGCGCTGGAGCTCGGTCTGGTTGACGAAAAAACCTACGATACCCATGTAAGACCTGAGAATATGGTCGGAAATCGTTCCTGATCCGGGAAAACAGCATGTCGCTAATCAGAAATATATTTACCGCAGCTGTCGGCTACGAGGCACGCAAACATACCAGAGGCCATGGCCTGCGGAATTTTGGCCTCGGCATGCTGGCTGCCCGCATTGCCACCCGCTCCGTTCCCGGTGCGCTGCTGGTAGGCGGGGCATTGTTTGCGAAAAAACTATATGATGAATCAAAAGAGGCAGAAGCCCTGCCCGCCACCGAAGCGGTGATTGATATCGAGGGCAAACCGGTTCCCGACAAGACCCCATCCGCCTGAATACCCGAAGGATTGAAAATTCCAGACCATGATCTCCCGCTCGGGAAGATTTGTCTGCCATCAAAAGTGTCACATTGTATCCGGTCGATAGTCTTGTAAGCTAGACTTGGCAAAACGCAAAAAAGCGTGGCCGAGGAGAGCAAATTGGCGACAATCGCGCAAGCAGGGCAAACGCCCCGCAAATTCTATGGCTGGACCAATGTCGGGCTGTTCTTCTTCATCCAGTTCGCCGCCTCCGGGTTTGTTTCCTTTGCCTATTCTGTCGTTTTTCCCGTGATGGTCGAAACCATGGACTGGAATCGCGGCTCCGCCGCCATCGCCCAGTCCGTCGCACTGATTACGCTTGGACTGTCCTATCCCCTGGCAGGCTATTTGCTCAGCCGGTCGGGTGTCCGTCAGACCGTCACCATCGGGTTGCTGGTCATGCTCGCCGGTCTCTTGCTGCTGGTCTTCGCGGTAACCGATTTATGGCATTGGGTTGTCGTCTGGGGCCTGGTGATGGGATTGTCTTTGGGCCTCACCGGCCCGATCTGTGCGCAGACCGCAATGATCAGCTGGTTCAGCATAAAACGATCCACGACAATCGGCATTGTTATGGCCGGTGGCGCGCTAGGCGGCGCAACAGCGCAGCCGGTACTCGCCGGGATGATGGACCGGTTCGACAGCTGGCGAGCCGCCTGGGGCATCGCCGCCGCGATGGTAATCATTGCTCTGATCGCCACACGCTTCATCATCAACCGTCCGGGTGATGTCGACCAACATCCCGACAATATCGATCCGGCGGACGCGATCGATGACCGGGAAGCTGCTCCCGCACGCCCGAAAACCTACCGCACGGCGCACGAATGGACAGTGCGCGAAATCATCTGCAAACCAACCCTTTATCTGATGATGGTGATTTCGATCGGTTATCTCGGCACGTTTTTCGCCTTGCTCAATCACGGCGTTCTGCATCTGACCGACAATGGCCTGAAGGGTCTTGAAGCGGCCGGAATATTCGGGCTTCTGATTCTGGGCAGCGGGCTGGCGCGAATTCCGGCCGGCTGGCTTGGCGACCAGCTCGAATTGCGCTGGACTTTATTCGGATCCATCGCCCTGATGGCGGTCGCCCTGGCGGGATTCTGGCAGGGCCAGGAGATATGGTTATTGTCGATCATGGGTATGCTGTTCGGCGCTGGCTATGGCAGCCTGCTGGTGTTGCTCCCCGCCGCAATCGGCAATTATTTCGGCGAGCGCGCCTTTCCCATCATCAATTCCCTGTTCGCTCCTGTGGTTCTGCCCTTTGCCGCCGCCGCCCCGGCCGGAGCCGGTTTTGTGTTCGAGGCGACCGGCAGTTACGACTTAGCCTTTGCCGGAGCGATCATCATGCTGTCCGCGGCGATGCTCGCCGCATTTTTCCTCAAGCCACCCGCTGCGCCTGCCTAGATATTGCCATCGCTTGAAAGCAGCGCCGCAATCGGTCTGGTTCCCGGCCGGCGCGCCAGCACGATCATCAAGATCGTCGTGAACGGCACCGCCAATATCGCCCCGGGTATGCCCCACAGGCTGCTCCAGATCGCCAGCGAGACGAGCACCACCATCGGGCTGAGATTGACCGACTTGCTGAGCATTTTCGGTTCGACAACATTGCCGATAATCACTTGGGCGGTGGTCATCAGTCCGGTAGCAATCAGCGGAATGGTCAGGGTGCCAAACTGGGCCACGGCAAACAGCGCCGGAAAGGCCACGCCGACAAAGGAGCCGATATAGGGAATATAGTTGAGCAGGCCGATGATGATCGCCCACAGCGCGGCATATTCCACGCCTAAAATCACCAAAATTACCCAGCAGACGAGGCCCAGGATGATGTTGATCAGCGTCTTGGTTGCCAGATAGCTGCCGATATCATGGTTGATCCGGGTGATCATGTTCAGCGTATCGGTAGAATCGCTGTCCGAACCGAAGGCGCGGCGCACCTTTTCCGGAAAGCCGGTGATCTCGCTAAGCAGGAAGGAGGCATATAATATCGTAATGAACACAAAGCCGCCGAAACTGGTCAGCGAGGACAGCACCGACTGGGCCAGCGCGGCAATGTCGATCTCGGTAAAAAAGCGCGTCGCAAACTCGCTGACCGCCTTGGCGACGGCTTCGGTGCCCCGGTCAAATATAGCCGAGGGCGATGCCATCAGCTCGGACACCTCGGGACGACCGATGCTCTCGTCTGCCGGCATCGGGAACCATGCGGCAAACAGATTTTCCAGATTGCGCTGATAGACGGGCAGCGAGGGCACCAGATTCTGCAGGCTGGCCACCAGCATCCGGGTCATTGCAAACAGCATGGCCAGCACCGCAATCAGGGCCAGCGTGGCGCGGAGCCACAACGGCGTCTGGCCGAGCCCGGGAATACGCGCCACCGTGGCGCTGGCGGCATAGAGAATCTGCAACAGGATAATCGCGGTCACGATCGGCAATATGATGTCCTGACCAACGTAAAACAGCCAGCCGATCATGATCGTGATGCCGATCGCGTAGAATATGGTGCTGATACGTCCCTGGATCATGATAATTCGATAGCCTTAATCTGCCGGACTGTCATCAGGATGATTGCGCATTCAGCCAATATAAAAACTTCGGGACAACCATCTTGACGCGATGCGCCCCAATCGGCCAATAGCCGCTATGGCCGACAATATTGCTTCCCAGAATATCGACAATGATCACCGCGAACTCAACCGCAGAGGTCTGCTGTTCGTGCTGTCCTCCCCCTCGGGCGCGGGCAAGTCGACATTGGCGAAAATGTTGCTGGAGGCCGATGACGAGATCGCCATGTCGGTCTCCGTGACCACCCGGCCGAAACGGCCCGGCGAAGAACATGGCAAGGACTATTATTTCGTCAGCGGTGACCAGTTCGAGGAGATGGTAGCAGACCATAGTTTTCTGGAATATGCGACGGTATTCGGCAATCGCTACGGCACACCGTCAGGACCAGTAAACCAGAGTCTCGAAGAAGGTCAGGACGTGCTGTTCGACATCGACTGGCAAGGCACGCAGCAGCTCTATCAACGCGCGGGACAGGATGTCGTCCGGGTGTTCATTCTGCCTCCCTCGCTGGGTGAGCTGCGCAACCGGCTGGAAAGCCGCAACACGGACGCATCCGATGTCATCGAGAGCCGGATGCAAAGAGCAACAAGCGAGATCAGCCACTGGGACGGCTATGACTATGTTCTGATCAACGACGATCTCGACGCATGCTTCACCAAGGTGAAGCAGATACTGGCCACCGAGCGCATGCGGCGGTCGCGGCAAACCGGTCTGATCGGATTCGTCCGGGATTTGATGGCCGAGTGACCCGCCGATTGGCGACGCAGATGCTGCGGCCTGATCAAAGGGGCCTGATCAAAGGGGCCTGATCAAAGGGGCCTGATCAAAGGGATGGTACCGGAAGCGCGGCAATGGCGGCGTCCAATAGGGGGCCGGACGCCAAACCTGCCAATCCCGGAACAGGAGCTTGCCCATGCGGTAGGCAAAAATCCCGGTTCAGCATGCACTTGCCCGCATTCCGATACCATCCCCCGAGGTTAAGCTTCGATGCGACCCGTCGGCATTACGCCTTATTCCGGATTTTCACTCAGCTGCCTGCGGAATAGCACGGAGGCACGACACCCGGATATTCATTCGACCAACGGTATTCGCTGGTCGACAAAAGACGTAAGCTCGCCGCGCCGTCCGCCAGCGGGACAACCGCGATCGGATAGAGCGGAAAAGATCGTTGGTTTTCTCCCCCCGACCGGTTACCAAAGTGACATCGACGGATCGCGGACGGGGGCAATATGACAGAAATACGGGATGTTGAAGTGCTGATCGTCGGCGGTGGTTTTTCGACCATGCCGCTGATCCGCGAGCTGGACGAAAGCGGTATCGGCTGGCTTATGGTTTCGCCGATGGAGCCGATCTGGCAGCAACTGGAGGCTGCCGATGCGCTCGATTTCGATCTGGTGAGCTCGCTCCAGAGCAGCGTCTACTCTTTCGAGCTGGTCGAAATGCTCAAGCAAGAGGGAGAGGATTTCACCGACGGTTTTCCGACAGCCCGGCAGTTTTACGCGATCCACAAGAAATATGCCGCACGCTACGCCGACCATATTCACAGTGGCCGCGTCGAGGCCATCGACAATCATGACGATCATAGCATCGTCCATCTCGAAAGCGGTGAACAGTTTCGCGCCAGACATGTGGTTGTCGCCACCGCGTTCCGTCGGAAGATGAACAGCAATCTCAAACAGATTACCATCGACGAAAGCTTCTCCGGCAAGAGCGTCGCCATGACCGCGACCGGCGACAGTGCGAACCTGCTGATCGCCAAGCTCGTCGCTTATGGCGCGAAAGTGCATCTGGTCACCAACGGTTTCATCATTCTCGACAAGATGTTCGCGACCTTCTCGCCCTTTGACGACGGCCCGCGCTTTGTTCCGCTGGATCAATTGGAATGCCACAATTTTTCGGAAGTCAGCAAGTGGAGCTATCGGGCATTCATCGACGGCGGCTATATCCACGGCCTGATCCACCACCGCTTTGCCCAGCTTTTCGACCGCAACAGTCTGGGCGTGCGCCACCCGAAGAGCATCCGGCCGCACAAAGACATTCGCAACTTTTTCAGGGCGAAAGCGCCGGTCGAGAACGGTCATATCGCGATCAAATATTGGCCGATCGATGTCTACAAACTCTATTGCGAGGCAACGCTCGAGCAGAAAATCAGCGATGGCTATCTGATCAACGACCTGCCCTTCTTTCTGGAGCATGGCCATGTAAAGCTGTGGGACAAATCGACCACGACCATCGATCATGACGCGATGACGCTAAGCGAAGACGGCGAAAGCGCGAACTTCGATATGATCATCGACGGCGATCAGGAAATGCCGGCGGTCCCCGAAATCCGGGTGCATGGTGAAGACGGTGTGGAATCGTTCGCCTATAAACCGCGCGAACAGTTCATGGGCGTGACGTCACCCAGGCTCCGGAATATCTACACCATCGGCTACACCCGTCCGTTCACCGGCGGCCTCAATAATATCGCCGAAATGCAGTGCCTGCTGGTCCACAGGATGATCACGGACGCCGCATTCCGGGCCGATATCCGTGGCAATATCGAGCAGCGGATCGCAGATTATAACGCGACCTATTATGCCAATCGACCGGAGAAAAAGACTGACCATCTGGTCTGGTACGGTACCTTTACGGACGAAGTCGCAAAACTGCTCGATATCCGCCCGGCGCGCGCCGACATGCCCGGGAAAAAGGGACTTTTGCGCTATTATATGTTCCCCAACAACGTCTTCCGTTTTCGCGAAAAAGGCCGATATGCCGTCGCGGGTGTGGACAAGCTGATCGAGCATACTTCGAAACAATATCACGATTACAAGGTGCTGGCCCTGCTGGTCATCCGCTACCCGTTTTTCGAGCTGCTGGCGCTCGGTACCATCCTGCTGGCGCCGGTACCGTGGTGGGTCAAGATCCCGGCGGCGATCATCCATAACCTTCTGCCTTTCACCTCGACACTGGTCGGGAAATTCGGCCTGCCGACCAGAGAGAGCAAGGGGATTTTCAATTACCGCAAAGCGATCAGCTTTCCGGTCATGGCCTATCCGCTGATAGCGGCAGTCATATGGGCGACGGCGGGAATGGACGCGGCCTTTGCGTTCTCGGCCGGGTTACTCACCTATGTCTACGCAATGATCCATCTCGGCACCGCCAAGGGCTGGAACCGCAAGTTCTTCTGCGACATGAAGAGCAAAAGGTCGCCGGAGATGGTCGGTTTTTTTGAGAAGTATCGGGAGGTTTTTGGGCGGGTTAGAAGGTAATATCACCCGGAAATAAGATATCAGATTTATGGGATTGGTGACTCAATGTTTTTTGCGGATGTTTCTACATTGATCTCCTTCCTCCCGGTTTTCCCCTTCGCGGATTCAACATTTTGCTGCAACGAAGAATCGATCTGATCAATTTTATTTTTGACCGATTCATTAAGCAGTGCTTTCATCCCGTTGAATGTACAAAAATTTGCATAGCGTTCAATTATTGATCTCGCTCCTCCATAGCCTGATGGGAAAGTTGTCAATTTTGGATTTAGAGCTCGCTCTCGATATTCGCTTTGCGCTGAATATACCAATTTTTGCACGTTAGCGATGTCGGGAGAAACCATATAAGCCATGTCGTACCCTTCAAATGTTTTGTCGACGAGGCCGAAACCCGAATTGGTGATTCCAATCGCTGTATTCCCTGCATTTGATAACGTTAGCACCGAGTTTACCAGAACATCTAAACTGTTCGCCGTGCTCTCTCCAAACCTTCTGTTCCGTTCTGAGGCCGTAGTGATCGTAAAGAATCGCTGACAGTATAGATCAGTTAAACCGAAACCCGCGAGCATATAGTCTTTCATTTTTGTCTCTACTTCATTCGCAGGAACCTTTTTGAACTTGAGGCATCGAGGCACTCTCAACTTTTCCTCGTGATAGGCTGTGCTAGAATAGCCTTGAGCAGACTTGTCTTTAAATGGCTTCAGACCAGCACCATCGAAACACAGTTCATTGGATTTAGAATCCATCACTTCGAAAGCATCGCGAAGCGCATTGATATAGGCAGTCTCATCCAGTCTGCTGGGCAATGGACGGGCTTCAATATCTGGCCGCACACTTTCCAAGGTCGAACATGCTGTCATTATTATCAAGACTGGGGCGGTGGCCCATAGTTTGAACAGTGTCATTAGCTGGCTCCTGCAATTGTAACTGCTTCAGACCGTTTGTAATCGGATAGAGCTTGGTTACCCGTGACCCCGGTCACGCTCCCCACAAACACACCCCTTGAAAACAGAACAAACATTGAACATATAGCGCGGATCACCCTGTTCCTTTGGCCCGCTGGACTCTCTCCGGCATCTTCTGCAAAGCACGCTCATGAGTCTGACCCACATCAAAGTAAAAGGCGCCCGCGAGCATAATCTCAAGGGCGTGGATATCGAGCTTCCGCGCGAGAAGCTGATCGTGATCACCGGCCTGTCCGGTTCCGGCAAGTCGAGCCTCGCGTTTGATACGATCTATGCCGAGGGGCAGCGGCGCTATGTCGAGAGCCTGTCGGCCTATGCACGGCAGTTTCTCGAGATGATGCAGAAGCCCGATGTCGAGCATATCGAGGGCCTGTCTCCCGCGATCTCGATCGAACAGAAGACCACCAGCCGCAATCCGCGCTCGACCGTCGCGACGGTGACCGAGATTTACGACTATATGCGGCTGCTCTGGGCGCGCGCCGGCGTGCCTTATTCCCCCGCAACCGGCCTGCCGATCACCGCGCAGACCGTCTCGCAGATGGTCGACCGGGTAATGACCCTGCCCGAGAAGACCCGATTCTTCCTGCTCGCGCCCGTGGTGCGCGGGCGCAAGGGCGAATATCGCAAGGAATTGCTCGAATGGCAGAAGGCCGGTTTCACCCGCGTCCGGGTCGATGGCGAATTTTACGACATCGAGGAAACGCCGAAGCTCGACAAGAAATACAAGCATGACATCGAGGTGGTCGTCGACCGTCTCGTGGTGCGCGAGGGCATGGAGCAAAGGCTCGCCGACAGCTTCGAGACGGCACTGCGGCTGGCGGATGGGCTGGCCTTTGTCGATCTGGCTGACGGGACGGTAGAGGAAGCCCTTGCCAATCATGCTTCGACAGGCTCACCACGAACGGCGGGTAATGACGATAGTACGCCAAAGAAATCCGTTCGTCCTGAGCCTGTCGAGCCGCAGGCGACCGCAGGTCAACGACAGGATGTCGCAGAAGCCAGCGCGAATTTCAAACCTGAACCGGCGAGCAAGAAGATGAAAGGCACCGGCCTCCCGCCGAACCGGATCGTCTTCTCCGAACGCTTCGCCTGCCCCGTCAGCGGTTTCACCATAGAGGAAATCGCGCCCCGCCTGTTCTCGTTCAACGCCCCCCAGGGCGCCTGCCCGTCCTGCGACGGTCTCGGCGAGAAGCTCCATTTCGACACCCAGTTGATCGTCCCCAATCCGGCGCTGAGCATCAAGCAGGGCGCGGTGGTACCCTGGGCCAAGTCCAACCCGCCCAGCCCCTACTATATGCAGGTCCTGGGCAGTCTCGCGCGCCA
Organism: Sphingorhabdus sp. SMR4y; assembly: GCF_002218195.1. Taxonomy (GTDB): domain Bacteria; phylum Pseudomonadota; class Alphaproteobacteria; order Sphingomonadales; family Sphingomonadaceae; genus Parasphingorhabdus. Next base: position 3,138,723 of record NZ_CP022336.1, on the reverse strand, counting down.
TTTCGAATTTGATCTCGAAACACCATGGAACGAGCTGAGCGCACATCATCAGGATGTCATTCTCAACGGCACACAAGGCCTTCCCGTCACCCTGCGCTTCCAGGACGGGCGCAAATCCTACGAAGTGAAAAAGCCGTTCGAAGGCGTCGTCGGAAATCTCAACCGCCGGATGCTGCAGACCGAGAGCGCCTGGATGCAGGAGGAACTGGCCAAATTCCAGGCCGCTGCTCCATGCGAGACCTGTCACGGCGCGCGGCTGAAGCCGGAAGCGCTGGCGGTCAAGATTGCCGGCGAGGATATTTCGATTTCGACCCGGCGCAGCGTCGGCGACGCGCTGGCATTTTTCGAAGGTCTCGGCGCACAGCTCGACAAGACCCAGAGCCAGATCGCCGAACCGATCCTCAAGGAAATTATCGAGCGACTCGGCTTCCTCAACAATGTCGGTCTCGACTATCTCAATCTCGACCGGACCAGCGGCACGCTCTCCGGCGGTGAAAGCCAGCGTATCCGGCTCGCCAGCCAGATCGGATCAGGCCTGAGCGGCGTGCTCTATGTGCTCGACGAGCCGAGCATCGGCCTGCACCAGCGCGACAATGACCGGCTGCTGACCACGCTCAAGCGTCTGCGCGATCTCGGCAATACGGTGATCGTGGTCGAACATGACGAAGATGCCATCCGCACCGCCGACTGGGTCGTCGACATGGGGCCGGGCGCCGGTGTCCATGGCGGCGAGGTCGTCGCCGAAGGCACGCTCAAGCAGATATTGAAATCGAAAAAATCGCTGACCGCCGCCTATCTCAACGGCACCCGCGAAATCGAGGTGCCGGCCAAGCGCCGCAAGGGCAACGGCAAGAAGCTCACCGTCCACGGCGCCACCGCCAATAATCTACAGAATGTTACCGCATCGATCCCGCTCGGGACGTTTACCTGCATCACCGGCCTGTCCGGCTCGGGCAAAAGCTCGCTGACCATCGACACGCTCTACGCTTCGGCCGCCCGGACGCTTAATGGCGCGCGGGTGATTGCCGGCGCGCATGACAAGATCACCGGTCTCGAATATTGCGACAAGGTCATCGACATCGACCAGTCGCCGATTGGCCGCACCCCGCGATCCAACCCGGCGACCTATACCGGCGCCTTCACCAATATCCGCGACTGGTTCGCCGGCCTGCCGGAAGCGCAGGCGCGCGGTTACAAGCCCGGCCGGTTCAGCTTCAACGTCAAGGGCGGCCGCTGCGAAGTGTGCCGCGGCGACGGGCTGATCAAGATCGAGATGCACTTCCTGCCCGATGTCTATGTCACCTGCGAGGAATGCGGCGGCAAACGCTATAATCGCGAGACGCTGGAAGTGAAGTTCAAAGGCAAGTCAATCGCCGATATTCTCGACATGACGGTCGAGGATGCAGTCAGCTTCTTCAAGGCAGTCCCGCCGATCCGCGACAAGATGGCAATGCTCTACGAAGTCGGCCTCGGCTATGTGAAGGTCGGCCAGCAGGCAACCACGCTGTCGGGCGGCGAGGCCCAGCGGGTCAAGCTGGCCAAGGAATTGTCCAAACGGTCAACCGGACAGACGCTCTATATTCTCGACGAACCCACCACCGGGCTGCATTTCGAGGATGTCCGCAAGCTGCTGCAAGTGCTCCATCAACTGGTCGAGCAGGGCAATAGCGTGGTCGTGATCGAACATAATCTCGACGTCATCAAGACCGCCGACCATATCATCGACCTTGGCCCCGAAGGCGGCGTGCGCGGCGGCGAAATTGTCGCCCAGGGCACACCGGAAGAGGTCGCCAGGGTCAAAGGCAGCTACACCGGAGGCTATCTGAAGGACATGCTGGCGAAGTGAGCCGCGACGCTGCGAAGCTCCTGTTCATCTGCGCCCGCAACCGGTTGCGCAGCCCGACCGCCGAGACGCTTCTCAACCAAGTGGATGGCGTTACGGCAATTTCCGCGGGCCTCAACCATGACGCCGAGACCCCTCTGTCGGGAGATCTGATCGAGTGGGCGGATCGCGTCTATGTGATGGAAAATGGTCACAAGAAGAAGATTAGCCGACGATTTGCCGGCCTGCTCAAGAACAAACCGGTCCGCAATCTCGCTATTCCGGACAATTACCGGTTCATGGACCCGGCGCTTGTTGACCGGTTAAAGAGCAAGTTTCCCGAATATTTTTCCTAGTAGCGCAGTATCTTTGCCTGCCAGACGAGCAACAGGGGCGACAGGAGTTCCACGAACATCGCGGCAAATTGCTCGGTCGGTGGCGGACCAACGGTGAGATAGGAAACCGCCCTGGCACAACCCCCGATGAAGAAGAACAATATCGCAAAACGGAACAGTTTCGCCCGCTTGCGAATTTCTCCAGCGCTATAGAAGATCATCAACGCCACACCGATATAAACACCCGACAGATAGCGATACTGATTATCCATGGCCGCGCTGAATGCGTCGCTACCCATATGTTCCGCCGCGCCGAATAACAGGCCGTTGACCCCGAACCAGAGCGGGATGAATCCAATCAGAAAGGAAAGGATGCGGAATGCGGCCATATATATTCTCCTCTATATTTAACGTCGCGAACCTGAAAAAGCGCGCGTTTCAACAGGTATGAATCTGCTGTAAATCTATTCTGGACGGTCGTTGCCTCCACATGCCGCCAGCAATCGCGGCAGCCGAAACGTGTCTGGGGGAATCGAAGGCGGGCAGCAGCGGCGCGACATCTTCATGCGTGGTTTCGCCTCCGCACACAGGTCGCCGGCCCGGCTGAAAATCTTCCCGATATCGCGAGCAGCAGCCGGAGATATGCATCGCCGTTTAATTCAAGCCGCCCCATGATTACCCCCCGATTGAGCCTGAAGACTGCCATGCAAGGTTGAGGCTGTCAATTTTTGCGTCGACCGCCCCCTATAGCCCGGTCGGCCCTGCTAGCGCGGGGTCTGGAGACGCTCGAGGCGAATCGGCAGCCCATCCTTGGGTTGCGGAATGGGAAAGACCTGCCATTTCGGTTCATAATCGGCGCCACCCTGCAGAACCACGCGATTCTGAGTCAGCATCGCGTGCATCAATATCTTGATCTGCATATAGGCAAAATGCAGCCCGAGGCACATATGCGCGCCGCCGCCGAAAGGCACCCAGGCATATTTGTGCCGGCCGACCGAATTTTCCGGCGTGAAGCGCAGCGGATCAAATTTCTCCGGATCGGGCCAGTGTTTTTCCATCTTGTGAACAAAGCTGGGGCTGACACCGACGGATGTGCCGGCGGGGATCGTGTAGTTGCGGAACGTGAACTCCTTGACCGCGCGACGCGGCATCGATGGCACTGGCGGGATCAGGCGCAACGCTTCCTTGAACGCCATTTCCGTCAATTCAAGCTTGCTCAATTGTTCCATCGACAGCGCCGTGCCAGCCGGCGCCACCGCCAGACATTCTTCACGAATCCTGTCCTGCCACTCGGGATGCTTGGCAAGCAGATAGATCAGGCTGGTCGCCGATGAGGTAATCGTGTCATGCGCCGCCATCATCAGGAAATTCATGTGATCGACGACTTCATCCTCGGTCAGCAATTCGCCATTCTCATGCGTCGCCAGACAGATTTGCGTAAAAATATCCTCGCCGCCCTTGGCCCGCCGCTCTTTCACCTGCGGGGTGAAATATTCGAGCAGATATTCACGCGCCTTCACACCCTTCCACATTTTGGTGAAGGGAATGGGTTTGCGCGCTACGCCCACCGAAGCCTGCACCTCGTCGACAAAAGCCTTGTTGATCTTGTCCGCTTCCGGTCCCCAGGGGATCCCGAGAATCGCGCTGGCAGCGGTATCGAGCGAGAGCGATTTGATCGCGGGGTAAAAATTGAATTCGGTTCCGCTCCATTCTGCCACCCGCTGCAATATACCCTCGCCCAGCACCTCGCAGTGGTGCTTCATGGGCCCGGGCTTGAAAGCCACCGACAGCGCCTTGCGGTCCGCCCGATGGCGGTCAAAATCCATCAACATTAATCCGCGCGGAAAAAGATTGTTGAGAATCGGCCCCCAGCCCTGCTCGCTCGAGAATATCTTGTCCTTGTTGAAAAGGATCAGTTCCGTGGCATCGGCCCCCAGCATGTTGACCGACCACCCCCCGAAACTATACGCACGATAGACCGATCCATATTGCTCGAACATCCGCCGCCCAAAACGGCCCGGATCCTTGAGCAGCTCCAGCGTGCAACCCAGAACGGGGAGGCCTTTCTTGCCGGGAATATGCGCCAGTTCGTCCTCGCTGGGCCGCTTCACCCAATGCGGGTTGGCCGACTCCTGAAACGGATATCCATGGGGTTTTGCTGCAACTGTAGCCACGGGAACTCTCCTGAACTGGTGTTTGAGCCTCATGATAGCTACTTTCATTAATGTCAGCAAGCCACTCCATTCATAAGCTATTCAATCACAGGGGCTTAACAATGCGGAACAAGGACGAAACGATCGCAACCCCGTACGGCTGGTGCCGCGGGACCGGTTTCAGAGGAAAGATAATGACACATTCCACAATGCCCCGACTCCTGAAGTCTGCTCTCGCCGCAGGTACGCTGCTGAGCCTCGGCGGGTGCATGTATGGTGCGGGCACCTATGGCGACGGCTATGTCAACAATCGGGGTTATGACTGCGATCCCTATGCGCCCTTCGACGATTATTATGCCTGCGACTATGGCTATGGCTTTGCCAATATTGGATATGGCGGCGGCTGGTATGATCAATATTATTATCCCGGCTATGGCGTCTATATCTTTGATCGGGCCGGCAGGCGCCATGCGATGCGCGACAGCCACCGGCGCTACTGGGCCCGGCAGCGCGCCGTATATGGCGGACATCACGCCAGAGATCGCAGGGATCGCGACGCAAATTCCGGCCGGTTCGGCAATCGCCGCGACCAGAGAATGGACCGCTGGGATGGCTCTCGCAATCAGGACCGCGACAACGCGCGCGGCCAGAGGCGCAGCGACGATCGCGATAACAGAGGCGCCCGTAACGGACGCGGGGAGCGGCCGGAGACAAGGGCAACGCGCCCGAACAGGACGGATCGGGCCGCACCAGCCCGCAACCGCGGCGATCGTGCCACTCGTCCCGACCGGCGCCCGACGAGAGCGACCGAGCAGCCGCAGGCCCGGCCACAACCGACGGCTCGCGCTGACCGGACATCCCCGCGGACCCGCACGGAACCCGTCCGCAAGTCACGCGAGGCCAATCGCAGCACCCGCAGACCGCTCCGCGACGACTAGGCATAGAGCGAGAATTCTGCCATCCGCAGCCTAATAGTTAATGGAATTGTAATCATCGTAAATAGCCTATATCCTAGGGTCCCGATGTAATTTTCGAGGACTTTGGCTAATGGCAACCGCATTCAGCGACATTCAACCCGACGAATATACGCCGTTGGAACAGCATCCACAGAATGGCGTCATCATCGGCGGACCGGCTGCACGCGCGAAGCGTATCGAATATGGCATCCTGCTGTCTTCGATGGTGATCGGCTCGCTCGGCGCGCTCTACTGGACACTCTTCCATGCGACCGGCTGGGTTGAATGGTCGGCCTTTCTCTTCGGATTCGCCCTGATCAACATGGGCGTCGGCATCGGCTATCACCGCTATTTCACCCATCGTGCCTTTGAAGCAGGACCGAAAATGCGCCTCGCCATCGGCATCATGGCGCAAATGGCCTGTCAGGCATCGGTGCTCAAATGGGCAGCAGATCATCGCCGGCACCATGCCTTTGCCGACAAGGTGGGCGATATTCACAGCCCCTATATCGACGGCCATGGCAAGAAAATGGGTAAACTCAAGGGGCTCGGCATCGCCCATTTCGGCTGGCTGTTCGACAATACGACCTCGGACATGAAGGTTTACGGCAAGGGCCTGATCGACGATCCGCAAGTATTATGGTGCCACAAGCATCGCTGGTCGATCGCGATTTTTTCCAGCATCGGCCTGCCCGCTCTTTGGGCGCTGGCTTTTGGCGGACCGGAACATATCATCGGCACCATTTTGATCGGCGGCTTCTTCCGCAATTTCTTCTTCCTCAATTTCGTGATGGGCGTGAACAGCATCGGCCATGTCTTCGGCTCGCAGCGCTTCGACACCAAGGATGGCTCGCGCAACAACTGGTTCATGGCCTGGATGACCTTCGGCGACGGATGGCACAACAACCATCACCAGCATCCCCGTGCCGCTTCCTCGCAGGTTGCGTGGTGGGAGTTCGATCTTAACGGTCAGATTATCTATCTCTGGGAAAAAATGGGTCTGGTCTGGAACGTCCAGCGCGCTCCTGCCTATATCCGTAACGAGAAGGGCGAATGGGTCCAGAAAAAGCCAAAAGCGGCAACCGCCAAGCCTGACGAACCGGAAGCCATGTCAGCCGATGACGGCGGCATCATGTTCCCCGCAGACAGGCAGCATCAAATCGAACCCGCCGAGTGAAGGATCTCGGCTAATGTGACCGCAGGGTCAGATTGGCCGAAACCGTTCCATTGCCAGCGGGATCGATACTGAGGCTTTCCACTGCTATGCCGTCGCGTTCGATCCGCGCCAGCCAGCCGAGCAGCGCCGTTGGTTTCGCCGACTCCACCATCATCGCCACGCGCTTGTCCGATTGCGGCGTGACAGAGGCCACCGCAATCCCCGTCTCGCCAGCGCTCTGGCTGACGAATGCATCAATCGCGCCGCTGAATCGGGCTGCCTGCCCTTCTGCCGGCTGCTGCAATGCCGCAACCTTGGTCTCAATCCGCGCCTGCCGTTCGACCGCATTGCCATAGCGTTCTTGGCCGGCGGCCATCGCATCGACCATCGGCCGGGCGATTCCATAATAGCCGACCAGTCCCGCCAGCAGCAGACCGGCAATCCCGAGCAATATCTGCTCCCGCTGACTGAGGGCGGCAAACCAGTTTCTTGCAGTATCAATCATGGTGCCCTCACCGTAATGTCCGCCTGTGCCGACCCCGTTGCATCGGTGCGCGGAGTCGCGGTTATGATGAAGCCCGCGTCCTGCAATGCCAGCAAAGCGGGATTGATATCTTCGTTGCGAACCGCCGACAATGTCGCCGACACTATGCCATTGTCGCCATAGGCCATGCGGGCGATCGACACATTCGGCACCTGCTGCAGCGCCGAATAGAGCGCCGAAGCCGGAACCGGGAACATGATATTGCCGCGATTTTCGGCAATCAGCCGCTGATCCAGTGCGCGTTCGGCGACTTCGGAATCATCCTGCTGCCCGACGACGGCAGCGGCGCTAGCCAGAGCCGCCTCATCCGCCGAACTGGCCGCCCAGTGATATTTGGCCAGTTGCACCAGCGGAATGGCGAGAGACAGGATGACCAAGCCCGCAACCATCCATCCGAGCCGGCGCTTTTGCACCGGGTCCATCGCACGCCGGACCTTCCTCGCAAAGGGGCCAGCGCGAAAGTTCAGATCGCTTTTGTCCGCAGCGCCGATCAGCAATGCGTCAAAAGCCTCGCCCTCGATCGGCTCTACCGTCCGCCCGGCAATCAGAATATCCCGCAGTGCCGGATCATCCACCGCGATGATATTTCCCGAGCGGACAACGCGGTCAAATCCGAAATCTGCAGAAACCGCTTCATCATCGCCGCCTGCCGGCAACAACCAGCCGAGTGGAATAATGGCATCGGGGTCCATATTCAGCGCCTGCAGGCGGACCAGACCGGATGCCAGGATCTCCCGTCCGACCGACGCCGTGACAACCCGGCCCTGACCATCGTCAGCTGCAACGATGTGGATCGTCTCGCTTTCCAGGCTCTGGGCTTTGGCAGCCATGGTCGCTGCCGTGAGCGCCTGGCTTTGTGTCGCGTCGCTGATCGGTTCGTGCCCCGTGACCGTGGTGAGATGCGACGGCATCAGCGCGATCACCCGCACATCTGCCTCCGCCGAATCGGGCGCATGGGCGGATGAAGCCACGAGCGGGTCCGGATCACAACCTGTGGCCTGCACCGCGCCGTCGCGGACATGCCACCAGTGCAGTGCTTCGTTATCCGCGGTGGGAAAGGCAATCAGGAGAAGATCGGGGTTCACGCGCTGCCGGTCTTATTCAGCGTAAATGTCGGCATTGTCATCTTCGCCGCCCGGCGCGCCGTCGGCGCCCAGCGAGTAAAGATCATAGCCGGGGCCCTGACGCCCGGGATTGTCATATTGATAGGGCCGTCCCCACGGATCATCGGGCAGTTTCTTGATATAGCCCCCTTGCCGGTAGCGCGCGGTCGTGGACAGCGAAGCCGGCGGCGCAACCAGCGCCTGCAATCCGTCCGACGATCCGGGATAGCTGAGATTGTCGAGCCGGTACATTTCCAGCGCCTGGCCCAGAGTCGCGATATCCGCCCGCGCTTTTTCCACCATCGCCCGGTCCTGACTGGGCAGGACATTGATCACGACAATGGTGGTCAGCAGGCCGAGAATGAAGATCACGACCATGAGCTCGACCAGCGTGAAGCCGTTGCGCTTTTTCTTCGGCCTGACGTCCGGCATGCGGTCCGCTTCCGGATTTTCAAATTCTGTCGTCATAATCATCCCTTTATTCCGGCCCTATAGTCCTGCCAGCTTCTGAAGCTGCAAAATCGGTAACAATATCGCCAATATCACCAGCGCGACCAGCCCGCCCAGGGCCACAATGATGATCGGTTCCAGCAAGGACAAGGCCGTAGAGCTAAAATTGTCAAATTCCCGCTCCAGATAGCTTGCTGCCCGCGCCAGCATGTCGTCGAGCTGTCCCGAAGCTTCTCCGCTGGAGGTCATATAGACGAGCATTGGCGGAAACACCCCGGTATTTCTGAGCGCCGTCGACAGGCTGCCGCCGCCTCTAATGGCTTCCACCATATCTTCAGACGCCTTGCGCAACACGCTGTTATGAATAGTCTCGGTAGTCAGCCGCAGCCCCTCGATAATCGGCAGGCGGCTGGCCACCATGGTCGACAATGTCCGCGCCAGACGCGCCGCGTGCAAGTCCCGCAGCAGACGCCCGAAGAACGGCAGGCGCAGCAGGAAGCCGTCAAAACGATATTTGAGTTGCGGCTCCTTGAGCGCGCGCCAGCCAATCAGGATCGCTACGCCGATGGCCATCGCGAGCGCCCACCACCAGTCGGCGAGAAAATCGGATATTCCGATAACAATCCGTGTGACCAGCGGCAGTTGCTGGTTCACATCGTCAAACTGTTCGACCACCTTGGGCACGACCGCGATCATCAGCAGCGCGACGACGATGATCGAAACCAGCGCCAGCACCGCCGGATAAGCCAATGTACCGATCAGCTTGCCGCGCAATTCGGCCTGCCGCTCGAGCAGATCGGCCAGTCTTTCGGTAATGTCGGGCAGCGTGCCGGAACTTTCGCCCGCCGCGATCATCGCCCGATAGAGCGGCGGAAAGCTTTTCGGCTCCCGGCGCATCGCCTCGGAGAGACGCTGGCCCTCAACGACTCCGCCATGCACGGCCGCGATCCGCTGCTGGACATGCGGCTTCTCATTCTGGTTGCCGATCAGGCGCAGCGCCTCTTCCAGCGGGCTGACCTGCACCAGAGAGGAGAGCTGCCGGGTGAACAGGGTCAGTTCCTTGGATGTCAGCTTTTTCGGACCGAGCAGACTCGTTGCCTGTTTGCCCCCGTCGCGCGATTTCCCCTGCGCCGCTTCCATCCTGACGACATAGAAATTGCGCTCGGCCAGTTTCGCGCGCGCCGCATCATCGCTGGCAGCGGTCAGCCGTCCGGTCTTCTCGCGCCCCTTGGGGTCGATCGCGCTATAGGCAAATTCAGGCATCGACCGCTTCGCTTTCGCGCCGGGAGATACGGATCGCTTCCTCGGGCGTCGTCAAGCCATCGCGAACCAGCGCCCGCACGGCGACACCCAGATGGGGCTGGTTGCGGAAGGCATGGGCGGTGATCGCCGCCTCGTCGCCACCATCATTGATCAGCTTGCGCAAGGTCTCGTCGATCCGGATCGCCTCGAACACGCCGATGCGGCCCTGGAAGCCGGTCTGGTTGCAATGTTCGCAGCCCGTTTCCCGATAGACCACCGTGCCATTGTCAAAGCCGAGCAGCGAGGCCAGACTGCCATCCGCCTGGATCGGCGTGCGGCAATGCTCGCACAGCCTGCGCACCAGTCGCTGGGCAATCACCGCGCGCAGCGTCGAGGCGAGCAGAAACGGCTCCACCTTCATATCGCGCATACGGGTGATCGCGCCCACCGCGTCATTGGTGTGCACGGTGGAGAGTACCAGATGGCCGGTCAGGCTCGCCTGCACTGCGATCTCGGCGGTCTCCCGGTCGCGGATTTCGCCGATCATCACCACATCAGGGTCCTGCCGCAATATGGCTCTGAGCCCGGCGGCAAAAGTCAGGCCAACCTTCGCATTGACCTGGGTCTGGCCAATGCCCTCGATCGCATATTCCACCGGATCCTCGACCGTCAGGATATTGCGGCTGCCGTCATTGAGCTGCTTGAGCCCCGCATAGAGCGTTGTGGTCTTGCCCGAGCCGGTCGGGCCGGTCACCAGGATGATGCCATTGGGCTCGCTCAGCGCATCGCTGAGGATCGCATGGGTGCTCTCCGACATGCCGAGCAGATCGAGCGATATCCCCGCGCTTTCCTTGTCGAGTATCCGCATCACCACCCGCTCGCTGGCGCGATTGGGCAAGGTGGAAACGCGAACATCCAGCAGTTTGCCGCCCAGCGTCAGGCTGATCCGGCCATCCTGCGGAATGCGCCGCTCGGCAATATCCAGCCGCGCCATCACCTTGATCCGGTTGACGATCACGCCGGCGACATGCGGCGGCATGCGCAGCTTCTCGGTCAGCACGCCATCAACCCGCATCCTGACCACAAGCCCGGTCTCATAAGGTTCGATATGGATGTCCGACGCGCCCTGCCGTGCCGCCTCGGCGATGATCCCGTTGATCAGCCGGATGGTCGGCGCATCATCGGCGCTGTCGAGCAGATCCTCTGCGCTCGGGATATCCCCGGCAATATCGTCCAGCCCCTCGCCCGCCAGCGCCATATCACCGGCCATGGCCGCAGCCGAACCGTCCATCGCATAATGGGCCGACAGCAGCTTCTCGAACGCCGGCCCGTCGACCATGTCCACGTCAAAGGGCAAAGCCAGATAGCGCCGCACCTCCAGCAAGGCGGACGGGTCTGAGCCTTCGCGAAGAGCGATCAGCGGGCGCTCACCATTGCGATCCTGAACCAGCAGGCCATGATCACGGGCATAGGAATATGGCAGGTCCCTGGCTGCTGCCAGCGGCAGACCCGCAGAGTCCCGTTCCGCTTCAGCAATCACCGCCTCTGTCCCCCGGGCGATTTTCATTACCGCTTCCCGTCAGCCTCGCTTGGGGGCACCGGTGCCTGCTCGATCATACCGCTGTCACTGACCGCAGACCGGTCGCCAGGCGCATAGATGATCTGGTCATCCGGACGCGGTTTGACCGTCGGCGGAACGGTTCCCAGATAATCGCGAACCAACGCGTCAATGGACGGCTCGCTATCGGGATTGCGGCTGAGCTGCCGGTCGCGGATATAATCATAACGCGCGCTGGAGAACCGCCGGGCGTCATTGGGGTCCTTCAGGATCGTCGGACGGATGAAGACCATCAAATTGGTTTTGACCCGCGACCGGCCCCGCGAGCGGAACAATTCTCCGAGAAGCGGGATGTCGCCGAGAAACGGGACTTTCTGGATGGTGCGCCGCTCATTATCATCGAGCAGCCCGCCGAGCGCGATAATCTCGCCATCGCCAACGGTCACGGTGGTGTTGATTTCCCGCTTGTTGATAATCAGCTCGTTGAAATCGTCGGAAACCGGCCCGGCGATCGAACTGACCTGCTGGCGCAATTCCATCCGCACTTCATCACCGGCATTGATCTGCGGCGTGACTTCCAGCTCGATCCCGACATTCTGCCGCTGGATCGTGCGGAAGGCGTTGTCGAAATTGCCCGACAGGGCCTCGCCGGTCGAGACCGGAATTTCCTGGCCAAACAAAATGCTACCCTTGAGATTGTTGTTCACCGTCAGCGAAGGCGTCGACAAGACATTGCTGTCCGTGTCGGATTGCACCGCATTGATGATCGCACCGAGCACGGCGCTCCCGCCCAGGCTGGTCGCAAATCCGCCAAAGCCGCCGCGCGCTGCCAGTACCGAATCCGCTGCATTCTGCCGCAACGCATCACCGACCGAACTGTTCGTGGTCACGGTCGTCGCGGTATCGGTCGTGGTCGTCGTGGTGGTATCAAACTGGTCGGCCAGCAAGCCACCGGCGACATCGACGATATTGGGCGAGGCGTTCGAGAAATTGGTCACCGCAAAGGGCACATCTTCTCCGCCGACCAGCCATTGTACACCCAGTTCGCGGGCCAGAGATTCGGAAATCTCGACGATAATCGCTTCGACCACCACCTGTTCCTGCCGCGTATCGAGCTGGCGGATCAGTTCGCCAATCATCCTCTGCACGTCCGGATTGGCCGCGACGATGATCGCGTTGGTGCCTTCCAGCCGGGTGACAATCGCCGGCCCCCGGCTGGCAATGCCATTGCCACCGCCGGTTGCGACTGTCGCTGCCGTTCCGCCTTCACCGGCCGGCGCAACCGCTGCCGACGCACCGCCCGTTCCGCTACTGCCCAGCAGATTCTCGATCACCGGCATGAGATGTTCGGCATTGGCGTAGCCAAGCCGGTGGACGCGAATCTCGGTCCCCGATTCCGCACCCTTGTCCAGTTCACGCGCCATTTGTGCAAAACGCGCCACCGCGCCGGGATCACCACGCAGGGCGATACTGTTGCTGCTGTCGATCGGCACCACCGTCACCGGCGCGCGCAGCCCCTCGCCGCCGCCCTGTGCGGCAAGCGCCTGCAGCGATGTGGCAATTTCCCGGGCCCCGGCGTTTTTCAGCGTGATGATCGTGCTGGCCGCGCTGTCGCGGTCGATATCGCCAACCAGCGAGCGTATCCGGCGGATATTGTCGGCATAGTCTACGATCACCAGACTGTTCGCGTTGCGATTGGCCGTGATCGACCCCTGTTTGCTGACCAGCGGGCGCAGCGTTTCCAGCGCTTCGGTGGCGACAATCGATTTGAGCCGCACCACTTCGGTGACCAGCTGATTGCCTTCGGCACCGCGCGACCCGATCCGGCTCGGTTGCGAAGCCGCACCGTCGGCGGGCTGGATCCGATAGGCACCGCGGGTCGTCGGGATCGCGACCAGATTATTGGCACGCAGGGTCGACAGGAAAATCTCGAAATATTCCGAGCGGCTGAGTGGCCGGTCGGTGACCACCGAGACCTTACCCTGCACCCGGCTGTCGAGAATGAAGGTGCGGCCCGTGACCTTTGCCGCGTCCTGCACAAAGGCACGGATGTCGGCATCGCGAACATTCAGCGTATGCTGGGCCGACACGGGTGCCGCCGACAGGCCGGCACAAAGAGCGAGGACCGCTATGATCCGGGCGAAAAAACTACGCATTACTGGGCTCCCAGATTAACAGCGACCGGAACCGTATCGGCTCCGCGCTCGACTTCTACGGACAGGCGCGTGCCGGGCCGTATTTGACTTTTCAGCGTCTCGATATCGCTCGCTGATCCCACCGGATTGCCGTTGATCGACACGATGATATCGCCATTGCGGAAACCGGCGCTGTTGAACAGGCTGCCGTCACCCAGGGGCGACAACAGAATCCCGGTGACCCGGCCCTGTTCGTTGCGCGGGGCGAGCGAGGCGACACCGGCTATTTCCGCGCCGCCCGGAGTCAGCGATGCAGGCGTGACGGGATCGTCGGCGCCGATGGTCTGCGCGGGAATGGACTGGTCGAGATAGAGGCTTTCGCGCACGCCGCCGCGGTTGATGACCACATGGTCAAACGCGACACTGTCGAGTGTAACGCCGGACATGATCTCCTCGCCGACAGCATAATTGGCTTGCACCCCGTCCGGCCCGGACAGGATTGCCGAGCCCCGTCCCGATGCCTCGTTCATCCGGATGCCGAACAGTGTCAGTTGCAGTGACGTCACCACATTGGCGCTTTGCGTTGCCCCGTCCCGGAAAAACGGATCAAAGCTGCTGAACAGGGTGAGCCGCGATTGCGGGGACAATATCCGCACCTGATCAGCGCGATAATTGCCGACAGGGCCCAGCGGAGTGAGCACCAGCCAGGTCAGACGAACGGCCTGGATCAGCAGCAAGACCGCCAAAAGAAGGAAGAGAAACGGGTATGAACCCCTCTGGCTATACCAGCGGGCCACCGTGCCAAATCTGTCCGACAAGCTATTACCCACGAATCCCCGCAACCTTTGAACCCCCGTCCCGCTATAGCGGTTTCACGACCGTTCGACGACTCATTGGTGACGATTATATTACAGCTTTGCCACTATGTGCACCGGGCATCAGGGCAATCGCATGTTCAGCAGCGCACCGAGATCATCAAGCGCCTGTTGCTCGGCCGAGACCTTGATCGCCGCCATGCCAAGCGCTGCTGCCGGTTTGCAGTTGATTCCGAGATCATCGAGATAGATGCACTGCGCCGGATCGACATTCAGAGCCTCGCACATCATCTGGTAAATTCGCGGATCGGGCTTGCGCACGCCCGCCTTGCTGCTTTCGATGATATGATCGAAGCGCGCCATGATCTCGGCGACCGCAGACGCCTTTTCGTCATCCATCGCCATGCCCGCGCCCTTGCCGGCCGGGACATTGTTGGTGATGCAGGAAATCGCTAAGCCCTCGGCCTTTAACCGGTCCAGCGTAGCCACCATATTGGGCCGCACGTCACCAGCCAGTACGGCCAGCACGTCGGCGCCGCGCAACTCCAGCCCCAGGGCTTTCGCCTCCTCGGCAAAGGCTTCGTCAAAGCCGGCACCATCCAGTTCCGCCCGCTCGAACCGGGCCCAGGCATTGTCGTCGGGATTGGCGCTGTTGATCCGGCGCACGCTGTCCTGCGGCACGCCCTTTTCGGCCTCCAGCCGGTTAAACGCTTCAAATGGCGACGAAGTGATAACCCCGCCAAAGTCGAAAATTACGGTGGTGAATTTCATTTGTTCAGATATTCCAATTTCATTCCGGGCCGTTTCCAGCGGGTTTTGACCAGTTTTCCAGTTGCCGACAGACATATCCAGGCGTCCATCATATCCTCACCGCCAAAGCAGATATTGGTGGTAAAAATATCCGGCGTCTCGACAAATTCGACCAGCTCGCCTTCCGGAGAAATCACGCTGATGCCGCATTCCCCGATCGTGGCGACACAGATATTGCCGCATTCCTCCATCGCCAGACTGTCGAAAAATTTATAGCCAGAGGGACGGTAGAGCGGGATACCCGGACCGCCGGGGCCGGCGTCCGGCGCTACCTTGCCGGGCGCAGTGATATTGAATTTCATCAGCCGGCAGGTGAAGGTTTCGGCAGCATAGAGCGTATTGCCGTCCGGCGAGATTCCGACTCCATTGGGATTGTTGGACGGAAAGATCACCTCTTCCAGATGGCTGCCGTCGGCCTTGGCATAGAAAATCCCCACGATGTCGTGGCAACGCTTTTCATAATCGGTCTTACCATGATCGGTGAACCAGAAGCCGCCATGCGCGTCGAACTGGATATCGTTGGGCCCACGCAGGATGCAGCCGAAGTCGCCGTCATTATAAAGCGTCTCAACCTCGCCGGTCTCCGGGTCGACTCGCTGGATGCTACCGCCGGCATAATCTTTCGCAATGCCCGCCGGGGTCAGGAAGCCGTTCTCGTCCTTATATTCAAAGCCGCCATTGTTGCAGACATAAATTTTGCCATCCGGGCCCAGTGCTGCGCCATTGGGCCCGCCGCCGGTCTTGGCGACCAGCTGCTTGCTGCCATCGGGCAAGACCCGGGTGAGCTGTTGCGCCTCGATCTCGACCAGGATGACGCTGCCGTCCGGCATGGCTATCGGGCCCTCGGGAAAGCGCAGCCCTTCGGTGACTATCTCCATAAATCTATCCTCTCAAATTTTGTCACAGTCATTGCGGGATTCCGGCTACAAGTCTAGTGCTTAGGCAGAAGGTTACAGGAGCAACTATGTCCAACGCTTATCCCAGCAAATTGCAACTTCATATCGACGGCGAATGGATCGACGGCGCGGACCGCGACGTTCATCAGGTCGTAGATCCGGCGACCGGCGAGGCCATTGCCGATTTGCCCAAGGCGACGACAGCCGATCTCGACCGCGCCCTGAACGCTGCCGACCGTGCATTTCCGCTCTGGCGCGACACGCCGGTGGCCGAGCGCGCCGTGATTTTGCACAAAGCTGCAGAGCTGATGCGCGAGCGGGCGCCGGAAATCGGTCGCCTGATGACTTTCGAGCAGGGCAAGCCGCTGGCCCAGGCGGTCGGTGAAGTCACCGCCTCCGCCAGCCATTTCGATATCATGGCCGAAGAAGCGAAGCGTTGCTACGGACGCGTGCTGGTCCGCCCGGCGGGCCAGAACAGTTTCGTCAAATATCAGCCGGTCGGTCCGGTCGCCGCCTTCAGCCCCTGGAATTTCCCGGTTTTCACCCCCGTGCGCAAACTGGCTCCTGCCATTGCCGCGGGCTGCTCGATCATTCTCAAACCGGCGGAAGAAACCCCGGCCAGCCCGATCGAGATGGTCCGCTGTCTGATCGACGCGGGTCTGCCGTCGGGCGTCGCGCAGGTCGTCTTTGGCGATCCGGCCGAAGTGTCCAGCCATCTCATCGCCTCGGATGTGATCCGCAAGGTCAGTTTCACCGGTTCGGTCCCGGTCGGCAAGCATCTGATGAAACTCGCCGCCGAGGGCATGAAGCGTACCACCATGGAACTGGGCGGTCACGCGCCGGTGCTGGTCTTCGACGATTGCGATCTGGACAAGACGCTCGATCTGGTGGTCACCGGAAAATTCCGCAACGCCGGTCAGGTCTGCGTCTCGCCAACCCGCTTCTATGTCCAGTCGGGCATTTATGACCGGTTCGAGAAAGTCTTCACCGAACGCGCCCAGAAGGTCAGCGTCGGCGACGGCTTTGGCGCGGTCGAAATGGGTCCGCTCGCCAACCCGCGCCGGCCAAGCGCCGTGGGCGCGATGATCGCGGACGCGCGAACCAGGGGCGCGGATGTCCGGCTCGGCGGCGAACGGCGCGGCGAAAAGGGCTTTTTCTTTGATCCCACCGTGCTCTCCCACGTCCCGCTCGACGCCGATATCATGAACGACGAGCCGTTCGGCCCGGTCGCCGTGATGCGCCCCTTCGGCACGCTCGACGAAGCCATCGAACAGGCCAACCGCCTGCCGCTGGGTTTGGCGGCCTACGCCTTCACCGAAAATCTGCGCACTGCCAATCTGGTCGGTGACCGGATCGAGGCGGGCATGGTCGCGATCAACAATCTGACCGTCAGCCCGGGCGACGCGCCCTTCGGCGGGGTCAAGGAAAGCGGTCACGGATCGGAAGACGGGCCCGACGGGCTGAAAGCCTATATGGTCACCAAAGCCATCCATCAGGCATAGGCCTTTGGCGTGTCTCGGGCTCTCGGGATCTAAACACCCGGCATCGTCTATGACCGCGACAGCATTCAAAAGGACTCGCACGAAGCCACAAAGCGGATATGAGAACGTCGTTACTTCGTGACTTTGTGTCTCCGTGCGAGTCCTATAAACCAATAGCGCAGCTAAAGCTGCGGGTGAGATAGTGAGAGGCTAGGATATGAATAAACGCACAGGCGCGCAGATTTTGGTCGACCAGCTGGTCATCCAGGGCACTGACCGGATATTCACCGTCCCGGGCGAGAGTTTTCTCTCCGTCCTCGACGCCCTCCACGATTGCGGCACGATCGAGACCGTCTCCACCCGGCAGGACGGCAGCGCCGCCTTCATGGCCGAAGCCGACGGCAAGATGACCGGCGCACCCGGCATTGCCTTTGTCACCCGCGGTCCCGGCGCGACCAATGCCAGCATCGGCGTCCACACCGCGATGCAGGACAGCACACCGATGATCCTGTTCATCGGCGATGTCGCGCGCGATGACCGCGACCGCGAAGGCTTTCAGGAAGTCGATTTCACTGCGATGTTCACGCCGCTCGCCAAATGGGCGGCACGAATCGACAATGCTGCGCGCATTCCCGAATATATCGCCCGCGCCTTTGACACCGCCAGCTCGGGGCGTCCCGGACCCGTTGTGCTGGCGCTTCCCGAGGATATGCTGCGTGACGTGGTCGAGACGCTCGACCGGCCCAAAGTCGTCGCCCCGGCCCAGCCGCTCTGCCCCGACGCGATGATGACGCTCACCGACATGCTGCGCGATGCCACCGACCCGATCGCGATTATCGGCGGCGCGGGGTGGAGCGCCAAGGCCACCCATTACTTCGCCCAATATGCCGAGCGCATCGGCCTGCCGGTGGCGGTCGCCTTCCGGCGGCAAGATAATTTTCCCAATGCAAGTCCGGTCTATGCCGGCAATCTCGGCTATGGTCCCAATCCCAGGCTGACCCAGCGGATCAGGGACGCCGATATCGTGCTGGCGGTCGGCGCGCGCCTCGGCGAGGCGACCACCGATGGCTATACGCTGATCACACCCGACCATCCCGACCAGATACTCGTCCATGTCCATCCCGATCCCGACGAGCTCAACCATGTCTATCGCACCGATCTGCCGATCTGCGCCGAGATGGATGAATTCGCCGAACAGGCGGCGCTGTGGCAGGATGACCTGCTGACCTTCGACGCAGGCAAGGCCGCACATGACGATTATCTGGACTGGTCGAGCCCGCAACCCACTGCCGCCAAGCTCGACCTCGGCCTGTGCGTCGCCGCGATGCAGCAGCAGCTCCCCGCCGACGCGATCATCTGCAACGGGGCCGGCAATTTTTCCGGCTGGTGGCACCGCTACTGGAAATATGGCGCCTTCCCCAGCCAGCTCGCCCCGACCAGCGGCGCGATGGGATACGGCGTCCCGGCCTCGGTGGCAGCCGCCTTGCGCTTTCCCGACCGTATATCCGTGGTTGTTGCAGGAGATGGCGACTTCATGATGAACGGCCAGGAACTCGCCACCGCGATCCAGTATGGCGCAAATCTGCTGGTGCTGGTGATCGACAATGGCAGCTTCGGCACCATCCGCCTGCACCAGGAGCGCGAATATCCGGCGCGGCTATCGGCAACATCGCTGAAAAACCCCGATTTCGCGGCACTGGCAAAGGCCTATGGCGGCTGGAGCGCTACGGTCGAAAGCACCGAAGAATTCGCGCCCGCACTGGCGGATGCGATGAAGCACGATGGCCTGCGCCTGCTGCACCTCAAAACCGACGTGGAATTTTTGACCGCGGCGGGAGCGACGGTAAGCGGACTGCGGACTTAGCAGGCGATGGCTAGCTGACTGGCAGCATCTGCCGCCGCAGCAACACGAAGCCCACGAACAGAATACATGCCGCGCCGACGGCGGCAGGAAAGAGGACCGTCGTCCACGTATAATTTTCCAGCGCCGCGATAATGAAAGCGTTTCTAACGACCGCAATAGCAAAGAAAGCGATATTCTCTTCATGGGGCAATTCTCTGGCTTTCCTCACCGATGGCCCGAAGCCCAACAGGTCCACGATGGTGAGAACAAGGACCGCCGATAACGCCGTCGACGTCAGGAACCACAGCGGCAGCGCGCTCAGTGCCAGCACCAGAAACAGCCAGTCCGAAGGGACAATCGATCGATCCGATGATCTTGCCAGCGCCAAAAAGGCCACCCCGAATGTCAGCAGCCCCGACACCCCGATCGGCCATGCTCCGATACCGGCACCATCGGATAGTTGCGCGATGCACACCACGACCGTGCCCGCTGCCCAGATAAACCAGGAGAATACATGCGGCCGTGTCTCCCGCCGCCAGATCGAAACCATATAGGGAAGGAATGCGACAAAGGTGAGCAAGAGCGCGAGCGCGCCGAATATTTCTTTCCATAGCGAATCATCGGACATTCTTCTGGATAAACCGCCGCCGGAGCAAAAAACATCACGAATTCAAGGGGCGGCGCGCCGGATAGCGATCAGGCGGATCAGGCGAACACCGACCATCCGGTCTGCCGCACCAGTTCCTCCAGCGCGAAACCGCCGACCCGCGAGGTTCCTGCACGGTTCAGGCCGGGCGACCAGACCGCTACCGTTCCATGACCGGGCGCGACCGCCAATATGCCGCCGCCGACGCCGCTTTTTCCCGGCAGGCCGATGCGATAGGCAAAATCACCGCTATTGTCATAATGACCACTCGACATCATCACTGCCAGAATCCGGCGGCAACGCTGGCGGGTCACGACCTGCTCGCCGGTGACAGGATCGCGACCGCCATGGGCCAGGAACAATGCGGCGCGCGCCAGCTGGCGGCAGGTAACCGCCACCGCGCAGTGGCGAAAATAGGCAGCAAGTGCCTTTTCCACCGGATTGGCCATATTGCCGAAATCCGCCATGAAATGTGCCAGCGCACGGTTGCGCGAGCCCGATTCCGCTTCCGACAGGGCAACGGCGCTGTCGATCTGGATCGTGTCGTCCTGCGCGAGCCGCCGCAACATCGTCAGCAGCTCGACCACCGCCGGCTCGGCACCGTCGCTGTCGGCGCAATAATGTTCGACCAGATGATCCGTGGTGACGATAGCGCCCGCGTTGATCAGCGGGTTGCGCGGTATGCCCTGTTCGTTTTCCAGCTGGACGATCGAATTAAACGGCGAACCAGACGGCTCCCGCCCGACCCGGTCCCACAGCCGGTCGCCGACCGCCTTGAGCGCCAGCGAAAGCGTGAAAATCTTGGATATGCTCTGCATGGAAAAGGGTTCGTCGGAATCGCCAAGCGTTTCCATTCGTCCATCGGACAGCGCCACCGCAAGACCGAATTTGCGCGGATCGACACTGGCCAGCGCCGGAATATAGTCAGCGACCTTGCCGGTTCCGATTTCGGGAGCGACCGCCTGCTCGACCGCGTTGAGAATTTCCGGCCAGTCCGGATTGTCTTCACTCACCCGCCATCTCCAGTATCGCCTGCCATTCCTGCGCCGTCACCGGAGCCACCGACAAGCGCGTCTGCCGGATGATCGCCAGATCTTTCAGCTTGGGATTTTGCTTCATTGCCTTGAGCGGCACCGATCTGGCCAGTTTCCGAACCGGTTTTACCTTGACCACCACCCAGCGGTCCGGGTCGGTGGAGACATCAGCTGTGGCTTCTTCGCTCACTTCCATGATGCCGACCACATCCAGCCCTTGTCGCGAGTGATAGAAAAACACCTGATCGCCTGTCTTCATCGCCTTCATATTGTTCGACGCCTGCGCATTCTTGACGCCGTCCCATGTGCCTTCGCCCTCGGCGACCAGATCATCCCAGCCATATTCGTCCGGTTCCGATTTCATCAGCCAATATTGCGGCATGTTTCGCTCCTTGTCTGCTTTGAACATGCTAGCGGACAGCGCCTCAACAAAAAAGGCCCCGCATTGCTGCGAGGCCTTGTCTGTCGTTCCCTATCTGAACCTATTTGGGCATCAGCGCACCATCAATGATGTGAAGCGCTCCATTGGTCGATTCGATATCGGCCTGCGTAACGTTGATCATGTTGCCGGCGCCATCTTCCAGAATGATCTTGTCGCCGTCCATGGTTGCCTTGATCGCATCGCCCTGCAATGTGGTGATGCTTGCGGTACCATCGCCATCGGCAATCGCCTTGGCAATGTCGGCCGAGGTCATCTTGCCATCGACCAGGCTATATTTCGTGATGCTGACCAGTTCATCCTTGTTATCCGATTGCATCAACGCGCTCAGCTTTTCCGAATCCATTGTGTTATAGACCTCGTTGGTCGCTGCAAAAGCGGTGTAGGATCCATCGCTGTCGAGCTCGGCTCCCACGCCGGAAAGACCCAGCAAGGTGCTCGCGGTGCTGAGCTCGGGATTGGCCTGCAGAACGGCGATCAGATTGGTCGGCTTCTGTTCGTCGGCCAGACGTGTGTCGAGGATCGCCTGCTCCTCCTCGCTCAGCTCCGAAGAGCAAGCCGGCACCAATGCCAGGAGAGTGGAGGCCAGAATGATTTTGGGGGCGTTAAACATGAATTTCCTTTCTTGTAATCAGTCCGCTCGCGGCACCATGCGAGCAAGCGGTGATGAAATTCGAAGGCGCGGGTTACCGTCGCCTGCAACAGAAAGAAACCCACAAAAACCCCAATGGAAAAGGGCTCCGCCTGTCGGTGAAGCCCTTTCCGGTCCATCCTAGTTCAGGGGATGGATTTATCCCGGCATGACCACGGTATCGATCGCGTGGATAACCCCGTTGGACGCCTCGACATCGGTCATTATGACCGTCGACTTGCCGCCGGCAGCATCTTCGAGAATGACCGAATCGCCGTCCAGCATGGCTTTCAGCTCGCCGCCCTGCACGGTGGTCAAGGTCGCGATGCCGCCGCCATCGGTGATTGCCTTGACGACATCAGCCGCCTTCAATTCGCCTGCGACCACGTGATAGGTCAGCAAAGCGGTCAGATCGGCCTTCATTTCGGGAGTAAGCAAGGCGCTCAACGTGTCTGCATCAACCTTGGCGAAGGCATCATTGGTCGGTGCAAAAACGGTAAATGGCCCCTCGCTGGCCAGCGTCGTGGCAAGGTCAGCCGCCGTTACTGCGGTCACAAGTGTCGAAAAATCAGCATTGCCTACCGCAACATCGACAATGGTTCCGGCTTCGGCGGTCGTCGCCGAATCCATCATTGCGTCGGCGGCTCCTTCATCAACCGCAGCCTGGGGCGCTTCGGTAGAGCAAGCCGCAAGCGCGATAACGGCCGTTGTCGTCAGTATCATTTTGGGGGAAATACGCATGATAAGCCTTTCAAAATTGCAGATTTATCCCTGCCAATCGCAAGGGCGACCAGCGTTCGGATATAGGCAAGATGGGGCATATCAGGGCCGCTGCACACCTGTCCTTTGAGGCGTATCGGGCTGTTCAGTCCTTGCCAAGATGGACGAAGTCGCGCTCGAAGCTCTTCAGGCTGGCACCACCATCGATGTGGACGATCTGCCCGGTAACCGCTTTGGCGTGGGCCAGATAGAGGACTGCGTCGGCAATATCCTCCGGGTCGGGAAGGCGGTCGAGCGGCATCATTGCAGTGATATTGGCAAGCTGCTCCTCGCCATATTCCCCCGCCGTCAGCGTCAGACCCGGCGCAACACCATTGACGCGGAGCCTGTCAGCACAGGCCACAGCCAGCGAACGGACCGAACCGGCCAGAGCCTGTTTTGACAGTGTATAGCTCAGCTGGTCGCGATTGGGGTTGCGAATGCGCTGGTCCAATATGTGTATCACGCAGGCCCGTTCGCTATCCCCGGACCGGCGCCGGTGAAGAGCCGTGGCCAGCAGCACCGGTACCATGCTGTTGACCCGCAGATGCTCCTGCAGATCCTGTTCCCGGATTGCGGCAACATCATCCTGACCGAAGATCGAAGCGCTGTTCACGATCAGGTCCGGCGTCCGGCCAAAATGATCGACAACAGCGTCCATCAGCCTGTCGGCGGCCCCCTCATCCAGAAAATCCTGCTGGAAACCGGACCATGGACAATTCGTATCTTCAAGCTTTTTGGCCAGCCCGGCTTCGGGGACAGCATCGCTGTTGCCATGCAAAGCCAGCGCATAGCCGGCATCGGACAGTCGTGCGGCGATCGCCGCACCGACCCGCTTCACGCCACCCGTGACGAGCGCCAGCGGTCTGGTCATTTCCGGCCCCGGCTAAGCGTGATGCCGATCTGCTCCCCTTTTTCGGAGATCAGCAGCTTGACGATCTTCACCGTGACCCGGAGAATATTCTTGTCCTGCAGGAACAGCGTCTCGATGATATGATCGGCCACCGCCTCGATCAGCTTGAAATGCACGCCTTCGGGCAGCGCATCCGAGGCGGCATGTTTCAGGTCCATATAATTTTTCGAATGGTCGAGCGGCGTGTCCGCTTCGTAGCGCTCCTGTACCTTCAGTTCGGCGGCGATCGAAATACGCAGCGGCTGCGGCAAATGCGTCTCTTCGGAATAGATTCCGGTGAGCACGTCGACATCGAGATCGTTGACCTCCAGAAGCAATGTGTCTGTCATAATGAATATCTGACCATGTTAGCGGGTAAATGGCAAGTCAGGCCGACCAGCGCGCAAAAATCGCTGTCGGCAGGAGCATGCCCCTGGCTTCTTCCCGGACGGCCAGCTCTCCGACCTCGATAGTCCCGCCAAGATGGGCCAGTTTCTCGTTCAGCAGCGATCCGAGCGCGAGTGCCGACATGCGTACAGCATAGACTGTCAGAAACAGGCAGCGGCTATCGCCATCGAGCAATTTTCCGCAATTCTCGACCAGTCCGGCGAGATGCTCTTCAAGACGCCAGATTTCACCATCCGGACCACGGCCATATTTTGGCGGATCCATCAGGATCGCATCATAGCGCCGTTCGCGCCGGACTTCCCGGGCGGAAAATTTGGCGGCGTCATCGATGATCCAGCGGATCGGACGATCGGTCATGCCGGACAGCGCCGCATTGTCGCGTGCAGCGGTCACCGATTTTTTCGATGCATCGACATGCACTAGATTGGCGCCGGCTGCCGAGAGCGCCAGCGTACCGACCCCGGTATAGCCGAAGAGATTCATCATCTGCGGCGATTCGACATCCTGCAAATTGCCCCGGAACCAGCGCCAGACCGGGTCCATATCGGGAAAATAGGCGAGATGCCGGAAAGGGGTGCACTGGGCGGTGAAGCGCACCTCTTCCCAGTCCATCTGCCAGCCTTCGGCCGGAACATTTTTGCCCAGATGCCAGCGCCCGCCACCATCGTCGTCGGATGCGGGAATAAACTCGCCATCCGCTTGCCAGTCGTCGCTTGCAGGGGCCCACATCGCTTGCGGCTCCGGGCGAATGAAATGATATTTGCCGTAACGCTCCAGCTTACGGCCGTGACCGGAATCAACCAGCGCATAGTCGCTGCGCGGGTCGCTGATCATCAATATGGGAGCGGCGCTGGTTTCAGCCATCGGTGGGCGTGGCGTTGGACATGACAAATTCCTTCACCGCGTCATAGTCACCCGGCAGTTTCGTATATTTTTCCTCGCGGTCGAAAAGGTCGCCCACTCGCCGTGGCAGCGCCGGACGGATACCGGTTGCCCTTTCCACCGCATCGGGGAATTTTGCCGGGTGGGCCGTTGCCAGAGTAACCACCGGAACCGCCGGATCGAGATCGGTATTCTGTGCCGCCGAAAGGCCGATGGCGCTATGCGGATCGATAATCTGTCCCGCCTTGTCCTGCGCCCAGCGCATCGCCAGCGCCATATCATCCGGATCGACGCGGTGGCTGGTGAACAGCGACGCCGCCTTGTCCCGCATGCCGGTCTCCAGCTGCATCCTGTGGCTGTTTTCGAAATCGGCCATACGCGCCGCGGTTTTGCTGCCGTCGCGGCCTTCCAGGTCGAACAGCAACCGCTCGAAATTGCTGCTGATCTGGATGTCCATCGAAGGCGCCGCGGTCGGCGTCACGGTGCCGGTGGAATAGTCCCCCGCGCTCAGCGCCCGGTGCAGGATGTCATTGACATTGGTAGCCACGATCAGCCGCTCGACCGGCAGTCCCATTTGCGCCGCGACATAGCCGGCGAAGACATCGCCGAAATTGCCGGTCGGCACCGAAAAGGCGATCTTGCGATACGGCGCGCCCAGTTGGCTGGCCGCATAGAAATAATAGACGACCTGCGCCATCAGCCGCGCCCAGTTGATCGAATTGACCGCCGAAATCGAGAATCGGTCGGTGACGCCCTGATCCGCAAACATCCGCTTCACCATCGCCTGCGCATCATCGAAGCTGCCGTCGATAGCGATATTGTGGACATTGGGTGCGCGTACCGTGGTCATCTGCCGCCGCTGGACATCGGAAATCCGGCCATCGGGATGGAGCATGAAAATATCGACCTTGTCCCGCCCCGCCAGTGCGTCGATCGCCGCCGAGCCGGTGTCACCGGAAGTCGCCCCGACCACCGTCAGATGCTTGTCCTGCCGGGCCAGGAATTTTTCGAAAAACAGGCCGAGTATCTGCAGCGCGACATCCTTGAATGCCAGGGTCGGGCCGTGGAACAGTTCGAGCAGCCATTGCCGCCCGTCAAGCTGAACCAGCGGCGTTACCGCAGCATGGGAAAAACGGCCATAGGCCTGTTCGCACAAATCCCGCAATTCCGCTTCGTCCAGCGCGTCGCCGACAAAGGGCTGCATCACCCGGACGGCAACCTCGACATAGGAAAGCCCCGCCATGGCGGATATGTCCTCGTGGCTGAACGAAGGCCATGACTCGGGCACATAGAGCCCGCCATCGCCAGCCAGTCCGGCCAGGGTTACTTGTTCGAAATTCAATGGCGACGCAGCGCCTCTGGTAGAGATATAGTCCATGATGGCGAGCGGGTTAGGACAAGTTGCCGGATTGGGCAACGCTCTTGTTGCGACCGCGTAACGCCAGCAGGAAAATCACCAGCGCGATAGCCGCAAAGAGAAACCACTGCACCGCATAGGACATGTGATTATTGGGAACATCTTCCAGCGCCGGCGGCTGGCTTTTCTGCAGCCCCGCCACCGGTTCGCTGGCCACAAGACGGATGACATACTGGCTGTCCGGGGCAATGATGCCATCAACCGTGCCGCCCGACCATTGCGGATTGTCCGGCCGGGTCGACCAGCCGGCAACGACTTGCGCGCCCGGGCCTTCCGCCCCGGCGGTGCGGCACTGGGCAATATGGGCCCATCCCGACTGGCCGCTGGCGTTGCGGCCACTGGTAGAGCGCCAGCCGATGACTTCCAGACAGTTGACGCTCGATTTCCGGAAATAGGGCGCGTCATCCTCGTCGGGTACGGCCGGATAGGCAATAGCGGGCAAATCCGATGCAGCCGCGTAGGTAGCCAGCAGACTGTTCTTCCATTCGGCCCGCTGCAGCTGCCAGATGCCAAGCCCGGTCATGATCGCCACAGCGGCGAGGACCAGGATCGTCCCGAGGATCGGCAAGCGCCTGGTCATGGGGCCTCGCCACCGTCGATACTGCCTTCCCGGGCCTGATTACGATGTTCGAGAATCAGCAACAATGCCTTGGACACGCGCAGAGAACCAACCACCGCGGCGACGGTAAGCGGAACCCAGAGCATGATATGCACCCAGATCGACGGATGGAAATTCGCCTCGATTGCAAGTGCCAGTCCCAGGATCACGGCTCCGACAATCAATGTCAGAAAGGCCGCCGGACCGTCCCCGACATTATACACGCTATAGTCGAGTCCGCAGGCCCGGCAATTGTCCGAGAATCTCGTCAGATTGGCGAACAGCGTCTTTTGCCCGCAACGGGGGCAGAGACCAAAAAGGGCAGCAGGAAGAACATCCGGCTGCCCTTTTTCATTTTCGGTATCGGTCAACGCGCTGGCCTAGTGGACCGGTGCGCCCCAGCCGCCCCAGACATAGACGACGACGAACAGGAACAACCAGACCACATCGACAAAATGCCAGTACCAGGCAGCCGCTTCAAAACCGAAATGCTGTTTCGGGGTGAAGTGGCCCTTATAGGCCCGGGCCAGACAGACGATCAGGAAGATCGTACCGACCAGAACGTGGAAGCCGTGGAAACCGGTCGCCATGTAGAAAGCCGAGCTGTAATTGATTCCGGCGAACGGGAATGGCGCTACGCTATATTCATAGGCCTGGATGAAAGAGAACAAAACACCCAGAATGATCGTCAGCCACAGGCCGGTGATCATGCTCTTGCGGTCGCCATGCAGCAGCGAGTGGTGCGCCCAGGTGATCGTGGTGCCGGAGCACAACAGGATCATCGTGTTGAGCAGCGGCAGTTCGAAAGCATTGAGAACCTCAATGCCCTTGGGCGGCCATTGCAGCAGCGCCGCAGCACCCTCCTGGCCGATATAGTTGGTGGTAATGCCATCAACCAGTTCGATCGGCTGAGGGAACAGCGAGAAATCGAACCAGGCCCAGAACCAGCCGACGAAGAACATGACTTCCGACGCGATGAACAGGATCATGCCGTAACGCAGATGCAACTGCACCACCGGCGTATGGTCGCCGGCGTGGGCTTCCTTGATCACGTTGGACCACCATGCATAGAAAGTCAGCGCGACAGCCGATGTGCCGATCGCGAAGAGCAGCGGGCCGAATGCATAGATATCGCTGTGCATCCAGCGAATGCCGCCAATGGCCATGACAAAGGCAGAAAACGAACCGACTAGCGGCCAG
Organism: Sphingorhabdus sp. SMR4y; assembly: GCF_002218195.1. Taxonomy (GTDB): domain Bacteria; phylum Pseudomonadota; class Alphaproteobacteria; order Sphingomonadales; family Sphingomonadaceae; genus Parasphingorhabdus. Next base: position 3,110,518 of record NZ_CP022336.1, on the reverse strand, counting down.
ATGTCTGGCGGCAGAATGTGATAATCATGATTTTTGGCACCGGCCATAATTTTTCCCTAACCTTACTCTCGAATGTTTCTTAGCTGTCGCCCGCACCGGCGTCCAGCGCCTGCTGGTCGGTTGAACGGTAAAAGGTGTAGCTAAGTGTAATTTCCTTGATGTCCTTGGTTTCCGGATCATCCATGATCGCCGGATCAACATAATAGAGAACCGGCATCCGCACCGTTTCTCCCGGCTTCAGGACCTGCTCGCTGAAGCAGAAACACTGGACCTTGTTGAAATATTGACCGGCCAGCAGCGGCGTCACGTTGAATGTCGCCGTGCCGACAACCGGCTCGTCGCCGTTATTGGTCGCAATGAAGATCGCCATGTCGCGAGCGCCGACGGTAACATGATCGACCGCCTGCTCCGGCTTGAACGACCAGGGCAACGCCGAATTGACGTTGGAATCGAAACGGATCGACATCACCTGACTGCTGGTCTGCACCGTGGCTGCCTGCGCGGCATCGACTCGCTGCGTCGTTCCGCCATAGCCGGTGACCCGGCAGAACACGTCATATAAAGGCACTGCGGCAAAGCCCAGTCCGAGCATGCCCAGTCCCATGAGCGCAGCCATCATGCCGCTGCGCCGGTTCTTGTTCGAGAGAGTGGCCTGGGCAGTTGTCATCAGGAGGCCGTCCCGATTTTGACGATGGTGATAAAGTAGAACAGCACGACCATGAAGCCGAGCAGACCGGCCAATATGATCGCCCGATGCTTCTGGCGCGCCTGATAGGCTTTCTGCTCTTCCGGGCTCATCGGCGCTCTATCTCCATCCGGCTTGCTCATGCGAATATCATCCGGTCCGCGACAACCGCTGCGAACAGCGCGAAGAGATACAGGATCGAGAATTTGAACAGGCGCTTTTCCGCCGCCATGTCTTCCGGTTCGGTGGTTTTGCTGCGCCCAACCTGCCAGGAGAACACACAGAATATTGTGCTGAGCACGATCGATGCGCCGCCGTAGACCGGCCCGGCCAGACCAAGAGCGAAAGGCGCGATGGCTACCGCTGCCAGGATCAGGCTGTAACCGAAAATCTGCGTGCGGGTCGACTGCCGGCCGGCAACCACCGGCATCATCGGAATGCCCGCCTTGGAATAATCGCTGTTCACAAACAACGCGAGCGCCCAGAAATGCGGCGGTGTCCAGAAAAAGATGATGGCGAACAGCAATATCGGCATCAACGTCACATCACCGGTCACAGCCGCCCAGCCGATTGCTGGCGGAAACGCCCCGGCGGCACCGCCGATCACGATATTCTGCGCAGTGCTGCGCTTCAGCCAGATGGTATAGACGACGGCATAGAAGAAAATCGAGAAGGCGAGAAAGATCGCACTGAACCAGTTGACCGCGACGCCCATCAGCAAAACCGAGAAGACCGAAAGGCCAATGCCGAAATGCAGCGCGGTTTCGCGATCCATCCGCCCGGCAGGCAGTGGCCGGCCCTGCGTCCGCTTCATCACTGCATCGATATCGGCTTCATACCATTGGTTGAGCGCGGCCGAAGCCCCTGCGCCAAGGCTGATCGCGAGTATTGCAGTGAAGCCGATGACCGGGTGAATCGTACCCGGCGCTGCCAGCAAACCACAAAGAGCAGTGAAAATGACCAGCGACATCACGCGCGGCTTGGTCAGCGCGAAGAGATCCTTCGCGCTGGCCAGGCCTTGTATGGTTTGCGACGCAGTGGTCATTTTGCTTTCCAAGCTACCGGTTGATTCTCAGATCACTTGATCTGAGGCAGCGTTTCGAACTGGTGGAACGGCGGCGGGCTGGTCAGGGTCCATTCCAGCGTCGTTGCGCCTTCGCCCCAGTAATTGCCTTCCGCCTTGCGGCCAGCCAGCAACGACCATCCGATGTTCACGAAGAAGATCAGCACGCCGACCAGCATCACGGCATAGCCGATCGAGCTGATCTGGTTCCAGTAAGCAAACTGCTCCGGATAGTCGGCATAGCGCCGTGGCATGCCCTGCTGTCCGAGGAAATGCTGCGGGAAGAACAGGATGTTCACGCCGATGAAGAATATCCAGAAGTGGAGCTGCCCCAGCAGTTCGCTGTACATCCGTCCCGACATTTTCGGGAACCAGTAATAGAAGCCGGCGAAGATCGAGAAGACCGCACCCAGCGACAGCACATAGTGGAAGTGCGCCACCACATAATAAGTGTCGTGCAGATTGTCATCGATACCGCCATTGGCCAGCACAACGCCGGTCACGCCACCAACGGTGAACATGAAGATGAAGCCCAGGGCCCAAATCATCGGCGTCTTGAAGGTCATCGAACCGCCCCACATGGTCGCGATCCACGAGAAGATCTTGATGCCGGTCGGCACCGCGATCACCATGGTGGCTGCGGTGAAATACATTTTCACGTTAACCGACATGCCGGTGGTGAACATGTGGTGCGCCCAGACGACGAAGCCGACCACACCGATGGCAACCATGGCATAGGCCATGCCGAGATAGCCGAAGACCGGCTTGCGACTGAAGGTCGCGACGATATGGCTGATCATGCCGAAACCGGGCAGGATCATGATATAGACTTCAGGATGACCGAAGAACCAGAACAGATGCTGGTACAGGACCGGATCACCGCCACCGGCCGCATCATAGAAGGTCGTGCCGAAATTACGGTCGGTAAGCAGCATCGTAATCGCTGCGGCAAGCACAGGAAGCGCGAGAAGCAGCAGGAATGCGGTTACCAGAACCGACCAGACGAAGAGCGGCATTTTGTGCAGGGTCATGCCCGGCGCGCGCATATTGAAGATGGTGGTGATGAAGTTGATTGCACCGAGGATCGAGGATGCACCGGCAAGATGGAGCGATAGAATCGCCATATCTACCGCCGGGCCAACCGAACCGCTCGTCGAGAGCGGCGCGTAAACCGTCCAGCCGGTGCCGGCACCGTTACCGGTACCACCCGGCACGAAAGAGGAGCCGAGGAGCAACAGGAACGCGGGAACCAGCAGCCAGAAGCTGACATTGTTCATCCGCGGAAAGGCCATGTCCGGCGCACCGATCATCAGCGGCACGAACCAGTTACCAAAACCGCCGATCATTGCCGGCATGACCATGAAGAAGACCATGATCAGGCCGTGCGCGGTAATCAGCACGTTCCACAGGTGATAGGCCTGATCCATCGACGCTTCGCTGCCGTTGGAAATGCTCGCCCAGGCCTGCAGATACTGGATGCCTGGCTCAGCCAGTTCGAGACGCATCAGACCGGAAATGGCACCACCGATGATACCCGCGACAATCGCGAAGATCAGATAGAGTGTGCCGATGTCCTTGTGGTTGGTCGACATGAACCAGCGCTGGAAAAAGGCCGGCTTGTGATCCGCGTCATGCGCGTGATCGTCGATATGGCCATCTGCTGTGATTGTTGTCATTGCTCTAACCCTCAGTTGGTCGCAGCAGCTGCATCAGCAGCCGCAATTTCGGTGGTCGCTTCGTCGGCAGCAGCGTCGGTCGCAGCAGGCTCGGCTGCCGCGCCTTTCACCGTACCGCCATTGGCGAGAACCCAGTTGTTGAATTTCTCTTCCGAGAGCACTTCCACCGTGATCGGCATGAAGCCGTGCCGTGCGCCGCAAAGTTCGGAACACTGGCCATAGTAAACACCCTCACGGTCAATCTGCAGCACTTTCTCGTTGATCCGGCCAGGAACCGCATCCAGCTTGAACCACGCCGAAGGAATGGCAAAGCTGTGAATGACGTCAGCCGCGGTAATCAGCAGCTTGACAGGCTTGCCAACCGGAATGACCATCCGGTTGTCAGCAGCCAGCTGATACGGCTCGCCGCGCGCTTCCGATTCTTCTTCGGAAAGCATGTTGGAGATGATTTCGAAATCACCATTGTCGGGATAGCTATACCCCCAATACCACTGATATCCCGTGATTTTCACGGTCAACGCCTCTTCCGGTGCCGGCTCGAACTGGCGGGCCAGAAGGCTGATCGACGGAACGGCGATGACCACGAGGATCAGAACCGGAATAACCGTCCAGATAATTTCGATGAATGTATTATGCGTCGTTTTCGACGGTTCGGGGTTGGCACCGCGACGAAAACGCAGGACGACCCAGAACAGCAGTCCGAGAACGACCAGGCTGACGCCAACCATCATCGGGACCAGGATCGCATTGTTGATCCAGTGGGCCGTCTGGCCGGTTTCGCTAAACTGTTCCTGGAAATCAATGCCGCCATTGACCGGCATGCCAACGCCCGGCGTTGGTTTCATCGGGGTATATAGAGCCGGATCGAGACCGGACGCAGTGGCTTCGGCTGCTGCCGGAGCATCCGCCGCTTCCAGTTCGCTGCTGGCCGCCGGTTCTACGGACGGCGCTGCCGGCAACGCTTCCTGCGCCGACAATGCTGTTGGCGTGAGAATCAGGCCGATGGCCAGAATCCAAGCTTTCACAAAATGAGTCATATATCGCTCAACCCTATCTTACCCCAAGTTTCGGTAGTTTTCCGGCGATGGCTCGGCAATTGGAATCACAAAGCCCGCGTCCGGAATAGTCCGATTGCGGCGGCTTATAGGCATGGTTGCCGCCAGCCTCAAGCTACCGAATAGATATTTTTTCAGTTTTTTGCCTTTAATTTTTCTGGCAATGCAGTCGCAATATGCCCATTTGGGCAGAAGGAAGATAAATAGAGCGGGATGAAACATTGACAGAAGACGAGATTTTAGCCGAATTCCGAAGCTGTGACGCCTTGCTGCAGGGCCATTTCATCCTCTCGTCCGGACGCCATAGCAGCAAATATCTGCAGTGCGCGCGGCTGTTGATGAACCCGGCGCGGGCAGCCCGCGTCGCCGACGCCCTGACGGCCCAGATCCCGCAGAATATCAGGCGCTCGATCGATATCGTGGTGTCTCCGGCAATGGGTGGCGTCATTATCGGCCATGAAATGGGCCGTTCGCTTGGCCTGGATGCGCTGTTTCTCGAACGGCCGGAAGGCACATTCGAACTGCGTCGCGGTTTTCGGCTGGAGCCTGGCCAGAAAGTGCTGATGATGGAAGATGTCGTCACCACCGGCCTGTCTTCGCGCGAAGCGATACAGGCGATCCGGAACGCCGGCGGCGATGTCATTGCCGCCGGGGCGCTTGTCGACCGTTCCAATGGAGCCGCGCAATTTGATGTCCCCTTCTTCCCGCTGGTGACGCTGGACGTGCCCTCTTATGCGGCCGATGAAGTCCCCGCCGATCTGGCCGCCATACCGGCGACCAAACCGGGCAGCCGCGCGGAACCCGCATCGGCGTGAGCGACGCCAACTCCCTCCGGCTCGGCGTCAACATCGACCATGTTGCCACTATCCGCAACGCACGCGGCGGCGATCATCCCGAACCGGTGCGCGCGGCGCTGATGGCCGCAGAAGCCGGCGCTGACGGCATCACCGCCCATCTCCGCGAAGACCGCCGCCATATCCGCGACGATGATCTCAGCGTGCTGATGGAAAAGCTCACCATTCCGCTCAATCTGGAAATGGCGGCAACCGACGAGATGCTGGCCATAGCGCTGCGGCACCAGCCGCACGCTGCCTGCATCGTTCCGGAAAACCGGGAAGAACGGACCACCGAAGGCGGGCTGGATGCCGCCGGTCAGCACAACCGGCTGACCGATTTTGTCGGCCAGCTGAAAGAGGCGAATATCCGGGTCAGCCTGTTCATCGAACCCGACCCCCGCCAGATCGAGGCCGCCATCCGCCTCGGCGCGCCGGTGGTCGAATTTCACACCGGCCATTATGCCGAGGTCACCGGAGCCGAACGCGAGGCCGAACTGCGCCGGATCGCCGATGCCGCGGCCCTGGCGGCGAAAAACGGTATCGAGCCGCACGCCGGACACGGGCTGACCTTCGACAATGTCGTCCCGATCGCCGCCATCCCGCAACTGAAGGAACTGAACATCGGCCATTTTCTGATCGGCGAAGCGATATTCAGCGGGCTTGACGGCAGCATCCGCCAGATGCGCGAATTGATGGACGAAGCACGGTGAGGATAGCGAAGAATCTTTCCTCCCCGCCTCTACGCGGCACGGAGGACATAATATGATCATCGGTCTCGGCTCCGACCTCTGCAATATCGAGCGCATCCAGAATTCGCTCGACCGCTTTGGCGAGCGGTTTGAAAATCGCGTCTTCACCGAACTCGAGCGCGCCAAGGCCGCGCGGCGTCCCTTCACCAAGGCCGGCACCTATGCCAAGCGCTTCGCCGCCAAGGAAGCCTATTCCAAAGCCGTCGGCACCGGCTTCCGCGCCGGCGTGTTCATGAAGGATATCGGCGTCATCAATGCCAAGAGCGGCGCGCCGACGCTCGCCCTGACCGGCGGCGCGAAGAAACGTCTCGACGCCCTGACACCGGCAGGATATGAAACATTCGTTCACCTCACACTCACCGACGATCATCCATGGGCACAGGCCTTCGTGATCATTGAAGCCCATCCGCTCTAGCAACAGTGCGCTTGGACCGGAAACCAGAGACCAAATATGTCGATAGATAAAACCGCAGACAGCGGCTCCAGCGAAAAACCGGAGAAGACCGACTGGGTCGGCGAATTCAAGAGCATTGCCCTGCTGTTGCTGGCGGTTCTCGCCTTCCACAGTCTGGTCGCCAAGCCTTTCTACATTCCCTCCGTTTCGATGATGCCCGGCCTGCTTGTCGGGGACCGGCTGATTGTCAGCAAATATGCCTATGGCTGGTCCTGGGTCTCGCCGACCTTTCACATCCTCCCGCGCATGGAAGGCCGGCTGTTCGGCAGCTTGCCGGAACGTGGCGACGTGGTGATCCTGACACCGCGGGACCAGAGCAGCGACTATATCAAGCGGGTAATCGGTCTGCCCGGCGACATTGTCGAGCTGCGTGGCGGCCAGATATTCCTCAACGGCATCGCGGTCAGACAGGAGGTCCAGCCCGATCTGCAGCTGCCGATCGATGCCAATTCCCCGTGCGGAGACAATGAATTTCCCGGCGCGCGCGGTACAGACGCTGCCGGCACCCCGGTTTGCAACCTGCCGATCCTCCGCGAGACCCTGCCCAATGGTGTGAGCTATGATATTATCGATCTCGGCCCGCAATATACCGATGATGTGGCACCGGTCGAGATACCCGAAGGCCAGGTCTATCTGCTCGGCGACAACCGCGATCTCAGTGCCGACAGCCGGGTCGCCAGCCCGCTGGGCCTCGGCGGTGCGATTCCGTGGGAGAATATCGGCGGACGCGCGGAATTCATCACCTTCTCGCTTGATGGCACCACGACGCTCAATCCGCTGACCTGGTGGGGTGCTTTCCGTAGCGGGCGTGCCGGCACCAGCCTGCGGCCGGCCAGAGCGGCAGCCGCCGCCGAATAGGCAAGCGCCTAGAGCCGCAATCCTGCGGTTTCGTCCAGCCCGGCCATGATATTGAGATTCTGCACGGCCGCGCCCGACGCGCCCTTGCCCAGATTATCAAGCCGCGCGATCAGCCGCGCATGATCGCCTTGGGCATTGCCGCAGACGAACAGCTCAAGCCGGTCTGTCGGTGCATCATTCTCGCTGATCAACAGCTCTGACAAGTCGCCCCTGCCCTGAACCGACACGATCCGGGATCCGGCATAAAAACCGCTCAACACGTCAAGCAGCCGGTCCGCGCGCGCGCTTCCCATGGCTCCGAGATGCAGCGGCACATCGACCAGCATGCCCCGGAAGGCGCGGATCACCGACGGCGCGAAAATCACATCATGTGTCAGACCGGCATAGGCTTTCATCTCGGGCAGATGCTTATGGTCGAAATTCAGGCCATAGCTGCGGAAGCCGAGATCAGGCTCCTGCGCAAAGCGCTCGATCAGCGCTTTGCCCCCACCGGAATAGCCGGACACCGCATTCATCACATAGGGCCAGTCGGCCGGCAGCAGCCCCTTTGCGATCAATGGCGCAAGCAGCGCCAGAAAGCCGGTCGGATAGCAGCCGGGATTGGACACGAAGCGCGCGCCTGCAATAGCATCGCGCTGGCCGTCGCGAAACTCCGCGAAACCATAGGTCCAGCCATCGGCGACCCGGTGCGCGGTGGAAGCATCAATAAAGCGCGTGCGATCATTGTCGCACAGCGCCACTGCCTCGCGTGCCGCATCGTCAGGCAGACAGAGAATGACAAAATCGCTGTCATTGATCGCCTCGCGCCGCGCGGCCGGATCCTTGCGCTGCTCATCGGGCAGCCGGACCATGGAAAATTCATCGCGTCCGGCCAGCCGTTCGGCAATCTCCAGGCCAGTGGTGCCGACCGCACCATCTATGAAAACAGTCTGCGTCATATTTCGTCTCAGGAAAGCCGCTTGCGGGCCAATATCGGCTGTTCGGCGGTTTTGGCAAAGCGGGCCACTATGTCGGCCAGCGGCTCGACAATCACCTGCATCGCGTGTGAAGTGGAGTGGATGATCCGTTCCTCGTCGACCATCAGGCCGACATGATCGGGGAAGAATATCAGATCGCCGCGTCGCAGCGCCGCATCCCCGTCAATCTTCTCGCCCAGAGTGGCAAGCTGCTGGTCGGTGTCTCGCGGCGCATCGATACCGGTGAGCATCAAGATCATCTGGATCAGACCCGAACAGTCGAGGCCGTCGCCGCTGCGGCCACCCCAGAGATAGGGTGCTCCGATCAGCTGTTCGGCCAGCGCCGCCGTCCCGTTGCTGCCGTCAAACACGACCTTCGTGCCGATCGCCTGAACGTGACGGACATGGACATAGCCCTTGCCGGTTTTCAGGAAATTGCCGCATTCGCTGGCTTCGCCGCAGGCAATGCGCGCACCCATCGGCAAACGCTTCATCACGCTCGACTTATGATCCGGCTCGACAAAGACCAGCGCTGCGCGGGCAAAGATCAGATGCGTCGGCTCGGGCGTCTTCTTCTGATGCTGCAGCGCGTGGACCGGCACATAGCCGACATAGCTGTCATGGCCGCAATAACCCCAGGCCCAGTCGCCCGCGATGTCCAGCACGTGAAAATCCTCGCCGTGCAGCAATTCGGAAATCGCTTCATGATCCTTGCCGGGCAGCTTGCGCAGCATTGCCTTCGGCGCCGAACAGCGCATCGGCATGGGTTCCGCATAATGCGGCGCAAACATTTTTCCGGCGAGCGCTATATCCGCCAGGTCCCCGCGATGCGCCGTGATCCTGGGGTCAAAATCCCCTTCAGGACCAATCAGCACGAATTTTGCGTGCGCGCCTGTGTCTGCAGTTTCCATGTCCATGCGTCTAGAAATCCCACTAGCGATAAAAAATGTCTGTTGCTCTGCGGCTTAAGCGCCATGTGACAAAGCGATGACAATCGACCGCCTTTAAACGACCTGGGACCGTTTAATCAAGCGGTGTCGCTGTTAGCGGAAGTGCGGGCTTGAAATGCCGGGTCCTGTTCCGGAAAAATCCGGCTTGCGGAGGATCAGGAAGCCCGGAAGAGACTGGTCAGCAACGCGTCCGTCTTTTCGTGAATCTCGGACAGCTGGATCAACTCCGGTTTTGCATAAGGCTTTTTCTCGCCTTCCCGCTTATCCTGTACTGCTGCGTTCATTTCAGCGCCCTTTCAAAATCTGCTAATTGGATTTTATTTTGTTCCCTGTCCGGCGGCATGTCAATAATTCCGGCAACTTGCACGCCCTCCCGCGAGCAACGCGCTTCACGGCGCGGTCAGCAATAAAATTTTGACCACTACAGGTCCAAATGCTATTTTTGCCCGACAATAGATGGAGGCATTTATCATTAGATTACTCACGGCCGTCGCGGCTATTTTCGCGATTCTGTTCGCGCCCGCTCCGCTAGCCGCACAGACAGAAGCGCCGCTCCTTCTGCGCAATGTCCGCATTCTCGATCTCGGCGGATCAGACCCGGCGCTGCAAACCGGCCAGTCCATTCTTATCGATGGCGGAATTATCAAGGCCATCGGGCCAATGGCTGCGCTGTCCGCACCGCCCGCTGCCCGCGTGGTCGACGGAGGCGACCGGATCGCGATGCCCGGCCTTGTCGATATGCACGTCCACCTTTGGGACAAAGCTGCGCTGGGCGCCTATCTCGCACACGGCGTCACGACGATCCGCAATGCTTCCGGCATGCCCTTTCATCTGCGCCTCGCGCAAGAAATCGCGGCCGGACAAATCGCCGGCCCGCGCCTGATCACGACCGGTCCCATTCTCAACGGCGACGGCCCCAATGCTCAGGTAAACCACCAGATCGTCTCGAACGGCACCGAGGCACGGGCCGCAGTTCGCGCCCAGCATGAGGCCGGATACCGACGCATCAAAGTCTACTCAAACCTGTCCCGCGAGGCCTATGAAGCGGCGCGCGACGAAGCCAGAGCACTCGGCATGGCGGTCATGGGCCACACGCCCGAGGGCATCCGGGAGCCGGGCATGCCGCGGACACGCCCTTTCAATATCGCGTTCGAAGAATTGCTCGACGACGGGTTCATTACCTTCGAACATATCGAATCGATCGTCTGGCATGGCTTGCGCGACGCGCATGACGAGGCCGCCGCAAAAAATCTGGCCTCCCGGGTTGCAGCCGCCGGCGTGCCGGTCGATGCGACCCTTCTGGCCTTCTACAATCTGATGCGGGTTGCCGAGACGCGCGGAGAATATCTCAATCGACCCGGCGTGGACATGTTGAATCCGCTGGTTGTGGCCCAGGAACAGGAAAATTACGATCGCTGGTCCGGCGAAGCGATCGCCCCGGCGCGCGCCGCCTTTGATTTTTACAAGCGAGCGACAAAGATTTTCGCAGATGCCGGCGTCCTGATCGTCACCGGCAGCGATGCGGGTATTTTCACCAATATTCCCGGCCGTTCCCTGATTCAGGAGCTTCACCTGCTGTCCGAAGCCGGCCTGTCACATGCCGAAGTCCTGCGCGCCGCAACGCAAAATGCTGCATTGGCGCTCGGCGAAGCGGATGGAGCGGGCCGTATCGCGCCCGGCCATCGCGCCGACCTCATTTTGCTCGACGGCAATCCGCTGGACGATCTGGATGCTGCGGGGAGTCCGGCCATGGTGATCGCCGGTGGACGTCTCTATGACCGGGCTGCGCTGGATCAGCTGCACGGGGCCGCCAGCCAGCCGGATTTGGCGCGGACCCAACGCAATCTGCTGGAGGGTTTGCAGGCGCAGGGCGGCGATCCGTCCGTACTGGGCGAATAGCCTGCCTGTTGATCGGGCGACAATCGGCGCGCCGGCGGAAGTCCCGCCAAGCCGCTGTCGATTATTGCCCGTAACGCCCCCGCAAATAGCGCCAGCTCGCCCGCAGGCCCAGTGCTTCCCCGCCTTGCGGGCGGCCCGGCTTGGCTGCGGGTCGCCAGGCAAATGTATCGAAATGCGCCCAGGACGCTGATTCAGGCGCGAATTTCTTGAGGAACAGCGCCGCGGTAATGCAACCGGCAAAGCCGCCGGAAGCGCTGTTCACGCAATCGGCGATATTGCTGTTCAGCATCGCGTCATAGCCGGACCAGAGCGGCATCTGCCACAATGGATCGCCTTCTTCGTCGCCGGCCTGCAGCAGACCGGCCGCCATTTCGCTGTCATCGCAGAACATCGCCGGCAAATCCGGACCGAGGGCGACGCGAGCCGCACCCGTCAATGTCGCGAAATCGATCATCAGCTCCGGTTCTTGCTCGCCGGCCAGGGTCAGCGCATCGCCCAGCACCAGCCGTCCTTCGGCGTCGGTATTGGTAATCTCGACGGTCAGCCCCTTGCGGCTGTGCAATATGTCACCGGGGCGCAGGGCATGGCCGTCGATTGCGTTTTCCACCGCCGGTACCAGCAGGTGCAGTTGCACTGGCAGCCGCGTCTCCATCACCAGTCTCGCCAGAGCGATGGCATGGGCAGCGCCCCCCATATCCTTTTTCATCAGCATCATGCCGGCCGGCGACTTCATCGAAAGCCCGCCGCTGTCGAAGGTCACACCCTTGCCGATGATCGCGATTTTCGGATGATCGGCCTTGCCCCATTTCAGCTCGAGCAGACGCGGCGCATGGGCGCGCATCGCCGCCTTGCCGACGCCGTGGATCATCGGGAAATGTTCTTCCAGCGTATCTCCCCGCGTCACTTTCAGCTCCGCGCCATGTTCGGCCGCCAGCTTGTCGACAATATCCTCCAGCCGGTCCGGGCCCATGTCGGCCGCTGGCGTGTTGACCATATCGCGGACCATCGCGCTGGCATCGGCCTGGCGCACGGCTTCGTCGCGCTGCCCGATGGCATCATTGACCAGCAACACGCTCGGCCCCTGGCGGTCGGGCAAGTCCTTGTAACGGTCAAATTCATGCTGCGAGATAAGCCAGCCGAACAGGGCACCCTTGGCGCTGATATCCTGCAACCGGTAATGGCCCTCGGGGAGGCTGCCGCCGATCTTGGCCAGAGACCAGGCATCGAGCCGGGCCACATCCGCCACGCCCGCAACCACCGAAAAGTCGGACGCAACCGACTTGTCATCGCTCTTGCCCGCCGCCGGGGGCAGAAGAAGATAGCTGTCGGCCTTGCCGGAAAATTGGTTGGCCGTAACCAGCGACCGGATATTCTCCGGCTGCCCTTTCAGCCAGTCTTCAAAATTGCCGACATCCAGCAACTGGATGGAGCGTGCGGTCTGGCCGGTATCGGCCTCGATCAATGCCTTGAAATCAGTCATTTGACCGCTATAGCCGCAGATCAGGCCAAGCGCGAGACTCTATTCGGCGGCAATCGTGTCGGTTTCACGCTGTTCCGTCGGCATGCGATAGACCGCCGCGCCGGGCTTCGAAAAGACCATCACGCCATCATCGATCGCCTTGTGCCGCAGATTGATGATGTCCTTCGGGAAATTCTGGTTGAGCCGCCACGGTTTGCGATCGCCCTGTTTCGGCAGATGCTTGATCGCCCGCTGGACATAGCCAGAGCTGAAATCGAGCATCGGTTCGGTGCCGATCAGGCCGTCGGCCGGCAGGGTCGGCGTTGCGATCGGCGTGCCGTTCTTGTCCATATAGTTGATCAGGCGACAGACATATTCGCTGGTCAGGTCGGCTTTCAGCGTCCAGCTCGCATTGGTATAGCCCATCGTCATCCCGAAATTGGGTATGCCGGAGAACATGACGCCCTTGTAATTGATCTTTTCGCCGAAATTGACCAGCTTCCCGTCAACCGAAATGGTCGCGCTGCCGCCGGTCAGCATTTTCAGCCCGGTGGCCGTGACGATGATATCCGCCGCGATGATCTTTCCGGATTTCAGCCGGATGCCGTCCCTGGTGAATGTTTCGACATGATCCGTGACGATCGACGCCTTGCCGGATTTCAGCGCGTTGAACAGGTCGCTGTCGGGCACCAGACACAGGCGCTGGTCCCAGGGATTATAGCTGGGCGTGAAATCGGTCATGTCGACATCGCTGCCCATCTCCTCTTTCACCATTTCCAGCAGCCGGCCCTTGAACGCGCCCGGCTTCTTGCGCGCCAGATTGAACATGAACAGCCCCATCAGGACATTTTTCCAGCGAGTCAGCAGATAGGCGAGCTTGCCCGGCAGGAATTTGCGCATCCGCAGCGCCCATTTGTCTTCACCCGGCCGCGATACGATATAGGTCGGCGACCGCTGCAACATGGTTACATGCGCGGCCGTTTCCGCCATCGAGGGGACCAGGGTCACGGCGGTCGCGCCGCTGCCGATCACCACCACCTTCTTGCCGGAATAATCCAGATCTTCCGGCCAGAATTGCGGATGGACAATCGGTCCGGCGAAATCGGCTTTGCCCGGGAAGTCGGGATCATGCCCTTCCTCATAGCTGTAATAGCCCGAACACATGTGCAGGAAATTGCACTGCACGGTGTCGATCGATCCGTCGCCGCGCTGCAGGCTGACCGTCCACAACGCCTCGGCGCTCGACCAGTTGGCATCGACAACCTTGTGGTTGAACCGGATCTTGTCCCGCAGACCATATTCCGCGACGGTTTCGTTGAGATATTCGAGAATTGACGGCGCGTCGGCAATCGCCCGGCGCGCGGTCCAGGGTTTGAAATTATAGCCCAGAGTATACATGTCGCTATCCGAGCGGATGCCGGGATATTTGAACAGGTCCCAGGTCCCGCCCAGCCGCTCCCGCGCCTCGACGATGGCAAAGCTTTTGCCCGGGCATCTTTTGGTCAGGTGAACCGCCGCGCCGATACCGGACAGACCGGCACCGACAATCAGAACGTCAAAGATCTTGTTTTCCATGATTCCATCTTACTGACATGATTGTCAGTTGGCAAGCGGCGGATTGTGGGCAGGCAGAATGCCGCTATTCGCAGATCAGTGTCAGCCGCCGGAACAGCTTCTGGTCGAGGGTCTCGTCGAAGCGGCAGCCGACATGGCCATCCCGGCACCAGATCGCGGTCGCGGAGATCGGATTGCTGTCTGCAAAGCGCAGCCAGATCCGGCTGCCCTCGGCAATCATGCTGTCGCTGGCAACCCGGCAACCGTAGATCGAGAGATCGACCAGCTCGCCCTGCCTGGCGGTTTTGCCATGTTGCCGGATCGCGGTTCGCTGGATCTGCACCGGATGACGGAACGCCTTGCGCTGTTCGATCAGCGCCGGTTCAACCGTGCGAAATTGCGAATTCATATAACCCATGCCCAATCCCCCGCGGGATTGACTAGAGGATGTTGCTCAACAAATGGTTAAGCATCCGCCGGCGCTGCCCGCCGTGGCGGCCGGGGCGCTTATTCGGCGGCTTCGAGAGCCGGCTCGCCCGCCTCCGCCCCCTGTTGCGAATTGGGGCCGTAAAAGCGGAGCACCCCGTCATCGACCGGATCGTTGCGCAGGATTTTCTTGTCGAAGAGATAGTCCTGGTTGAGCTTCCACGGCATGGCGGTGCTGTTGCGCGGCAATTCATCGATCGACCGCTGGATATAGCCGGACGAGAAATCGAACAATTGCTCCTGCTCCAGCTCCGTGTCGAGCACCGGATTGGCGATCCGCGTCGCGGTCGCGTCCATGTGGTTGAGCACGCGGCAGGTAAATTCCGACACGATATCCGCCTTCAGCGTCCAGCTCGCGTTCAGATAGCCGAAGACGATCGCCAGATTGGGAATGTCGGAGAACATGCAGCCCTTGTAATAATAATGGTCGGGCCAGTGCACCGGCTTGCCGTCCACTTCGAAGGCGACCTTGCCGGCCACCGCCAGTTTCAGCCCGGTCGCGGTGACGATGATATCCGCGTCCAGCGTCTCGCCGGATTTCAGCCTGATGCCGCTTTCGGTGACCGTGTCGATATGGCCGGTCTTCAGATCCGCCCGGCCCGCGGCAATCGCCTTGAACATGTCGCTGTCGGGCACCAGGCACAGCCGTTGCTCCCACGGACCGTAAGGCGGCGTGTAATCTTCCTTCACATATTTGTCGCCCAGCTCTTTCTTGAGCGGCTTTTCCAGCTTGCGGATGACCTTTTCCGGATTGTCGCGCGAGGTGCGGAAAGTGATGTCCTGCATCCACACATTCTTCTTGCGGATGATCGCATAGGCCCATTTCTCCGGCATGATCTTGCGCAGGAAATTGGCCAGAGCGTCCTTCGCCGGGCGCGCCGCATACCAGGTCGGCGTGCGCTGCAGCATCGTCACATGGCTGGCCTTTTCCGCGACCACCGGGACAATCGTCACCGCCGTCGCGCCGCTGCCGATGATCACCACCTTCTTGCCCGCATAGTCGAGATCCTTGGGCCAGAATTGCGGGTGGACGACCTCGCCCCTGAAATTCTGCAAGCCCTCGATCTGCGCGTCATAGGGATGGTCATAATCATAATAGCCGGCGCCCATATAGACGAAATTGGCGTGCATCGTGACCTGGCTGCCGTCGGCTTTCTCCGCCGTCACCGTCCAGCGCGCCTCCTCGCTCGACCAGCTCGCCGACAGCACCTTGTGGCCGAAACGGATATGTTTCTCCAGATCATGCTTGGCCTTGATCCGGTGGAGATATTTGATGATCGAGGGGCCGTCGGCAATCGCCTTCTGCTCGGTCCACGGTTCGAAATTGAAGCCCAATGTGTGCATGTCGCTGTCGCTGCGGATGCCGGGATACTGGAACAGGTTCCACGTTCCCCCGATCTCGTCGCGCCGCTCGACAATGGCAAAGCTCTTGCCCGGACATTTGTCGCGCAGATGCACCGCCATGCCGATCCCGGAAATGCCCGCGCCGACGATCAGCACGTCGACCGATTCTGCTGCTGCACTGCCTTCGTTCACGATCCGGGTCGTCCCAGTCACTTCAGTCATGCCGTCTCTCCCAGCTTTTTTCCACCTTATGCCATTGGCGGGAACGAGTTGCAATTAGAGATTTAATTGGCCGGTTAAGACTCTCTGTTCCTCTGCGGCAAAAACCGCTAAAGTGGCGCAATGAACCGCATTCCGATCACTCGCAGCCCGGTTCCGGAAGCCAAGGCCGCCGCCATCCGCGCCGCCGTCGCCAGCGCCACCAGCCTTGCCGCGGACGGCGACTCGTCGCGCCTCGCCACGGCCGATGACGCCGCCGCCTTCCACGCCTTTCTCGACGACCCGCAGATCCACGCGCCGATCTACACCCTGCCCCGCCCGCTGACCGTGGAGTCGGTGCGCGCCTTCATCGCCGACCATCAGGCACAGCACGAACAGGGCAGCGGGCTGCTGTTTCTCAGCTTCGACGAACAGGGCCGCATTGCCGGCTATAGCGATATCTGCGTCTGGCCCGAATGGGCGGCCGGCGAGCTCGGCGGCGCGCTCCACCCCGACCGCCAGGGCCAGCGCCGCGGCGTCGAGGGCGCGCGGCAGAGCTTTGCCTGGATGTTCGAATGCCTGGGCCTCGACCTGATCTGCGAAACCGCCGCCCCCGACAATATCCGCACCGCGCACCTGCTCGACGGCCTCGGCTTCACCCGCAGGGGCGAGATCGTCAGCCAGCGCGCCGACGGCAGCACCCGCCCCTCGCTGGTCTGGGAAATCACCCGCGCCGAGTGGCAGCGCCTGTGGCTCGATGGCGAGGGGTAAAGGCTGAAGGATTCAACAGCCTGGCCCGTTAGTGGTGAGCCTGTCGAACCACGCCTCGCGTCGCCAGCCGCCCTTCGACAAGCTCGGGACTAGTGGATTGCCTTCGGGATTGTCCAGCCGCTCCCAACTCCCTGAAGGGAGAAGGAAGCCACCCCTTAACAGCCTCCGCAAAGCATGATAGCGCCGCGCCATCGAAACGCTTGCCCTCCTGATCGGCCTGGCCCTCGCGGCCTGCGGCCTGACGCTGATGATCCGCAGCGACCTGCTGTATATCCGCGGCGGCACCCGGCGCGTGCCGGCGCAGATCGTCCGTCACCAGATCCAGCGGCGCGGCGGCGCGACGCTGTACAGCGCGGTGCTGCTGGTGCCCGATGGACGCGGCGGCTTTATCGAGGTCCGCGACCCGCTGACCACGCCCTTCCCCACCCCGGTGATCGGCGAGCGCCTCACCGTCGTCCACCCGACCGGCTACCCGGCAAAGGCCCGCATCCCCTATCCGTGGTTCCGGGCGGGGGTTTATGGCGTGCTGGGCTATGGGTTTGTGGTGTGTCTGTTGGGGGTTACGGGGTTGGGGTGAGGGGTTTGCTCGTGCGAGAGGAGGGCTACTATGCTTTATCCCGACGCCGACAAGGCCTATATGGAGCAACGGATCAGACAGGAAACGGATGGCGCCTATGGCATCGAAAATATTGAAGAATGAATGCAAGCCTGTGCCGCTAGCGACATTCGCACGCGATGTCGCGCGCCGCATAACGCTGTCCGGGATAACCGATCTGCCGCAAAGTTCTGGCAAGTGCCGGACCGATAGCAAGAGGGCGCTTTTGAAGGCGATTGAGGCGACCGGGAAAAGTTGGTCTGCTAATTAGGGGACGGGGGACAATTGCGGCTATCATCGTATTTCAAATCTGATTGAGGATATTAAACTTTTGAACAGACCGGTCATTCTTCTAGGAGCAGGCGCATCAATGGATGCCGGCCTGCCTGATGCGCTCGGGTTAACTGAAGTCGTTTATGACGAACTGCATAAACCCGAGTATGGAAGCCAACGAATTCTCTTCGGCTACGTAATTTCAAAGCTGCAAGCAAGACAAGTTCTTTCCGGGGGTTCACCGTTTAACAAGGTCAATATTGAAGACGCATACGATGCAATCTTACGTCTTCTCAGCCGAAATAGTGATCCCCTGTCAGAATTTGTTTATAGCTGGGATCCAATCCTGGACCACATCAAGCCCAAATTTAATGAGAAAAAATTCATGAAAGGCATAATTGAGGCCATTCAGGATCAATCTCGGAACCGATCCCATGGACTTGTTCACGTCAACCAGCATCGACTCCATGAAGCCGCAAAATCAATTTCTGAGGCAGTGAACTCGGATAAAAATATCGATGATTCTTCTCAAACTGCTGCAATGTATATCGATATTTTGGTGAAAATACTTTCGAATCCTCCACATTCTATCAAATACTTAGATAAACTTGTTAGCTGGTCCGATAGAAGGAATGCGATTGTGGGAACTTTAAACTACGATATGCTCGTCGAAAATTCTTGCGTTTCAAACAATTGTACTTGGGATTACGGGCTGGATGAATGGAGTAGTCGGCAATTTGTCGGCTTCAAAAAGCAGTCGATTAACCTGATAAAGTTGCACGGCTCTATCAATTGGAGTGGCACTTTAGACGACATAATAGTCCACGATACCCCACCAGAAATTTCTAAGTGGCATCGGTCAAACGCTTCGATGATATTCGGAGGTCAAGACGGAAAGTTGCGAGTAGATGGGCCATTTCTAAATCTACGATATGAATTTGAAAAATCTCTCAACAAATCCAACAGACTAATAATTATCGGTTATTCTTTTAGTGATGCCCACATTAATTCTATCCTGCGTAGATGGGTGGCCTCGCGGAATAAGGCAAAAATGATCATAGTTAATCCAGGGGCGGTAGATTTTGGGTTAGATGTTTTTCAGCAATCGTACACGAACAAAGAAAACGAACGCCTGAAAACTGTGGATATCACCCATATTAAGCGAACAGCGGCACATGGCATAGACAAAGCACTGGAAGTTTCGGATTCAAGATTCAATCCTAACTATGAGCACAAGAATGGTTTTCTTCCACACATTTTAGTAACTAGAATTGAGTAAATGACCCTTTCCTACAACAAGCCAAATAGGTTATTTTAACTCCCTTTAACAAACCATCCCTACCCCGCCGTACCTCTGTGCTGCGGTCAGGATGGTCCCTTATAAGGAGTAAAACCTATGACATTTCAGGATGAATTTATTCACCGCCTGCGGGTGGTGCGGGGTGAGGCTGCGGGGGATGGTGGGGAGGATGCTCGAGATAAATCCGTTCGTCTCGAGCGCAGTCGAGAGACCGGTGATGGCGAAGGCGCGGGTGAAGACCAGAACAAGCCCCTCCTCTTCAGAGGAGGGGACATAAGGGGTGGTGGCGATGCGGATGCATCGCTCGCGTCAGCGAATGGGGGTGGTGCCGAGGAGACGGGACTGGAGCCTCAGCAACGCCACCCGGCCGAGAGAAACCACCCTAACCCCTCCTTTGAAAAGGAGGGGCTTTCAGATTCCGTTAGCCCTGAGCCTGTCGAAGGGCGCCTATCGGACGAGGAGCGTGGTTCGACAGGCTCAGGGCTAACGGACACACACCCCTCCCCAACAACCCGCCACGACGGCTGGCACCCCGAACTGCGCGTGAAATTCCTCGAAGCCCTCGCCCGCACCGGCAATGTCCAAGCGTCGGCCTATTTTGTCCAGCGCAGCCGCCAGTCGGCCTATGACCTGAAGCGGCGCGATCTGGATTTTGCCCGCGCCTGGCTGGCGGCGCTGGTGCTGGCGCGGGAGGAGGCGCAGGACAGGTTGCAGGAGCGGGCGATCGAGGGCATCGAGGAGCCGGTCTATTATCATGGCGAGGTGGTGGGCATGCGCCGCCGCTACGACAGCCGCCTGCTGCTCGCGCATCTGGCGCGGCTCGATCGTTTAGCCGAGCAGATCCCGGCCCAGCGCGGCGCCGCCCGCTTTGGCGCAATGCTCGAGGCCATTGGCAAGGGCGAGGACACCGCGCCGCTGATCGCCACCCCGACCGAGGAGGAGCTGGCGACGCTGGCCGGCGCGGCGGAGGCGCTTCCGGGGACGGGGCCGGGACCGGATGAGGAAGACGACCTGCCGGAATTTTACGCGGTCTGCGATCCCGACCATGACGACGCGCCCTGCTATTACCGCATGCCCCCCGAGGAAGCTGCAGAAATAGAGCGCGACTGTCCCGGCGTCACCGCCACCCCCACCGGCATCCGCCGCGAAGCGGAAATCAACGCGCTGCCCTGGCACCTGGAAGCGACGTTCGAAGGCGGGGGCGACGCGGCGGAGAAGGGAATTTATCTATAACCGTGTAAAGTGTGTAAAGTTCGGGTGGAATGATGCAGCGCACTCGGCATCCGCAACAGCACCCTCATCATCCTGAACCGCTGCTTCCTGATCGAAAGCACATCCGTTCGGAATGACGGTGAAGATATACCCGTTTGTCCTGAGCTTGTCGAAGGACGCCTCTCGTCTGAACACTGTCCTTCGACAGGCTCAGGACGAACGGCGGGACAGCATGCCCCTAACCCGCAGCAACCCCGAACAGGTCATGCTCGTCGGCATCTTCGATCACCGCGTCGATGATATCGCCGACCGCAAGGCCCGCGCTCACATTGCGCAGGAACACATTGCCATCGATCTCCGGCGCATCGGCCTCACTCCGCGCGGTGGCACCGATGTCGCCATCCTCGTCGGCTTCGCCGATCTCGTCGATGATCACGGGGAGCGTACGGCCGACCTTGGCCTGCAGCTTGGCGGCGCTGATCCGGGCGGTGACGTCCATGATCCGCTGGTATCGCTCTTCCTTGACCTCTTCGGGCACGGCGCCGTCGAGCAGATTGGCCGCCGCGCCCTCTACAGGCTCAAAACGGAAAGCGCCGACCCGGTCGAGCTGCGCTTCCTCGAGCCAGTCGAGCAGATATTGGAAGTCCTCTTCCGTCTCGCCGGGGAAGCCGACGACGAAGGTCGAGCGGATCGTGAGATCGGGGCAGATGTCGCGCCAGCTCTTGACCCGCTGCAGCACCTTGGCCTCGTTGGCCGGGCGCTTCATGCGTTTGAGAACATTGGGCGCGGCGTGCTGGAACGGGATGTCGAGATAGGGCGTGATCTTGCGCTCGGCCATCAGCGGGATGACCTTGTCGACATGCGGATAGGGATAGACATAGTGGAGCCGGGTCCACACGCCCTGCCCTTCCGGTGTCCGCAGTTCGCCAAGAGCAGCAGCGAGATCGGTCATATGGGCGCGGACTTCGCGGCCCTGTCCGGTCGGGCCGTTCCAGACGCGCGGTTCATGGCGGATATCGACGCCGTAGGCAGAAGTGTCCTGGCTGATGACGAGCAGCTCTTTCGTGCCGGCCGCGACCAGCTTCTCCGCCTCGCGCAGGATCGCGTCCGGGCGGCGGCTGACCAGATCGCCGCGCAGGCTGGGGATGATGCAGAAGGAACAGCGGTGGTTGCAGCCTTCGGAAATCTTGAGATAGCTGTAATGGCGGGGCGTCAGCTTGAGACCGGCGTCGGGGACGAGATCGACGAACGCGCCGCGGGCTGCCGGGGCCGCAGCGTGGACCGCGGTGACAACGTCCTCGTACTGATGCGCGCCGGTGACGGCGAGCACATCGGGGAAGCGTTCCATGATCAGGTCGGCCTCATTGCCCATGCAGCCGGTGACGATCACCCGGCCGTTCTCGGCCATCGCCTCGCCGATCGCCTCGAGGCTCTCTTCCTTGGCGCTGTCGAGAAAGCCGCAGGTGTTGACCAGCACGACATCGGCGCCGGCATAGTCGGCCGACATGTCATAGCCGTCGCTTCTGAGCTGCGTCAGGATGCGTTCGCTGTCGACCAGCGCCTTGGGGCAGCCGAGCGAAACCATGCCCACTTTGGGCGGAGAAGGGATTTGGGTAGCCATAGGGCGCGGCCTTTAGGCGCAATTGCCCCGCGAGTCACGCCAGATATGCAATCGCCGCTGCCGTCACCACTTCCCGCGAACTTGTCGAAAAGCCGCTGGCGGCGTATAAACGGCCCCGATCCGCGCGGCATGGTCGGGAAAACCTGGACTTCGCGGGCATGACAGGGAGGATGATATGAACATTTTCGATGTGAACTGGATTGCGGTCATTGTCGCCGCGCTGGCCGGTTTTCTGGTCGGCGGCATCTGGTACGGGCCGGTGATGGGCAGGAAGTGGATGGGCGCTGTCGGGCTGACCGAAGAGCAGATCAAGGACGGCAATATGGGCATGATCTATGGCGGCGCCTTTGCCTTCAGCCTGGTCGCCTCGTGGACCCTCGCCCATACATTCGCGACCTATGCCGCGGATCTGGATTTCGGGGTGAAGGTTCTGACCGCCTTTGGCGTCGCGCTGGGCTTCATCGTACCGGCGATCGGCACCAACTATCTCTTCTCGCAGAAGAGCAAGACATTGTTCTTCATCGATGCCGGCTACTGGCTGCTCTTCTACACCGCCATGGGCGTTGTCCACGCCTGGTTTGGGCAATGAATAGAGAGCGTTGGCACAGGGCTCCGGATATCGAACGGGCATGAAGACGCCGGGGTCGCCAACAAGTGGGAGGGAGAGGCAACGCCCGGCTTGCTACACCAATGGCTGGCCGGCAGAAAAGTTCCCGCCCCGGTCAAAAAAATGCCCGTCAATTGAACCAGCACCCTTCTCCATGCGTAGCCCCTGCATCAACATCCGATGCAACAGCGGGAGCAACAGAATGGAACTGGTCGACATATTGCGGTGGTCCGCGAGTATCAGCGGCATGATCGCCGCCGCGATGGTCTCGCTCAACGCGGGCGCCAAGGTCAGCGGCTATGGATTCGTCCTGTTCTGCGGCTCGTCGGTCGTCTGGATCGCCGCCTCGCTGCTCGACGGCAACAACCCGCTGGCGATCCAGAATGTCGTGTTGCTCGGGATAAACCTGTTTGGCGTCTACCGCTATCTGTGGCGCAAGCCGAAGGAGACGGCGGCGGACTGAACCGGCGCACCGCTCAGCCCCGCCCGGCGAGCGTGTCGGCGATGATCCGCCAGACCCTGGGGTTGAAGCCCAGCCCCATATGCCCGCCATCGACGCGGATATTGCGGGCCTGCGGATTGTAGATATCCCTTGCGATATCCGGCCCGACAATGCCGTCGCGATTGGAATAGAGCACGGTCAGCGGCTGGTCGATGCCGATACTGTTGCGCTGATGCACTTCGCGCTCAAACTGGTCGAGGCGCAGATCATTGGCTTTGGCAAAGCGCTGGCCGGGCGTAGTATATTTGGGACCGCCGATGACTGGTGTGCCCATGGTAATCACCTCGCGCACCAGATGGGGGGACAGGCGCGCAGTCTCCCGGGCGATGATCCCGCCCAGCGACCAGCCGATCAGGGTGAAGGCCTGCTCGCCATTGGCGGCAAACCGCTCTTCCGCGACCGCTGTAAAGCGTGCCACATCGCGGTCCACCGCCCCCTTGTTGCGGCCCAGCGACCAGTCGACAACATCATAGTTGATCCGCCTGAGAAAGCCCTCCAGCGGGCGCATCGACAATTCGCTGCCGCCATAGCCGGGGATCAGATAGACCGGCCGGCCGTCGCCACGCGGTGCCGTTACCAGCCGCGGCCACTGCAAGCCAAAGCGCATGAGATCAAGCGGCAGGGTCAGCTCCCCCAGTTGCGCCAGCCTGTGCGGCGGACGGAGTCCGGTGGGCATGTCTATCGTGTCGGCCATCAGCAAGCTCCGTCAGTGAGCTGCCTAGATAGTGGCTTATTTCGCAGGTGCAACATGAACCAAGGTACACACCGGTTCAGGCTTCTTCCTTCTCCGGCGTCTCGGCACCGTTGCCGGGAATGATCTCGACGATGACATCACCGGCTTCCAACTGCTTTGCTTCCGGCTCCCAGAACCCGATTACCGCGTCCCCGCGATAGATGCGCACGCCCAGACCATTGCCGACGACTTCGCTCATCGCCATGCCGACTTCATCCTCGGACACGGACCGCTGGACCAGTTTGACCCGGCCAGTGGCAGAAGCAAGATCGCTGAGATAGTCGGAAATCTTGGCTCCTTCGCAACTGCCGGCGAGCAGCAGGCCGGCAAAGCTGACCGGGTTGATGACCGTAGTCGCGCCCGCCTGCCGCGCCAACAGCTCATTGTCCGCTGCCTTGATCGATACGCTGATCGGCAAATGATAGGCCAGATGGCGCGCTGTCAGCACGATCAGGATGCTGGTATCGTCCCGTCCGGCCGATACGATCAGCGACCGTGCGCGCGAAATTTTCACGTTCATCAGGGCATTGTCGCGCGTGGCATCGCCGTTGATCACCGCACAGCCCAGTTTTTCAGCTTGCGACAAGGCTTCGTCGGAAGAGTCGATAACGACAATTTCCTCCGGATCGGTCCCGCGCGCGAGCAGTTCGTGCACAGCTTCGCTGCCACTCGTACCAAAGCCGGCGATCACGATATGGTCGTGCAAATTGCTTTGAATCAGTTTCATGCGCCAATTGTCCCAGGTTCGTTTGAAAACAAAATTATAGGCCGTACCGACAAAGATTAGCACGACGAAGATACGGATAGGAGTCACAACGAGCGCATCGAACATGCGCGCCCTTTCCGTCACCGGAGCGATGTCGCCATAGCCGGTGGTGGTGATCGAGATCATCGTGAAATAGACGACATCGAGAAAGCTGACATCCCCGTCATAGCTGTCCTGCAGACCATTTCGGTCGAAATAATGTACCGCCACAGCCATGCCGATCAGGGCGAGAACAAAGGTTACACGCCACGCAATATCGGCCCAGACCGGCAAGCTGGGTCGCCGCCGGAGGGTAAAATAATCGGAAATCTTGCGATTGCTGTCTGCCATGACCGGTTCAGCCGCGTTTCGGAAGATGCATGTTCGGATCGACCGGCTTGCGATCCTTGCGAATCTCGAAATGCAGCTGGGGTTCCTGAACATAGCCGCTTTCACCGGCCAGACCGATGATTTCGCCGGCCTTGACAGTCTGGCCGCGCGTGACATCAAGCTTGTCGGCATGACCGTAAGCGGTCACCCAGCCGGCGCCATGGTTGATCAGAATCAGCCCGCCAAATACGCCAATCTCGTCACCGCTATAGGCAATCACGCCGTCTGCCGCCGCCCGGATGGGCGTTCCCTTGGGAACAGCGATATTCAGACCGTCATTCACCTTGCCACCGCCCTTGCTTCCGAAGCCGGAAAGGATGCGACCATCGACCGGCCAGCGAAATCGACCGGCAAAATTCGTCGGCGTAGCGATCGTGACATTGGGCGTGACGGCTTTTCGCCACTCGGATTCCTCTCCCGCAACGGCACCATCGGCGAGCGCCGGCTGGCTGCCGGTGACAATATCGTCAATGTCCAGATCAAAGGCCGCCGCGCGCTGCTCGATGCTCAGACTGGCCGGGTCACTCGGGGCACTGGCGGGCAGCAGCAGCTTCTGTCCGACGCGCAAAATATAGGGCTCTTCCAATTGGTTCAGCGCCACAACATCGCGCCATGGCGCGCCATAGGCCCGGGCAATGGCAATACCGGTCTCACCGGATTTGACCGCATGATAGCGGCCGCCCGTGATTTTCAATTGCTGACCGGGATGAATGACATAGGGCTCAACCAGGCCATTGGCCGCGGCAATGATCTGCGAACCTGCCCCCGTCTTGTTGGCTATCCCGCGCAGCGTATCGCCGGGCTGAACGATATATGTTCCCGTTTCCACCCGTTGCGCATTCGCCGTTACGGGACTCGCCTGCCAGGTGGATAGCGGTGCTTGTTCAGGCGCGGTACCGAAATCAACAGATTCCACAGGCAATTGAGGAGGAGGAGGCGGAGGCGAGGTATAGTCGGTACGCCCCGGCGGAATGCAGGCCGTTACTGCGACAAGCAGTGTCAGGATCGCAATATCACGCATATAGGCTCCCATTCGCCAGCCCCTCCCTACGGAAACGCTATTAGCAACAAAAGCGCAGCTTGCCAGCCCCGCAGGCCAAAGCCTAGTAAAATCTCGGGCGGGTGGATCGCGATCAGGGGTAAAGTTTTTTCAAACCATCCATGGACTGATAATGCGTAAGATCCAGATGCAGCGGCGTAACCGAGACATAGCCATCGGCAATGGCTTCCAGATCGGTACTATGGGCCGGCGTCTCCACCATCGGCCCGAGACCGAACCAGTGATATTCGAACCCGCGCGGGTCCCGGTTGCTGACGATCTGCAACCGTCCATAGTCTCGAATGCCCTGCGACACGACCTGTACGCCCTTGACATCGCTCGCCGGGAGCGCCGGAAAATTGATATTGACCAGTGTCCGGTGGTCCATGCGTTGCTTGATCAGGGGCCGCAGCACGCGTTCGCCCCAATGCACGGCGGCATCAAACGGCACGTCAGCGCCCATATCTCCGCGGGCATAATCCTGGCTAAGGGCGATTGACGGGATGCCGGCCAGCGCACCTTCCATGGCAGCCGACACCGTCCCCGAATAGGTAACATCCTCACCGAGATTGGCGCCCCGATTGACCCCGGACAGAATCAGGTCGGGTGGCCCGTCCTTCATGATTTTGGCAACCGCCATCATCACGCTGTCGGTTGGTGTTCCATCAACGGAATATTGCTGGTCACCGCGTTTGCGAATACGCAGTGGCCGGGTGATGGTCAGCGAATGACCGGCACCGGAATTCTCGTCAGACGGCGCGACAATCCAGATATCGTTGGAAAAATGCGAAGCGATATCAAACAGGATTTTCATCCCGGGCGCATCGAAACCATCATCATTTGTCAGCAATATACGCATTACACTGGCTCCAGCTTGTCGATCCCGCCCATATAGGGGAGCAAGGCCGATGGAATCGTCACAGAACCGTCCGCCTGCTGATAATTTTCGAGAATAGCGACCAGGGTCCTGCCGACAGCAAGGCCCGAACCGTTGAGAGTATGGACAAATCGCGTACCCTTTTCTTCTCCCTCCGGCCGGAAACGGGCATTCATGCGCCGCGCCTGATATTCGCCACAAGTCGATATACTCGAAATTTCGCGATACGTGTCCTGTCCGGGCAACCAGACTTCCAGATCGTAGGTTTTGCGAGCTGTTGCGCCCATATCGCCGGCGCAGAGCAACATCTTGCGGTAGGGCAGTTCGAGTGCTTTCAAAATCGATTCCGCGGCTTCGGTCATCCGTTCATGCTCGGCGTCGCTGTTGTCAGGATGGGAAATGGCCACCATTTCCACCTTTTCGAACTGATGCTGGCGAATCAGCCCCTTGGTATCCTTGCCGGCAGACCCGGCTTCGCTGCGAAAACAGAGAGTAAGCGCAGTCAGCCGGATCGGCAGCCGGGTCTCATCCAATATTTCGCCACTTACACTGTTGGTCAGGCTGACCTCCGCGGTCGGGATCAGCCAGTGACCATTTGTGGTCTGGAAGGAATCTTCTGAGAATTTGGGCAGCTGCCCTGTTCCGAACATCGCCTGATCGCGAACCAGCACCGGCGGTGCGCATTCCTCGAAACCGTTTTCGACGGTCTGCTGGTCGAGCATGAACTGCCCGATTGCCCGTTGCAGACGCGCGATCTGCCCGCGCAGAAAAGCAAAGCGCGAACCGGACATTGCTGCAGCCGTTTCGAAATCAAGACCGAGAGCCGGACCAATATCGCTGTGCTCCTTCGGGTCGAAATCAAATTTGCGCGGTTCGCCCCAGCGCTCGACCTCGACATTGCTGTCTTCGTCTTCACCGGGCGGGACGCCCTCGGCCGGCAGGTTTGGCAGCGCCGCCAGCATGTCCTGTAGCCGGGCGGAGACATCCCTCTCCTTTTCTTCAATTGCCGGCAATTTGCTTTTCAGCTCGGCAACTTCTGCCATAAGCGCCTGCGCTGTCTCCTCGTCGCCCTGACTCTTTGCCTTGCCAATCGCCCGGGAGGCCTCGTTGCGACGCGCCTGCCCGTCTTGCATCTCGGTTTTCAGGCCGCGACTCTGTTCGTCCAGCGCCAGAATGTCTTGCGCTACGGCTTCCACTCCACGCTTCGCCAGCGCAGCATCGAATTCGTCGGGATTTTCGCGAATATATTTTATATCATGCATGGCCAATGCCTATGCCGAGCGTCTGTTTCACTTGCAAGACTGCAAAGAAAAAAGCGGCCGGATCGCTCCAGCCGCTTTTTCTGTTTTCTCTGGCTCAGACTGCTCAGGCAACAACTGCCTTTTTCGCTTTGCGACGGCGGGCAAACAGGGCCGCTGCAGCGGCACCAAAAAGCAACACAACGGGCGGTGCCGGAACATCCGTGCCACCGGTCGATCCACCGGTGCTGCCGCCCGAAGACGAACTGGAACTGCTGCTCGACGAACTGGAGCTGGAAGAGCTGCTCGAAGAGCCGCTCGACGTCCCGCCGAAGCTGGAAGATCCGCCGGTTGCACCAGACGAACTGCTGGTGGAGCTGCCGCTCGAACTGGACGAGGACGAACTGCTGGACGAGGAAGAGCCCGAAGAGCCCGAAGAACCTGAGGAGCCCGAAGAACCTGAGGAGCCCGAGCCTCCGCTGGAACCATGCCCCGGCTTGCCGGGTTTTCCGCCACTCGAACCGGATGAGCTGCTCGAAGAGCTGCTGGACGAGCTGGAGGAGGAGGAAGAACTGGACGAAGAAGAGCTGCCGCCCGTCGATGTACTGGTTGAACCGCCGGTGCTTGTTACACCACCTGTCGATGTGCTGGTCGAACCACCGCTGCTGGTCGAGGAAATCACCACTGTTCCGCCACCGGTGCTGCCACCACCGAAGAAACCTCCGAAAAATCCGCCGCCGCCAACGCCGCCGCTGCCGCCGATCACGACCGGGATTGAACCGCCGCTGCTGCTGACAGGCGGAGCCGGCGGAATATAGGGAGGCAGAGGAATCGGCTGTGGTGCCGGCGTCTGGGCGATCGTGACAACCGATGGCTGACAGGACGTCGTGGTCTTGGTCACCGTGCGTCTTGTCCGTTTGATCTTGCGGGCAGGCTCACCCTTCCTGATCGTCCGAGCCCGGACCGGTTTCTTTTTCGACATCTTTTTGACGTAAGGGGCCGCTGGCGCCTCTGAAACATGCACTGCGCCACCACCAATGAGTGCCCCCCCGCAAGTGCAGGCGCATAATTTTGCCAAAGCCATACGTACCGACATAATCTATCTCTCTTCCGCTGTGGACCGCATCAATCAGCCTGCCTCTCGAAGGCAGCACCACTGATCGCGGCCTCGACATGCGCAAGAAAGACAGAAGAATTGGTAAATAACAATTGCTTTAACGCTGTTTTCGAGTGCGAAACGCAAAAATAGGTTAACAGATCGTACCCGTTCAGGGTTAATGTCCCGAATTGGAACTCATGCCGACAGCTTTCTTACGATATCCCGAAAGAAAAGCGCATTTTGCGTCGCAATTGCAGCAGCATTCCCCTTATTCAATCACGCAAAAATATATAAAGCCCAATCAAATTTTGGCGCAAAATTTTACAATAAGCGGATTATTGGGTGGATAGCGATTTTGCGCCTTGTTTCCAGTGACTCCGCTGGGTATAGGCCCGCCCTGTAAATGGTCCCGCCTTCCGAAGTTCGGGTCAGGCATGATGTTTGGAGAGTATGTTGGCATCCTCGGTAAAAAAAGCATCCACAGAAAATGGCGCAGAGCAGGTCCTCCCGAACGGCTATGAACCGAGCGAGGACGAAGAGTTCATGAACGAGCGCCAGCTCGCCTATTTCAAACGGGCTCTGAAAAAGTGGAAACAGGAAATCATCGACGAATCCAAGGAGACTCTGGCGCATTTACAGGACGGCCCGATTCAGGAAGCCGATCTCAATGACCGGGCGTCGAGTGAGACGGACTGGGGCCTTGAACTGCGGACCCGCGACCGCCAGCGCAAGCTGACTTCCAAAATCGATGCGGCCCTGAGGCGGATCGACGAGGGCGAATATGGTTACTGCCAGGTCACCGGCGAACCGATTTCGCTCGATCGGCTGAAAGCCCGGCCAATCGCGACCATGACCGTCGAAGCGCAGGAAGCGCATGAACGGAACGAGAAAATCTCGCGCGACCAGTGACTTACCCCTCTGCTTCGGCGGAAAGCCCAGGCATTCTCAACATTTCGTCGCCGGCGCCGACGTGTCTGGTCCGTTGAACTGCACATATTCGCTGCAAGAAACAGTCATTACAATTAACGAAATTTGCACCAATTTCGCCTTACTACTGGCTATGCGAGACATGTATTTACATTTACCGACCACGGGAAGCCCATGAACGAGCCCTTTGACGATAGTCTGAAAATGAACAGCCAGGCGCTTGACCAACCGAAGCGGCAGCTGGATCGCGACAGCCTGTTTCTCAAGGCTGCATTGAACTTCGTGGATGGCGATGATTGCGGTGAAGTCCGGATTCGCAACCTGTCGGCCGGTGGCCTGATGGCTGAAGCACAGGTTCTCGCCAAGCGCGGCGACAAGGTTCAGCTGGAATTGCGCAATATCGGTCAGGTGACCGGTCGTGTGGCATGGGTCGCGCAGGGCAGATTCGGCGTGGCCTTCGATCATCCTATCGACCCCAAGCTCGCGAGACAGCCGGTCGGACAAAAGAAGATGGAATTGCCCCGCTATCTGCGTCAGCAGACAAAAAAGGTTCCGCCATTGCGCAAGGGACAACGCACGCGCTGACCCGCGAATCAAGGCTCAAAATTAAGCTTGATTAGGGAAACCTCCCTGCATAGGACAGTTTAATCATTCGATTAAACAGGAGCAGGACATGGCGGGACCACTTACGGGTATCAACATCATCGAATTTGCAGGAATCGGCCCCGGCCCCTTCTGCGGCATGATGCTGGCCGACCAGGGCGCGACCGTCACCGTTCTGCACCGTCCGGGGGCCGCCCCGGATCCGCGCCTTGCCCTTTCCCGGTCCCGCAATCTGGTCGAGATCGACCTGAAATCCGAAGAAGGCATCAGGACGGCCCGCGAGCTGGTGAAAAATGCCGATGGTCTGATCGAAGGCTTCCGCCCGGGCGTGATGGAGCGGCTTGGTCTGGGACCCGACATCCTGCTCGCCGACAATCCCAAGCTTGTTTACGGCCGGATGACCGGCTGGGGCCAATATGGACCGCTCGCCTCCGCAGCGGGCCATGATATCAACTATATTTCCATTTCCGGCGCCCTGCATGCTTTCGGGCGGGCCGGCGAAAAGCCGACGCCGCCGATCAATATGGTGGGCGATTTCGGCGGCGGCGGCATGATGCTGGCGTTCGGTATGGTTTCCGCCCTGCTGCACGCGAAAACAGGCGGCACCGGTCAGGTTGTGGACTGCGCGATGACCGATGGCTCGGCCGCATTGATGGCAATGATTTTCGATTTTCACAATATCGGCCAGTGGCAGGACGAACGGGGTGTCAATTTGCTCGATACCGGCGCGCATTTCTATGACAGCTACGAGACGTCCGATGGCAAATTTATCTCGATCGGGTCGATCGAGCCGCAATTTTACGCAGAGCTTCGGCAAGTCGCCGGCCTGACCGACGATGCCGATTTCGACGCCCAGATGAATCCCCGGCAATGGCCGGTGCTGAAGGAAAAGCTGACCGCGCTGTTCAAGACCAGGACCCGCGACCAATGGTGCGCGCTGATGGAGGGAACGGATATATGCTTTGCCCCTGTCCTGTCGCTGGCGGAGGCCAAGGAACATCCCCATAATGTCGAAAGGCAGACATTCGTAGACGTCGGCGGATTGCAACAGCCGGCACCGGCGCCGCGTTACTCGGTGACCGTTCTGGATCCGCCCAAACGCCCGGCCTGACCGGACCCGGCTATTCTCTCGGCATAGCGGGGGCCTATCGGCAGCTGTTTGCCGTCCTGCAAGATGACATATCGCTTGCGCCCCTTGCGGCGGACCTCGGCGATGCAATCCCTTCGCACGATGGCGGACCGGTGCACGCGCACGAACAGCTCGTCGGGCAACAGTCGTTCCAGCGAGCGCATCGACTGATGCACGAGAAAGCTGCGATCGGGCAGATATAGCCGCATATAGTCGCGCTCCGCCTCGACCCATTCGATATCCGAAACCATCAGTTGCAGCGCCCCGGCCCCGTCCTGCACCCACAGCCGCCCGACGGCATCCGCCTCCCCGTTGTTTACAGCGCGTGCCCGATTGGCAATGGCGCGCTCCACCGCTTCGCGCAGCAGCAACTCCTTCACCGGTTTCAGCAAATAGTCAGTGGCTTCCAGACGAAAGGCCTGCACCGCATAAGTGCTGTGCGCCGTGGTAAAGATAATCTCCGGCATATGGCCGAGCGCCTGGCAGAATTCCGCAACCTTGAGTCCGGAGAAATCAGGCATATCGACATCAAGCAGCAGGATATCCGGCTGCTTCAGCCTGATTTTCTCGACTGCCTGGCGGCCGCTATTGGCCAGTGCAATCTCGCCGAAAAGCCGGATTCGTTCGCACAATGCTTTCAGCCGCGTGCGGGCAAGCGGCTCGTCATCGACAATCAGCACCGATGGCGGCGGCTGGTCCATGTTTACAGATCCTCGAAGATCAGGGAGGGATCGGGCAGGACGATGGTCGCAATCGCCATGCCGTCCCTGCTATTCGCCAAAAGCAGCGACGCATTCTGCCCGTATAACGCCCGCAACCGGCTCTGGATATTGGTCAGTCCGGTCCCGGTCCCCGCCGCCCGGTCATGCGGTTGCGTCGGCGGGATTTCCACTCTGCCGTCATTGGCGACACTGATCCGCAACCGATCCTCCTCCACGCGCGCGGATATGATGATATTGAGCGGCTGGTCCGCCGCTGACACGCCGAATTTAACGGCATTCTCGATCAGCGGCTGGATGATCAGCGCCGGAATGCTCCAGTCATTTGCCGCCGGTTCAACATCGACAAAATAGAGCAGCCGCTGCGGAAAACGCATGCGCTCGATTTCAAGATAGCGCACCTGCTGGGCAATTTCCTGCTCCACGGTAATCATGTCCTGCGCACCACCGGTCAGAACCGCCCGCATATAGTCGGCCAGGTCATCGACCAGCTTTTCCGCCTGCTCGTTTTGCCGGTCGATAATCAGGCTGCTGACCGAGTTCAGCGCATTAAAGACAAAATGCGGATTCAACTGGTAACGCAGAGCCCGCAATTCACTCGACCGGTTGACCCGCTCTAGTTCACGGCTGTGCACCATCATCCGCTGTACGTTCTTGCTGTGCGACAGAGCCAGATACAAGGCTCCCCAGCTGACCAGAATGAAATAGCGGGTAAATGCTTCGTCCAGGACATAGGCCCAGTCGAATGCTGCGAAATCGACTGGATTGAGCAGATAGGAAAAGTCGAACAAGCCGGCGTCATGATTAAAAACGATCTGGTCGACGAGCGCGATATAATTGGCCAGGACCATGGTCGGCAGGCTGAGCATGAAAATCGCCGCCCCCATGCCTTTGCAACGCACCATGACCAGCAGGCGATAGAGCAGCCAGGTGACGGTAATGCAAATGCTGGTCATCAGGATGCGCTGCACGAACAGGGCGTCTGGATTGCTCTGCGGCACATATAGGACACGGCTGGTGACAAACAGGAAATAGGCACCCCACACGCCAAAAATCGACTTGATCGCGAGATCGCGATTGACGGGAAACAGCCGGTAAAACAGACTTGGCGTTCGGCTCTCGACGATGCGCGCCGGTCGGATGGACGGACTTGGCTTCACGAATCCGGATTGCTGCCGGTTGCATCAATTCCCCGCCGGGTCCGCCAGTAAGTCGCGAAACTGGCAAGCCAGTGGCTACCGGAATAATGCGGCGTCCGCACGGCCTGTTCTCCCGAATCGCCGTGCAGCCTGGCAGATGCGAGAAGCGATGCGCGGCGCGCGTCACCGGCCGGAAGCGCGGAAGCCATGCCTTCCAGCGCCCACGCTCGCGACAGGTTGAGCCCGTCGAGATGAACCAGCTTCCCGTCCGTCGGATCGTTGACAATGCCGACCGCCAGCCAGTCACCGCTGCCATCCTCGGGGATATTGGGCAGGAAAGCGGACAGCCAGCGGGCATATTCATCGCCATCCATCACCCGCCGCATCAGGTCGGCCACCATCAGGCAAGAAGACAGAAAATCCTCTCCCGAAGGTTCATAAGCCATTGGACAATCGCGGTCCTGGCGATGAAAACTCAGGCTTTTCTCACGCACCAGAGCGGCCAGCTCCCGGTCGCCGCTGCGCGCGGCCCAGTCGAGGAACAGGCCAAAGGCGAAGGCGGACTGGTTGTGTGTCCCCAGCCGGACGGGATAGGCCAGTTTCGGCAGCCAGTCCTTGATATTGCCGACGATCAGGGTTTCCAGCGGTTGCAGCCGGGCCAGCCATAGCTTCGCCTGCTCGGCCTTTCCGCCCGTGCCATTCGCGATATCGCGCAATTCGGCCGTCAGTTGCAGAAACCATGCGATACCATAAGGCCGCTCGAACGCCGTCCGGTCCGCACCCTGGAAATAGGCCAGTTCACCGGCGACCTTCTCTGCGGTAAAATTTGCCTTCAGCGCGGCCGCGATTTCCTCGTCCATCTCCGGCACCAGATCCTGTCCCCAGAGTCGGGTGAGCAGCCAATGGCCGTGAACAGCGCTGTGCCAGTCGAAACAGCCATAGAATATCGGTGTCAGCTTTGCCGGCTCGGCGACATCGGCAGCGCTGTTGAGGACATGGCTGATCTTGTTGGGATATTGCTTGTTGATGCAATTGAGCGCGATTCGGGCATAGGCCTGTTCGGCCCGCCGCGGTTCCAGGGTATTGTCCGCCGGGTCAGGCGCGGTGTTGCGACGCTCGAAAACATCGCGGTCCGGCGACGAGGATATATTCTCCTCCTCCGCTGCAGAACAACCTGCCAATGTCGCAATCATCAGCGCGACCAGTGCTTTTCGATAGACCATTTGCCCCTCTCCAAAGATCATTTTCCAATAGAGAGGAATTGACCCCTTGGCAAAAGACTATAGGGCAAATTATCTTTTCCGCCATTGCCAGTTCCGGCCAAGGCGATCTGCAGTGGAACAGTATTATCGCGACCCGACCCGCCATATTCCTGACCGGCAGTCTGTTACGGCATATCACCAGCATGACGCTGACCGCCAGCATCGGCACGCTGACCATATTTCTCGTGGATTTTGCCGATCTGTTCTACATCGCGCAACTGGCCGACAGCTCGCTGACCGCGGCAATGGGCTTTGCCGCCACGATCCTGTTCTTCGGCACGGCTTTCCATATCGGCCTGATGATCGCCACCAGCGCGCTGGCCAGTCGCCATATCGGCCGGGGTGATCCGGATCAGGCACGCCGTTACCTGACGAACATCCTGGTGCTCAGCATGCTGATGATGATTCCCCTGGCGCTGCTCTTGTTTCAGTTCGCCCCCGGAATTCTGGAATTGGCAGGCGCCGACGGTGCGGCCAATCAGGCGGCAACGGGTTATATCCGGATCGTCGCACCATTCATGCCGGCCAGCGCGGCCGCGATGGTCTGCTCCGGCTTCCTGCGCGCCCATGGCGCGGCCCGCCGATCGATGCATGTCACGCTCAGCATGGGCATCACCAATGCAATTCTCGACCCGATTTTCATCTTTGGCTTTGACTGGGGGATCAACGGCGCGGCGGTCGCCAGCGCCTGTGCAGTCGTCGTTTCGGCACTCTATGCGATCCGGACGATTATCAGAAATTACGGCGGCTTCGAGCGCTTCACCCTGCCCGGCTTTCGTGCCGACATCCGGCCGATCACGGCGATTCTGTTTCCGGCGGTCCTGACCAATGTCGCGACGCCGATTGGGGGTTTCATCTCCTATCGCTTCATCGCCGACTATTCCGATGACGTGATCGCCGGCTTCGCGGTCGTGAGCCGGGTCGTACCGGTGGCATTCTGCCTGATGTTTTCGCTGTCCGGCGCGGTCGGACCGATCATCGGCCAGAATTTCGGCGCACTGCAATATGATCGGGTCCGCACGACGATCCGGCAGGCCACGCTGTTCGCCCTTGCTTACACCCTCCTGATCTGGCCGATCCTCTATCTGCTCAGCAGCACGATCAGCGATGCCTTTCATTTGGTCGGGGACGGCCGACACGTGTTCTGGCTATTTGCCGTCTTGCTGACTCCCCTATTCTTCTTCAACGGCATGCTGTTCATCAGCAACGCCGCCTGCAACAATCTCGGCCATCCCGGCTGGTCTACTCTGATGAACTGGCTGCGCAATACGCTGGGAATCCTTCCCTTTCTCTGGCTCGGCCGCGAATATTACGGGCTGGACGGCATCATAGTCGCCCCGGCCATTGGCGGGGTAATATTCGGCATAGCCGGTTATTTTCTCGCGCAGTATCTGGTTCGCAGGCAGGCGCAGAATATTGCGTTAACCGTTTAATATTCCAGACAAACGCGTCCCATGTTGAAACAGCATATTCAAGCAGCGCGCATCAGCCGTCACAGACGGCTATATTCCGCGCCATCTGCCCTGCTGGGCCAAATCAGGCATTAGAAAACACGTGCGCGTACCTCCACCCTATGTTCCGCCTCTGAGCAACAATATTCCCGATTACGGGCAGGGTCGCGCGTGTCCGGAGCGGCTGACCAGAGCAGAACAGGGGCCAGTCGAACCTCAGGTCGACCGGCCCGCTATCGACTCCCGC
Organism: Sphingorhabdus sp. SMR4y; assembly: GCF_002218195.1. Lineage (GTDB taxonomy): Bacteria > Pseudomonadota > Alphaproteobacteria > Sphingomonadales > Sphingomonadaceae > Parasphingorhabdus. The sequence goes on along the minus strand of NZ_CP022336.1, from coordinate 3,073,817 downwards.
CCGTCACAATCGGGCCAGTGGGCCGGGTCCCTTGCCAGGCTATCGATCCGCGAACGAATATTGACGGTGCTGTTTCTGTGCAGCCTGCTCCTGATTCCGGCAACCCTGCCGCAATCGAGCGTCGATGCGCAGCAGTTCCGCGCCAGCAGTTCACAATTGCAACCGGTCGAACGCGCGGAAGAAAATTTTGCCGGCTCCGCCTTTTATTTTCTCGATCCCAATTATGCGATTCCTCGCAATTACGGGGGATTTGGTGCCGATCCGCTCGCCGAAACCGGAGCGATTGACGGTTTACCCGATAGCATCGGCAACGATACGGACCGGGCGATGACAGCGCATCTGATCCGCCCGATCGCCTTCCGCGGCTCGACGACAGATGACAGCCGGGCGTTATATTGCCTGACGCAGGCGATCTATTATGAAGCCGGGATGGAACCCGATGCCGGCCAGCGCGCCGTTGCCCAGGTGATATTGAACCGGGTCCGTCACCCGAGCTATCCCGGCACGATATGCGGCGTGATCTATCAGGGCAGCGAGCGGGCGACCGGTTGTCAGTTTACCTATACATGCGACGGTTCGCTGCGCCGCAAGGCTGCAAGCTTTCACTGGAACCGCGCCAAGAAGGTCGCAGCGGAAGCACTGGCGGGGAAAAGCTACACCACCGTCGGCACGGCCACCCATTATCATGCAAGCTATGTCTATCCATATTGGGCTCCAAGCCTGCGGTTTCTCGGAACGGTCGGAGCTCATCGCTTCTACAGTTGGAAAGGCAATGCGGGGAAAGCCAGCGCCTTCAGCCAGAAATATGCGGGCGGAGAGCCTTTACCGGCACCAAAGCCCCGTCGCGAGAATGCCGTCCGCGACGGTGGTTCTGCTACAGCGCTCGATCCGATTGCACTGGAACAGGCCTATGAGGCAGCCCGCCGCAAGGCCGAAACGGAAGCCGCGCAAGCTGACAGGGCCGCCGCGCTTGCTGCCGATCATGCCCTTCGCAATAACCGCTCCGGCCTGGCGCCGGATGTGCAGATACCCCGAACCTACAAGGCGCCCGATTATAGCGCTCAGGCAAGGGCCAGAGGCGGTGATCAGGCCTATGCCGGACAGAGATTGCCGGATGCTGGCCAAATCAAACCCGAGTTCCGCGACAGTGGCAGCTGGAAGAAAAAGCCCGGGGGCTAGCCGGCAGCCCCGTTCCCCCGATAGTTTCGCGGGCAACCAACACTGGGTTTCCCTTGCCATTGCCCTTGACTCCCGCCTAAAGGCTCTCGATTTTATTGGAAATGAAGCGGAGCGCTCGAATGGCGACAAATTGGACGGCAGATAGCTGGCGGGATTTTGAAGGGCTGCACATGCCCGAATATAAGGACGCCACAAAACTCGCGGAAACGGAAGAGCTGCTCGGCAGCTATCCGCCGCTGGTGTTTGCCGGTGAAGCCCGCAGCCTGAAACAGGATCTGGCAGAAGTGGCGGCTGGCAAGGCGTTCCTGCTGCAGGGCGGAGACTGTGCCGAAAGCTTCGCGGAATTTCATCCGAACAATATTCGCGATACATTTCGCGTCATTCTGCAAATGGCGGTGGTCCTGACCTATGCGTCAAAGCTGCCCATCGTAAAGGTCGGTCGCATGGCAGGGCAATTTGCCAAGCCGCGCTCGTCCAATGTCGAAGTGCAGGATGGCGTCGAGCTTCCCAGCTATCGCGGCGATATCATCAACGGCATCGAATTTGACAGCAGCCGCCGGGATCCCGATCCCGAGCGGATGATCCGTGCCTATAACCAGGCCGCGGCGACGCTCAACCTGCTCCGGGCCTTTTCGACCGGCGGCTATGCCAATCTCAAGCAGGTGCACGGCTGGACCCATGATTTCATGGCACGCAGCCCGTGGGCGAAGAAATTCGAGGAAATGGCGGACCGGATCGGCGAAGCCTTGGCCTTCATGGAAGCCTGCGGCATCAATCCGGACACGGTTCCGCAGTTGAAGGCCACATCTTTCTATACCAGTCACGAAGCCCTGCTGCTGCCCTATGAGCAATGCCTGACCCGTCAGGACAGCCTGACCGGCGACTGGTTTGACACCAGCGCACATTTCCTGTGGATCGGCGACCGGACCCGGTTCGAGGGCTCTGCCCATGTCGAGTTCCTGCGCGGCATCGGCAACCCGATCGGGCTGAAATGCGGGCCATCGTTGACTCCCGATGCTTTGCTGAAAATGCTCGACACGCTCAATCCGGCGCGCGAACCCGGCCGGATCACTTTGATCACGCGCTTTGGCCACGACAAGATCGAAAGCGGGCTGCCGCCTCTGGTACGCGCTGTCAAAAAATCGGGTCATCCGGTGATCTGGTCCTGCGATCCTATGCACGGCAATGTGATCAAGGCGGAAAGCGGGTACAAGACGCGGCCGTTCGACCGTATCCTGAGCGAAGTACGCGGCTTTTTCGCTGTCCACCGGGCCGAGGGCACTTTTGCCGGCGGCATCCATTGCGAAATGACCGGCCAGAATGTGACCGAATGCACCGGCGGCGGTGTGGCCATCACCGATGCATCGCTCGGTGACCGTTACCATACCCATTGCGATCCGCGTCTGAACGCCGCGCAATCGCTGGAACTGGCCTTCCTGCTCGCCGAAATGCTCAATCAGGAATTGTCCGACCGGGCCCGGGAAGCGGCCTGATCATGGCCGGCAAGACCAAGCCCGAGCGGATGCGTCCTGAAGATTATGCCCCTGGAGAATCGCCGATGAGCAGAGGAGCCACATATGTCCGCAAGGAAATCGTCAGCAAAGGTGTCGGCTTTGGCAGTGCGCTTGCGATCGCGATCAGCTTCACCACGCACAAGTCGATCCTCTGGGCGATCATCCATGGCTTCTTCTCCTGGCTCTATGTGCTCTACTACGCGCTGACCCGATAGACCCGAAAGGGTCATGCCAATCTGCGTGACTTTTCCGGCCCGGCGGATTATCAATTCCCTTTGAATGCAACCTGCGGAGAAGTCGATGATCCGGACAGTCTCATGGATATTGGCAAGCGCACTGGCGGTTTCCGGCTGTGCCGGACCGATCCAGACCCGCGTCCAGACCCACCAGCTGGTTGCCCCGTCCGAACAGAAGACATTCACCACCTCGCCGGTCGATGCCGTGGCCAACCGCGATCTGGTCGATGCCCGCGATCTGGTCACGCAATCGCTGGAACGGAGGGGATATATATCCTCTTCGAACGCATCGATATTGGTCCATGTCGCGCTGGCCGACCGGCCGGCCGATATCGCCGTCGAGGCTGGCACCGACAAAGCCGCACAGTCGATCACGCCGGCGAAAAAGCAGAAAAGATTCCAGTCCTGCAAGGATCGCGAGCATCGGCTGACGGTGAGTCTTTTCGACCAGGTCCGCGGACGCAAGCTCTACTCCGGCAGCGCCGCGGAATATCATTGCAAGGGCACAATCGCCCAGTCCCTGCCCCACCTGATCGATTCCGCTCTCTCGGGGCTGGACAAGGAGCCCACGGCCGGCCCGCGGAGCAGCGTCCGCACCCGTCAGGGCATCGAGTGACTCAGCCCGCCTGATCCTCGAGATCGGGAGCCATGGGTAACAGCACGGTGAAACAGGCGCCGCCATCGCGCGGGTTTTCGCCCCTGATATGACCGCCGTGTCTGGCGATCACCTTGGCAACGAAATTCAGCCCCAGACCGGCGCCCTTGATGGATGAATGGGCCGTTGTGTCATCGCTGGCAAAGCGCTCGAAAAGCTGACCGATCACGGCTTCGGATATGCCCTCGCCCTGATCGGATATGGCTACCGAGACGAAGGGCTGGCCATCCAGATCCGTCACCCGGATCCGTATCGTCACAACGCCGCCATCCGGGCTATATTTGATGGCATTGTCGATCAGGTTGACGAAGGAGCGGTAGAGGCTCGAAGGCTCGACATGGACAAAGGCGCCATCCGACTGGTCATCGACGTCACAACGGATGCCGCGCGCCTGCCCGAGCGGCCAGAGACTGTCATTGGCTTCCTCGACCAGCTCCGCGAGCAAGATATCCTCGCCGGAAAACTCGCTGGCATCGATTCGGGCCAGTCCGACAAAATTGTCGGCCAGTGCCAGCGTGCGACGCGCATGACTCTCGATCCGGCCGGTGGTTTCGTCGGCTTCCCGGCCATCGAGAAGAGCCAGAATGGCGGCCTGCGGTGCCCGCATGTCATGCGACAGCAATTGCAACACTTCCTCCCGTTGCTGCGCCGCATTGGCCACTTCCGTGATATCCGCCAGATAATGGATATAGCCCCGCAGCAAGCCCTCGTCCGACGCCACCGGCGCACGGCGCATGGCGAAAATCCGCCCGTCGCTCGAGGTGAATTCGACATAATCCTGCCTGGTCGGCCTGCTCTTCTGGTTGAGATAATCCTTCACGTCCTGCAGGTCCTCGGCCGAGACAAAGCGGTTCAGCATGTCATCGAGCGCCAGATTCTGGGCGCCATCTTCCATTCCGGTCTGGGCCAGCCGGTTGACGAAAGTCACCTTGCCGCGCAGATCGGTGATGAACATCGGATCCGGCAGGTTCCTGAGCGCATCGCTGATAAACCGCCGCAAGTCACGGACATGGGAAATCGCGTGGGTCAGCTGTTCCGCCTGTCCGGTGATCACATCGACAGGTCCGAGCTCCGTCCGCATGATCGGTATGTCGACCTTCGACCGGCCGAAACGCTCCAGTTCGCCATCCATGAAATCGCTCGTCGCCTGCAATCGGCGCCAGCCCCAGACCGGGTAGACGATCAACACCCCGAGCAAGGCGATTCCCGGCGCGAACCACAGGGAAAATTGCATCAACGCGGCGCTCGCCAGCAATATCGTTGCTATCAGGGCAAAGGATATCATGATCGTGGTCCGCGGCCGCCAGCGCCAGAAACCGAGCAGCAATATCCAGACCGGCAGCAGCGACAGCAACAAATGCTGGGTAAACGTGACCGGCCGGATGAAATTATCGCGCACGATCGCGCTGTAGAGATTCGCCATGATCTCGACTCCGGCGAGCGTACCGCCATCCCCGAGGGGCACCGGATATTGATCGCCCATGCCGTTGGCCGTCGCGCCGATCAGGATGATCTTGTCCTCGACAAACGCGGGCGGCACCTCTCCGCTGGCCAGGGCCGCATAGGATATCGATTGATAACCACCACGCTCGGCGAAGGGCAGCAGCAGCTTTTGCTCACAATTGTCCAGCCGGTCATAGGCAGCAGAAGAACCGCCTTCGACGTTCTGGTAGATTCTCTCCATCAGATGCGGCCATTCCGCCCCCGAATGCTTCTCGCCAAAGCAGAGATTGGCGCGACGAACCACGCCGTCGGGATCAAACAGCAGATTGACATGCCCGAGACCGGTTGCCACGGCCGTAAAAGGGGCGATCGGCTGTCTGACATCAAATTCTGCGCCGTTGCTGCCGGGAAAGACGAAGTGCAGCGGCAGGAACAGGTTCGTCACCCTCGCCATCGCTTGCGCCAGTTGCTGATCATCCTCGGAGTCCCCCGGTTCGCTGAGCAGAACATCGAAACCGGTCGCCTTCGGTTTGCCGGCAACCAGCTGCTCGAAAAGCTGCGCATGCCGCTGGCGTGGCCATGGCCATTTGCCATAAGCGGCAAGGCTCTCTTCATCGATCTCGACGATCAGTATATCCGGAGACGCGTCCGGGCGATCGATGCCGGCGAGCTGGTCATAAACCAGATTGTCGAAGCGCGACAGACTGTCCCAATAGCCCAGTGCCGCCACCATCCCGGAGGCCAGCAATGCCACGGCCAGCCATTCCGCCACCAGGCGCTGGCGCAGTCTCATCGGCGCAAAGGCCTTGGCGAAGCTTCGGTCAAAAGCCGGACTCGGACCGCTAGTTGGCCACGGTCATTTTTTCGAAGTCGGTCCATTTTTCTATCGCTTCCGGATCATCGGGATCACTCGAAAACTGGATCACGCCGACGCGCCAGAAATATTCCCCGTCCGCCAGATCCGACAGCGTGACCGTATCGGTCGAAAGCCCGGTTTCGTCGATGATCGGCACCGATGTCTTGCTGTCTTTCAGGACCTGCAGCCGATAATATCGCGTTCCCTCGCCTTCGCCGAACCATTTGAAGCGATACCCGAAATCACCGGCATCGGCGCTGCCGCCCAAGGTGCTGAGCTGGCGTTTGAAACTATAGGTGGCGGGCATGCCCTCGAAACCGTCTGCCGCCAGCGCCGTGATCTTGGCGAAATAGCGACCGTTGGGAATCGTCGGCAGCTCCAGCAGCGTGCCCTGCACCATTGTTTCCGCGACGATATCGACAAAGCCGGCATCCGATGCGATGCTGATTCGATGGCCGACGGCGGGTTCGCTCGGTTCGACTGCGAATTGCAATTCCGCCTCGGACTGCAATTTTGCGGGATCCAGAAGTTCCGGTGGCGGCAGCAGTTCCGCTTTCGCAAGCGCTCCGGTCACCGTCGCTGCGGCGCCGGTACCGGCGGGGATGGACAGCAATGTCGCCCCGCTCAGGCTTTCGCCCGCCGCCACAACCACTTCGCCCTCAACCGTTTCGGAAAAGGCCGTGCCGGACATTTCATCCACTCTGGTCCGATAATCCGTCCCGCGCACGGCGGAAACCGCAACCGGAGTGCGGACGCGATAACGGTCAGCCTTTCTTTCCAGCGGCGCGACTTTCGAGCGCATCCGGCCCTTGTCGACGGCCAGTTCATAATCAATGCTGTCGGTCAGCAGAATATGCCGCAGGCGGGTAATCCGGACATGGCTGTTCGATGGCAGGGAAACGCGCGACCCGTCTTCCAGCTGCAGCGTCAGGAAACTGCGCGCAGCCGTCTTGATGTTGCTGCCCTCCCCGATAGTCATCCCCGCCACCGCCGTCCGGTTCTGGCCATTCGAAACGATGGCAATATTTCCACGAAACGCGCTCAGCCTGGCCTCGCTCGGGCGATATTTCAGCAGGGCAACCGGGATCCGGAGGGATGTTCCAACCGGCATATGATGGGGATCGGCAATACGGTTAAGCCGCTGCACTGTGCGATAGTCGGACAATTTCCGCAGATAGTCATTGGCGAGGCCGAACAGCGTGTCGCCACGCTTGAAGACATAGGTGACTGGCTCCGAATCCGGTTGCTTCTGGGCAACGGCTTCACCGGGGGCAACGGCCAAAGCGCCAATGAGCAATGCGAGCAACAGGCGAAGGCCCGACGGCGGCATCCAGCTCCTGGATTCCTCAAACACTATTACCCTCCGTTACTGAACGTCTCCAATCTGTAGCCATAGCCGAAAACCGTAAAAATCCGAAACCCGTTTTCCGGTTTCAGCGCAAGCTTGGACCGGATTCGCGAAACATGCATGTCGAGGGTACGTGTCGCGAGATGCGCATTCGTCCGCCAGACCGTCTCCATTATATAACGCCGCGACAAAGTCCGGTCGCGATTGCGGAACATAAGATCGGTCAGTTCGAATTCTTTTGCTGTCAGGGCAATTTCCTTGTCGCCGTGCCTGACCGTCTGTTCGATTCGATTGAACAGATAGTCACCATATTGGGCCGTGGTTTCCATGGCCGATGCGCCGCTGTTCCTGCGCAGCAGCGCATTGACACGGGCGGCGATGACATTCTTGTCTTCGGGCTTGGTGATATAATCATCGGCACCCGCGTTCAGTGCATCGCTGATATCCTGTTTGGCAGAACGGCTGGTCATCATGATCACTGGCGGGCGGTCTTCCACCGCCTCTTCCATCCACTGCAATATTTCCAGGCCATTTTTCCCGGGCATGTTCCAGTCGAGGATGACGAGATCGAACGTGTCACGCAGTAAGGCATTGGAAAGTGCGGTTCCATCCGGATAGCCCGCATAGACATAGCCTTGTGCTTCAACGATCTTTCCCAAAAATTCGATGATCTCCGAATCATCGTCTGCTATCGCTATACGCATTTCAATTCCCCCGGCGGCCAACTGGCCCTTGATACGGTAACATCGCCTGTAATTTTCGTTTAGGACTATGGTTTAACATCGCCTATGATCTTCGTTTAGGATCATAGTTTTACTATCATTTACAGAAGCTTTACCAGAGCTTTGGCTGTCTATTTACAACGATTTACATAATCGCTTCTTGCGTAAATCTTCATCGGCCACCCGATTTATGGCTCAAAGCAGCCATTGCGGACACACTATCCGGCCAAGCCCGCCTTTCGCTCCCGAAGCCAGCCCCTGTCCTTTGCACTATAAAATGGTCAAAACCGGTGCTTTCCTTGGCGATCGAGTTCGGCAGTGACCAGATTAGCGCGGGGCGGCCGGATCGCGAGCAATGGACATCCATCCTGTCCACCACTCGATCAGTGCGACCACTGTTTAAACGAAATCTCGCTATATAAAAAAGCGCATGTTCATAATGTGGTTATCGCGCATGGATTTCCGACGGTGCCCTGTTCGCGACAATATCCCGTGCGGACTTAACAAACTCGGCTGTTTTTGACCGCTTACAGCAGCCGTCTTGACCGTTTCTTTTGCTAGCTGAGCGACGCCAGAGTCTTGATCTGCTCCCGCAGCCAGGTGAGGCCGGGATCCTTGTCCCGTGTTGCATGAAACTGCAGCATCTCGCGCATGGGCGGGACATCAAAGGGCAGTTCCGCGATGCTCAGAGGGAGGCGCCCGGCCAGCGACTGGGCCAGTCGCTCGTGCATGATGCAGACACGATTGGTTTCCAGCACCAGAAAGGGGGCCTGCAGAAAGGAGGGCGCGCGCACCTCTATCCGGCGCTCGATACCGGTCTCGCGCATCCATGCATCAATGAACGTGTCGCTGCCTGAGATTGTGACTCCCACGTGGCCGAGCGCGGCCAGGCGCTTGGCGGACATTGTTCCTTCCATGTGAGGATTTCCCGACCAGCCCACAAGGACGTGCCGCTCTTCGAATATCAGTTCACACGGATGGTCGGGGTGCGCGAAGGATTCGGGACCGAGGAACATGTCGAGCTCGCCGTCGGCCATCGATTTGTTGGTATTGGTATAGGGCAGGGAAATATTCAGTTTCACGAAGGGAGCAATTTTTGCGATTGCACCCAGCAGGGGGACCAGCAACACGGTCGTTATATAATCCGAGGCAGCGATCTTGAACTCGCGCTCGGACGTTGTCGGATCAAATCTGCCTTTGCGTGCGATAAGGGAGCGCAGCGCCGCGATGGTTTCGGTAATCTCGGGATGCATCGCCAGCGCATAGGGAGTCGGCACCATTTTCTTGCCCTGTTGCGCCAGTATCTCGTCCTGAAAAGCTTCCCGAAGGCGCTTCAGTTGTGCGCTCATTGCTGCTTGCGTCACATGCGCTCTGGCTGCTGCCTTGGTGACATTTTTTTCCTGTAGCAGGATGTCGAAAGCCACGAGCAAATTGAGATCGAAATTGTCCAGCCGCATCTTTTTCTCTATCCCTGAGCCATCTTGCAGGCGGTTCAGCCCGCGCCATCAATGTATAACCATAATTTATGCATTACAACAAAAACAAAAAGTTATATCTTTCGAAGGACTGGTTCTATCTCATTTCCAGAGGCACCGGGAAATCCGGGCACATGTTTATGGGAGAGGACCTATGCGTCGTAATTTCAATCAAGCCACCATTTCAAGGATTGCACTGTCAGTAGCCTGCGTCGCCGCGATTGCAGCGACACCAGCTTATGCAGAAGAAGTCGCAGATATAGCAGCAGCGGCTGAGTCAGCGCAAACGGGTGGTGACTCGCAGTCTGCAGGTGAAGCAGAGCAGACCGGTGGACTGGACGTAATCGTCGTGACTGCGCAACGCCGCGAGGAAAGCCTGCAGGACGCGGCGGTGGCAATCGATGCCATCTCCTCAGAACAGCTCACGCGCTTTAATGTCGAGAGCGCCAAGGATCTGGGTCGAATTTCGCCTTCGCTCGGGGTTAACCCCGGCGGTGGCCCGCTGACCAGCCTGTTCATCCGCGGCGTCGGCGCATTGACCGTAAACCCGCTTCAGGATTCAGGCGTCGCGCAGAACTATGATGGCGTTTATTTGGGCCGCGCGAGCTCCGCTGCCGGGCTCAATTTCTACGACATGGCACGCGTCGAGGTCCTGAAAGGTCCGCAAGGCACCTTATATGGCCGAAATGCAACGGGCGGTGTGGTCAACTACATCCCCAACGCGCCCAAGCTTGGCGATACAACGGGATATGTCCAGGCCGAATATGGCAATTTCGACAAATTCGGAATTCAGGGCGCTCTGAACGTGCCGCTGGGTGATATTGCGGCGCTGCGTGTCGCCGGCAGCCATCAGCAGCGCGATGGTTTCAACGATGATGGTACATCCGATCTCGATGCCACGTCGGTGCGGGCGCAGTTGCTGGTTGAGCCGACCGACCGTATCAGTCTTCGGGTTGGAGTGGACCACACAGATATTGGTGGCAAAGGCAATACGGGCGCGCTGCTGGGCTTCTTTAGCAACACGCCGGGCTCGCAGACCGATTTCACGCCCACGGGTGTCGACATCGACAGCGGCTCAACGAGCGCGGCCTCCAATGCGTTCCGGGTGAACACCTTTCAGGGTCCATCGTTTGCGCTGCTACCGCCAATCAGAACCGAAGACGTTTTTCAGGATCTTTCCTACACCGGTGTAAATGCCGAGATCAATTTCGAGCTTGATGCCGGTACGATTACGATCATTCCGGCATATCGGGAATATTCTCAGGACTACGCCTTTGTTGGGCCGGGCTTCGCCCCCGCCCCGACGCAGGAAAGCGGCGACCAGTTTTCTATCGAAGCGCGCTTCGCGACCGATCTCGACGGGCCCGTCAACGGCGTATTTGGCCTGTTCTACTTCGAGGAAGAGGTCGATTTTGCAGCTAACTTCTACCAGGTGGCAGTAGCGCCAATCCAGAACTGGACCAATGGCGGCGACTCCTGGGCTGCATTTGCACAGCTCACCTTCGATGTGACGGACGAGTTCCGCATCAGCGTTGGCGGCCGTTACACCGAGGACAGCAAATATGTCAGAGGTGATGATTTCACCTTCCTGACGATTTGTCCGCTTGAGGTACAGCCATTCCCCGGTGCGCCCTTCACTATCCCTGACTTTGCGGGTTGTCAGGCACAGAACTATCCAGCGCTGCCGCCAACCACAGACCCGCAGGCTTACGTGGACGGGCTCATCGCCGGTGGTTTCATTCCACCCAACTCCACGATCAACGATGGTTTCTATCCGCTGATCAACGGCTCTGCCGGCTTTATCGTCGATGGCGGTGCCGGGCAGGGGCTGACTAGCAACGACAGCTGGAAAGAGCCGACCTATCGCGTGGGTCTTGAATATGATTTGGCTCCTGACAGTCTTCTCTATGCCACCTATGAACGCGGATACCGCGCAGGCGGGGTCGAGCTTAGCGCTGTAGGCGCCGGCGGTGGCCTGAGCTTTGATCCTGAATTTATCGATGCCTTCACGATCGGGTCAAAGAACCGGTTCCTGGGCGACACGCTCCAGATTAACGTCGAGGCGTTCTATTGGGAGTATAAGGGTCAGCAAATCACCTATTTCTCAACGATCGATGATGCCCCCAACTTCGGCACGGCCAACGGCGACTCCACCATCAAGGGGCTCGATCTGGATGTGCTATGGGCACCAACCGGGACCACCAAACTTGGTTTGAAGTTCCAATATCTGGATGCAACACTTGACCAGCTTACGCTGATCTCAGACCCTGCAACCGGGCGCTTCGGATGTGAGAATGTCGGGGTCGTCAACGGCTTCCAGAACTTTGAATGTGGTGGGACCGAGCTGCTCTATTCGCCTGAAATTTCGCTTGATCTGGCGCTTGAGCAGGTCTTCGAACTGGGTGATTTCGACCTCACCTTCTTTGCTGATGCATCCTATCGCAGTAAGCAGCAGACCGACTTGTCCTTCACGCCACAGACCGTTTCGGATGCCTATATTACCGCCAATTTCCAGCTGACGCTTGAGCCGACCGAGGCAAATTGGTCGATCTCTGCATTCGTCAACAATGCGTTTAACGAACGCTATTTGGTAAACAGCAATGTTGGCAGCTCCGGTGCGTTTTATGGCGAACACAACCCTCGTCGCCAGTATGGCGTGCGGGCCAAGGTCGAGTTTTGATTGGAGAGAATCATGATTAGATCTGCAATTGCACTGGCTGGCGCATTCACGCTTGCCAGCGCCCCTCTCCACGCTCAGAAGCCAGAGGCAGCGCCTTCGGCAACCGCAGAAGTCGCCGATGCCGGTCAATGGGTAACGCTGGGCACGGTAGCCGGTCCGGTAGCGAGTCCCACCAGATCGCAGCCGGCCAACCTTCTCATCGCAGCGGGGCAGAACATTCTGGTTGACGTCGGTGACGGTACCTCCGGACAGCTTGCCAAGTTCGGCCTCCGCACAGCGCAAGTCGACGCTGTCTTTTTAAGCCATCTGCACTGGGACCATACAGGCGGGCTCGGGGCGCTCCTCGGCCTGCGCGCCCAGACGAATTCGCCCCCGCGCCTGCGGATTTACGGTCCCCCGGGCACCAAGGAACTGGTTGCGGGTTTGCTCGCATCCATGATCCCGGGAGCAACGGCAGGCTATGGCGTGCCCGGAGCGCCCAAGACCGATTTGAACGAGCTTACCGAAGTTACCGAACTGCGCGACCTTGGCAGCGTCGAAATTGCAGGCATGAAAGTAAGCGTAAGAAAAAATTCGCACTACAGTTTCGAGGCGAACAGTGATTTAGCCCGCCGTTTTGAGTCGCTGGCATTCCGGTTCGATTTGCCTGGACGGTCCATTGTCTATACCGGCGATACGGGCCCAAGCACAGCGGTCGAGGAACTGGCTGCTGGCGCAGATTTGCTCGTGGCCGAGATGATGGATGTTGACGACACCATCATGACTATCCGTCAGGCAAACCCGAATATTCCGGAGGCCGTTGCGAGAGGAATCGAGCAGCACCTTCGCAACCACCACCTCTTGCCGAAGGATGTTGGCGAGATGGCGGCAAGGGCGGGCGTGGAGTCTGTTATCGTGACCCACTTCGCTGGTCGTGAACGGGGCGACCCGAAGCATTTCGAATATCTGCGCGATATCGCTGACCATTATGACGGTCCCGTGGTTGTCGCCAATGACATGGATGTATTCTAGCCATGAACGATCTCAATATTCTTGTCATCGGCGGCGGCATAGGCGGACTGACTGCGGCAATTGCCCTGCGCCAGAAAGGCCACCGGGTCACGGTCATCGAGAAAGACCCCGACTGGTCGGTCTACGGTGTCGGCATCATCCAGCAGTCCAATGTCATCCGGGCAATGTCGGAACTGGGCCTGCTCGAAGATTATCTGAGCGCCGGTGTACCGTTCGACACGATCGCCATCCATATGCCCGACGGCACCAGAGTGGCTGAAATTCCGGCCCCTCGCCTCGCTGAAAATTATCCGGCCAATGTCGGCATCGGCAGACCCGCCCTGCACCGGGTTCTGGGGGACCGGACCAAGGCATCGGGCGCGGAAATCCGCCTCGGCGTTGTTGCCGATGCAATAGACGATTTGGGCGACACGGTACGCGTCAGCTTTTCCGACGGGAAGACCGAGGAATTTGACATCGTGGTCGGCGCAGACGGAGTCTATTCCGACACCCGCCGGAAAATCATGCCGGATGCCGAGAAACCGGAATTTACCGGCCAATCGGTCTGGCGCTATAATTTCCAGCGTCCCGACGACCTCAATGCGCTGCATGTCTATAACGGCCCGACCGGCATCGGTCTGGTGCCGATCAGCAAAGAGCTGATGTACATGTATGTCACGACGCCGGAACCGGACAAGCCGGTCTATGAGACAACGGGCATGGCCCAGACCATGCGCGGAAAATTGTCCGCCGCACCGCCACAAATTCAGAAGCTGGCGGCTGAGATTACCGATGACGAAGGCGTCGTCTACCGGCCGCTCGAGCAGATGATGCTCTATGGCCAATGGCATCAGGGCCGGGTCGTGCTACTCGGTGATGCCGTCCACGCCACCACGCCGCATCTCGGCCAGGGCGCCGGCATGGCAATCGAAGACAGCCTTGTTCTGGCCGACGAGCTGACCACGCATGACAGACCGGAAGCCGCTTTTCAGGCTTATCGCGACCGTCGCTTCGACCGCTGCAAGTTCATCGTCGAAAAGTCCCTGGCGATCTGTCACGGCCAGCTCGGCAAGGGCCCGCCGGTCGACAATGCGGAAGCCACCCGCGAGATGTTCGCGATCGTCTCCAAACCCATTTGATACATCAAGATTGAGGACTGAGTAATGAGCCGAGTTACCGAAATTCGCTATGTCGGATACGGCGTCGAAGACTTTGACGCAGAGCGCAAATTCTATGCAGACGACTGGGGTCTCGTCGAAGTGGAGGCCTCCGACGACGTCGCCTGGTTCAAAACCCATGGTCACGATGAGCATCATGTTGTCCGCGTCCACAAGCGCGAGAGCAATTGCGTGGAGGTGATAGCGCTCGCAGCCGACAGCCGCGACGATGTCGACACCATGCGCGCGAAAATCGGCGATGCCGGCTGCAAGATCATTCACGAGCCCCGCGAGCTGGATTCGCCAGGCGGTGGCTATGGTTTCCGCTTCTTTTCGCCCGATGGCCTGCCGTTCGAAATTTCATCGGATGTCGCTCGCGGTGAATCACGTCCCATGGAGCGCTGGGAGGGCATGCCGGTCAAGATCAGCCACATCGTGCTGCATTCTCCCGATCACCAGGCCGCAGTGAAATTCTTCACCGAAGTGCTCGGCTTCAAGATCAGCGACTGGCTGGGCGACTTCATGTGCTTTCTGCGTTGCAACGGAGCGCATCACCGGATTGCCTTGCTTCCCGGACCGCCCTGCCTGAACCATGTTGCTTATGACATGCTGACACTGGACGATATGATGCGCGGTACCAGCCGGTTGCGCAAGCGCGGCACCGATATTCGCTGGGGACCGGGCCGGCACACGGCGGGTAACAACACTTTCAGCTATTTCTGCACGCCGGGCGGCTTTGCCGTGGAATATACTTCCGAGTTGGACGTGGTCGATTTCGAAACGCACGAGGCCAAGGTGCACGAGCCGGGCCCGCAGATCATGGACCAGTGGGGCGTTGGCACGGGCGGTCCTCAGACTATGCCCAAAGCCGAACCCGACCCCTGCCTGTTCCAAGCATCGGAGATTTAACCAGATGGCGTTATTCGAATATTTTCCCAATTATATCTGGAACCTGTCGGTCGCTATCGCCATGGAAAGCGGCGGGCAGATCGGCGAGATCATCGACATGTGCCAGCCGATCAGGGATGCGGCCGACAGCGGCGCCGATGCGGGCACGCCGCAATTCATGAAACAATGGGCGGCAATGGGCGAAAAATTGCTCGAACTCGCGGCTGAGGACGAAGCAAAGGGTCGCAATTTCTCCGCGTCGAACAAGCTGGAACGGGCGTCTCTATATCTCGTCACGGCGGAACGGATGCAGGGGCATGGCCATCCGGGCCGCACCGAAACATTCGCCAAGGCGCGTGACGCCTTCGATCGTTCGACCAAACTTGGCAAACTCAATCGCGAGCGGGTGGAAATTCCGCTCGAAACGGGAACCATGCCGGCGCTCTGGACCCGCGCTCCGGGCGAAGGGCGCAAGCCTGCCGTCGTGTTCTGCAACGGTCTCGACAGCAACAAGGAGCTGCTCTACTGGACGCGGCTGCCCGAAGAACTGGCGCGGCGCGGCATCTCCACACTCTGTGTTGACCAGCCGGGTTCTGGCGAGGCTTTGCGGCTTCAGGGCCTGCCCGTCGACCCCCATAGCGAAAGCTGGGCCTCCAGGGCCGTCGACTGGCTCGAAACCCGGGACAATGTCGATGCATCAAAACTCGGCATGACCGGTATTTCGCTCGGCGGCCATTTTGCGCCGCGTGCAGTAGCTTATGAACCGCGTTTCGCCAGCGGTGCTGTATGGGGTGCCAATCACAATTGGCGCGAAGTGCAGGACAAGCGCATGGAACGCGAAGGGGAAAACCCCGTTCCCCATTACTGGGCGCATGTACACTGGGCGTTTGGCGCCGACGGCCAGGAAGATTTCCTCGAGAAATCGGCGGATATGAACCTCAATGGCCACATGGACAGGATCAAGGTACCGTTCCTGGTCACCCATGGTGCCAATGACCGCCAGATCAGCGTCAGCTATGCCGATGACCTCTACGACCAGCTCGTCAACTCACCCCGTCGCGAAAAGGTGATCTTCACCGCACGCGAGGGCGGAGTCGAGCATGTCGGAGCCGACAACATGGCCTATGGCCGGGATCTGATGTCCGACTGGTTTGCCGAAACTTTGGGCGGGATTGCCGGGTGACATTTACTGCCGGATCCTTCGTCCCGATCAACAATGCAGGAAAACCTGCTAAACAGCTCGGTAGACATTGGCCTCATAATCTTTCCGTAGCAGACGAGGGCAAGGCGTTTCGCATCTCTTTTCCGAAAGATGCGTGTGGCGCGGACCGGCCCGACGATACGCTTGTAACTGTGCAGCCGACCAATGGTGGCGTGCGTTGCCATATCGAGCCAACGGCGAAGGAACAGCGGGATAGATTGAAGACTGCTTTGGAACGGCATGCTGATCGTTTCGCCTTGCGCGAAGCGCCGCTGGCTAATGAATGGCGGGATAGCTAAAACATATAACGGACCTGACAAAAGTGGGCCGCGAACTTAGGAGGGGACGCAAGCATGACCGAAACAGGTGTTGATAATATTGCGCCTCAGGCCGGCACGCGACAGGGCATCATCATATTGGCTGCGTCGGTCATGCCGATCATGGCGATCATATCGCTCGTGCCGGTCTTGCCCTTGCTCATGCGCGAATTCGCACCCGTCACCGGCAGCGAATTCCTGGTGCCGATGGCGCTCACCATTCCCGCTCTTTGCGTGGCGCTTTTTTCACCGGTGGCGGGCTGGCTGTCCGACCGGCTGGGCCGAAAGAATTTGCTGGTGACAGCGCTGCTGCTTTATGCCGCATTCGGTATCATCCCTTGGTTTCTCGACGATCTTTTCCAGATTATCGGTGCGCGGGTTGCTCTCGGTATTGTCGAAGCCATCATCATGACGGTCGCGACCGCTCTCATCGGCGATTATTTCGTCGGTGAGCGGCGCGAGAAGTGGATTGCGCTGCAGGTTGCCGTGGGCAGCATCGCCGCCATCGCGCTGATCGCCATCGGCGGCGGGCTTGGTGAACTGTTCGGCTCGCGCGGACCGTTTCTGCTGTACCTTGTCGCCATACCGATCGCGCTCGCCGCAGCCGCGATCCTGTTCGAACCGGAGGTGAAGCCGAATGAAGCCGGGCCCACGAAGACCGGCTTTCCCTATGGCGTCATTCTCCCGCTGGTTGTCACAACATTGGGCGTGGGAATAGTCTTCTATACCATAATCGTGCAACTGGGACCGATCCTGGAACTGTCTGGTGCTGTCTCGCCCGGTATCATCGGATTGATCGGTGCCGGAACCAATTTGGGTGTGGGTCTGGGAACATTCGTGTTTGACAGGCTGAAAAGCAAGGCGGGCCCGATGCTGCTGGCGCTGGGTCTGGCCGTCGCAGCCATCGGTTACATCGGCATAGGACTATCGTCAGTCCTGACAATAATTGCAGCCTTCGCAATTCTGGCTTGTATCGGCAGCGGGATCCTGTTGCCCAATATGCTGACCTGGACCATGCGCCGTCTACCCGCCGAAATGCGGGGCCGGGGCACCGGAATGTGGACAGGCGCATTTTTCCTGGGGCAGTTTCTCGCCCCGATCGTCGCCACCTCGGCTATGCAGGCAACAGGCGGGCTCGCAAAGGCACTGACCGTCTATGCGGGGCTCATCGCAATTGCCGCCATCGCTGCACTGCTGTTTGCGCGTAAACCAACCTTTGAGGCAACAACATGATGTCAAATCAAATAACCAAAATGGACATAGACCCGTTCGCCGAAGAGTTTCTCGCCGATCCCTATGCCTATCATGCCGCGCTGCGCGATGCCGGTCCGGTGCTATGGCTGGAATCTTTGGGCGTCTATGCAATGGCCCGCTTTGATGAAGTACAAAGCGCGCTGCGCGATCATGAAACATTCTGTTCCTCGCGCGGAGTTGGTCTGGCCGATTTCTCGAAAGAAGAACCGTTCCGTCCGCCGTCGCTGCTGCTCGAGGCGGACCCTCCGTTGCACGATCGGACGCGGGCCATCGTCAACAAGATTGTTTCGATAAAAGCGCTGAAGGAACTGCGTCCGCTCTGGCAGGAAAAGGCGGATGCACTGGTTGCGTCTTTGGCCGCGAAAGGGCGCTTTGACGCCGTCTCTGATCTGTCAGAAGCCTTTCCGCTGATGATCTTTCCCGACACGATCGGCCTGCCCGACGAAGGGCGCGAGCATTTGATCGATTATGCAACGATCGTGTTCAACGCCTTTGGCCCTCGCAATCGTGTGTTCGAAGAAGGCAATGCTGGCAAGGAAGCGGCGATCGAATGGGTGGGTGAGGTCTGCAAGCGAGAGAATCTGAAGCCCGGTGGCTGGGGTGCGGCCTTGTATGAGGCCGCGGATCGCGGCGAGTGTACTGCGGACGAAGCCGAGCGACTGGTACGATCATTTCTGTCCGCCGGCGTCGACACGACAGTGAACGGTATCGCCCATATGGCGCTGGCGCTGGCTGAAAATCCGGATGAATTTCAAAAGCTTCGTGAAAATCCCAAACTTGCACTGCGCGCCTTTGAAGAAAGTCTGCGGTGGGATTCAACCGTGCAGACCTTCTTTCGTACGGCGTCAAAGGATACCGAAGTTGCCGGAATCCATATTCCCGAAGGGTCAAAGGTTCTGCTGTTCTTGGCCTCCGCCAATCGCGACCCGCGCAAATGGGATGATCCCGATCAGTTCCGGATAGACCGCAATGTCAGCGGCCATGTCGGTTTCGGCTTTGGTATCCACCAGTGCCTTGGCCAAATGGTCGCGCGTCTCGAAGGCGAACTGATCGGGACTGCTCTGGCCCGCCAGGTTTCCTCTATTCGCCTGACCGGAAAACCGGAACGGCGGCTTAACAACACGCTCCATGCACTGGCTTCGCTGCCGGTGGAAATGACCGCGGCATGACCGAAGACAGGTCCATTCTCTATTTTGCTCCGTCAACCTGCGCGCGGGTTACGCTCACTGCGCTGGAGGAAATCGGGGAACCCTTTGAAACGCGGCTGATCGCTTTCATGGCAGGTGAGCATCGCAAGCCGGAATATCTGGCGATCAATCCCGCGGGCAAGGTGCCGGCGCTGCAAACCAAAACAGGCGTCCTGACCCAAAACGGAGCGATCCTCTTCTATCTGGCGCAGACATATCCCGAAGCAGGGCTGTTGCCGCTGTCCGGTGATCCCCAGGCCGATGCGTCCGTCCTGTCCTCATTGTTCCGCATGTCGGCTGACTTGCACCCCCTGGTGACGCGTTTCGTTATCCCAGGCATGATCCTCTCCGACCCGGCATCTTCCGCGCATGTGCGCGCAAAAGCCGAAGAAGTTTTGAAGCTGCAACTGGAGCCCATTGCAACCCAACTGGGCAAGCAGCCCTGGTATCTGGGAGAGCGCTGGTCGATCCTCGACGCCTATCTGGCCTGGATATGGTTCCGGATCACCGGAGCCGGTTTCGATCCGGCGACCTTCCCCGCCATTGCCGATCATTATGACCGGGCGAGCGCGCGTCCCTCAGCCCGGGCCGCGCTCCAAACCGAAGCGCGGGCGCAGCAAGACCTTACCGAGCGCGGGCTGGCATTCACGCCGCCAAAGCTCTGAATGACAAGCAATTGAAACGAAGGAAATGAGATTATGAGCGAGAGACCCGTCCGCCGCGTTGTTACCGGCCATAATGCGCAAGGTCAGGCGATCATACAGGAAGACGGCAGCGTGCCGCGCACCCAGAAAATTGGCGGCGAAACCGGACCGCTGTTCCACGAAGTCTGGAACACCCGCGCGACGCCCGCGCCGATTGACGCCGCTTCGGGAGAACCTCCGGAAGAAGGGATCATCCTCGCCCCGCCGGCAAACGGCACGAGAATACGCGTTCTCGATATTCCGCCCGATGACGACAGCTTCTCGGAAATGACTCCCGAACAGGCAAAAGCCCATTTTGCCGAAATCGGGGCGGCGGACGCTTCCTCCTTTGAAGGAGAAGGCTCGCGCCATGCCCATATGCACCGCACCGAAACCATCGATTACGGAATCGTGCTCGAAGGCGAGCTGGTCCTCATCATGGACGAAGGCGAAACCACCGTGCGCGCTGGCGATATCGTCGTTCAGCGCGGCACCAACCATGGCTGGGCCAACCGCAGCAGTGAAAATTGCCGGATCGCCTTCATCCTGATCGACGGAAAATTTGATGAGAGTTTGAAACAATGAGACTGGCAACCCTCAAAGACGGCACGCCCGACGGCGCTCTCGCGGTCGTTTCGGACGACGGCACGCGCTTTCTGAAAATCGGGGACAGCCTGCCAAATTTGCTGCAGCTGATGGAAGACTGGGATGCCGGCCAGGCGATTCTCGCCGAAGCGCGGCAGAAGCTGGCTTCCGGACAGGGCGAGCCTGCCACAGCAGATGCATGCGCCGCTCCCATGCCGCGCAGCTGGCAGTGGCTCGACGGCTCGGCCTTTTCAACCCACGGCGATCTGATGCAGGTTGCCTTCGGCATGGATCCGATCGACAGCGATCGCCCGCTGATGTATCAGGGCATGTCCGACCGCTTCTATGGGCCGGGCGAAGATGTCGCCCTTCCCGCCACCGAGCATGGCATTGATTTCGAGGGCGAATTTGGCGTGATCGTCGATTTCGTCCCGATGGGAACCAGCGCCGCCGAGGCCATGGATCACATCAGGCTGATCGTCCAGATCAACGACTGGTCGCTGCGCGCCATTGCGCCCGTCGAGATGAAGACCGGTTTTGGCTGGGTCCAGGCCAAGCCGGCCTGTTCAATGGCACCCTTTGCGGTGACTCCCGATGAACTGGGCGACGGCTGGAAAGACGGACGGGTCTGTCTCGACCTGGAGATCGACTGGAATGGCAAGCGCTTCGGCGCCGCCAACGGCGCGGCAATGGATTTCGGATTTCACGAACTCGTGGCCCACGCCGCCCTGACCCGCGATCTGGTGGCCGGAACGGTCATCGGATCGGGCACGGTCTCCAATCCGGACTATGCCGAGGTCGGGTCCAGCTGTATCTCGGAGCTTCGCGCGATCGAGATGATCCGCGACAAGGGGCCGGCAACCACAGGTTTCATGGGCTTTGGCGACCGCATCCGGATGGAAGGTCGCGGCGTCGACGGTTCCTCGCCGTTCGGCGTGATCGACCAGAAAGTGGTTCAGGCCTGAGCCGACGCGCCGATAATGGCAACCTGCGTCCTGGCGCTCACGCCAGTTGTTCGTCGGCGAAGGTTTCCGTGTCGATATGCTTCTGCATCGCAGCCGAATAGCGCGGTCCGCTGATTGCGTCGCCGGAGAAAATCTCCTCGACCGTCGCGATTGTTTCCGCGCTCAGCGTGACCGCGGCCGCACCGATATCTTCTTCCAGATGTGCGATCGAGCGGGTGCCCGGCAAGGCCCCGATGAACGGTCGCCGCGCAAGAACCCATGCGATCGCCAGCTGGGCGGGCGGCAGACCGATGTCGGCCGCCAGCGCATTGAACCGGGCGGCTGCCTTCAGATTGTGGCTGAGATCCGGCTCGACAAAGCGCGGCATGAACGAACGAATATCGCCCTTTTCATAGTCCGCATCATGGACAGCATCGGCAAGGAATCCGCGAGCCGTTGGCGAGAAGGCGAGAAAACCGATATCCAGTTCGGCACACAGATCCAGAACCGCGATTTCGGGATTGCGCACGCACGGACTATATTCGCTCTGGATCATCGCCACAGGATGTTCCGCGTGCGCCCGCCGGATGGTCGCGGCTGACATTTCGGACAGCCCGATATGGCCGATCTTTCCAGCCTCCTTCGCCCGGGCCAGCGCCCCGACCGATTCTTCAACCGGAACATTCTTGTCCAGACGGTGCAGATAATAGAGATCGATATGATCGGTATTCAGACGTTTCAGCGCCCGGTCGAGTGTTCCTGCAATTGCGTCCGGGTGCCCGTTCAGGCCGCGTTCGCCGTCGTAGACATCGAGCACGCATTTGCTCGCCAATATATATTCCTCGCGCCGGTGGCCGACATATTTTGCCAGCAAGGGTTCGTTTTTGCCGAAACCATAGAGCGCTGCGGTATCGAGCATATTGACGCCCAGATCGAGCGCATGGTTCAGCAACTTTCCGGCCTCTTCTTCGGGCGGTGCAATACCATAGGCATGGTTGAGATTCATGCATCCCAGCACGACGGCTGAAAGGTTGAACGGCCCGATCTGGCGCTGGTGAATAGTCATCCGATCTACCCCAACTGCTTTTCGAGATCATGCAGGACCTTGTAGCAAGGCAGCACCTGCGCAACACTGGAATTGGGCTCGCGCCCCTCGCGGATGGCGGCAATGAATTCGCGGTCCTGCAATTCGATCCCGTTCATCGACACATCGACCTTTGACACATCAATCGGCTCTTCCTTGCCGTTCACCAGATCGTCATAGCGAGCGATATAGGTGCCGGTATCACCGATATAACGGAAGAATGTGCCGAGCGGTCCGTCATTGTTGAAGCTCAGGGACAAGGTGCAGATGGCACCGCTTTCCGCCTTCAACTGGATCGACATGTCCATCGCGATCCCCAGTTCGGGATGAATCGGGCCCTGAACGGCATTGGCCTGGACAATGGGCCCGGCCTGATAGGCAAACAGGTCAACGGTGTGCGCCGCATGATGCCAGAGCAGATGATCGGTCCAGGACCGCGCTTCACCCTTGGCATTGATATTCTGCCGCCGGAAGAAATAGGTCTGCACGTCCATCTGCTGGATGTTGAATTCGCCCGCCGCGATCTGATTGTGCACCCATTGGTGCGAGGGATTGAACCGGCGGGTGTGACCGACCATGCAGACAAGGCCGGTCTCTTGCTGCTTTGCCATCACCGCCTCGCTGTCGGCCCAGCTGTCGGCGAGCGGGATTTCCACCTCGACATGCTTGCCCGCGTCCATGGCCGCGATCGACTGCGCCGCATGCATCTGCGTCGGCGTTGCGAGGATAACCGCGTCCACGTCGTCGCGTTGGAGCATTTCCTCATAATTGGTGGTCGCGAAACCGACGCCATATTTGTCTGCCATAGCCTGGGTCGGCTCCTGCCGCCGACCAACCAGGGCGGTGACTTCCACGCCCTCGATGTTCTTCAAGCCGTCCAGATGTTTTTCACCAAAGGCGCCGCCGCCTGCGAGTGCGATTTTCATGGGTTTTCTCCAGTCCTATAAATTGTCGGGTTCCAGCACGATATGGCCAATGGCCGTGTTGCTGCAGGGAATATGATAATGCCGGTGCAGGCATTTTGTGGTCTTGCCGAGGGCGCCGCGCATGATCAGCCACATCACCATCTCAATACCTTCGCTGCCGGTTTCGCGCAAATATTCGATGTGCGGGATATGCCGCGCGGCATCGCTGTCGCCGACCATCAGGTCGAGAAACTTGTTATCCCATTCGCGATTGAGCAGCCCGGCACGCGGTCCTTGCAACTGATGGCTCATCCCGCCGGTGCCCCAGATCTGCACATTCAGATCTTCGGGGAAGCTTTCGACAGCGCGGGCAATGGCCTCGCCCAGTGCCCAGCAACGATTGCCCGATGGCACCGGATAGGTCACGACATTTACCGCCAGCGGCACAATCTTGACCGGCCATTTTTCCGGCTGACCGAACATCATCGAAAGCGGGACAGTCAGGCCATGGTCGACGTCCATCTCGTTGATGATCGTCATATCGAAATCATCCAGAATCAGGCTTTGCGCGATATGCCAGCCAAGATCGGCATGCCCCTCGACATCGGGAACCGGCCTCGGCCCCCAGCCCTCATCGGCGGGCTTGTAACTGTCCCCGCAACCGATGGCGAACGTCGGGATGATATTCGCATCAAAAGCAGAGGCGTGGTCATTATAGACCAGGATCACCACATCGGGTTTCTGCTCCTGCTCCCATTTCCTGGTCCACTCATAGCCGTCGAAAATCGGCTTGAAATAATCGTCTTTCGTCTTGTCTTGGTCCACTGCGACCCCCAACAAGGGAACGTGGCTTGACCCGACACCTGCAGTTATTCGTGCCATATCAATTGCCCTCCCGGATGGATCGATTGCCTTCCGGGGACCGTCCGCCGTTCATCATCATCTCGCGATATTCAGGGAAGGTCATGTCGGTCATGGTCGAAACCGCTTCGGCAAAGCTGATCCCGTCGGTCGAAAAAATCTTGCTCAGAAAATAGATATTGCCGCCGAGTTCCAGCATCCGGTTATAATCGCGGTCGAGCACGGCCTGCTTCTGGTCCGCCGACATCGGCCAGTCTTCCAGATAGGCTTTCTCATCGGCCTTCCACCGGTCACGGTTTTCCGCCTTCATCAGGCTCATCGCAAACTGGTTGAGGTGATAGCCTTGCCGTGCACGCGTCGCGGTATAGACGCGTGTGCCGGGGATATCCTCGAAATCGGCGAGATATTCGTGAATATTGCGGGTCATAGTCCGCGCTCCTGCAATTGCGCATCCAGCCGGGGATAGACCCGCCGCGCATTGCCTTCGAAAATCGCATGGCGCTCCGCATCGGTCAGATCGAGCGCATCGACATAGCGTTTGGTGTCATCAAAATAATGACCGGTTTGCGGATCGATTCCGCGCACCGCGCCGACCATCTCGCTGCCGAAAAGGATATTCTTGTTCTCGATCACGTCGGCCAGCAGATTGATACCCGGCTGGTGATAGACACAGGTATCGAAATAGACATTGTTCATCACGTGACCTGCCAGATCCGGTTGTTTGAGCATATCGGCAAGACCGCGATAGCGTCCCCAGTGATAGGGCACCGCGCCGCCGCCATGCGGTATGATCAGGCGCAATGACGGGAAATCCTTGAACAAATTGCCCTGGATCAATTGCATGAAGGCAATCGTGTCGGCGGCAATATAGTAGGCCCCGGTGGCGTGCATCGCCGGGTTGCAACTCCCCGACACGTGAATCATGGCGGGGACGTCCAGCTCGCACATTTTCTCGTAAAACGGATACCAATATTTGTCGGTCAGCGGCGGGTGCTCAAACTTGCCGCCGCCCGGATCGGGATTGAGATTACAACCGATAAAGCCCATGTCGACGCAACGTTCGAGCTCGGCGATACTCGATGTCATATCGGCTTCCGGCGATTGCGGCAGCATGCATACGCCAGCAAAGGTTTCGGGATAGAGCCCGACCACCCGTCCAATCAGGTCATTGCAGACCTGCGCCCATTTCACCGCGACGCTCTGGTCGCCGACATGCGGCGCCATGGCAGAGGCACGGGGAGAGAAGATCGTCATATCCGCGCCGCGTTCTTTCAGCAGACGGAGCTGGTTCGCTTCGATCGTTTCGCGGATTTCATCATCCGAAATTTCCGGATAGGGCGGCGCGCTCTCGCCGGCCGCAAAGGCGGCCTTCTGCGCCTCGCGCCATTCGTCATGCGCCTTTGGCAGAACCGTATAGTGGCCGTGACAGTCGATAATCATGGTCATTTTGCAATCGCCTTCAATTTCGCGTCCAATCCTGATGGTGGAGGCCCGAGCTTGAGGCCACCAAGCGCGGCCTGTCTCGTCACGGTTCCACGCGTTAACAGCGGCTCGATGCCCAGACTTTCGAGCGTCTTGACGGCTTCCGCCATTTCAGCGGATCTCCGGGTGCCGTGAACCAGCATCCGGTCGAGCCGGTAATCCGCCTGGGCCGACCAGTCGTTGTTAAAGCTGTCCAAAACCTCATCGGTCACGCCTGCCTTTTCGCAGGCCATTAGACATTCGGCGGTCAGCGCCTCGACCCCTTTATACATGACCGAACGCAGCATCTTGATGGTTGACGCGCGACCGACATCATCGCCTGCGATCCGGACATTGGTAAATCCGAGTGCGTCCAGCGCCGTCATTCCCGCTTCGCAATGCAGGCCGGAGACGAGCAGCGGAACCGCGATATTGGCCGGATTGACCGGTGACATGATGGCGACATCGACATAGCGACCACCAGCGGCCTCGATAGATTTCGCGGCAGCGCGCTTGGTGTCGGGCGCAACGCTGTTCATGTCAAAGAACAGCGTCCCCGGCGCGATCGTCTTTGCAACATCCTGCGCAACAACCAGCGCCTGATCAGCCGTGACCAGGCTGATGGCCAATCGGCTGTTGGCCAGCGCTTCCGCCAGCGTAGGGAAGCCGCTAATCCCGTCTTCGGCAAACAGATCGTCCAGATCCTGCACGTCGAACGCACGCGCGCCTGACCGCCAGCCCGCGGCTTGCGCAAATGTCCGTCCGGCTTCACCATAGCCGATAAGGGTGACGGGTTGATCCATGGACAGCAAGCTATCCCGGCCATTCTGTTCGCGCCAATTGAAAGCTTGAACCCGCTATAAGATTATACGAATTCAGGCTGATTTGGATAGCGGCTCCAGAAGTGCGACAAAGCTTGCCTGCATGGCCGTTGGTCGCCAGTCTGTACGGGTGGTCATCCCGATATTACGGATAAACCCTTTGGGAATTTCGGCAATTTTGGCGAGCCATCCTGCTTCCAGCTCCACCGCCACCTGATCCGGCGACAATAATGTCAGGAAATCGCTTTCGATCAATATCTGCCGGATGGTGATAACCGAACCGCATTCGATCGGCACCTCGGGTAACGGAATCGAGCGGGCTTCGAACATGTGCCTCCAGCCATCGCGCAAGGGCGTGCCGGCTGCCGGAATGATCCAGGGGAATTGCGCGAGCGTCTCCAGCGACGCTTCGTGATTGGCGGCTGGATGATCTTTCCGGCCGATCACGACCGGGCGATCTTCGAACAGGGGCTGCTGGCGGATGTCCGGCCCGGGCGACGGATCACGCAGCGCCCCTATCATCAGGTCGATATCGCCGTCGCGCAGCGGCTCGATCAGCTCGTGGAACGCGCCCTCGACAATGTTGATCTTGATATCGGGATGCGAGCGGTGAAAGGCGGCCACCGCCGCCGGCAGGATACGGGCGCGGGACAAGGGCATGGCGCCGACGGTGATCTGTCCCGTCTCGCGTCCCAGCAAGGCGGTCAATTCGCTCAGACCCGCCTCGAGTTCGGCCCGGGCGAGCCGGAAGCGACGGGCGGTGCGCCGGCCCTGTTCGGTCAGCGCCACGCCCTTGCCGCGCCTTTCGACCAGTTTTCGTTTCAATGCTACCGTCAGGTCGCCGACCGCGCGATGCAAGGATGGCTGCGCCAGTCCGGTCATCGCCGATGCCTCGGAATAGCTGCCGGCACGGGCAACCGCAACCAATGCGCGAAGCTGTGTCATGGTCACGCGGGGGGATGCGATCTGCGCCAATGCCGCTTCTATCCGCGGAAAAAACAGCTTTCCCGCCTCGGTCGGGATCATCCCGTCGGTTCTTCGCTCGAACAGCGGCTGTCCCAGCTGCGCTTCCAGTTTTGCAATCCCCTGGGTGATCGCCGGCTGGCTGATGTGGATCCCCTGCGCTGCCGCGGAAATGCTGCCTGAACGCCCGATAGCGACAGCAGCGCGCAGGTGGCGCAGGTTGAAATTCCAGATCTCCACTTCCGGTATAATTAGCATAATATTATACCCAATGCATAGTTCCAACTTGCCTCGTTCCGCCCAAACTTCGTAACCTTTGCAAAATCAAAAAGGAATCCGCCATGTCCAATATCGTAGTCCAGAATATCGAGCGAGCCGAACGCTCCGTGGTCGACGGCCTCGCCAAATGCGGCGTCGCGACAGTGCACGAAGCGCAAGGCCGAACCGGCCTGATGGCGAGCGACATGCGGCCGATTTATAGTGGCGCCAGAATAGCGGGAACAGCGGTGACCATCTCGGCCGCACCGGGCGACAACTGGATGGTGCATGTCGCGATCGAGCAATTGAAAGACGGCGATGTGCTGGTGCTGGAACCAACCAGCCCGTGCGAGGATGGATATTTTGGTGACCTCCTCGCAACATCGGCCCAAGCGCGCGGATGCCGGGGGCTGATCATCAATGCCGGGGTGCGGGATGTCCGCGACTTGCAGGAAATGAAATTCCCCGTCTGGTCGAAAGCGATATTTGCCCAGGGAACGGTCAAGAACACGCTGGGTTCGGTCAACGTTCCGGTGGTTTGCGCCGGAGCTTCGGTAAACCCGGGCGACGTAATCGTTTCTGATGACGACGGCGTCTGCGTCGTTAAACGGGAGGAGGCCGCCAGCGTGCTTCGGAAAGCGCAGGAACGCGAAGCCAATGAAGAAGAAAAACGGCAGCGGCTGGCGAGCGGTGAGCTTGGCCTCGATATGTACAAGATGCGCGAGCGACTGGAGAAAGAAGGCCTGAAATATGTCTGACGGCACCCGCGTCATGTGGATGCGCGGCGGAACCTCCAAGGGCGGCTATTTTCTTGCCGAAGATCTGCCGAGCGAAACTGCCGCCCGCGACGCGTTTCTTCTGCGTGTCATGGGATCGCCCGACGAGCGCCAGATAGACGGCATGGGCGGGGCCGACCCGTTGACCAGCAAGATAGCGGTCGTCCAGAAATCAGAGCGCGACGGGGTCGACGTCGATTATCTCTTTCTGCAGGTTTTCGTCGATCAGCCTCTCGTGAGCGACGCACAAAATTGCGGAAATATATTGGCCGGGATCGGCCCTTTCGCCATTGAGCGAGGATTGGTGGCCGCGGGCGACGGCGAGACCAAGGTCACAATCTATATGGAAAATACCGGTCAGACCGCAGTGGCAACGGTGCAAACGCCTGACGGTCTCCCGATCTATCATGGAGATGCCCGGATCGATGGTGTCCCCGGCACAGCCGCACCTGTTCCGCTCGAATTTCGCGATACTGCCGGTTCCAGTTGCGGCGCCTTGCTGCCGACCGGCAATGCGATCGATATCATCAATGACGTGCCCTGCACGCTAATCGACAATGGTATGCCCTGTATCATCATGAAGGCATCGGATGTCGGCGCAACCGGCTATGAAAGCCGCGACGAACTGGATGCGGCCGATGATTTGAAAGCCAGGATAGAGGCCATCCGGCTTGCGGCTGGCGAGCGCATGAATCTGGGCGATGTAACGGAAAAATCGATCCCCAAGATGATGCTGGTTGCTCCGCCAGGAAATGGCGGCGCCATCACGGTCCGCAGCTTCATACCGCATCGGGCCCATGCCAGCGTCGGAGTCCTCGCCGCTGTGACGGTGGCGACGGCGGCGCTTATTGAGGGTACACCCGCCGCAGAGGTTGCGAGCATACCACAGGGAAGCAGCAAGATCATTTCGGTGGAACATCCGACCGGCGAAACAACTTGCGTGATGAAAGTGGACGGGCAAGGCAATGTCACCAGCGCCGCGATGCTGCGCACAGCGCGCAAATTGATGGATGGAGGAATATTCGCATGACCGACCGCATCACAAGCTGGCATTCCAACCCGTCCCGACCAAAATTCACGCCACCTCCAGGCGCAGTGGACGCCCATTGCCATGTTTTCGGACCGCAATCGCAATTCCCGTTCAGCCCGAAGGCCAAATATCTTCCGGAAGATGCAGGACCGGACAAATTATTCGCCTTGCGCGACCATCTGGGATTTTCCCGGAACGTGATTGTCCAGGCGAGCTGCCACGGCACCGACAATAGCGCGACCCTGGATGCCATTGCCAGATCAAACGGAATGGCGCGCGGTGTCGCGGTTGTTGATCCGGATATCAGCGAGACTGAGCTCGAAGCATTGCATGACGGTGGCATTCGTGGCGTCCGGTTCAACTTCCTCAAACGCCTTGTCGACAATGCGCCGAAAGACAAGTTTCTCGAAGTCGCTGGCCGTTTGCCCGATGGATGGCATGTGGTGATCTACTTTGAGGCGGACATCTTGGAGGAAATGACCGAATTTATCGACAATATCCCCGTCCCTGTGGTCATCGACCATATGGGTCGGCCAGATGTCACCCAGGGACCGAATGGCAAAGACATGACGGCATTTCGCAAGCTGCTCGACAGCCGCGATGACATCTGGACGAAGGTCACCTGTCCTGACCGGCTGGATCCTGCCGGACCACCTTACGCCGATTTTATCGCTGCGGTTCGTCCGCTGGTCGAAGATTATCCCACCCGGATCCTGTGGGGCACCGACTGGCCGCATCCCAATATGCAGGATGTTTTGCCGGACGACGGACAATTGGTAGACGTGATCCCGCAGATAGCGGTAACAGAAAAGCTGCAGCACCAATTGCTGGTAGACAATCCGATGGCGCTTTACTGGGCTGAAGATTGACAATCGCGAGCGGTAGTAAATCAATTCATGCGCAATTTGGGCCGCTCGTTCTGCACTTTTGGAGCAATTTGCGCCCATTACGGCGCTCAATACGGGGAAATTGTCAAGGCGAAATCCATTTGAGAAAGTCCGAAAACAATCAAACCGGGTATATATTAATCCACTACATCTTTCAGGGGCAGGAAGAGCTCTTAAAGCTGTTTTCCCATCTCCGAAGTGCAGCAATCTAAGCGAAGTCGTGATCGTCGCCATGTTTACAGGCATCCGACACAACGAAATCGCATCTCGGACTGGGGACGGACGTGATTTCAGACACGACCAATATTGGAAAGTTGGTTCATTTACTCGAAATTCCTGGCGTAAAACAGCGGGAGAGAACCGTATTGTGCCGGTGCATTCAACTTGGTTGTGGCGGCTTGCCAGAGCACTAGCGGCGCGTTGCGGCCGGATATGGAAGGGATTTGACCCGAGAGGAATTGGAAACAAGCCCGGCACTGATTCTGATCAAAAGAGCTGCCCCAATGTGCGCGCGCAAATCCCAGGCGCGGACGTTTACGATTGGGATGATTCCTATTATCCGAATGCCATCCGCAAAGCCTGACCCGAGCCGGAACACAGTACGAGACAAGCTGTCTCAGGACGAACTTCGCTACTGCAACGAAGCTCTTGCGATCATATATCTGGTGTCGGACGAGACACAAAACATATGGAGAAAGCTTCTGAAATGTTTAAGTATTTCATAGAATCGGATCCAAAAAACCGCTAGAGAACACTAAGACTTTTAAAAGAGACACAGAAGCGGTCAATGCGGCGCAAAGGCTTCGGGGATCAAACTCTGCTACAAGCGATCGGTGCCGTCGCAGTGAGTGAACTATACCTCTTGCAACAACGCGCCGATTTGAAAGCTAAACCTTGGACACATCAGTGGTAAGGGCGTCCACTGGTTTTGCAGCGATAGATCTGATCAGCATATCAGCCATAGATTGCGCCACCTGTTCAGGGTTCCACTCTCCTTCAGGATCATACCATTTCGAGACCCATGCCATAGCCCCGACAAGATTGAAGGTCGCCAGCTTCGGATCGCAAGATGTCATCGAACCATCTTCAAAACCCGTCACGATCTGGTCGCGCAGTTCGTTCTCCAGCTGTTTTCGCCGCTTCTTGATGTCGCGAGTTTGTTCTTCATTCAACGCACCTTTTTCCAGAAGAATGAAGGTCTCTGTTTGCGACCTGGTGAGGGCCTCGACATAGTAACGGATGATCAGCTTAACCCGCTCAAGTCCATTGCGGCCTTCGGCTATCCCACGCGTATTGGCCCGCTGTGTAGCCTCGATCGATTTCAGGTGGAGTTTGTAAAGCAGGTCGCTTTTGTCGGTGACATAGTAATAGATTGCACCCTTGGTTAACCCAAGTTCGCTGGTGAGTTGACTCATGCTGGTGCCGTGGAAACCATGGCTATTGAACAGTTTCGCTGCGGTCTCGAATAGCAGGCGCTCGCGCTCGCCGCGCATGCCTTTCGAGCTGTCGACATCTTCGCCCCAGCTTGTGCGCTTTTTGGCGCCTTTCGCGAGACTCTTTCCTTTTTGCGAATCGTTCATACCCCAGCGGGTCCTTCCAAATGCCTCACGGTTAACGCACGCAACCGCCTCCACTATTCGGGCTATCCAACCCAGACCGGGCAAGCCTTACACATATGGCGCACTAGAATAATTTGAACAATCATTCAAAAATATTAAGTGTTTTTACCGGTCGCCTAATTCGTCTCCTGATCCAAGCAAGATGACTTCTGTTGCAACCGGTGCAGGAGCATAGCGAGCTCCATTAGCCCTTCGCGCTGGCATAGCGATCCTTCGCGGCAGAACGCATTACGGCAGAGAAATGCCCTACCGAATGCCCGCACCCTGAAAATGTGCAATCAGGCGATCATCGGCTCCGTTCAGCCTGACCTCTGCGAAACCGGCCCTGCGCCCACTACGCGAAATCGAGGCCATCGCCTTGACCGTTTCGCCGAGGCGGGCGGCGCTTGTAAAAGATATACTCGCCTGCAAGGTCGCTGGCGGCCGGCTTTCGTCGGCAAGAACATAGGCGAAGGCCGTATCCGCCAGTGCGAATAGGAACCCGCCATGACAATTACCGTGACTGTTGGTCATGGAGTCTTCGACCGTCATTGCCAGTATGACGATTCCAGGCTCCGCACGGACAAATGTGATGCCAAGTCTTTCCAACGGCGCTTGATCGGCCTCGATGAGTTTTGCGAGGTTATCTGGGATCGTGTCTGTCATCTCTGCAAGACCCCCATCAGCCTTTGGCGATGTCCAAAGCTTCGAACACAACCCCTTCATCGCCGATGTGATTGGCGAGGCAGACGATCAGCTTGCCATAGCGCTTCAGCGCTTCCGCCTCATCGCACCCTTCTTGCAATGCGATAAGCGCTTCATAGACATCATCCGGGCGGGCAAGGTTGGGTGATTTCATCAGGCCCATAGGGACAATCCTTCCAGGTCTCGTTTGGCATCAAAGTGCTTCCAGCGCGACGCCACATAACGATCTGGACGGATAAGATAGGCGCCGTCATTCACAAGGCCGAACCTTTGCTTGGCAACCGCTTTGTCAAGTTCAATCACGGGTACGGGAGCATCCTCGATCGGGCCGGCACAAAGCAGGCTCCACCCTCCGTTCAAGCGTTGAAGCAGCCAGCCCTCTTCGGTCTGCATGTCAGTAACGGGTCGACCTGGCGGGATCCCCCCTTCCCAGTCTTCGCTGTCAGGAAAAATCAGGTGGCCAGCGGGCAGCGACACTGGCGTCGAGAGCCGACCTGAATTCACGAAGGGCCGCGCAAATTCATGGTCGCGGGCCAGTTCGAGGACAGCATTGCGGATCGACCGGCTGGCGGTGCTCTTGGGCGTCAGGAAGTCGGTGGACCTTGTCGAATTGAGAATGTTCTCATCGGCAATTGCGATCGCTTCCTCATTGTAGGTCTCAAGCAAGCTCCAGTCTGCCTTGCCAGACAAAACCGCATCCAGCTTCCATGCCAAATTATCAGCCTCGGCAATCCCTCCGTTGAAACCTCTGGCTCCAAAGGGCGAAACAAGTTGCGCGCTATCGCCGAGGAAGATCACCCGGTCATGAACGAACTTCTCCAATCGACCGCACTGGAAGGTGTAGATCGAATACCATTCCTGATCGAATTTCAGATCATCCCCAATCATACCTTTGACATAGGGCTCGACATTCTCGGGCTTGACTGCCTCGGCTTTGTCAACATCCCAGCCGA
The DNA here is from genome assembly GCF_002218195.1 of Sphingorhabdus sp. SMR4y. Classification (GTDB taxonomy): domain Bacteria; phylum Pseudomonadota; class Alphaproteobacteria; order Sphingomonadales; family Sphingomonadaceae; genus Parasphingorhabdus. The sequence goes on along the minus strand of NZ_CP022336.1, from coordinate 3,040,201 downwards.
GCTGGAAATCCAGCCTCCACACATCATCGGGCTGCTTGTGCAGCAGGGCCGATGCCCCGCCCCATGGAGGGTCAAACCAGAACCAGCGCTCCGACGGTCGCTGATCTTCGAATTTCACATCGGCGATCAAGAAATTGTCTTCAAATACCCGCGTCGTGAATTCCAGGCCCAGGAATTCACGCATCACCGATCGCGCGCCATCGCATGCCAGCAGCCAATCCGCCGCTATCGTGTAGCTCCCGCCCAGCGCTGCATCGACAGTGATCATATTGGTTTCACCGTCAAACCCGACAACTTCATGCCCCCAGCGCAGATCGACATTGTCCATGCGCTCGAGTTCGTCGACCAGAAAATCTTCGACCCAATATTGCTGAATGTTGATGAAACCGGGCATCTGCTGTCCTTTGTCCGGCAGCATATCGAATTCATAAATCGGATCGGGATCGGCACCGTAAAAGACTTTGCCGACATTCCAGATCACGCCCTTTTTGAGAATGCGATCGACCACGCCGAGCCGGTTCCAGATGTCCAAAGTGCGTTTTGCGTAGCAGATGGCCTTTGACCCGGCAGGGATGAAGTCAAACTGGTTCAAAACCACGACATCATGACCGCGCCTTCCCAGATCGAGAGCCGCTGTAAGGCCCACGGGACCGCCGCCGATAAGAACGACCGGTGCCCGTTCAGCAGGCGCGTCGCAGGCAGTCGGAGTCTTGCGCTTGTGGACGGGTATATCCGCGAATTTCGAGACAGTCATCGATACAACCTTCAAGCTTCAAGTGCGCTGAATGACAATCAGTTCAGCCTTGGCCTGATGACGCGCCGCGACAAATCCGATGGCTCTGCTTAGCGAACCTTGACGTGTTTCGGGCACCACCTCATAGACTGCAACTTATAGACACACCAAAGTTGCGATTGCAACAGTTGTGTGCAATCGGGAGGTACTTCTCATTTTTGACCTAGATGATTTCCTGCCTTTCAGGCTTCACCTTGCAGCCGAGAGCACCAGCCAGAGATTTTACCCGCAGTATCGCGACGTCTTTAAGATCAATCGGACGGAGTGGCGTGTGTTCTTCCACATAGGCCAGCACGGCCCAATAACTGCCAATCGTATTTCGCGCATGTCACGGCTTGAAAAATCCAAGATATCGCGCGCGATTACCAAGCTTGAGGAACGCGGCTGGGTTGAGCGCAGCTATTCACAGGGACACCGCCGCAGCCATGACTTGCTGCTGACGCACAATGGGACCGAGACGTTCCAGGCGCTTGCCGAGATGGCAGCGCAATTCAATGACATGCTTGAGGAGCATCTTGGCAAAGGCGAGATGAAGAAGATTCTCGAACAGCTTCGGTCGCTCGAGGATCGGATCAACCAACTGCCAGAGGCAGACTAAACCATGTTGAAATCAATGAGGCGATGGGAGAGAAACCATTGACCTTCGCGATACTGAAATCGATCTTTGTAGATCCCCATCGCATGTAATTTGGGGCTTTGGCTGAATCCGGTGTAAAATTGAAATATCGAGACCGCTTGAGCCTTGTTGTCTTTCCGGTCGATCACCGATGAAAGCACGACATGCCTTGTGTCACTTCCCGGGCCCGTTACCTTTTGCGCACGCCGCTCTTTTGAAGCGGCAATAATCGCGTCGATCCCTTCGATTTTCGGCGTGTCGCGCAACTCCCATATCGCATCAGCTGTAAACAGCCCGGCGTAATCATCCACAGAACCGGTGTCGGAATAAAGCGCGATGCGAGCAATCAGATCGGAAATAAGGGCACAATCTTCGCCCGTTGTGTTTGATCCGGTTGCCATTCTGCGTCTCCTAGCTGTGTTCTTAGTCCTGCAACTGGTCCCACACTTCGCGGTCGCGCTCCATCGTCCAGATGCGCGGCCAGTCGATGCCATCGAACTCGTCCCAGAGCCGCTGAACATTGAATGGCAGACAGTGTTCAAATATCGGCCACGCGCCAAACTTGGGCTCAAGTGCCGTGTGCGTGCGCTCAAACGCTTCCTTGAGAGTCCCGCCAGCCGCGTGAACTGGCTTTACGTTCTCGATCATGCCGGTCAGGAAACCGCGGGTTTGCTCAATCGCTGCGTTGACTTCATCTGTGCCACGGGCAACTGCGCCGCGCCCGCCCACAAGCTTATCCGCCCCATAGGCCTTGATCCGGTCGAGCGTTCCACTGGACCAATCCATGTGAAAGGCGTCACCGGTATAGAGCGCAGCCTGCGCCTCGACTAGGTCACCGGCGAACAAGGTTTTTGACCCCGGATGCCACACAGAAATATCACCCGCCGTATGACCGCGACCACAGAAATCGAGTTCGATATGACCACGGTCTCCGCCCAGCTCGATCCGCATATTGTCCGCAAAGGTCACATCGGGATGCGTCAGACCCGGAATTTCCTCTGGCTCTTTGAACAGGCGCGGCATCCGTCCGAATTCGCTATCCCAGTCTTGTTTCCCACGCTCTTCGATAAGCTTGCGCGTGGTGTCCGACGTTACAATGACCTCGGCATCAAAGGCGCTCGCCCCCAGGACGCGGACGGCATGATAATGGGTCAGAATGAGATATTTGACTGGCTTGTCCGTATGTTCGCGGAGCTGCTTCAACCAGTCGCGTGCAGCGGCCGGAGTGGCGCGAGCCTCAATGGCCACAATAAAATCTTCGCCCTCGATTGCGCCCACATTGGGGTCCCCCTCGGCGGTAAGGGCGAAAACGCCATCCGCGAGAACCTCGAGGGTTTCGGTTTTTTCTTCAAGATCCTGCGATGATGCAAATGGCTTGGGCATGTCGTCCTCTCTGAATGGTCGAGTGGTCCCGCCCCGATAAGTGCGATACCACGATTGCCCTTGCAATAGTTGGTATCGCAACTATTGCAAGGGCAATCGTGGTTTATACCCGCAAAAAAATGGCGGCGCCCAAGGTGGCCGGCTCGCAACTGGTGGAGGAAAATTTGCGCGACGGACCGAGGGTGATGACACCGTAGTTGACCGCGGCCGTGTGGCCAAAGGGTAAGTTTTACGGGCCAAGCGCCCCCTCGCCATGCTTTACAGCTCGCCTCGCATCCAAAGTTTCTGCCGGAAAACCTACGACTGAATACATAAACTGATCGCGCAGACTCGAGACGGCTAGAGCCGCCGTGCATGCCGGTCTTGGGACGAAAACTTATGGAAAAACCTAAGAACGGTATTGAAGGCAAAGCAGGAGGACGATCTACTCTTAAGCAAACCTCGCTCACTTCATCTTGTCCGTCCTTCTGCCAGGGTTGAACCGCAATAGAAACTCATTAAAATTCAGAGGCTTATGTCAGTTTGAATATTTAATATTTGAACACGTGCACATTTTAACCTATCGATGAACTGGATATTGCGCATGTGATGTGTCGCATATCTTAAATCGCTCTTAAGAAGCCTGAACAGATCCAGAGGACAGCAATTTATGAAATTGGTCACGTTTACCCATGGTGGCACCACCCGCATCGGCGCGCTTACTGACGGCGGTATTGTTGATCTCAACGCGACCGACCCAAGCTTGCCTGCTGATATGCTCGCGCTTCTGCGCAGCGGAGATGCAGCAATGGCAACGGCCAAGGCAGCGGCGCAAAGCGGTAGCGCCACTTTGTCATTGGACGATGTGACCCTGGAAAGCCCGATACCCAACCCATCCAAAATCCTCGCAATCGGCATCAATTACGAAGACCATTTGATGGAAGTGCCGGAACATATTCGCAAGGAACGCAATCTTACCATGCCCACCGTTCCGGTGGTTTTTAACAAGCAAGTTACCTCAATGAACGCCCCCTATGGCGACATCGTACTGCCACCGGAATCGCTCCAGATGGATTACGAAGCCGAACTGGCCGTAATTATCGGCAAGACTTGCCGTCGAGTCAGCGAAGCAGACGCGCTCAGCGTCATCGCTGGTTATACGATCCTCAACGATGTCACCATTCGCTGTTCCCCGTCAGCACCTATGTCACCAAATTGATGTTGTGAATTAAGGAGTGTTTTGGTTTCATCGTAGTGACGAAGGAACGAAGCATGAAACCAAAACACTCCACCGCAAAAAAGCCCGCAGAGCGGGTGGTTAAAGATATCCGCCGTGCGACCCGCCGGCATTTCTCAGCAGAAGACAAGATACGGATCGTGATCGACGGCCTGCGCGGTGATGACAGCATTGCCGAGCTGTGCCGCAAGGAGGGCATAGCGCAGAGCCTGTATTACACTTGGTCGAAGGAGTTCATGGAAGCCGGCAAACGTCGGCTGGCCGGTGACACGGCCCGTGCTGCAACCAGCGATGAAGTGAAAGACCTGCGGCGGGAGTCGCGTGATCTGAAGGAATGCGTGGCCGACCTGACCCTCGAGAACCGTCTGCTCAAAAAAAGCATGATCGCGGATGGGGACGACGACGCATGAGATATCCGGCATCGGAGAAGCTTGAGATCATCAGGATCGTCGAGCAATCACATCTGTCAGCGCGCAAGACGCTGGATAAGTTGGGGATCCCGCACCGAACCTTTTACCGCTGGTATGATCGGTATCTGGAAGGGGGGCCTGAAGCGCTGGCTGACCGGCCATCGGCTCCAAGCCGGGTGTGGAACCGGATCCCTGCCGAAGTGCATGACCAGATCATCGATCTGGCGCTGGAACGTTCGGAGCTCAGTCCACGCGAACTGGCGGTGACGTTCACCGATGAACAGCGCTACTTCGTGTCAGAAGCCACGGTTTACAGGCTTCTGAAGGCCCACGACCTGATCACCAGCCCCGCCTATGTCGTGATCAAAGCTGCTGATCGATTCCACACACCGACCGTGCGGCCCAACGAGATGTGGCAGACAGATTTTACCTACTTCAAGATCATTGGCTGGGGGTGGATGTATCTATCGACGGTGCTGGACGATTACTCGCGCTACATCATCGCCTGGAAGCTTTGCAGCACCATGCGGGCCGAGGACGTCACCGACACGCTGGACATGGCTCTGGAAGCTTCAGGCTGCGACCAGGCAGCAGTTATGCACAAGCCACGGCTGCTCTCTGACAATGGCCCGAGTTACATTGCGGGTGAACTGGTAGAATATATCGAAGCACAGAAGATGAGCCATGTACGCGGCGCCCCCTTCCATCCGCAAACACAGGGCAAGATCGAACGCTGGCACCAGACTTTGAAGAACCGCATCCTGCTGGAAAACTACTTCCTGCCAGGGGACTTGGAAACGCAGATCGAGGCGTTCGTCGAACATTATAATCACCAGCGCTATCACGAAAGCCTGGGCAACGTTACGCCTGCCGATGCCTACTTCGGCAGAGCACTCGCCATCATCAAAAAACGAGAAAGGATCAAAAAACAAACCATCGAACATCGGCGCTTGCTACACCGCAAGCTTGCCGCTTAATATCAACCAACCAGATGGAACCAATGCTCCGTTAATTTACGCAGCCTTCAGTGCCAAATGTTCTGACGACGGACAATATCAGCAATTTTTTGCCTTCTTACACATTTTGGCTAATTTTCGGAAAGGGTGTCGTTTCTACTTCGTATCTCTGTGCGACGAAGCGCCCCTTATCGAAGCATCTCTCAACTGAGAACTTTTTTTGTCAATGAGCAAATATTGAGTGCCATTGTGTGTTGACAGGCAAACTTAGTTTGTTATCGTTGAGCTGTAAAACAAGGGCTCAGGGGCTTACCGCGATTGCGATAATTCGTGAGCACCAGTTGAGAGGATAGTGGAATGGCTGGCGTCGCATGTAAGGCTTTTGGTAAAAATCGGGCTAATACCAATGAACAAGTCTTTCCCACAGCGACCTCATTCAATCGTGCCTCATGCCAAAAAGACCTGAGCTAAGCCTGTGAACAACATCACCGGCGATAGCTATCTTGCGAAGACACTCTCTGCATATGATGTAGACTTTTTTTTCCATGCACCACTAATTACGCCCGGTGCGTTGCGGCAAATGGAAGCGCCAGAGCATGGTGTGAAACCTATTGCTGCCCATGCAGAAAAAGCAGCGGCATATATGGCCGATGGCTATGCACGAGCTACAGGAAAGCCGGGCATCTGCGGTTCACAAGCAATCGGAAGAAGCAATCTGCTCGCCGGCCTGCGCGACGCGTATTTGGCGCGCTCCCCTGTCATCGCGCTGACAGGGGGAAGCTTGCCTGAATTTCGGTACAGGGGTGCTTACCAGGAACTGGAAGACCAGTCCGCCTTTCCGACGGCAACAAAGTTCAATGCTGTTGTCGAGCAACTCGATCGCTTGCCGGATTTGCTGCGGCAGGCATTCAGGGAAGCGACAAGCGGCTGCCCCGCGCCGGTGCATCTCGAAATTGCAGGCATGCTGGGCAATATCACTATGGGTAAAATGGATGATGACGATGTAGTCGAGCCTCGTTTCGCCGCCGTGCCGTCCTTCCGTCCAGCTGCGGAAACTCATGATATAGAGTCGGTCCTCGCCGCATTGCGCTCCTCTGAGCGTCCGTTGATCGTTGCAGGCGGCGGTCTGATGATGTCGCGCGGTCAGAAGGAATTGCAGGCCTTTGCAGAAAAGCACCAAATTCCGGTTGCAACCTCTCTTAACGCGAAGGCGGCAATCCTCGACGCGCATCCGCTATCAGTTGGTGTCGTAGGCCTGTATTCGAAGGAAACCGCAAACCGCGCAATCCATGAAGCCGACCTCGTATTCTATATCGGAAGCATGACTGCCGCACAGGTAACCAATAACTGGACGGCACCCTTCCCAGGCAAACGCGTCGTGCAGCTTGATATTGATCCGCACGGCATTGGGCGAAACTACCCGAATGTCGCGTCGCTATGCGGGGATGCGAAGACAGTGCTGCAACAGCTACTCGATGCCTCCGGCCCGATAGCACCGAAATCCGGATGGCTTGCTAGGATTAGCTCGATCAAGAGTGATTGGGCCGAAAAATATACGCAGGCCAAAGCGTCGAGTGAGCAGCCAATCCGTCCGGAGCGCGCTCTTACGACCCTCAGCGAATATCTTCCGGACAACGCTGTTGTCGTTTGCGACACTGGCCATGCTGGAATGTGGTGCGCCCAATTTCTCGAACTGAAGAGCGATGACCAGATATTCATTCGCGCCGCCGGCTCACTCGGCTGGGGCTTCCCGGCCGCCCTTGGTGCAAAATGCGGTCATCCGGACAGACCGGTATTCGCCTTCACTGGCGATGGCGGATTTTATTACCACTTTTCAGAGCTTGAGACCGCTGTCCGCTACGGCATCAACACGATCACCATAATCAACAATAACGCCTCATTGAATCAGGAAACCCCGGTGTGGGGCGGTGCGCCGGATGGAATGAATTTCAACCACCATTGGAAATTCGGCGATGTCAACTTCGCCAATATTGCGAAAGAAATGGGCGCATTTGGGATTCGCGTAACTGAACCCGACCAGATCAAGGACGCCCTGGACCAAGCACAGGCCAGTGGCTTGCCTGCAATTGTCGAGTTGATGGCCGACATCGAAGCTCTGGCGCCGCCGCCATGGACGCCCGAGAAGGTCGATTTCCTGCTAAATGCCGTCGGAGAGGCGACGGCGCAGGACCAGAGGAAGTAATCCGTCACCCCCTGGCGGTTTCCGAGAGGGGAACGAACGAATTTGGCTGGCCGATTTCTGGAGGCGCAGTGGGGCTTCTTGATTTATCTCTAATTAGAGATATATAGGGTGCGATGACTATGATCGATGAACGCCTTGTTTCCAGTCTGTTGTCCGTCATGCGCGGACTTCAGGCGCCATTGGGCGCGCACGTTACAGCTGAGGGCCTCACTGTGACGCAATTCGCCGTGCTCGAAATGCTGCTTCACAAGGGTGAGCAAACCATAAATCAGATCATCGAGGGAGTGTTCTCCACCAGTGGAAACATCAGTGTGGTGATCAACAACTTGATCGAGGCGGGGTTGCTCGAAAAGCGCTCAAATCCTGCGGACGGAAGAAGCCGGTTGATCGCTCTGACGCCATCAGGCGCGCGCAAAATCGAAGAATATTACCCGCGACACAGAGAGGAAATTCAGCGCATCCTGAGCGGTGTGTCCGCTGAGGAAAAGCGGCAATTAATCAAAACACTGCTCTTGATGCGAAGCAGCATCGACAAGAACATCCAGAACAAGGAATAGACACATGAGTTTCGACAAAAAGATATTGGTCATTGGCGGTGGTTTCGCAGGTGCACGAGTGACGCAGGATCTCGCCCGCGCAGGCTTCACAGACATAACGCTGATCGACAAAAAGGACTATTTTGAAGTCACATACGCGACCATGCGCGCAGTCGCACAGCCTGAGCTGGGACAGCGGTCTCGCCGCGCCTATGCAGACTTTATCAATGGCGAATTTGTGCAAGATGTCGTCGACGAGCTGACACCGACCAATGCCATTCTCGCGAACGGTGAGCGCCTCAAATTTGACATTGCTGTGGTCGCTACCGGATCTTCTTATCCGACATTCCCCATTGGAAAATCGCAAGACTCAATGACGCTGGCTGATCGCAACGCTGAAGTCGCGTCTGCGCATGACAAGCTCGGCGCGGCGCAAAATGTATTGATCATTGGCGGCGGCATTGTTGGCGTGGAGCTGGCTGGCGAGATCGCCGACCATTATCCCGACAAGTCTGTCACGCTCGCACACGCCGGAGGTCGCCTTCTCGAAGAACTTAAGCCAAAGGCAGGCAAAATCGCGGCAGAGAAACTTGAAGACCTTGGCGTGACCATTCATTGCAACACGATGGTGGAAGAAGGTGATGAGCATCACAGCAAGGCCGATTTGATCTACACCTGCATCGGTCTCAAGCCGAACACGTCTCTGGTCACCCACAACTTTCCCTCGTCGCTTGATGCGAACGCGCGCTTGATAGTCGATGGCCGATTTCGGGTCGAAGGCACAGAAAATCTCTACGCTCTGGGCGACTGCGCCAATGTTCCGGAAGGCAAGCTGGGCTATCTCGCAGACCAGCAAGCCGCCGCGCTGGCCAAGAACATCATTGCCACGGCGAAAGGAAAACCCACCAGGGATTATAAACCGAACCCGATGATGGCACTGGTACCTGTCGGACGCAAGCAGGGTGTCGTGCAATTGCCTTTTGCGGTCACCACGCTCGGTTTCATGGTCAACATGAAGCAGAAAGACATGTTCATCTCGAAAACCTACAAGCAGCTTGGTGCCTCGAAATAGGCGGCACCCGGCAATTTGGCATGAGGACGAACACGTGACTGACCCTGAGACGAAGCAAAAACCATCAATCGTCCACCGCACTCGTGGACACTCGCAGGGCCCCATTACCCGCCTCTTTAGTCCGGGTGATCTAGGGCAAATTCTTAAGCCATTTGTTTTTCTGGACTTTTTCAAAGCGGACACCAGCGTCAACGGCAGAATGCCGTACCACCCCCACTCCGGGATCGTCACCGTTACAACCATCTTCGAAGGGGGAATGACCTATGAAGATTCGACGGACAAGTCAGGCAAGCTTGTAACCGGTTCGGTCGAATGGATGCAGGCAGGCGGCGGAGTCTGGCACACGGGCGGCCCATTACCGGAAGCAGGCAATATCATCCGTGGCATGCAGCTGTGGCTAACCCTGCCGCAGGAGTTGGAGAACAGCGATCCGGTCAGCCTCTATATTGATCCAGACGAGATCAAGAGGGCGGGTCCAGCGCGGGTTATCATTGGGGAGTATGAAGGTGTTGCGAGCCCATTGCCTGCAATCTTGCCCATGACATATTTGCATATCCAGCTTGATGATGGCGAGGAGTGGACTTTTACGAAGCCGCATGACCACGACTTGCTGTGGCTTGGGATTGATGAGGGCAGTCTGCAGGTTGCCGATGAAACTCTGCATAATGAGGTTGCTGTGTTTGACGGGAATACTGACAATCTGACTATGAAGGCTGTGGGACAAACAAATCTGGTGCTGGGCTCAGCAAGCCGGCATCTCCATCCATTGGTGACAGGATCCTATTCGGTACACACGACACCGGAGGCATTGAAGAATGGCGAGGCCGGAATTGTGCGTGTCGGGCAACGGTTACGATCAAAGGGACTGCTCTAGCAGAAACTCAGGATTTGCTCATGACAAGGGTCATGCGCACAAAGATAAGGTGGGGCCAAGTCCGAAACACCCTGCCCTTTTTTCTTCAGTTTGGCGGTGCCTGCATTTTCATCATCAGCATGGCGGTCAACATGTCTGCATGCCTGTCGACTACTTTCGATGATTTCGTGTCCGTTCCAAACATCAACTTGGCTTCTGGCGCGACGGAGAATATCATCGCTCCCCCACCGATCATGATATAATACCAGTTGATGAATTCCTCGTCGCTTAGGCCAAGGTCACTTTTAACCAGCTCGCGAAGACCCAACATTGCCCGTTTGACATGGTTTTGAACCAGCCATTCAATGCGCCAGCTATCCTGTGTGCCCTCCTCTAGGAGCAGGGAATTGAGTTCGGGGTGCTTAGCACAAAAACGCACAAAACTCCGGATGATGTAGGAAATACGTCCATGCTTTGATTCGATGTCGCGCATCATTTCGCCGCGACGCTCAGTGAATTTTTGGAGCTGCTCTATGTTGAAGCCCGCGGCTGCCTTCCACAATTCTTCCTTGCTGCCAAAATGATATCTGACAAGGTTTCGTTGGACACCCGCCAGCGTTTCAATGTCCCGCACCGTCACCGCGTCGTAGCCACGTTCCGAAAACTCTTTCAATGCGACCGTGATCAGAGTCCGCTTCGTTACTTCGGCGCGCTCTTGAGGTCGTCTCTTTCGCGGTACCTTTTTTGTCGCTGCCATGTTTGTTTGTATTCCAACTGATTGTTTTCTCGCCCTGCTTCCCGAAGGTACGGAAGAGCAATGAGATGAAACCATATCGAGGGTTGCGCTCCAAGTATAGTGTTGGGCTGTCAGAACTCATGTTGCTTGGGCGCGCCGGTGCTGGAAGCGTTACATTCAAATTGTGCATAATTCCGGAGTTGGAAAACGCCATTATGAATATCTTATATTTGCATGTGGGCATATTTTTATCTAGGAGCACTAATAGTTGGTATCGCAACTCAAGGAACGTTATAAGGCTGGTGCGTACAACAAGTTCAGGACACACGAATGACCGGTTCGCAGCTGGTCATTTTTTTGGGAGGGGTAATATGTCTGATTCTGAGGATGGAAAGCGGACTTTGAACGGTTCCGTATCGCGGCGCGGATTAATGGCCGCCGCTGGCGCTTCTGCCATGCTGACAGCCTGTGGCACGTCCCCTTTCAGCTATGGCTCCACGCGAGCCTCCAGCAGTGACAAGCGGCCTAACATCATCTTCATTCTGGCTGATGACCTTGGTTATGCTGACCTCTCCTGCTTCGGCCGTCGCGATTATGAGACTCCTCATCTCGACCGCCTCGCCAGCCAAGGCGTTCGTTTCACCCATGCCTATTCAAACAGTCCAGTCTGCTCAGCAACCAGGACCGCGATCATGGCAGGGCAATACCAATATCGCATGCCTATAGGTTTGGAAGAACCTCTCGCATCCCGGAACGTTGGCTATGAAAAGGGCCGGATGTCTATGCCACTAGCGTTCCAGTCGGCTGGCTATCAAACCGCTCTGGTGGGCAAATGGCATCTTGGCGCGTTGCCAGATTATAGCCCCTTGGAAAACGGGTATGATCACTTCTGGGGTATCAAGCCAGGCGGCGTCGATTATTTCACGCACCGCTTCATTGCCGGGCCGGAATTGTGGGATGGGGAAACTCAGGTTGAAGAAACAGGCTACCTGACAAACTTAATGGGTATGAAAGCGATCGAAATGCTCGACCAGTTTTCTCAGTCGGAGGATCCCTTCTTCCTCAGTCTCCATTTTACCGCTCCCCACTGGCCATTCATCGGACCGAATGATCAGGCCGAGTCCGCGCGGCTTGCACAGATCGGCCATCCGATGGCCCTGTTACACTATGATGGGGGTAATCTGGCGACCTACGCCGAAATGGTAACCCGGCTTGATTTTCAGGTAGGCCAACTGCTTGATAAGCTGGATACGCTGGGCCTCGCCGAGAATACAATCGTCGTATTTTCATCCGACAATGGCGGAGAGCGATTTTCTGACACGTGGCCGTTCTCGGGCCGGAAAGCAGAATTGCTCGAAGGCGGCATTCGTGTCCCGACGATCATGCGTTGGCCAGATGGCCCATTGGCCGCAGGGGATTCAGATGTTCCCATCATGTCGATGGACTGGTTCCCGACATTTCTCGCGATGGCGGGCGTCAGCGCGCCGGCCGATTATGAATTTGACGGGCTGGATATGTCGGATAGCATCAACAGCGGTACGCCGCCCGAGCGCGACCTCTATTTCCGCTTCAACAATCACGATCAGGCGGCGGTACGCCGGGGAAAGTGGAAATTGTCCGTCGTCAGAACATTTGGCACTGAAGGCTGCGTAAATTAACGGAGCATTGGTTCCATCTGGTTGGTTGATATTAAGCGGCAAGCTTGCGGTGTAGCAAGCGCCGATGTTCGATGGTTTGTTTTTTGATCCTTTCTCGTTTTTTGATGATGGCGAGTGCTCTGCCGAAGTAGGCATCGGCAGGCGTAACGTTGCCCAGGCTTTCGTGATAGCGCTGGTGATTATAATGTTCGACGAACGCCTCGATCTGCGTTTCCAAGTCCCCTGGCAGGAAGTAGTTTTCCAGCAGGATGCGGTTCTTCAAAGTCTGGTGCCAGCGTTCGATCTTGCCCTGTGTTTGCGGATGGAAGGGGGCGCCGCGTACATGGCTCATCTTCTGTGCTTCGATATATTCTACCAGTTCACCCGCAATGTAACTCGGGCCATTGTCAGAGAGCAGCCGTGGCTTGTGCATAACTGCTGCCTGGTCGCAGCCTGAAGCTTCCAGAGCCATGTCCAGCGTGTCGGTGACGTCCTCGGCCCGCATGGTGCTGCAAAGCTTCCAGGCGATGATGTAGCGCGAGTAATCGTCCAGCACCGTCGATAGATACATCCACCCCCAGCCAATGATCTTGAAGTAGGTAAAATCTGTCTGCCACATCTCGTTGGGCCGCACGGTCGGTGTGTGGAATCGATCAGCAGCTTTGATCACGACATAGGCGGGGCTGGTGATCAGGTCGTGGGCCTTCAGAAGCCTGTAAACCGTGGCTTCTGACACGAAGTAGCGCTGTTCATCGGTGAACGTCACCGCCAGTTCGCGTGGACTGAGCTCCGAACGTTCCAGCGCCAGATCGATGATCTGGTCATGCACTTCGGCAGGGATCCGGTTCCACACCCGGCTTGGAGCCGATGGCCGGTCAGCCAGCGCTTCAGGCCCCCCTTCCAGATACCGATCATACCAGCGGTAAAAGGTTCGGTGCGGGATCCCCAACTTATCCAGCGTCTTGCGCGCTGACAGATGTGATTGCTCGACGATCCTGATGATCTCAAGCTTCTCCGATGCCGGATATCTCATGCGTCGTCGTCCCCATCCGCGATCATGCTTTTTTTGAGCAGACGGTTCTCGAGGGTCAGGTCGGCCACGCATTCCTTCAGATCACGCGACTCCCGCCGCAGGTCTTTCACTTCATCGCTGGTTGCAGCACGGGCCGTGTCACCGGCCAGCCGACGTTTGCCGGCTTCCATGAACTCCTTCGACCAAGTGTAATACAGGCTCTGCGCTATGCCCTCCTTGCGGCACAGCTCGGCAATGCTGTCATCACCGCGCAGGCCGTCGATCACGATCCGTATCTTGTCTTCTGCTGAGAAATGCCGGCGGGTCGCACGGCGGATATCTTTAACCACCCGCTCTGCGGGCTTTTTTGCGGTGGAGTGTTTTGGTTTCATGCTTCGTTCCTTCGTCACTACGATGAAACCAAAACACTCCTTAATTCACAACATCAATTTGGTGACATAGGTGCTGACGGGGAACAATACCGGCGTAAAAACAGCGGTGCTCGATGCGGAAGGGGGCTTTGTTCGCGATTGCCACGTCGATGAGATCGGAACCATTCTTGTTTCCGGCCCTTCAATCACTCCGGGCTACACCGACGAGAGCAAGAACAATGCCTTGTTCGTGGTAGATCAGGCCGGAACCAAGTGGATCAACACCGGCGATCTCGCGCGGCAGGACGCTGATGGATTTTTCTGGCTGACCGGAAGGTCCAAAGAACTGATCATCCGGGGCGGTCATAATATCGACCCCAAGACGATCGAAGAAGCCCTTGCCGAGCATCCTGCCGTGAATCTGGCCGCTGCAGTGGGCCGTCCAGACCCCGATGTCGGGGAAGTGCCTGTTGCCTATGTCGACCTCAAGTCTGAGGCAACCCCGGCCGAACTTATCGAATGGTGCCGCGAGCGTATTGGAGAACGCGCTGCAGTGCCGAAGGCGATCATCGTGCTGGATGGATTGCCAATTACTGGAGTGGGCAAGATTCACAAGCCGACGCTAAACCTGATGGAGGTCAAGCACACGGTGGTTCAGGAATTAGCGGCAATTAACGATTTCCTCTCCGAAACACGCGTCGAGGCTGTGGCTGACCCCAAACTGGGTAATATCGCATATATTCAGACAAAATGCGCAGATGGGGTCGAACCCGGCGCTGCGGATCGGGAAATTCGGAATCGACTTGACCGCTTCAGTTTTCAGTATCAGCTCGAGATACAGACGTCACTGGAAAGTGCCTCATGACCGTTAAGTCGGCGAGGCTCCTTGGCTTTATGGGCGCTTGCGGCTATCTGATTTACGGCCCTAGAAAAAGAGAGCGTCATGAACTGTAAGCCCAGCCCTGTGATCGAAATCACTAGAGGACAGAAGAAGCCATCGCTTAGAGCCAGACAGAAAGAGGTTCGCAAGAACCAGATGATTGAGGCGGCTCGAAAGCTTTTTATCGCCAATGGCTACAGCAAAACCAGTATCGAGGCGATCGCGGAGACTGCAGAAGTGGGCGTCGCGACGGTCTATACCTATTTCGAGAATAAAGAGGGTCTTGCCGCTGCGCTGATAAGAAGCGACGTAAGCCAGATATTCGAAGAAGTAGACCGGGTGTGCGAGAACCTCCCGGATGATCCGGCGGAAGCCGTCGTCAAAGTGATCGATGTGTTCGTCAATTTCCACAAGTTCATTAGCGCCGAGCTTCTGCACGAATTTGCGAATGAAGCGAAGATCGATGGTCCCGTCGGCGAAGTGTGGGCCTGGACCCACAAAAGCCAAATTGGAGCGATTGCCCAAGTTCTCATCCGCCGGAAAGAGATGGGCCGCGTAGCGGCATCGCTGGACGTCGACACAGCCGCCGCGCTCATAATCGATCTTATGGATCGTCATTTTAACAAGCTGACGACTCCTAGAAATATGACAGGAATCGAAGGCCAGCTTGAAAAATTCATCCACCTCCTTTTCGCAGATTGGACCTGAAGCGAGATTGGCGTAATCAGTCGGTAACGGCTCAGTCAATCAAAGGCTGCAGGGCTGTGATCCACAAAATCGTTGAGCAACCAGCGCGCCGCGACCCCCAATGCATTGTTCCTCTCGTGAACAGCGTACATAGTGATGGAACCTGGTAGAATACTTGGCTCATCAATTGCGAGACGGACCAGTTTACCTGATACCAAGTGATCCTTCACCAGGTGTTCGGGCATCGTGCACCAGCCAAACCCCGCCAGTAGAAACTCCAGCCTGCGGCCGATGTCAACAAAGCGCCATATCCGGCTCGACACCATGCTGAAACTTGGTCCCCCGGATTGTAGCGGGTCAGTCAACACGAGCTGAACATGTTCGGCAAGGACTTCTCGTGCCAAGGGGCGTGCCTCATGTGCTAGAGCATGTTGCGGCGATACCACTGGGACAAGCTTAATCGATGCGAATTTATGGGCTTGCAGTTCCTGGGCGCTGGTTGGCATCAGACCACAGAGCGCCAGCATTGCCGAACCGTCCCGCACCCGGCGCTCTGCTCCCAGAATACTTTCGGTAAAGACCGTAACTGCGAGATCTGGAAACCTTTGTTGCAACCTGGCCAAACTGTCCACCACAGGCCCGGTGGGAACCATGCTGTCGATGGCGAGAGTGAGTTCCGGCTCCAGGCCAGCCGCGATGTTGGCAGCCGTGCGCTGAAACTGAGCTGCATGACCGAGGGTCTCGCGTGCCTTGAGCGCCAGCACCTTACCCGCAGGCGTTAACTGCGGCTTGTGGCTGCTGCGATCAAAGAGCTGAACGCCGATATTCGCCTCTAGCGACTGCACAAGGCTGCTGATCGCCGACTGGACCCGGCCCAGTTTTCTTCCTGCCGCTGAAAAACTACCGGTCTCCTCTATTGCGACCAGAACGGTAAGCTGATCGAGTGTTAGCGATCCTATCAATATCCATCTCCAATTCAGATGGATAATATCGAATTATTATCTCTTCTCCTAATGGAAACGGCAGGATATCCATAGCTTAATGAAATTGACGCCCTCTTCTGCTGCCCTCACAGCCCGCGATCAGCGCGATCCGGCGGTCGAAATCCGTGACTGGCATGCCCATGTCTATTTTGACCCTGACGACGCAACGGAGGTCACCGAGTTCATTAAATTCGCATCCTCGCATCTTGGCATACCAATGGGTTATGTGCACACGAGGCCTGTCGGCCCCCATCCACGCGGCAGTTGTCAGTTGACCGTTCCGACGCACCGGATTGGCGAGGTCGTGCAATGGTTCGCCATCAATCGCGGCAAGTACACCATCCTGCTCCATCCGACTACAGGTGATGATGTTGCCGATCACCTCTTTCACGCACTCTGGCTTGGCCCGAATGAAGAGCTGGTGCCACCGCCAACCATGGTGAGCAATTAGCGCTGGGCTGCGCCACGCGATCGCAAACTCCTCAGTTAACCTTGCAAACAGGAAAGACCTTATGACCGAGAAAACAGCAACCGCGAGCACGGCAATGAAGTTGGCGCTTTGGGTGGCTCAGATATTCATTGCCCTGATGTTCTGCTATTCGGGCTATCTGAAGCTTGCGACGCCGTTGCCCGCTCTCGCCGAAATGGGCATGGCATGGCCATCAGAGGTCTCACCGGTGTTTCTCACCTTCATAGGGCTGGTTGATTTGGCCGGGGGGATCGGCATTCTGTTGCCCGCGCTCACCCGGATCATGCCACGCCTGACGGTCTGGGCTGCGCTTGGCTGCAGCGTGTTGCAGATATGTGCAATCATTTTTCACGCGCTGCGCGAAGAGTTCGCACTACTTCCGTTCAACTTCATCCTCCTGGCACTGGCGCTCTTTGTTCTTTGGGGCCGAAGTTCTTTGGGGCCGAAGCAATCGGGCACCAGTCACTCCGCGTTGAACTGAACATACCCATTCTGCTGTCGTCTCTGAGTTTGTCGAGATCGACAACGTGGCGAAGGCCCTGAATTGATAACTGCAACAGTGCATGGCCCTCACATCATCTAATCAGCCAATGCTTTCTGTCAAACAGAATGCAGAGCTTCGCTGAGTTCGACGCCATCGATACCGCCCGAGCTTGAATATGCGTCGCCCATTAGCCAGATTCCCCGGACCATCTGCTCGTCGGTTCTGTCGAAACCTACATCTCATGTCAGTCTATGGAATAAACGTTTCCAGAGAGATTGCGACAGCCCCCGATAACATTGCGGGCTTCGTAAACGCGGCAATTGTCGGAATTGGTTGGGGTGGCAGGAGCCCCAGCCAACAATGGCATAAGCTCCTGAAATATTTGGTTTCTTTCTCTTGCCCCGTCGTGGTTTGCCACGGCAGGGTGCCACGGAAGGATACCACCACCCATGTGCGGAATACAAAACGTCACTCGCAAGCACGGCACCTATTATTATCGCCGCCTCATACGTTTAGGGCTTGATAAGCCTTTTCGGTTACGGATGTCACTCAAGACTACGAACCGAAGGCACGCAGCGTTACTCGCTCCAGCGCTGACTTTGATTTGCGAGAGGGTCGCGATGAACATGATGACGAATATTGGGAGCGACGGACTGACCGGCGTTCAGCGCGCTGAAATCTATCGCCGCCAAATGTTGATCGAGCGCGATCGACTCGAAGTCATGCACGCAAACCTCCACATTATTGCCCCAGAAGATCACGACGATATAGACAAAGCGCTTTCGCTGCGTCTGGGCGCGAGCGAATCAGCAGCAAATGACGGCGTCGTAAAAGGCAAAATCGATGATTTCCTGATCGCCCGGATAGATCCCGACGACGACGATGAACCCATTGTCATTATGGCTTGGTCGGACCTTGCCGATTCAATTCAGCAGGATGGCGCTGAGGAGGCAGCCGTAGCAAGACTGGCCGAAATCGGCGTGGAGCAATCTGTCTTGCGTGAAGCCATGGCGCGCAAGGTGGTCAATCAGGCGCGCATCGAGGCAGTCCGGGAATTCCGCCGCGTTCTCGCCGATCCGAGCGCGGCCTATGCTCCGGTGGAAGTAGCGGGTTTTGAACCGGTAATGCCTCAAAATTGGGCACCTACCGTGACTACTCACCAGCCTGTAGCTGACGAGTGGGCCACGATGACACCAAGCGAAGCGGCGCTCAAATTTTTTGAACATAATCCGCGCACAGGCGGCAAGGACGGCAATTCACGAAAGAAAGGCGAACCTTGGACCCTGAAAACGCGCAACCAGTTCGAACTTCCTGCAATGCTTCTCGAGCAGGTCATGGACGGGCGAGCGCTGGCGACCGTCACGCATGACGATCTCGTAAAGCTCGACCAATGTTTTGAAAAGCTGCACGGCCCCTCCTTTCGTAAATCCCCCAAGCATCGCGATATGACGATCTGGCAAATCATCGACGAAACCCAAGCCAAAGTGGTTGCTGGGGAAGAAGCGATGAAGAAAGAAGCAAAGCGAAAAGGCCGAGTTGCAGATGAAATTATTAAGCCGGCCGATCACCTTTCTCGAAAAGACCTTGGGTTGAGCCTTGTTACGACCAACCGGCATTGGGGCTTCCTGCGCCAGCTCACCGGCTGGTTTAACAAACACCGCCCCTTGGCACCACTTGACTATGGAGCATTCATTATGAACGACACTCGTAACCCACGTGAACTTCAATCTCCCTATACGGCGGAGCAAGGCAGGGAGATTTTCAACCTTCCCCCATGGACCGGCGCCAAATCACATGCGCGGCGTATAGAGCCAGGCGATCTGCTCGTTCACGATGCGTGGTATTTCGTGCCCCTGATCGCGTGGTATTCCGGAATGCGCCGAGATGAAATTTGCGGCTTGAACGTCAATGATGTCGAACTGGAAGATGGTTTTTGGATTTTCAATGTTCGCATCAATGACGTCCGCCGAGTGAAAACCATTAGTTCGGCGCGCAAAGTGCCGGTCGCGAAGGAATTGAAGCGATTGGGCTTGATTGATTATGTCACGGCGCTACGCGAAGCGGGAGAGAAGACCTTATTTCCGGAGCTGGTAGCGCAGAGCGGCTTGGGCCAGATGGGCGATGCCTATTATAAACGTATTTGGACCAAGATAGCCAAGGAACTAGCATTTCTTAAAGGCGGCCAAGCAATGCACGCATTTCGTCACACCGCGATAGATTCAATGAAGGGTGCTGGAATCCCATCTGAAATCAGAGCAGATTTTGCTGGCCATGCTCTCAAAGGGGAAACAGAAGGACGTTACTCGAAGGCGCATATGGCACTGTTGCGTAATGCCGTGGCAACGATACCGGAAGTAACGAAGCATCTGGACCCCTTCCCTGTTTCTTTGCTTCCTGCAAAACTTCGTGAGCCTAGAAAAGCGCGAGCAAAATAATATTTCCTGCCAAAACTGTATAATATGCCTTTGGCGACTGGGCTTATGGAGAGCTTGAAAACAATAAGGGCGCCGCTGCGCGCCTCGTTGCGCGGGGTGGTTCGTTTTTACCGGCAGTAGGTTTGAACATTCGTTTTGAACGGGGCGGTCTGGAAAAATGTTTCCAGACCGCCCCGTTCAACTTTATTATGCTGCCTCGGCGAACCGTAGCGAGATGCTGTATGCTGTCGAGCAGGTTCCGCTGCTCATAAGGCAAAATCAGCGCGCCCGACGGGATAATAACGGACGCTCAAATCACTGGAAAATTTGGGCTCATTTTCTCAAATAATTTAAGTTTTGTCGAATTCTTACCTGCCTCCAGTTGCAAATATGGATGCCTGATATACGGACGTGAGTTGTGATGAGAGCATTAGCGTTTGCCGCTAGGATTTAGCTCACCTTCAAATTTTGGAACGGCGCGCGCCGCGGCTTCTGCATCTGTCGTTGCCTTGCCATTTTGATTAATATCTTTGATCAACCATTCCATTTCTTTGATTTCTCTGCGTTGTGCCCTGATAATTTCATCGGCTAGTTCGCGCACTCGCTTGTCTTCAATATTGGCGCGCTCGCTTGTCAATATGGCAATGCTATGATGAGGTATCATAGCCTTTTGCCACGCCTGATCGGAAACCGTGTCCTGCGACCGGACAAGAAAGAGGGAGCCGGCAAATATGAGAACTGCGCCGCCCAATATCATCGCATTCTTGCGCTTGTCGTCATACATTCCCAGCATGAATAACAACATGATAATCGCCATTGCAGCGCCCATGTAGATTGCCATCCATGTGCGTGTCTCACTGAAATATACATGGTCGATTGCATAGGTGTTGAGATACATCAGCCCGAACATCGCCAACATTGAAGTCAGTATCATGACGATGAAACGTGTGTATTTGTTCATGTTTTCCTCTCCCTATTTTGACCAGACACAGATATTTTGTGTTACGGTCCGATTACGCATGAGTAGTGTAAAGGTTGCGGCCCTTGCGCTTTCGCCGAAACGGCCATCGCTTAATGAGGAGAATCAATCCTGAAAGAGCCATGGTCAGGCCGCCCAATGCAAAAATGACGAGCCACCAGCTGTTGAAATTCTCATGATTTTTCCAGTCCATGATATGCAGACCCCAAAAGAAATCATAGACGCGCCAAGTGGTGCTGCGCACCGCTGCAATCTCACCAGTCGATAGCGGAATATAGACCGAAACGTCTTCATCGGTGTCGACTCTCCATGCAGGAAGTGCACCGCGGTATTCCGTGGTGCCGGTCACCACTTTTTCGACGGCGGCAATATTGGGGCGACCGGTCATCCAAGCGCGAGACGTTATTGAACGGGCTTCTTCTGACGTTATTTGGCTACGTTTGATGCCCGTTTTGGCATCGTAAAGAAATGTCTCGCCTCGCCCATTTTCAAGTTCAGCGACAGGCCTGCCTAAAACACTGCGATATCGCAAGGAAACCACGTTCTCCGATATTTCGCGATCCAAATTTTCAGGCGTCACTAGCCCAACAAGGCTTTTGAGTTTCTCAGGCTCTCGCGCAACAAGATGTTCGCCGCGGACCGTCTCGATTGGCACAACGCTCATAATAACACCGCTTGCAAACCAGAGCAGCAACTGTGCACCGATAAAGAGAGCGAGCCATTTATGAATTTTACTCGCCCGTATATGGGTCTTTTGTGTCACGCGATCTCCTCCCCAAAAGACATTGGTTTTATTGCTGTCTTGCCATGCTATTTCTTAGGCGTGCGGGAAGATGAGTGATATTGAGCAATTTTCCAGCTTTCGTCTCGTTTCACGAGAACCGCGGTGGCAACGCCTTGCCTTTCGATGATCCGGCCATCCTTTAGCACTATCGTATATGTATAGGTTTCCGAGGCAATTGCCGTTTCACCTATGAAAGATATATCGATAGTCTCATTGCTGAATGTAAAGCTCTCAAACTCTTTGAGTTCAGGACTGAGATGATGGGCAAGATAATTCCCGAAGCTGCCCTCCGCTTTTCCATTTTCAAACACCAGCGCATCTTGAGTGAAGAGGCGCGGCATATTTGTATCATCGAGACTTTCTAAAGCGCTCCTGTAGGCTGCGAGAGTATTTTCAGGTGTCTCCATGATAGATGCAGCCTCTGCAACTTTATCGTGTGCCACAGCTTGATAAGAAACTGTAGAAAGCGCCAAAATTAGCGCTAAACCAATATATTTCATACTCTTTCCCCCCATAAATATTAGAACCAGAATCTAATCCCGATAACATAATTGGTGACGCTGGGATCTTCTCCCGCCGCCCGCGCGTATCTGGCGCTTTGTCCAACTTTCCATTCCTGTTCGACGCCGATATAGGGCGCAAACTCGCGGGCAAATTCATATCGTAACCGTATTCCCATTTCGGCAGTGTCGAGCCCGGCACCGATACCGAGTTCGGGAACATCCTGTGCTGCAAGATTGAGTTCTGCGCGTGGTTGCAAAATCAGACGCTGTGTGATCCGCTGTTCATACTCTGCCTCGATGCGCGCGGTCAAATCACCCCGGTCAGACAAAAATGCTGCCGCATCGATTTCGAACAGGTAAGGCGCAAGACCCTGTATACCAATAACTGCATAGGTTCGGTCGCGCGGCGCAAAATCCTGACGAATACCCGCTTGAAAATCGAAAAATGGAGCAATCGCGCGACTGTATAACGCTTGCACCTCTGCACTTTCGATCTTTTCGCCGAAATTTCCTTCGCCTTCGGTTTTGAACCAGAATTTGTCGATATCGCCGCCATAATAACCCTGACCGTCCCACAAATAGCCGTTCTTACCATCGCGAACGCGATATTCTGCACGGTCCGCCATGATCCACAGCGTTTTTAATTCGCCGTTTTCTTTCGCCAGTTGCTCCCTAGAAGCCCGCATTATATCGACGCCCCAAATTGCTTCGGCGGCGCGGGCCGGCCCGCTCCCGGCTTCGGGTGGTGGCGGTTCGTCGGCCATCGGCATTGCCATATCCATGCCCTCCATATCGCCGCCCGACATATCCATGGCATTATGGTCCATGGAGCCTTGGTCCATTGAACTGTGATCCATCTCGCCAGAAGGAGATGTCCTATCTTCCATAGACATTCCGTCCATGCCGCTATGATCCATTGCTTCCATTTGGTCGCTAGGCGTAACCATATTGCCATGGTCCATGCCGGAATGGTCCACAGTCTCGCCAATATTCGCTTGGGGGACATCCTTGATCGATACTGGACCCATTTGCATGGAAGTTGGAGCCGTAGGTTTTGGAGGTGCCTTTACGGGTAGTTTTTTTATTGGTGGCGCGGTCTTTTTTGCAGAAATCGGTGCTGGCTTGGCTTGCGGCTTTGGCTTTGCCCCAGGTTTCGCGGGCATCGGCATTTTCATGTTTGGATCCATGTTCTGCGCAAAGGCTGGCTGGCTAAATCCCAGCAACAGAAGAACCATCATCCGCTTCATGACTGTGCTCCTGACGGCGATGCCACGGAAACGATCTGGAACATTCCGGAATGCATATGATAGAGTAAATGGCAGTGAAATGCCCAGTCTCCTACCTCGTCAGCGGTGAGGTCAAAGGTTGCGCTGCTTCCCGGCTGCACGATCACGGTATGTTTCAATGGTTGATTGTCTTGTCCGTTGACTAATTCGAAAAAATGGCCATGCAAGTGGATTGGGTGCGCCATCATCGTGTCGTTGACCAATTTGACACGAACGCGCTCATTATAGGCAAAGCGGATTGGATCGTCGGAGACAGCAGAAAATTTCTTACCGTCAAACGACCACATATAGCGCTCCATGTTGCCCGTCAGATGAATTTCCATCTTGCGCGATGTTGTGCGTTTTTCGTTGCCGGGCGTCAGTGCCGCTAGCTGCTGGTAATTGAGAACCCGGTGTTCGACATTATCCAGACCAAGCCCGGGATACCCCATACGGTCAGGCGCGCCCATCGATACCATATCGAGCCCTGGACCGACCTTGACATCGGGCGGCAGCATTGAGGTATCGCGCATCTTCATGCCGCTCATGTCCATGCCTGCAATGTCCTTGCCCGGCATATCCATCGTGGCCATGTCTTCCGCGCTCGTCGTGCTGTGATCCATATTTGGGTCCATCCCGCCGCCCGACGCGCCATGATCCATTCCGCCCATACCCATATCGGCCATGGTCAGGACTGGCGGATCTCGCAGTGCGGGAACTTCGGCGCGCATTCCGGCGCGGGGAACCAGCGTAGCAATGCCCATCCCCGAGCGGTCCATAGATTCTGCAACGAAGGTGAAGGCCTTGTCCGCAGTGGGCCGCACAACAACATCATAGGTTTCGGCAACGCCGATCTGCAATTCATCTGTTTCCACCGGCACTACATTCTGCCCATCAGCCTGAACGACTGTCATCGGCAGGCCTGGAATCCGCAGGTTAAAGAAAGTCATCGCGCTGCCGTTGATAATCCGCAGGCGCACCCGTTCGCCGAGATTATACAGCAGTTCCAGATTATCGGCGGGACCATGTCCATTGATGAGATAAGTGTAAGTGGAAGCGGTAACGTCAAGAATGTCGGTCGCCATCATCCGCATCTTGCTCCACATCCGGCGTTCTTTGCCGGACAGCGGATAGTCATCGGTTGCGGTTCCCTGCTGATAATTGAAATAGCCGCCGCCCTGTTGTTTCAGCTTCTTCATGATGACGTGTGGGTGCATCGGTGTGAATTCGCTAAGAAGGACGATATATTCGCGGTCAAATGCTATCGGGTCTTTACCCGCAGGATCGACAATGATTGGGCCATAATGCCCCGCCTGTTCCTGCAATCCTGAATGGCTGTGCCACCAATAGGTCCCACTCTGGCGCACCTTGAAGGGCGCTGTGAAGGTCTCGCCGGGCTTGATACCGGGAAAGGAAACGCCTGGAACACCATCAAACTGGAAAGGAAGCAATATGCCGTGCCAGTGAATTGAGCTATCCTCATCGAGGTTGTTGGTAACGTTCAGTCGGACATCCTGTCCCTCGCGTAGCCTTACCAGCGGCCCAGGCACGGTGCCGTTCACCGCGATTGCATGACCGCTGCGTCCGCCCGTTGCAAATCGACCGCGTCCGATGGCGAGATCAATGCTTGAACCGGAGACTTCGTCAATTCCTTTACGCACCGAACCTGCCATTGCTCCGCGTGCCCATGCAGGCATGGCAGAGGAAAATCCGACCGCGCCGCCAGCAAGCAGAGCAGATGAAAGGAAGCGGCGACGGGGAAGAGAAAGCATATGTGATCCTGATTATTAAACCGATATACCTCTCAATACGGCGAAAGCTCCTTCACCCCTCAAGTTTGTCGGCAATTTCTCGCAGGCGATTGCGGGCACGGTAAATCCGCGTTTCGACGGCTTTCTCTGATATTCCGAGAATATGCGCTGCTTCGGCTTGGCTATTCTCGCCAAAAGTGACCAACACGAATGGCTCACGCAATGCCGCTGGCAAGCGAGTAATCTCTTTTTGCATGACTTCAAGCGCCTGATGCGCCTGCAATTCTGCACATGGGTCGGGTGCATCGTCAGCGACCATCATGCTAGCTTCATTATCGCTGTGAAGTTCAAAAAACTGCCTGATCCGGCGTTTACGCAAAAGATCGCGGCATTTGTTGACCGTGATACGAGTGAGCCAAGGAGAAATGGGCCGCGACAGATCAAAACTGGCGAGCTTGAACCAGGCCGCTGCCAGTGCCTCTTGAACCGCATCTTCGGCATCAGAACTGTTGCCCATCATTCTGAGCGCGATATTTTGCAGCCGGGGCGCTTGCTCGTTCATCACGCGGTTGAATGCAGCTTTGCTACCTTTTGCAGCCTCTGCGATGAGCGCATTTTCCGGAACTTGCGCGTCGGACTGCGTTTTTCTCACTCAAGATCCAGCGGTCAGTGAATTTGATACCTGCTCGTCAAACGCACTTTGCTGAGCGGGATTCAACAAAGCGCGCATCTGGAATAGATGTTCGACAGTGACTTTTTGTAACAACCCCATTTGGACATGCACCGCTTCAATCGCCTTGGAAACCTTGGGGCCATATTGATGTTCTTCTTCGATTGCAGCGGCAAGATCGGCATTGGCCGACCGGATTGCGAGATCCAGCGCCTGCCGCCTGATCGCGAAATCACTTTCCAGCGCTGCAAGCTGCTTCTCTTGTGCCTTATCAAGATCAAGCTCTTCGTGAACGAAACTGTGGACCCCAGCATTTTGGTCGTTGCTTTGACTCCAATGCTTGGCACCGAGGGAACCGATCCAGCCTGCACCGAGCGCGAGCAGGACGAGAAGGATAATTTGGAATGGTCCGAATTTCATATGCTCATCACCGTCACTGTGAAACGTGAAGCAGGGTGGCAGGCGAGTAATCCGCACCACCAATCAAAGGGTTGGTTTGGTTCATCGCCATCGCAGGCTGCTCGGCCGAGCCAAACCCAGCACCCAGCGCGGTCACAAACATCAGCGCCGCCAGTAGACTTTTCTGGCGCGAAAGGCGGCTGGTATTCATTTCGCCTACACGGAGCCAGACATCATTGTGGAAACCATCATCGCTTCCCAGCGCGTCGGTTGATTGATCGGCCCGCAAGCTTGCAAGCATCGCATCAAGTTTTTTATCAGATAGCGGCATTGATATTGTCCCAATTCGTCGTTTCAGTTCTTTATACGCATCCAGGACAGCTTTGCCCTCGAAATTATTTTTGAGGGGCAGCCATTATGGCTGCGTATTATTGATTAGCCGCCATCAAGGAAACGGCAATGCGCGACTTCAAATTTTTGACAGGAAGGGCTGAGATGCCGATTATAAAGTTTCGCACATTTATCATTTGCATTGCACTTGGCGTCAGTTCGCTCAGCGTTCCTGCTCTTGCGCACGGCGATCCGACCGAGATGGGCGCTGGTCCAGGAATTGGCGCAGACCATCATGAAAAAGCTAACGCAGCCGGTGAAGCTGCGCGGAACGCCGATATGCAGGATATGATGGATAATGGCACGATGCCGAAGATACCCGCCGGACCAGCCCCCATGGTGCCAGGAGGCGCCCACATAGAAGGTATGGGTGACGGCCATGAAGGCATGATGGATCACAGCGAAGCGGCAGATAATAGCAATAAGGGCTTTGGTGAGCGCCTGTTTATCTGGCTGGGCAAACTTCATACGGTTGTCATCCACTTTCCAATTGCCATGATTGTTGCCGCGTTTGCAGCCGAAGCGTTTGGTGTCGCCCGCGGAAAGCCTGACTGGCGTTCGGCAGCGCGGATAATGCTCGTCATTGGTGCCCTGGGTGCAGTAGCCGCAGCGTTTTTTGGTTGGTTTGCTGGTGGTTTCTATCTTTACGACCGCAACCTCATTCTCACCGCGCATCGCTATCTAGGAATGACCGTCGCAATCGGGTCGGTGTTGTTGGCGTGGGCCGGGCTGAGCCGTTTTCACCACAATCGCAACAAAGAACGACTGTTCGCCGTCTTGCTGGGTATATTGACGATCGGCGTGCTGATTCAAGCTTTTCTCGGCGGCACATTTATGCATGGCGGCATAAATCATATGAATTTCTAAACACGCCAAGTTCCAAATCGAGCAGATGGCTCGTTAATACCCGAAGGGAAGAAAGATGTTCAATCACATCCGCAAACTGAAGACAAAGCCGCTTTTGGCATCGGCGCTGCTCGGCTTGCTCGCTGCTTGCACCAGCGCCGCTCAAGCTGCTCCCCTTGTGATGTTCCGCGACCCGGGTTGCGGCTGCTGCGAAAAATGGGCCGAGCATATTGAAACGAATATGAAACAGGATGTGGAAACACGGAACAGCGGAAATATGAGCGCTGTCAAAGACGCAAACGGAGTGCCGGAAACGTTGCGATCCTGTCATACCATGATTGTAGAGGGATATGTTATCGAAGGGCATGTGCCCGCCGATGCTATTGCCAAATTACTGCGGGAGAAACCTACTGGAGTGAAGGGCCTTGCCGTCGCTGGAATGCCGGTCGGCTCGCCTGGAATGGAATATCAAAACCAAACCCAGCCTTATCAAGTCATAGCGTTTGGCGACAGCGGCCAACGCGTTTTCGCTAGTTACAATTGAGATTTAAACCAAGAAAGGAAATATCATGAAAAAGCTTAAACTAATTTTGGGAGCCATGGCTCTGACGTCTGGCGGGGCGGTATTGGCTCATGACCATACGGCACCGAAAGCCGACGCGCCTGCGATGCAGAAATGCGAAATGATGAAAGACGGTATGAAAATGCCGGGCATGATGATGAAGGGTGCAGATGGCAAAATGTCCTGCCAGATGATGGATCACTCGAAGATGGACCATTCGAAGATGGATCATAGCATGAAGAAGCCCAAAAAAGATGCGCCAAAATAAGAGAATAGTCTGGCTCGGAGCTCCGCTTTACAATTCTTTGGGTCAGACTATCTCCCCATCTTGCCGAACAGCTTCACCAATTCCGCAACTTTCTCTTTCTGGTCAGCTTTGCTGCCCGAGATCAAAGCTTCCTCGACGCAATGATTGGTGTGGATTTCCAGAATTTTCATTTTGGTTGAGCGAAGGGCGGCTTCCATCGCGGAAAATTGCTGGAGGATATCGATACAATAGCGATCATCTTCCATCATTTTAGCTATTCCGCGCGCTTGACCTTCGATCTTTCGCATGCGCACGATTTCTTTGGTGAATTTGTCTGTCATGATGCCCTTATGCCAAATTTTGGAGCGTGATCAATCGAAAGCGGCGGCGCCATCAACCTTGACAATTTCTTGCCTTACTACTATACCCCCCTATAGTATATTTCGCTAACGATTAGAGGAGCTAGAAATGACTCATGTTTCAAACCGCAAACAAATCCTCATATGGGGCTGGACTCTGAGCCTGTTTTTGCTTTTCAGCTACCTCATCTGCATTGGATTTGGCCTTTTAGCGCCACAATCAATGCATATGCATGAGTCTTGGGCCCCGTTGCTGCCCGGATTTGAGTGGCTGACTTTACAAGGTTTTCTTGCAGGCGCAGTCGGTAGCTTTCTTTACGGGTGGTATATTGCATTGTTGGTTGTCCCGCTGCGCGCATGGATAAGCCACAAGGTTGCAGGTGCTGATCATGTCTGAGAATGATAGCGAGACCGCCAAATTGGGCTGCTGCAAAGACAAAGAGGCTGCCGCAGGGACAGCAAAAGACCCCGTATGCGGCATGGATGTTGATCCGAGCAAGAGCGAGCATCATACGCATCATGCGGCTCGGGATTATCATTTCTGTTCAGCTGGATGCAAAACCAAATTTGTCGCCGACCCCGCGCATTACCTCACCGGAAAGCACCGCGAAGTTGCAGAAAATGTTCCAACGGGCACGATCTACACCTGCCCGATGCATCCAGCAATTCGGCAAGAAGGTCCGGGTTCTTGTCCGATCTGTGGGATGGCACTTGAACCCGAGACCTTTAGTCTCGATACCGGCCCCGATCCCGAATATCTGGATATGCGCAAGCGCTTCTGGGTCAGTGCGTTGTTTTCTGTCCCGCTGTTTATTTACGCGATGGGCGACCTTATTCCGGGTAAACCGTTTGAAGGACTATTTGCGCCAGGAGTATCACAATGGTTGCAGCTCTTGCTGGCTTCACCGGTCGTTCTGTGGGGCGCTTGGCCGTTCTTTGTGCGCGGCGTGAACTCGCTCAAAACCATGAACCTCAATATGTTCACGCTAATTGGCCTCGGCGTGGCGGTGGCTTATGGATTCAGTCTTGTTGCAACGCTGTTTCCAAGCATTTTTCCCGCTGCCTTTCGTGGTCACGATGGCGGCGTGGCTGTCTATTTCGAAGCAGCGGCCGTCATCACGACCCTGGTATTACTGGGCCAGGTGCTGGAACTGAAAGCGCGCGGACAGACATCAAGTGCGCTGCGCGCGTTGCTTGAACTGGCACCTCCAATCGCGCTGCGCGTTAGCGCGGATGGCTCGGAAGAGGAAATATCTCTCGACCTGGTGCAGAGCGGCGACAGCTTGCGCGTCCGTCCAGGCGATAAAGTTCCCGTCGATGGCACCATCGCCAACGGGTCCAGCACGATTGATCAATCAATGATTACGGGTGAACCAATACCGGTTGCTAAAACCGAAGGTGATGTTGTCACCGGCGGCACGGTGAACCAGACTGGCAGCTTTATCATGACCGCCGAACGCGTTGGTAAGGATACTCTTCTGGCCAAGATCGTCCAGATGGTCGCCGAAGCACAGCGTAGCCGTGCTCCTATCCAGAAACTGGCTGATACGGTCGCTGGCCTGTTCGTGCCTGCTGTGGTTCTAATCGCCATTGCCACGTTTATTGTCTGGTCGATATGGGGTCCGGAACCGGCGCTGGCTTATGGTTTAGTCAATGCGGTCGCAGTCCTCATAATCGCGTGTCCTTGTGCGCTTGGCCTGGCTACTCCGATGTCGATCATGGTCGGCACTGGCAAAGGCGCGCAAAACGGTATCTTGATAAAGAATGCCGAGGCGCTCGAAACTCTGGAAAAGATTGACACCATCGTGGTCGACAAGACCGGCACGCTCACCGAGGGTAAGCCCAAGCTGGTTTCGGTCGAACCGGAAAAGGGTTTTGACAGCGACGAAATGCTTGCGCTTGTTGCCGCAATCGAAATGGCGAGTGAACATCCGCTAGCAGCCGCAATTGTAACCGGCGCCAAGGAAAAGGGGCTTTCGTTTGATGCGGCAACCGACTTTCAGTCGGTGACGGGCGAAGGGGTTGAAGCCAGCGCACGCGGTAAGCGCGTTGCCATCGGCAATGAAAAAATGATGGACCGGCTCGGTGCCACGAGCGCGGACCTGATTGCCAAGGCGCAGGACGGCCGATCACAAGGGCAAACCGTTATGTTTGTGGCCGTCGACGGCAAGCCTGCTGGTCTCATCGGTGTCGCCGATCCGATCAAGCTGACCACGGCGGAGGCGATCAAAGCGCTGCACAAAGCCAGTATCCGAGTGGTCATGTTGACCGGAGATGCTAAAGCCACCGCGCAAGCCGTTGGCAAAATGATAGGGATCGATGAAATCCACGCCAATGTGTCACCCGAAGACAAACACAGGGTTATCAGCGAACTTCAAGCTGCGGGTAAAATGGTAGCAATGGCAGGAGACGGCATCAATGACGCTCCCGCGCTAGCCAAGGCCGATGTGGGGATTGCTATGGGCACTGGCACTGATGTGGCGATGGAGAGCGCCGGTATCACGCTCGTCAAAGGTGACTTGGGCGGCATTGCCAAAGCGCGTCATCTCAGCCTGCTCACGATGGGCAATATCCGGCAAAACCTGTTCTTTGCGTTCATCTATAACGGACTTGGTGTGCCGGTTGCAGCGGGCATTCTCTATCCTTGGTTTGGCGTCTTGCTCAGCCCAATGATTGCAGCAGCAGCGATGAGTCTATCTTCGGTTTCCGTCATCGGAAACGCGTTGCGCTTGCGCCGTCAGTCGTTGTAATCGTTGATGGCAAAAGAAACCTACACGCCGCCATTGGGTTATAAATTCCTGACACCCTTCTATGATCTCGCCATCCGGCATCTGACGCGAGAAAGCGCTTGGCGGTCGGCATTGGCAAAGCAGATCAATCCTGTTCCCGGTGATAGGATATTGGATGTGGGATGTGGGACCGGAAGCTTGCTGGCCGTTTTGGCGGAGCAGTGTCCCGGAGCAGATTACATTGGGCTTGATCCAGATATCGAAGCACTCGAACGAGCATCGAAGAAAATACACAGTCCAAATATTAGCCTCATTCCTGGGTTTCTATCGAACGAGGCACTGCCTATCGGTTGGAAACCGACAAAAATTACATCCAGTCTGATGTTTCATCAGGTGTCGCTCGAAAAAAAGAACGAAATAGCCGAAATCATGCGCAGCTTGCTTAAACCGGGTGGCGAGCTGCACATTGCAGATTATGCAATGCAGAAATCTCTAGTCATGCGCGCGGCGTTTCGAATGACAGTGCAGCAACTTGATGGTGTCGAAGACACGAAACACAATGCAGAGGGCATACTCGAAAAAATATTCGTCGCGCCGGGATATATAACGGAGAAAACGCTGACCTTCCCGACGGCTACGGGCTCTATTTCACTTTTCAAAGCCAAGTTTGTCGCTTTATGACGTTCGACAAAGAGCCTGAGGTTCATATAGCTACATTTGGGTTTTTCACGGCATTTATCTGGGAAATGCTGCAAATGCCATTTTTCGATGTTGGGTCAGCGAGCTCCTGGGAAAACACGCTAGGTTGCACCCGGGCCACATTTGGAGATGCCGCAATACTGGTATTGGCTTACACGATGGTCTCGGTGTTGAAACGAGACCGACATTGGATGCATCGCCCAACTTATGGGAAAATCGGTATCTATCTGCTGACCGGCATCGGAATTACCGTAATCATCGAAGAAATCGCTACCAGCGTTCCCACTCATTGGGGTTGGGGTTGGAGATACAGTGACCTCATGCCCTTGGCCCCCGGCACAAATATAGGCCTCGTTCCCATCCTGATGTGGATAGTAATCCCACTGATATCCCTCTGGTTTGCAAGGCGTCAGCCTCAACCCTAAATTTTCGACATGCCAAAGGTAAAACAGATGCAAAGCAGCTCATATAGTAAGAACAGTCTTACGCTTGCGGGAACCGTAGCGATGGGAACTGGCGTCATGATCGGTGCGGGCATATTCGCGTTAACGGGTCAGATTGCCGAATTGTCGGGGCCGCTTTTCCCCCTTGCGTTTCTCATCGGGGCCGTAATCAGCGGGTTTAGCGCTTATACCTATATCAAAATGTCAAATAAATATCCGTCGGCTGGTGGCATCGCTATGATCCTCAAGAAATCATATGGGCCATCAACGATTACCGGCGCAGCTGCCTTAATGATGGCCTTCTCGATGATCATCAACGAAAGCCTGGTTGCCAGGACTTTTGGAACCTACACGCTTCAACTGTTCGATATAGGCCGTGAATCCGTGCTGGTTCCGATACTAGCGATCGGCCTGATCGTGTTTGCATTTATCGCTAATATCGCCGGTAACAAAATTATCGGCGCAATTTCCTCAATCACAGCGATCTTGAAAATTGGCGGGATACTGATTTTCTCCCTCACGATTCTTTGGGCGTCGGGTTTCACATTTGAGTTTTCGCAAACGGCGCCGAGCGAAGCCGCTTCGCCGACCGGCTTTATTGCCGGGATTGCGCTGACGATTTTGGCATTCAAGGGATTTACCACGATCACGAATAGCGGCAGTGAGGTTGTTGAGCCTGAGAGGAATGTCGGGCGCGCCATCATGATCTCTCTGGGGATATGCCTGATAGTCTATATGACTGTAGCGCTCGCTGTGGGCTCAACGCTTAGCATAAGCGAAATTACCTCTGCCAAAGATTACGCCTTGGCAGAGGCCGCGCGTCCTAGTTTTGGTGAATACGGTGTGTGGTTCACAGTTGCTGTCGCAATCATCGCAACCGCATCTGGGCTTCTTGCCAGTGCTTTTGCCGTATCGCGCATGCTCGCGATGCTTACGGATATGAATCTCATTCCTCACCGTCATTTTGGGATGCCTGGCGACATTCAAAAGCACATGCTGGTATTCACAGTTATCTCGGCAGGCCTGTTAGCTGCGTTCTTTGATTTGAGCCGGATAGCTTCGTTGGGAGCCATATTTTATCTGGTAATGGACATGATAATCCACTGGGGCGTATATCGTCATCTTAAAGACGATGTCGAAGCAAAAGGTTGGATATTGCTCAGCGCAATCATACTGGATTTGATTGTTCTTGGGGCATTTCTAACCATGAAGCTAGAAAGCGATCCAATGATCATAGCAATCTCATTTGCCGGGATCGTCGGTTTTTTTGCTCTTGAGAAATATTATCTGTTTAAACGGCGAAAAAATATCACGAAAGAGGCCTCGGTGAGTAGCCACTCTCACTAAATTTGACAGCTCAATTGCTCTCCAAAAGTATAGCCGAATTTTATATTCGCCATTGTTTTTTTCTTCTCGTCCGGAACAGCCATTAAGAGCGTCAGCTATTCGGGCCGAATAAATCGAGATACTATGCCGGAAATAGGGCGCGAAGCCGACCTAAAATCGGATTGCAGGCATTTTCGAAGATTGGCGATTTCGCTGACCAGAAGATTACCTTGCCACAGGTGAGAACGCGGCTTTTAGGCAATCCCAACCTATCACGCAACTCTACACGGAAGTAAGTTGGAACTGCCGGAAAGCGCAACTCTTTATGCCGCCTCTGCTGCCAACTCACAGACTTTCTCTATAAGACTTACCTGCTCTCCTTTCAGAATCGGTGTAGCGATCGCATCTGGCCGCTGCCGCAAATATCCTTCGATCAGCGCAAAGGTGGCTTCTGGAATGCGAAAACACGGATCGCCCTGAATTCGCCGCCAAGCGACCAGAGAAATAGCCGTCAACAACGTATCCAGCTCGCAATGCTGGCGCGCCGCGTCCCAGTTGGGATTGATTACGTGTAGGAACGATTGAAATCAGCGTTCCGCTAACCTCAGCTAACAGGGCGGACGCAGGAATTGTTAAAACGCGTGAAGAAACGTCAGTTTTGTCAATGCTGTAGGCTACTTGCGGTCGATCCGTTGACGGTCCAATTGCCGTCGGGCTGAAATGCGCCCCAGCTTTGGTCCCTCACGTGTGGTTCCGACAGGGCCGAAAGCGGTTGCGAAGATATTTGTTGGATACCGAAATTTGTTGACGGAACTCGCAACGCGCTAGCCCTTATCTGTCGTCTCTAAATTCTTGGTGCCAACGTCTCAATAATTTTGCATTCACCTACTGTTCCATGCTGACAAGCACCAATCAAGCGATCCAGCTCAGACCGCAGCGTAGTCAGGTCGTCAATTTTCTGATCAATCTCGGCAAGGTGCCTGGTCGCAATATCATCAACTGCTTCACAGGATTGATCTTGATTGTCCGATAATTCCAGCAATTCGCGTAGTGCCTTCAGGGTAAAGCCGAGATTTCGGGCACGGCGGATGAAGGAAAGCCTGGCGAGATGGTCGCTTCCATAATCCCGGTAGTTTGAAGTCGTTCGTGCTGGGGGCGGTAACAGGCCGATTTTTTCATAGTAGCGGACGGTTTCAACCTTTGTCTTTGTCGCCTTTGCCAGTGCTCCAATTTTCATCGCTTGACCCTATAGTTACTACAGGGTGCATAAATATCGGCGAATCAAAATTTGTCTAGGAAAACCCATGTCCGATAATTGCTGCGCCGATGCCTGTGGAACCGGAGATGCGCTGAATGATAAGCGCTGGCGGCGTATACTTTGGATCGCACTCATCCTCAATGCTGCGATGTTTTTCGTAGAAATGGGCGCTGGCGTTCAGGCGGACTCACGCGCGCTTCAGGCCGATGCGCTCGACTTTTTTGGTGATGCGGCCAACTATGCGATCAGCCTTGGTGTGGCCGGAATGGCGCTTGCGTGGCGATCACGCGCTGCATTGTTCAAAGGCGTAACAATTCTGCTTTTTGGCCTATGGGTGCTGGGGTCTGCCATATGGGCGCTTTTCAACGGCACGACGCCGGTTGCTGAAACAATGGGCATCGTTGGGACGCTGGCGTTGCTTGTAAATGTCGGCGTTGCCCTGATGCTTTTTCGTTACCGGACGGGCGACGCGAACATGCGGTCTGTCTGGATATGTTCACGTAACGATGCGATCAGCAATGTTGCGGTCCTTGCGGCTGCCGTTGGTGTCGCGGGAACCGGCAGTGCTTGGCCCGATCTGGGAGTTGCAGGAATAATGGCCGGTTTAGCCATCACCGGAGGAATTCAAATTATCTTGCACGCGCGAGATGAACAAAAGTTTGAAAAAAGCCGCGAATTGCTCGCAGGAGAAGGTTGATGTCGAAAAAGAACATTCTCGAACTTGCCGCACGTGAAAGGCAAGCTTTCCGCACATCCCGGCTTGCTCGCGATCGAAAGGCTTCGTGGATCGCACTAGAACGCGAACACATCCTTGCCCAAGGTTTTTTTTGGCCACACATTCGCTCACATGTCGCTATGCTGGGTTATGCATTTGAAACCCGCGATGGTCCTGAAATTCGCGGACAAATCATTCGCCTGGCGCTTGCTCCGTTCGGAAATCTCACACGGAACCTCCCATTGGGCAATACAGGCCGCGCCGACGTAAGCGCGTTCAAATCAATGCCCTATCCCGAAGACCTAGCTTTGGCCCTATCTATATCTCGCGAAGAGGAGGAGTAGATGGGGATTGAGCAAGCGCTGGCGCCGCCTGTCCCCAGTTTTGCGGCCATTTAGCCCCTCGGATCGGAATTTAAAATGAATGTGGACGCCTTACCCAAAATCCTTTTTGCACTATCCCTCGGTTCGGTTTGCATCATTATGTTTCTCTCCCTGATTGCGGCCCGAACCGACAATTTTCAGTTCTGGCCACCACCCTCCAAGGAAAGTTGGCAGCATAAAAGCTTCCTGATTCTTTTCAGATGCTTTGTATATCCGTTGATCCTTCTGTCGTTGCTGGAATTTGACATCAGCAATATTGCGACGCGCTATCCTGCAATTGCGGTAGGTGCAGTATTATTCTGCTTGGGTTTTGGATTTGCCGTCCGCATTACCATGCAGATGGGATGGCGCAATGCATTTGGAGAAAAACGCGGCCTGATGAAAGATGGGTGTTTTTCCAAAAGCCGCAATCCAGTTTATGTAACGGCCTGGGTGGGACTATTGGGTTGGGCGCTCATCGCCAATTCAATTTTGGTCTCAATACTGTTGGGATTTTGGGCGGTGCTCTACTTGTTCGCGCCCATTCTCGAAGAACCGTGGCTGGACCAAATGTATGGTGACGAGTTTCGAGCTTATAAAAATAAAATCCCTAGATTCTTTTGAAAATGGCACAAATTTAATGATATTACATATCTAACTTCATGAAATATTGAGGTTATTGTTCAAAGGCACTTGAAGAACTAACGAGATAATGTATTGAGCGGAACCATGAATGAACGCAGCGGCATAAACAGAAAAACGTCAGGGCTCTTTCGCCTGATGGCGGTTTTGCTCGTTCTGATTATGTCGAGTATGACGGTTGCCGAAGCAGCTGAGTGCGCGAGCGAACCACAGAGCGCTGAACAGATGTTGGTTTCCGACGCTGGGCACTCGGATGAAGCCCCTTCGGATAATGACGCTGGTAAACATGGAATTTGTCCGCATGGTCATTGTCATAATGGCAGCGTTACCGCAGCCCGGTTGGTAGCCATTAACGGATCATTGGATCTACTAAGTTCCAGCTACAGCAGCAATGCCGATCAATTTGCGCTGTCTGCGCATTCATCCCGTTTAAAACGACCACCTCGCGCCTGAACTAATTGTGACTTGCGCCATACTTATGGCGTTATTTCAATTGGTTAAGCGAGGATTTCTCAAAAATGTTGAAGAAAATGGCGCGCCTGCGCCTTTGTGCGGCAATACTACTTGCTGCGAGCCCTGCCACTACCGCTCTGGCGGAAAGTCAGAGTCTTAGTTTAAATGAGGCCCTAGTGCGCGCTGGAGCTGAATCACCGGCCGTGCAAATTTCCCAAGCAGAAATTGCTGTAGCGCGCGGGAACCAAAAACAAGCCAGCCTCGGCCCAAATCCCGAGGTCTCGGTAGAGGTTGAAAACGTCGCCGGAAGCGGCGTTTTCAAAGGCCTGCGTTCAACGGAATATACAGTTTCTGTTGGGCAACAATTGGAGCTTGGCGGCAAACGCGGTGCAAGAACACGTGCGGCGCGAGCGCTGACAAGCTTGGCAGAAATAGAAGCTGCGATCTCTCAAGCCGAATTGGCCAGTTCCGTGCGGCTCGCATATACAGAAGCAGTTGCCGCTCAGAGCCGCCTTGACTTTGCAACGCGCGTCGTCGGTCGCAACCGGGAACTGGCAAGGATTGCCAGAATCCTCGTTGAAACTGGCCGTGACCCGCCGCTTCGAGCTTTGCGCGCCGACGCTGCGCTTGGCGAAGCGGAAGCAGCGCTGGAAGCCACAAGAGCAGAGGAATATTCCGCCAGATTATTGCTTGCATCCCTTTGGGGCTCGCAAACACCGCCTCAGGAAGTTGAGCCAGTCTGGCTAAGTGGTGGTGACGTGGAATTTGAGGCCGATCTGTCCCAATCCTTGCAGATCAAAGCCGTGGAAGCGAACCGGGACGCGGCCAGTGCCATTGTCGAGCGAGAACGCGCAAATGCTGTTCCGGATCTAACGTTAAGCGGCGGTGCCAGACGTTTTGAAGAAAGCGGGGATACTGCATTTCTCGTAGGTGCTTCGATTGCCATACCGTTTCGAAATCGCAACCAGGGCAGCATTCAAGCTGCAGAAGCGAGCGTTCGCGGAGCCGAGGCACGTCGCGCGCTGCGTTTGGTAGAGATCAACCGGGAATATAATATTGCCAGCAATCAATTGGAAGCAACACAAAGCCGGGTGGAAACTCTGGAAAGCCAGACGCTGCCTCAGGCTGAGGAAGCTTCAAGACTGGCCCAACTGGGATATCAATACGGGAAGTTTACGCTGCTGGATGTCTTGGACGCAGCGGCGGCAAGAGACACTGCCGAACTCAGTCTGCTGGAAGCAAAAGTCGCACGAGCGGAAGCAGTGATAACGCTGCTGCGATTGGCAGCCAAATAGATGAAAATACTAAAAACAGATCGCGCGATAATAGTAGCTGGAATCCTAGTCCTGCTCGTAGCTCTCACTGGTTTATTCATGGTGACATCCATCGCAGTAGCGGTCTCTGACTGCAGTTCTACTGAATCCAGTATTTTAGGTGAAAGCTCTTCTCCGAACAACAAGCATTTGACCCACGGTCGGTCACAAAATTTGAACAAGGATCTATAAAATGAACAACAAGAAATGGATCATAATGACTGGCCTGGCCATCGCGTTTGCGCTTGTGCTGGCAGTAATTTTTTATGGCTCAACCGACGGTGAAAACCAAGGCGCTGCCGACACTGCGGAGGAAAATCATTCCGAAGAAGAAGGCGTTGTCGAAATGACAAAAGAACAACTGCGTGCCTCCGAGATCGGGATTTTCGATGTGGCTCCAAGTTCGCTTGATGCCGAGATTATTGCCCAAGGCAGCGTCACACCGTCTCCTCAAGGGCAAGCAATATTGAGTGCTGGCGCTGAAGGCAGGGTCACCAGCATCAGAAAGCGATTGGGAGATGCGGTTCGGCGCGGTGAGACTGTCGCTACCATAGAAAGCCGTGAGGCTGCTGCAATCAGCTCTGAGGTGACATCGGCAGCTTCCCGGGCCGCGCTGACACGGTCGCAGTTGAACCGGGAGCAGCGCCTTTACGATGAAAAAATCACCGCTCGGGCAGATCTTGAAACGGCGAGAGCAGAAAATCAGCAGGCCTCAGCAGAAGCAAGGCGGGCGAGCCAAGCGGCGGCTGCAGCGGGTGTCAGCGGACGCTTCATCGCTGTGCGCTCACCGATTGGCGGCCGGATAACATCAAGTCCGGCGATTCTGGGCTCCTATGTGACCGCACAGGATGAACTGTTCCGAATCGCTAATCCGAACCTGATTCAAATTGAAGCGGCAGTGCCCGCAGAAGACGCCCGGCAAATCAGCACGGGGGCAGCGGCCACGGTTGAGACGCCCGAGGGTGAAATATCCGCTCGGGTATTGGCAGTCACACCGGCTGCCGATCCGGAAAACAGAGCGGCGATTGTCGTGCTTGCCCCTGCTTCAGGCGCGACCCTCGTCCCCGGAGAATATGTGCGAGTGCGGATCCTTCAGCAGACGACAAGCAATCAGTCTACAGCATTGATTGTTCCGGCAGAGGCTGTCCAATCCGTCGAAGGACGCAACGTGGTGTTTGTTAAGACCAAATCTGGTTTCCGTGCACGGCCCGTTACGACCGGAGCAAAGAGCGGCGGTAGAATCGAGATTGTCGACGGTCTCAAGGCCGGTGAACAAATCGCCGGTAAAAATGCCTTTCTCCTGAAATCTGAACTTGGCCGCGGCGAAGCAGAACATTGATTAAAATATTCCAATTGGAGCAACGGCTATGATTGCACGTCTCGTCGAAATGTCCGTCCGCAACCGGTATCTTACCGTATTGTTTCTTGCTGCGGTCGCGGCATTCGGAATCTATAATCTGGTAAATCTGCCAATTGATGCTGTCCCCGACATCACCAATAATCAGGTCCAGATCAACACTGTCGATCCCACCCTGTCGCCACTCGATATTGAACGCCTGGTGACTTATCCGGTTGAAACATCGCTGGCGGGTATTCCGGGACTGCAGACGACCCGTTCCATCTCCCGCAACGGTTTTTCGCAGGTTACTGCAATATTCGACGATAGCGCAGACGTCTATTTTGCTCGTCAGCAGGTGGCCGAAAGACTGACCACTGTTCGCAACAGCCTGCCAGCCACGGCCGAGCCGGCAATGGGACCGGTATCGACGGGTCTTGGCGAGGTTTTGATGTGGACGGTCAGCTATGAGCCGTTCCAAAAAGGAAAGACTTCGGGCGGTCCTGGCTGGCAATCTGATGGCTCTTATCTGACCCCTGAAGGTGAACGCTTGAACGATGAAGTCTCGAAGGCGGCGTATCTGCGCACGCTCCAGGACTGGGTAATCGGACCACAATTGCGTAACGTTCAGGGCATCGCTGGCGTCGACTCAATTGGCGGTTATGCCAAGCAATTTGTTGTCACACCTTCGGCAGCGCGTCTTTCTTCCTACGGTATCGGATTTGACGATCTTTCCGAAGCACTGGGAAGGGTCAATCTTTCTGTTGGCGCAAACTTTGTGGAACGCGGCGGAGAGGCATTTCTGGTGCGGGCAGACGCACGGCTCAAATCGCTGGAAGAAATTGAAAACTCTATAATCGCGAGACGCGAAGGTATTCCTGTTCGCGTCCGTGACGTTGCATCCGTAAGCAATGGCGGAGATTTGCGAACTGGCGCGGCAACCGAGAACGGTGAAGAGGTTGTTGTCGGAACCGCATTGATGCTGCTTGGCGAAAACAGCCGTGCGGTTGCAGCTGCAACCGGTGATCGGCTTGCGGAAATCGTCAAGACTATGCCGCCTAACATCAAGCTGGAAGTCGTTCTTGACCGTTCAAAACTGGTCAATGCGACTATCAGCACGGTCGAAAAAAACCTGACCGAAGGGGCTTTGCTGGTAATCGTCGCGCTATTTCTCCTACTTGGTAATTTTAGGGCAGCTCTGATTACCGCGCTCGTCATTCCCATTTCATTCGTGATGATGGCCATCGGTATGAATCGATTTGGCGTTTCGGGAAATCTCATGAGTCTGGGCGCTCTGGATTTTGGCTTGATTGTTGATGGCAGCGTTATCATCGTGGAAAATTTTCTGCGCCGGATGGCAGGCCGGCAACATGAAGAAGGACGTCTTTTAACTCTAGGCGAACGACTGGAAGAAGTGATCGCATCAACAAGAGAAATGATCAGGCCTTCGCTATTTGGCCAGGCGATC
Organism: Sphingorhabdus sp. SMR4y; assembly: GCF_002218195.1. Lineage (GTDB taxonomy): Bacteria > Pseudomonadota > Alphaproteobacteria > Sphingomonadales > Sphingomonadaceae > Parasphingorhabdus. The sequence continues at coordinate 2,998,991 of NZ_CP022336.1, read as the reverse complement.
ATTTTGCTGGTTTTCGTGCCATTGCTCACCTTCCAGGGTGTTGAAGGAAAGACCTTCTCGCCGATGGCCATCACCGTAATGCTTGCGCTCATATCGGCGTTTATTCTCTCACTGACCTTGGTCCCGGCATTATTGGCTCTGCTGATAAGCGGCCGTGTTTCTGAAAAAGAGGTTCGGATGGTGAGCTGGAGCAAAAGCAAATACGAACCGGCACTGCGAAAGGCTTTGAAATGGCCGGGCCGGGCTACTTTGGCAGGTCTCGCCGTATTTGGCCTTTCGATCGGCATATTCGGCTTTCTCGGCAGCGAATTCATGCCGCAGCTGGACGAACAGGATTTGTCCCTTCAATCGATACGAATACCGTCCACCTCGCTTGATCAATCTGTTTCAATGCAAAAACAGATCGAGCGGGAGATTTCCAAATTTCCACAAGTCCGTTTCATGTATTCAAAGACCGGAACAGCGGAAGTGGCGAGCGATCCCATGCCAGTCAATATTTCCGATGCATTTATCATTTTGCGTCCGAAAGATGAATGGCCCGACCCATCGCTTTCAAAAACAGAGCTGGTGGAACAGATGGAAACGAAACTAGCCAATCTCATCGGCCAGAATTACGAGTTCAGCCAACCCATCGAAATGCGTTTCAATGAGTTGATTGCAGGCGTGCGGGGTGACGTAGCCGTCAAGGTTTTTGGCGACGATCTGGAACAGCTCACTGCTACGGCCAACCAGCTTGCAGCTGTATTTTCGGGCATCGAAGGTTCCGCTGATGTCCGGGTCGAGCAGACCGAGGGTTTTCCGACATTGGACGTGCAGTTCGATAATTCGGCAATTGCAGCCCATGGTCTCACCGTTGATGAAGTCGCCGCAACCGTCAGCGCTGCATTGGGCGGCGCGGAAAGCGGGCTCGTTTTTCAAGGCGACCGCCGGTTTGATATTGTAGTGCGACTACCTGGCGAAGTGCGAAATGATATCGATGCTATCGGAGCGCTCCCGGTTATTTTGCCAGACAATGGTTTCGGCAAAACGTCGTCAGTTCCCCTGAGATCGCTAGCTACACTGCAAGAAACCGAAGGCCTCAATCAGATAAGCCGGGAAAACGGACAGCGGCGCGTTGTTGTGCAGCTCAATGTCCGGGGCCGCGATGTGGGTTCGCTCGTGACCGAAGCGAAAGCAAAGATCGGGCGCGATGTTACTCTGCCATCCGGGGTATTCCTCGAATGGGGCGGGCAATTCGAAAACCTTCAGGCCGCTCAAGCTAGAATCAATCTTGTTGTTCCCATTGTCGCGCTATTGATTTTCGGTCTGCTGGTGATGGCGCTGGGTAATTTCCGAATGGCTGTGGCAGTTTTCGTGACGGTCCCTCTCGGAATTGCCGGCGGTATATTCTCGCTAGCTGTAACGGGGTTGCCCTTCTCTATCTCGGTCGCTGTCGGCTTCATTGTTTTGGCCGGCGTGGCGGTGCTCAATGGACTTGTAATGATGACCGCGATCCAGGGGCGTCTTGAATCTGGCGTGGAACTTGTCGAGGCCATCTACTCAGGTGCAGTTGAACGCTACAGGTCAGTTCTGATGACAGCCATCGTGCCGTCCTTGGGTTTCGTTCCGATGGCCATTGCGACTGGCACTGGTGCAGAAGTGCAGAAGCCGCTGGCAATCGTAGTTATCGGCGGTTTGATCACCGCAACGATATTGACGCTATTCGTGTTGCCTGCCGTGACGCGGCTAATGCTTGAGCGTGAATTTCCAGATTTGCGACCGTATATCAAGCGATTCACGCCTTCTCTCGACCAGTTTCCAATCCTGCAACGTTTCCGTCCAAAGCCAGAATGAGAAGGAGTGCATAATGCCAAAGCCGCAACAAATATCTCTCATGCGGATTTATACCGATGAAGCCGCAATGCATGGGGATGAGACGGTTGTTACCACCATTATTGCTCGGGCCAGGACTTATGGTCTTCGCGGAGGCACCGTCCTGAAAGGGATAATGGGGTTCTCTTCGTCTTCCATCATTCATGAACGTCATGCGTTCGGAATCGGCGATAACCCGCCAGTAGTGATCGAAATAATCGATGCCCGGGCACGACTGGAAGATTTCTACACTCAGCTAGACGATCTGCGAGGGATCGGGCTTGTCAGCCTCGAACAGGTCGATGTTCTCAACCGAGCAGCAGAACAGAAATGACCGATGAGCACCGCAAGCATTCGGAAAATTCGGATCACTCACACGGAGGGTCAATCGACAGTTTGCTTGGTGGTCGTGCAGAAATGGTTTTTGCAGGACTCTGCGGGGCAGCCCTTCTTGCCGGGTGGCTTGGACCACAAATCAATCTCCTGTCTGCGAGTATCGGTTTCTGGTTCTTGGTGGCGGCCTATTTTTTCGGCGGTTATTTTACAATCCTCGAAGCATTTGAAAAGATCAGGCGTCGAAAATTTGAAATAGATTTTCTCATGATCGTTGCCGCCGGCGGAGCGGCGTGGCTCGGTGCATGGGCAGAGGGAGCATTTCTATTATTCCTGTTCAGCATCGGCCATGCACTTGAAAATTATGCAATGGCGCGCGCGCGCAATGCCATATCCGCACTATCTGACCTTGCTCCCGAGGAGGCGGTGGTCCGCAGAGATGGCGAGGAACTGCGTTTGCCGGTGGCTGAACTGGTAATCGGTGATATCGTAATCATCCGTTCCAACGAGCGACTTCCAGCGGACGGCTTTGTTGTCAAAGGGGTGAGCAGCGTCAACCAGGCACCCATAACCGGTGAGAGCGTCCCGGTCGACAAGCTTCCGGTCGACAACGCTGCAGCGGCGGCCAAAGCAGCCGAAAAAGTCAAATCCGAACATAGAGTTTTCGCCGGATCCATAAACGGAAGCGGTAGCCTCGAAGTGCAAGTCACCCGATTGGCGTCGGAAACCACATTGGCCCGGGTTGTCGAAATGGTGAACGATGCGGAGACGCGTCAATCGCCAACGCAGAGCTTCACCAATAAGTTTGAGCGGATTTTTGTGCCGGTTGTCATTCTGCTTGCAATCGCAACTGGGTTTTCTTGGTTGGTGATAGACGAGCCAGTCTCCGATAGCATTTACAGGGCGATGGCAGTCCTCGTTGCCGCCAGCCCCTGTGCGCTGGCTATTGCAACACCCAGCGCTGTTTTAAGCGGTATTGCCCGTGCGGCGCGCGGCGGTGTTCTGATAAAGGGCGGCGCGCCTCTCGAGATGCTGGGCAAGCTTGATTCGATCGCTTTTGATAAAACTGGAACCCTTACGATTGGCGAACCGGAGTTGGTCGAAACAGCGCCTTTCGGAGAAATTGGAGCAGACGAACTTATTGCTATTTCTGCCGCTGTCGAGGTGCATAGTGATCACCCTCTGGCGCAAGCTATCGTGCGGGCTGCAGAAAAGCGTCTCGGAACATGGGATTTGATCGCTTCCGATTTTCAGAGCATAACAGGCAAAGGCGTTTCTGCCAAAATCAATGGCCAAAATGTCTTGATCGGGAAAGCGGGGCTGTTTCTCAACGATGATCAGGATTCGCTTCCTGAAAATGTCACCCAAAAAGTAAACGAAATGTCTTCACGCGGTCGCAGCACCATGATTGTCAGGCGTGGCGGCGAATTTCTTGGTGTTCTTGGCCTTATGGACACGCCCCGCGCTTCAGCGTCCGAAGTGATAAACAAGCTCCGCTCGATCGGAATCACGCGGATGATGATGATTTCGGGCGACAATCAGAAAGTCGCGGACGCAATCGCTCTGGAAGTGGGTCTTGATAAAGCCTTCGGTGATTTGATGCCGGATGACAAGGTCGAGAAAATTGCTGAACTGAGCGATCAGGGCGGAGTCGCGATGGTTGGTGATGGTGTGAACGATGCTCCAGCGATGGCCAATGCAAGCGTCGGAATAGCCATGGGAGCCGCTGGTTCAGATGTCGCGCTTGAAACGGCAGATATCGCGTTGATGGCAGATGATCTGGCAACATTGCCTTTTGCCGTTGGGCTTAGCAGATCAACAAGTGGCATAATCCGTCAAAATCTGTGGATCAGTCTCGGCGTGGTGGCAATATTAATACCGGCTACACTGTTTGGCTTGGGCATTGGCCCCGCTGTCGTGATGCATGAAGGATCGACGCTTGTCGTGGTCATAAATGCCTTACGCCTGCTGGGATATAAAGAAAATTAACCGGCGCAGCCATCGTGCCCGTGCTCATGGATGTAAACAGCGAGATTGTGATTTGCATCAGACTTGAGCTGAGTTTTACGCAATCAAGCAGACTTAATTCAGAATTTAAAAAGCGAGTGAAGATATGAGCATTCGTCTGATAAGCTTTCAGCGCGGTTTCAAATTGGCACCGTCATTTATTCTAACCGGAATTTTCTTGGTATTCTGGTCCGAGGTAGCGAAAGGTTATTTTGATGCGATCGATAGAACCATTTTGCTCGCTTTTCGGTCGCCGGGAAATTCGGATATACTGATAGGCCCGGACTGGCTTCTCCAAGTTGTCCGCACCATCAGCTTTCTGGGAGATTCAACCTTCTTGCTTCTGGTGATATTTGCAGTATCTTTCCTTCTGATCGCCAACAAAGCCTATTACAATGCACTACTATTGGCCGCTTTATCTCTCAGCGGATTTTGGGCAGTATCCTTATTAAAAGATTTTTTCGGCAGACCACGACCTTCGATTGTAGAATATTTTTCTGATCCCAGTTCTGCGAGTTTTCCAAGCGGTCATGCCGCAAACTCGACCATCGTCTACGTCCTTATCGCACTGGCGCTATTTACAGTCGTGTCAGGGCGATATGGGCGGTTTTCCCTGATTTGTTGTGCGCTCATATTGGCGGCCTTGATCGGCACGTCGAGGATTGTCTTGGGCGTCCATTGGCCAAGCGATGTGCTGGGCGGTTGGATTTTTGGACTAAGTTGGTGCTGTTTGTGGCTAGTGAGTGACGCTAGGTCCGAGTTATGGGCCGTCTCATATCACTCGAATCCCAGGTAACGGGATGATTATTCTTTCGATCCTTATTATCGGAAAAATGCGCATCAGACCGTGTGGTTTGCGGCAGTCGAGCGCTAAAGTCTCGAGGAAAAAAGCAAAACGCTGTGAATGATGAATTCGTAAGAACGATACCGATGGATGTTTAAGGATGACAATCTTTTACCTCTCACTTCCGTCCTGCCAAAACGGCAAGGCAACCCAATTGACCTCGGGCCGTTGATTGGTGATTGGGAAAGGAAGGACAATGCTGCAAGCACAGGAAATAGACGGAATACTTCAAATTAAGGCGGGCGGAACGCTTACCAAGCAAAATTACGATAGCTTCGTGCCGCTTTTTGAGAGGATCACCGAGAAAAAAGCCGGGACGATTCCAATGATGATCGAACTGGCTCCAGACTTTGATGGATGGGATATTTCCGGCCTCTGGCGCGATATAGAATTCGATGTGCGGCACAAGGATCAATTTGGCCGGATCGCGATCATCGGCGACAGTAAATGGCAAGAATGGGGCACGAAGATCTTTGATCCGCTCTTCCGCGCGGAGATGAGGTTCTTCGCACCCGCCAAGCGCAATGCTGCCGAAAGCTGGGTTCGTAACGGTGGCAGTGCCACATGAGCGGCGAAGGAGAAATCAATCTCGATTCCGCCGACAAGCGCCGCACCTTATGGATCGTCCTCTGGCTCAATGTCGCCATTGCAATAGGGTTCTTCGCAGTCGGCTACTTCGCCGATTCCAATGCGCTGCTTGCGAACGGGCTGGACAATTCGTCGGACGCAATCGTTTATGCGCTGAGCCTGCTTGCGCTTGCTCGTTCCCGGACCTGGAAGCGCGGTGCCGCGCGCTTTTCCGGCGTCATGCTTCTCGTCTTTGCGGGCGGCGTCATTGCCGATGCCATCCGGCGTTTCGTGGAAGGGTCCGATCCCGGCGGTGTCATGATGATTGCGATGGCTGCGGTGGCCGCTGTGGTGAATCTGATCTGCCTGCGGTTGCTGCAAAAGATGAAGGCAAAGGATGTCAATCTGCGAGCCGCCACGACATTCAGCTTCAACGACTTCATCTCGAATGGCGGCATTATCATCGCCGGGATATTTGTCATGCTGACCGGCTCGAACTGGCCCGATCTGGTAGTGGGAATAGCGATTGCCGGTGTCGCCCTTTACGGTGGAATCGATATTCTACGCGATGCGCACATGGATGTTCATGATGAGGCTGGAACGGAGCACCGCAGAGGCGACGAGTTCGGGAGATGAGTAGCGTGCACGATCATGGAGGCGGGCATGTCGGTCACAGTAGCGGCGAAGAAAACGTTAACGATCACTAGCTGATCTCAGCGTAAGCTATGACCTTCTTTCCGAGTTCACCGAAGAGCTCGGCCTGTTCACCAAAGCTCTCATCAGGCCTGCCCGATACAATATGCGATCGGCTGCCAGGCATCGCCCGGCAGCCGTTCAGGCTATTTCTTGCTAACCGAGGTGATCCGGTTGCCCGCATCGCTTGCCTCGAACTCGAACGCGACTTTGTCGCCAATGGCTATCTGATCGCGGACCTCTGGGGCGATATCGAAGGCCATGGTCATCGAAGGCCAGCCCATCGCCGCGACCGGTCCATGATCGAGCGTGATCGTGCCCGCCGCGGCATCAATGGCTGTCACCGTGCCTTCGCCGCTTGCCGTGCGCACATCGCCGGTCATCGGCATATCATCCCCGTTCATGGGCATTTCGTCAGTGGCCATGGGCATGCCGTCAGCAGCCATCGGCATGTCGTCACTTTCCATCGGCATTTCGACGTTTTCGCTATTGTCACAAGCGGTTAGCGACAGCGGAAGTGCCAGTAGGATTAGCCAGGTTGGGTTACGCATTTTTCTTCTCCTTCGGTTGGTTTGGGCTTGGTGACCCGGGGACGTCGCAGCAAAAGATAGGCTGCGGGTAATACGAACATCGACAATAAAGGCGCGGTGATCATACCGCCGATCATCGGCGCGGCAATGCGGCTCATCACTTCCGAGCCCGCACCGGTGCCGATCAGGATCGGAAACAGGCCGGCGAGGATTACGGCCACGGTCATTGCCTTTGGCCTCACTCGGAGCAGCGCGCCTTCGCGGATCGCGGCGCTGACCTCTTCGGCGGTATGTTCACCCTGCCGCCGGTCAAGCGCAGCCTTGAGATAGATCATCATCACCACGCCAAATTCGGCCGACACTCCGGCTAGTGCAATGAACCCGACGGCCGTCGCCACCGACTGGTTGTAGCCCATCAGATAAAGCAGCCAGAACCCGCCGGTCAGGGCAAACGGCAGTGTCCCCATGATCAGCAGCGCTTCATCCAGACGGCGGAAAATCACGTATAGCAGCAGAAAAATGATGGCCAGCGTGGCCGGGACCACGATCTGCAGCCGTTCATAGGCGCGGGTGAGATACTGGAATTGCCCGGCATAAGAGAGGCTGACGCCGGGCGGCAGGTCAATCTCGCTTGCAACAGCCTGCTGGATATCCGCCACCACCGAGGCAAGGTCGCGCCCGCGCACGTCGACATAGACGTAGCTGGTTGGTCGACCCTGTTCGCTTTTTAGCATCGGCGGACCATCACTGACAGCGATGTTGGCGACGGTGCCGAGCGTGATCTGCTGCCCCATCGGCGTCAGCAGCGGCAGTTGGCGCAATTCGCTGACGCTGTCGCGAATTTCGCGCGGATAACGGACATTGATCGGGTAACGGGCAAGTCCTTCTACGGTGCGAGCGACATTTGCCCCGCCGATTGCGCCAGAAACAATCTGTTGCACATCGGTGATGTTGAGTCCGTAGCGCGCCGTCGCCATCCGGTCGATATCGACGTCGATGTAGCGACCACCCGTCAGCCGTTCCGCCAGCGCCGAACTGACGCCGGGTATTTTCTTGGCCACACCTTCTACGTGCAGTGCAACATCCTCCAGTTCCGCCAAATTTTCGCCCGATACCTTGACCCCGATCGGGCTCTTGATCCCGGTCGCGAGCATGTCGATGCGGTTGCGGATCGGCGGCACCCACACATTTGCAAGGCCCGGCACCTGCACCACACGGTCGAGCTCCTCGACCAGCTTGTCGGGAGTCATGCCTTCGCGCCATTTGTCCTTCGACTTGAACCGGATGGTCGTTTCGAACATCGTCAGCGGCGCCGGATCGGTCGCGGTGTCCGCCCGGCCGGCCTTGCCGAACACGGTTTCAACCTCCGGCACGGACTTGATCAGCCGGTCGGTTCGTTGAAGCAGTGTGGACGCCTGACCGGGTGAAAGACCAGGCAAGGCACTCGGCATGTAGAGCAGATCGCCCTCGTCAAGCGGCGGCAGAAATTCTCCGCCCAGCCGCGAGAAGGGAATGGCGGCGGTCAGAAAGACAAGGGCTGCGATAACCAGCGTAGCCTTCGGACGCCGCATCACCCAGTCCAGGCCCGGACGATAGGCGCGGGTCAGGGATCGGTTGATGATATTACTGTCCTCGCGCGGGATCTTCCCGCGGATCAGCCAGCCCATCAGCACGGGCACGAGGGTGACCGACAATATCGCGGCCGCCGCCATCGCATAGGTCTTCGTGAAAGCGAGCGGAGCGAACAGCCTGCCTTCCTGCGCCTGCAGGGTGAACACGGGCAGGAAGGACAGGGTGATGATCAGCAGGCTGAAGAACAGCGCCGGGCCTACTTCCTTCGAGGCATCCGCCACTATCCGCCAACGCTCGTTGCTCTGGAGTTCGGTATCAGGGTTTTCATCCGTCCAATGTTCGAGGTGCTTGTGGGCATTTTCGATCATGACTATCGCGGCATCGACCATGGCACCAATGGCAATGGCAATTCCGCCCAGCGACATAATATTCGCATTGACCCCCTGAAAGCGCATGATGATAAACGCAGCAAGCACCCCGAGTGGCAACGTGATGATCGCCACCAATGCCGATCGCGCATGCCACAGGAACAACGCGCAGATGATGGCGACGACGATAAACTCCTCGATCAGCTTGGTGGTCAGGTTGCTGACCGATGCATCGATCAGTTGCGAGCGGTCGTAAGTTGTCACAACCTCGACACCCTTGGGCAGGCTGGCTTGTAATTCGTCCAGCTTGTCTTTCACCAATGCGATGGCAGTGCGCGCATCGGCCCCTTGACGTAACACAATGATGCCGCCTGCGACTTCTCCCTCTCCGTTCAGTTCAGCGATCCCGCGCCTCAGTTCCGGCCCGAGCTGGATATGCGCGACGTCAGCGAGGGTGACCGGCACCCCGCCGGATGTTGTTTTGAGCGGGATCCTGCGAAAATCCTCGAGATTGCCGAGATAACCGGAGGCGCGCACCATATATTCGGCCTCCGCCATCTCCACCACTGACCCGCCGGTTTCCTGATTGGCCGACTGGACCGCGCTGACAATTTCCCCATGCGTCACCCCGAACGATGCCATGCGGTAAGGATCGAGCACGATCTGATATTGCTTCACCATCCCGCCCACACTGGCGACCTCGGCCACGCCGGGAATGGTCTTGAGTTCATAGCGCAGGAACCAGTCCTGCAGGCTTCTAAGCCCCGCCAGATCATGGCCGCCGGTGCGATCGACCAGCGCATATTCGTAAATCCACCCTACCCCGGTCGCATCGGGGCCAAGTGCCGGGGTCACGCCATCAGGTAAATCGTCCTGAACCTGACTGAGATATTCCAGCACGCGCGAGCGCGCCCAGTAGAGATCGGTCCCATCCTCGAAGATGATATAGACGAAACTGTCACCGAACATCGAATAGCCGCGAACGGTCTGCACGCCGGGCACCGAAAGCATGGTGGTCGCGAGCGGATAGGTGACCTGGTCTTCTACAATTTGCGGCGCCTGCCCAGCAAAGTTCGAGCGGACGACAACTTGCACGTCGGACAAATCCGGCAAGGCATCGACCGCCGTGGTGCGCACTGCCCACATGCCGGCCAAAGTGATCGCGATAGCGGCCAGTATCACGAATAGCCGATTCGCAATCGATGCGTCGATGATCCTTGCGATCACTGGCCGCGCTTCCGGATCGAGATGATCTGTGGACCGCTGTCTGCCTGAATGAAGCGGAAGGTCACTTTGTCACCGCGTTTGAACCCTCGCAATTGGGCCGGTTTTTCGATTGCGAAAGCCATGGTCATCGCCGGCCAGTCAAGCGCCGACACCGGCCCATGACGCAAGGTCACGCTCCGCGCGGTGATTTTCTCGATCGTGCCATCGGCACTGTAGCGCTGCAGCTTTTGCTGATCTCCGGCGTCTTTTCCGTTTCCCGCCTGCGCTGCTTCGTCAATCGGACGGACATCCACGCCGCCAAGACTGGCTTCCGAATCGAGTAGGAACTGGCCCGATACGACCACTTTCTCGCCCGGTGTCAGACCGGCTAGAACCTCGGTCTTCCCGCTTGCGTCGCGGCCGATGCGGATTTCCGCAGGACGGAACCCGCCTTCGCCTTGCGCCAACATCACCAGCGTGCGTTTGCCGGTTCGGATGACCGCTTCGGATGGAATCAGCACCGCCTCGCGCCGGTCGGGCGAGAGCGACACGCTCGCAAACATTCCCGGTCTCAGCCTGAGATTCGGATTGGGTATCTCTGCCCGCAAGGTCAGCGTTCTGCTGTCGGCCTGCGCGCTTGGCAGAATGGCCGTGATCCGGCCGGTGAACAGTTCGCCGGGATAGGCCGTCAATGTAGCGCGAACAGTCTGCCCGATCCTGACATCACCTGCCTGGATTTCGGGGACAGCGACCTCCAGCCAGATCGGGTTGAGACCAGTGATTTCGGCCAGCGTCTGGCCATTGTTAACGCTCATGCCGGGCCGCACCGCAAGCATGGTAACCGCGCCAGAAACAGGCGCGGTGATCGTGATGACGGACCTTGGACGGCCGCTGCGGGCCACTGCAGATATCATGCTCTCCGGCATCCCGAGCAACTGCAACCGCTGACGGGCGGCACCAGTAAGGGCCTTGTCGCCAGTGGCGGCGACTGCCAGATATTCGCGCTGTGCGCCGCCCCATTCCGGGATCAGCAGATCAACCAGCGGGGCGCCGCGCCGAACTACGTCGTCCGGCGCCAGGCCATAGGTTCGCTGGACAAAGCCGCTCGACCGCGGTTGCACGACCGCCATCTCGCGGGCGTTATAGGCGATTGTTCCGGTCACCGTGGTTTCCGTCTCGAGCATGCCCCGCTCTGCCACGGCCGTGCGAATACCCAGATTCTGGACCAGCGCCGGATCGATGCTCACACCCGGCTGGTCCGCCCCGCCCCCAGCGCATTTGGGCACCAGTTGCATATCCATGAAGGGGGACTTGCCGGGTTTGTCGAAGCGCTGGCCCGGCACCATCGGATCATACCAGTAGAGCACCTCCTCGCAGTCTGCCACTGCCGTGGCATTGCCATTCCCATCGTCAGCCCCGCCGAGGAAGGATAGGCCATAGCCCGCCGCCACGCCAACCAGGGCGACCGCTGCAACCCCTGCAATGGTGCGTTGCCGCGAAGATAGCGATATCTTGGTCATGGCGTTTCCTCCGAATAGGTAAGGCGCAACTTGGCGGCAGCCTGGACGGCAGCCTCCTCCCGTTCCAGAATTTCAAGCTCGAGCAATGCCAGTGCGGTTCTGGCAGAAATAACGTCGATCAGGTCAGCGCGGCCGGCGGCAAAGCTGGCCATTTCGAGGTCAGCACGGTTGCGCGCCAGCGGCAGCAAGTCCTCGCGCGATCGCTGCCATTGGCGGACCGCGCTTCTCCACATGGCCAGATCAGCCTCAAATTCAGCAGTGACCGCGCGTAATGCATCCTCTCGCTCCGCCATGGCGGCCATGGCCTGTGCTTCAGCTGCAGCAATCCGAGGTTCCTGTCGGCGGCCGGTAAACAGGGGCAGTGTGATCGAACCCATGACCGAAACGGCATTGCCGAAATCCGGATTGCGCCGTCCAAAGCTCGCGCTGACACCAAAATCTGGTCGCTTGTCTGCCCGGGCAAGTTTGATCGCGGCTGTCGCCCTGTCTTCAGCGGCATCCGCCACGACAATTTCCGGATTGCGCGCAAGATTGGTGCGCAATCGCTCCAGATCAATCTCGGCCGACGGTGCCGTCCCTCGCGCGATCACGTCTTCGCCGGGGACATAGCGGGCGAGCCGGGCCTGTGCGGCCGTCTGATCGGCCTCGATCCGGGTGCTGGCGTCATCAATATCCAGCAGCGCCCGCCGGATTTCAAGACTTTCGGCGGGGCGCGCCGATCCTGCCGCGACCGCGCTGCGGGCCACCGGCACCAGCGTGCGCAAATCCCGGAGCGCGCCTTTCGCGACCGTTTGCCGCTGCTGTGCATAGCTCAGCGATATCCAGGCCTGGCCAGCCGCCAAGACCACATCGCGACTGGCCATTCCTAGTCGTGCTTCCGATACACGGACATCCGATTCAGCCATTCCTGCCCGCGCGCGCCGCTTGGCGAGATTGGGAATTGCCTGTTCCACTCCGACCTGAATCTGGCTGGGCAGCTGGCGGTCGAGATTGAAGGCAGCCGGGCCGCTGACCGGCATGTTGACGATTCCCCCTCTCAACACCGGATCTGGCAATTCATCTGCGGCCTCGACAGATTGGCGCTGTGCTTCAACCTGCAACGCACGCGCTTCAAGCACGGGTTGCTCCAGCCGCGCTTGTCGCAACGCTTCTTCATAGCCGATTGGTTGTGCCTGAGCGGCGGGGACCACGACCAGCGTAACCGCCAGCACCCAAAAAACTTTCCAATCCATCAAATTGCCTCGCATTGGTCCTGTAACGACAGGACGATCATCGAACCTGTGTAACCATCACAACGGATACACAGGAGCAGAAGTCCGCAGCAGCGCACCCCGGGGGGCCTGCCCCCGCAGAACGCTGTTACGCCAGGAGGCTCATTTGTGGAGGGGGGGATTCGGGCCGCGTTGGCTTGCCATGGAGTTTATCCGCCAAAGCGACGGTATACGCTGAAACGAGACCATGCGATCCGAGGTCGATATCAGAAATCCCCGAAAGGGAAAGCGGCGCAATACAACCCATAGCGACAAGGCAGCCGAGGGTCATATTATCACAGGGCTTTTCGGTATCTTGTGCCTGCCGGTCATCCGGACCGTCGGCGACGTGAGATGCCATTTCTGCACAATCCATGGTCTGGATCATCTCGGCCTGAGGCATCGCGGCGGCATAGGCCGCCCCTTGCACAGACAGGCTGAGTAGGGTGCATATCACAGCAAAGGTCTTGAAGATCGACACATGTGCAGCCTAAGTGGCGAGGAGGCCGATTGCAACAGATTTCAGGCCAATGTCGTCCTGCGCCTCAACTGCCGAATGGCGGCTTCTACGCAGTGAGATATGCAAGCCGTCAGTCCGCCCAATTACCATCGGTCCGATATGCGCCTCAGCCTTGGACATCAGCTAAGGATTCTCGAACATCCTTAAGCAGTCGTTGAACCGATGCGTGTCTATCGCTGTAATTGGGTGGCAAGCGGAAGTAGGTCGCAAATTATACTGCTCGCGGCCCGAACAGAATGATAGCTGCGCCTCCAAGGCAAACAGCTGCGCCAACGAGGTCCCAGCGGTCCGGTTTGGCCCCTTCGATCAACCACAGCCAACCAATTGCTGAAACGATGTAAACACCACCGTAGGCGGCGTATGTGCGCCCGGCATGTTCAGCCTCTATTAGCGTCAGGAGGTAGGCAAACAGCGCCAGAGCCATCATGCCTGGAACAATCCACCAGATAGACTTGTCCATGCGCAGCCAGGCCCAGAATGCGAAACACCCGGCTATCTCGGCTATGGCTGCAGCGATGTATGCGAATGCCGTCATGCCGCTTCTTCGCAGCCATAACACGGGGTTGCAATACGGTCGTCGCCATTCAGGTGCTTTTGGTGGATCAGGTCTCAGGGCTGGCAGTCGGCTGACAGCACCTGTGCTAAGCCAGATATTGGCAGCAATTGGAGTGCGAAGAAGGCCGCTCGCATTCGGTTCGAGACTTTGGCCATGACTCCACGCTTCTCGACGCTTAGTCGAACAATCCGGCCTCATGTCCGAATAGCGCATCAATGATTGGACAATCGGGGACATCGCCGCCTTCGCACTGAGCCGAGACATCAGTGAGCGTGCGTTCAAGCTTTCTCAGATCAACGATTTTCTGCCGGACACTTGCCAAATGATCGCGTGTGAGTTCCAAAACCTCGCCGCAGCTATAGTCGGAAGAATCGACAAGACTCAGCAGGCTTTTCAGCTCCTCGATCGAAAAACCGAGGTCGCGGCCGCGCAGGATGAAGCCGAGCCGAGCGCGGTCGTCGCGTGAATAGAGCCGATGGCCGCCCGCGCTCCTGTTCGGCTCGAGCAGCAAGCCGATCTTTTCGTAATATCGGATGGTTTCGATGTTGCGGTCAGTGATTTTGGCGAGCTCTCCGCGCTTAATGAACTGTTTTGCCATGACCCTCTCGTTTTTTCTCTTGAACCTGTAGTTACTACAGAGCTTATACTTGTTCTTATGAGCGAGCAAACCAAAGCAGGTAGGGAGCAATTTTGGGCGACCGGGGGCGCGTTTGGAGCCTTGCTAGCCTCCTCCTGCTGCCTCGCGCCCCTTATGCTCGTCACGCTCGGCATCAGCGGTGCATGGATCGGCAATCTGACCATGCTCGAACCATATAAATGGGTATTTATCGCCATCGCCGTCGTTTTTCTCGGGCTGGGTTTCCGGCAAGTCTATTTTCGCTCCGCAGAACCTTGCGAAGATGGAATATATTGCGCGCGGCCCGAAACCAGTTTGATCGTGAAGAGCGCCTTGTGGCTGGCGGCTGCTTTGATTTTCGGCTCTGCTACGGTCGATTGGTGGGCGCCGCTATTTTATTAGGAGTTAGACAGATGAAGAACACACAGATTGCCGCCGTTGTTGTGTTGGCCATCGGCGGAGTAGGCATCGGGGCAGCCGCGCTGATGTCGGATCCCATTGGTGAGAGGGTCGCACAGAGCCCGGCCACGCTGCAAACGGCAAGCTTCTCCGTGGAGAATATGACCTGTGCAACCTGCCCGATAACCGTGCGTCGCGCGATGGAAGGCGTTGCCGGTGTTCATGATGTGACAATTGATTACGAGACGAAAACGGCAACTGCGAACTTCGATCCTGCGCGAACGACGGCCGGTGCCATTGCCGCAGCCTCGACCAACGCCGGTTATCCGGCCGAGCGCAATGATGAGCTCCACCTGTGAACGAGATAATGATTGATAGATCGGCAGCACCGTATGCAGCTTAAATCGACGCTTACCTGCCCGCATTGCGGACACTGCGAAACCGAAATTATGCCGACAAATTCTTGCTGGTTTTTCTATGATTGCAATGGTTGTGGCGAGAAACTCCGCCCCAATCAGGGCGATTGCTGCGTCTTCTGTTCGTTCGGCACCATTCCCTGTCCGCCAATTCAGGAAGCGCGCGCCAATGCTACAGATGCGGAATGCTGCGGGACCCAATGACATGAGCAAACGAGAATTTGATCTCATCGTCTTGGGCGTCGGCATGGCGGCGGTCAATGCCGCCAACAAATGCGCGGCAAGCGGCTGGTCGGTCGCCGTCATCGATGAGCTGCCCTATGGGGGCACTTGCGCATTGCGCGGCTGCGATCCGAAAAAGATGCTACGGCGCGGTGCCGAAATTATCGATGCGGCCCGCCTAATGAAGGGTAAGGGCATCGAGCCGAACGGTATCGCGATCAACTGGCCCGATCTGGTTGCCTTCACCAAGAGCTTCACCGGCAAAATGCCCGACAGGATAGAAAGTGGTCTGGAGAGCAAAGGCGTAACCACACTTCACGGGACCGCGTGCTTCGTCGATAGGGACACTATCGAGATCGAAGGGGAAGGACTGTTCAAGGCAAACCACTTTCTGATTGCGACGGGTGCGAAGCCCCGTCCGCTCGATGTCCCTGGCGCTGAATTTCTGATCGACAGCACACAGTTCATGCGATTGGAAGCGCTGCCCAAACGCATCCTCTTCATCGGCGGCGGTTTCATCTCGTTCGAGTTCGGCCATATTGCCTCACGGGCTGGCAGTGAGGTGTGCACCATAGATCGGGGCGATCGACCGCTTAAAGGGTTCGATGCCGGCCTCGTTGAAAAGCTCGTCGCGCGCGGCGAGGAAATCGGGATCGAACTGCGGCGGAACACCGCTCTCAAATCGATCAAAAAAGACGGCGCGGACTTTGTCGTCACGATAGAAGTGGACGGCAAAACGCAAGACTCGCGCGCCGATCTCGTTGTCCACGGAGCTGGCCGGGTTCCGGCGATCGATAATCTCGGTCTGGCCGTAGCTAATATCGAGACCGGGGACAATGGTATTGCGGTCAACGCCTATCTGCAAAGCGAGTCCAACCCCGCCATTTACGCTGCAGGTGATGCGGCAGATACAAGAGGTGCACCGCTAACGCCGGTCGCCGTATTCGAAGGGAAGGTTGCCGCATCCAACATGCTCAAAGGCAATCACACCAAACCCGATTACCGGGGTGTGCCAAGCGCGGTATTTACGATCCCCGAATTGACCCGCGTGGGAATGCTCGAAGAAGAAGCCAGGCAAACCGGTCACAATGTCCGTCTTGTCGAATACGACACAGGCAAATGGTATTCCAACCTTCGCGTTGGCGAGACCTATGCGGCAACCAAGATCATCATCGATGACGACAAGGACACGATCCTCGGCGCGCATCTGCTCGGCCCCGAATATGGCGAAATCATTAATTTCTTCGGCATGGCCATTCGGCTTGGTCTGACCACTAAAGATCTTAAGCAGATGGTCGCGGCCTATCCTTCTGTCGGCTCTGATCTTGGCTCGATGCTATGACGCGAAATCTGCATCATGCTCGACAGTCCAAACCAGACAGCAACGGATCGATGACGACGGCAGCTTGCCCAATCGGTCCACTTCATGGTTACGTCTCAATCGAAGAGTGTCTGCAATAGAGTTATAGACAGACTGTCTGTTTTTGCCACGAATCCGACCCAATCGCCTTATCCGCTTTCGGCCCACTGGGCGTCATGCCGCCCTTATATATTTTTCTGCCTGACTTCCCGCGCTGCCGATCCGGCACTAGCGCTGCCCGACCCCAAACCTACCGAACAAATCACGGCTGCCTGCGAGACGACAGTCGCGTGCGATAATTCGCCACTTGTCAAAGACTTACCTGTGGCGGCAGTGGTTGGTGAGATGATTGTCCATACGCGCAGTCTCGTCGTAAAACTCAATACGGTTGGGCCGTTTGCGGCCTGTCTGCTTTAAAATCGAGAGTTGTGAAAAGCAGGCGGTCCGCCAGTTTGCAACATAATGGCAGGGCTACAACCATTCCACTCACTCGAACATATACGAAAGAAGTAAATAAGACTGTTGACCTTTGTTGCTATTGCTATTAATTCGCAATAGCACTTAGGGATTAGACAGGGAATTATATCGTGAATCGGACACCGCATTTCAAAGGCTTATCAGCTTTCGGGGTATTGCTGTTTGCCATGCACTCTCCTGTCGCATGGGCACAGGATGGCGGCGAGCCAGAATCGCAAAATCAAAATCAACGAGATGACGATGTTCGCGGGGCAGACGAATTCAAACCCGCAATTATCGTGACCGCGTCGCGCGTCAACAAACCGATCAGCGCCATTCCGAACAGCGTTCGCGTCATTGACCGCGACACGATCGACGAGCAATTGTCGGTCAGCACCAGCCTGCTCGACAGCCTCAGTTTTTCCATTCCCAGCCTGACCCCGGGACGGCAGAAGATGACCAGCAGCAGCGTTACCCTGCGCGGGCGCACGCCGCTTTACCTTCTCGACAATATTCCGCAATCGACTCCCTTGCGCAACGGTGAGCGCAGCGGATTCACCATCGACCCCGCCTTTGTCGACCGCGTCGAGGTGATTTACGGTGCCAATGCCATCCAGGGCGTGGGCGCGACTGGCGGTGTCATCAATTATGTCACCGTCGCCCCGCCAACGAATGGCGACCTGATGGCGAAAGTTTCCGCCGAAATCTCGACCGACGACTTTGAAGACAACGGCTTTCACACACGGCTCACGGGTCTGGTGGGTCAAAAAACTGGTGCTGTGGATTTTGTCGTCGCGGGGGCCTACCAGAAAAACGACTTATATTATGACGGGAACGGCAACGCCGTGGGCGTGGATCCCACACAGGGCGACCTTGCCGACACCACTTCCTACAATGTCTTCGGGAAGTTTGGTCTCGACATTGATGACAGCAAGCGGATCGAACTGACGGCCAATTATTTCAATCTTGCGGGTGACGGCGATTATTTTCGCATCGACGGCGACATTGTAGCAGGTATTCCCGCAACCAGCACACGCGGCGTTCCCGCTGGAGATCCCACTTACAATGAAGCCGTAAATCTGGCCCTGTCCTACACCGACAAAGACCTGTTCGGCGGCAAGCTGTCGCTCGCGGGATATTATTATGATTTCTACGCGCTATATGGGGGAGATGCGTTCCCGGTGTTTCAGGATGTGTCGATTGCGCCAGCGGGCAGCCTGTTCGACCAATCAGCGTTGGCATCGGAAAAATATGGTGCAAAGCTGACCTATGTGCGCGAAGATACGTTATGGAACGGGCTGCAGATCGCGGCAGGTGCCGACTATCTGCATGACGAGACCTTTCAGGAACTGGCACAGACGGACAGGCTCTGGGTGCCGTTACTGAAATTCCAGGAATTCGCGCCCTTCGTGCAACTCGAGCAGACCTTCCTCAACGAGGCCGTGCGTCTCTCCGGCGGGCTGCGCTATGAGAATGTGGCGCTGGACGTGCCCGATTTCACGACAATCGCGAGCGCCGGATCCACCTTTGTCGAAGGCTCTTCGCTGACGTTCGACAAGCTGCTCGGAAATGCCGGCATCGTCCTTGAACCGCTGGAAGGGCTGACATTTTTTTCATCCTATGCACAGGGCTTCACCATGCCGGACGCCGGCCTGGTTCTGCGTTCGGTCAACACGCCCGGACAAACGGTGGCCGATCTCATCGATCTGCAACCGGTCATTGCCGACAATATCGAAATCGGGGCGGGCTATCACAAACACGGCCTGAACCTCGATGCCAGCTATTTCTGGTCCAATTCCGATTTGGGTTCGCGGATTCAGGTGGTCAATGGCGCTGGACAAATCCGCCGGGAACGCACCGAGATTTCCGGATTTGAATTTGCTGCCGATTACCATTTCCCATCCGGCTTTGGCTTCGGTGCCAATTTTGCAAAACTCTACGGTCGCTTCGACAGCGATGGCGACAATATCGTCGACCGTGACCTCGACGGACGCAATATTTCACCAGACCGGCTGAATCTGTTTATCGAAGGTCCGATTGCCGGTGGTCTGTCAGCACGGCTTCAGTCATCGACCTTTTTTGACCGGACATTCGAAGGCGGATTGCCACAGAATGATTTTGACGGATTTACACTGGTTGACCTTGCACTGTCATACACAGGTAACGACTTTGGTGATTTCAGCCTAGGGGTCCAGAATATTCTCGATAAGCAATATATTACCTATTATGCGCAGACGGTTACCTTCGTGAATGACAGCACTTATGTATCCGGCCGTGGACGTGCGTTCACGCTGGGCTGGAAATATAGCTTCTGATGCAGCTGGTCGCGTCGATCCATCGTTGGGCCGGCGGATTAATCGGTCTGCTGCTGGCACTGCTCGGCCTGACCGGTGCGTTGCTGTTGTGGAAGGGCGCCTGGCTGCGTCTCACGGTGTCGGCGGAAGCTGTTGTGGAGACCGACCCGGCCACACTTGCCGCACTTACGCAGAATATTCTGGCTGGGCCGACCCAGGCACCGACCTCCATCGTTTTTGCCAATAGCGATATTACCCTCCACACGGTGCGCACCGGACCGGACAGCGGCTTTTATGCCGATGCGAATGGATCTGCCATGGCGTCATGGGAAAGCATCTGGGCTCGCTCGGAAATTTTCCTGTTTGATCTGCACCACCATCTGCTTGTCGGGGAAGCGGGAGAGACGGTCAGCGGCATTGCCGGACTGGTCGGGTTTGGGTTCATCATTACCGGATTGATATTGTGGTGGCCGACACGAAAGAAATTCAGTCTGCGCCTATGGCCTGCCAGAATGACAAGACCCGCGATCGTCAGGCAACACCGCGATATGGGCGTGATACTCGCGCCGTTGCTGTTCCTCACCATGTTGACCGGTGTGATGATGACGCTCAAGCCGGTCGCTGAACTTTTGCTGTCGCCTTTCTCCAGCGCAGCTGAAATGGAGTCGGCAATCGAACCGCCGAAAGTGACCGCGGGACCTGCGGATAATGCCGATTGGCCTCGCATCATGGCAGCGGCGCAAGCGCGCTTTCCTGATGCCACTATCCGTATTATCGGACTGCCGCGAAAAACGGGCGATCCCGTTTCCATCCGGTTGAAGCGGCCGGGTGAATGGCACAATAATGGCCGCACGATCATCTGGTTCGACGGAGCCAGCGGCAATCTGCTTCGGGCTAAAGATGCGCTCGCGATGCCGCCCGGATTGCAGCTATTCAATCTCGCCTATCCACTTCATGCGGCAAAGGTTGGCGGTAGGGTCTATAAAGTTGCGCAGACTATTGCCGGTTTTGCAATGGCACTGCTGGGTAGCCTGGCCGTGTGGAGTTTTTGGTTCCGAAGAAAAGCAATGCCGAAACCGATAAAGCCCTGAACGGTCGGGTCGCCACAATGGCAAGAGGATCCTCGGTAGCGGGGTAATCTACTCACCAAACGTGATCGGCGGCTCGCCGAACTCGAACGAATGGATGTTTTGGGGCAGCAATTAGTTGGCGCTGTTCCTCAGCGTGGCGCATGCCCGGGTCGAGATCGCTGCCTGGATGGAAGACTACAACCATGAGAGACCACACTCATCGCTGGCTACGCAACACCGGCGGCGTTCGCCGCTGAACTGGATAGCTTCGCCAGGCCCTATGGGCTCCGCTACGCAGCCCATTGCTCCAACCGCTCTCATGCGCAACAATGCGGCTCGGCTCTAATCCCAGCTGGAGGAAAGCTGGGGGTCACGTCACAGCATCTCGATTTGTTAGTTCCCAATACCTAGATCAAATCTGTGCCAGATTGGATCACTGCTTAAAACGTGCCTTTGTAAAGCAACTTCCTCATCCTAAGAGCTCTATGTCTATTACAGGAACAAACTTAGAGATCATTGTGCAACATTCTAGAAAACCCAAAAAAAATAAATCATCAAAGTATATTAGCCGTGCTGCAGCTCGCAATCTTCATCACGCGACGAGATTTGCAAAACAAGTTGGGGGGCAACAGTCAGCTAGGACGTATCCGAACAGCAATGTTAATGCCGAATTCGAGCTCAATATGTATGTGACGATCAATTGGGATCTTACTGAAACGGGCCATGACAATTTCAAAGAGCTGAGGAACCAGCGGTTCTGCCGGTGGTTGAGGACTAGGTGCAAGCAGTTGGAGATATGCGTGCCCCCGACCTATGTATATAGCCGCGAGCAAGACCCTGAGCACGGACACGATCATGTTCACTGGCAGGTTCATGTGCCTGAGCAATTGATCGAAGAATTTACAGATCTCGTTCCCCGCTGGATTACAAGCTTGGAAAATAAGGGAGAACCGCCACGAAAGCGGTCACAGAACCATCAACCGGCGCCCGACGGCTCAGTAGACATTCAAGTTGCTCGCAATAGTGTAGCTATCCGCAAATATTTGCTGAAGGGAATTGACCCCCGAGAAGCTTACCGCTTCGGCATCCGCAAAATGTCGTCACAGGGAACAGTCGTTGGCCCGCGGACCGGCGTTAGCCGCAGCCTTGGCAAAGGTGCGCGCGATAGAGCCAAATATAAGCCTAGGCCTACAGTTTGGATGACAGGCAATGGACGCTCGGTCCTGACATATGCTAGTGTCCGTCGTCAGAACATTTGGCACTGAAGGCTGCGTAAATTAACGGAGCATTGGTTCCATCTGGTTGGTTGATATTAAGCGGCAAGCTTGCGGTGTAGCAAGCGCCGATGTTCGATGGTTTGTTTTTTGATCCTTTCTCGTTTTTTGATGATGGCGAGTGCTCTGCCGAAGTAGGCATCGGCAGGCGTAACGTTGCCCAGGCTTTCGTGATAGCGCTGGTGATTATAATGTTCGACGAACGCCTCGATCTGCGTTTCCAAGTCCCCTGGCAGGAAGTAGTTTTCCAGCAGGATGCGGTTCTTCAAAGTCTGGTGCCAGCGTTCGATCTTGCCCTGTGTTTGCGGATGGAAGGGGGCGCCGCGTACATGGCTCATCTTCTGTGCTTCGATATATTCTACCAGTTCACCCGCAATGTAACTCGGGCCATTGTCAGAGAGCAGCCGTGGCTTGTGCATAACTGCTGCCTGGTCGCAGCCTGAAGCTTCCAGAGCCATGTCCAGCGTGTCGGTGACGTCCTCGGCCCGCATGGTGCTGCAAAGCTTCCAGGCGATGATGTAGCGCGAGTAATCGTCCAGCACCGTCGATAGATACATCCACCCCCAGCCAATGATCTTGAAGTAGGTAAAATCTGTCTGCCACATCTCGTTGGGCCGCACGGTCGGTGTGTGGAATCGATCAGCAGCTTTGATCACGACATAGGCGGGGCTGGTGATCAGGTCGTGGGCCTTCAGAAGCCTGTAAACCGTGGCTTCTGACACGAAGTAGCGCTGTTCATCGGTGAACGTCACCGCCAGTTCGCGTGGACTGAGCTCCGAACGTTCCAGCGCCAGATCGATGATCTGGTCATGCACTTCGGCAGGGATCCGGTTCCACACCCGGCTTGGAGCCGATGGCCGGTCAGCCAGCGCTTCAGGCCCCCCTTCCAGATACCGATCATACCAGCGGTAAAAGGTTCGGTGCGGGATCCCCAACTTATCCAGCGTCTTGCGCGCTGACAGATGTGATTGCTCGACGATCCTGATGATCTCAAGCTTCTCCGATGCCGGATATCTCATGCGTCGTCGTCCCCATCCGCGATCATGCTTTTTTTGAGCAGACGGTTCTCGAGGGTCAGGTCGGCCACGCATTCCTTCAGATCACGCGACTCCCGCCGCAGGTCTTTCACTTCATCGCTGGTTGCAGCACGGGCCGTGTCACCGGCCAGCCGACGTTTGCCGGCTTCCATGAACTCCTTCGACCAAGTGTAATACAGGCTCTGCGCTATGCCCTCCTTGCGGCACAGCTCGGCAATGCTGTCATCACCGCGCAGGCCGTCGATCACGATCCGTATCTTGTCTTCTGCTGAGAAATGCCGGCGGGTCGCACGGCGGATATCTTTAACCACCCGCTCTGCGGGCTTTTTTGCGGTGGAGTGTTTTGGTTTCATGCTTCGTTCCTTCGTCACTACGATGAAACCAAAACACTCCTTAATTCACAACATCAATTTGGTGACATAGGTGCTGACGGGGAACATAGTTGAGTCGATTCCTGGCGCGCAAGACACAAAGCTGGAACAGGTAACCGGGCTTCCTGTTCTGTCGGTGACACCGCACCGCGAATTGCTGGCACGCTATGGCATCAATATCAGCGATGTGCAGGATGCAGTAGCAACCGCCACCGGCGGGCGCAACGCGGGGCAGGTTTTTGAAGGGGACCGGCGCTTCGATGTTGTCGTTCGCTTGCCCGAAACCACCCGCACGGATCTCGACCAGCTTGGGCGCCTGCCAATCCCGATTACGCGCGGGGCTATCGGCGAATTCGTGCCCTTGTCGGAAGTCGCCGATATCGAGCTTTCTGTTGGCCCCAACCAAATCAGCCGGGAAAACGGCAAACGCCGGGCCGTCATCACCGCCAATGTCCGCGGACGCGACTTGGGATCGTTCATCACCGAACTGCGAACCAAGATCGAGACCGATGTCGAATTGCCGGAAAGTTATTATGTTCAATATGGCGGGACATTCGAGCAGCTTCAGTCGGCCGCTACAAGATTGCAGATTGTCGTGCCTCTTGCGCTGATGCTGATTTTCGGGCTGCTGTTCATGCTGTTCCGTTCGACCCGTGATGCGGCCATCGTATTTTCCGGAGTGCCGTTGGCGCTGACCGGAGGCGTGGCTGCCCTGGCGCTTCGCGACATCCCATTGTCAATTTCAGCAGGGGTTGGTTTTATCGCCCTGTCAGGCGTGGCGGTGCTCAACGGTGTGGTGATGCTGTCCTTCATACGCGATCTGCGGGAGCGCGGCATGGCGCTTGAAGAAGCCATTCGCGAAGGAGCCCTCACCCGGCTGCGTCCTGTGCTGATGACCGCGCTGGTGGCATCGCTCGGCTTTGTGCCGATGGCTCTGAACGTCGGAGCCGGATCGGAAGTGCAACGCCCGCTTGCCACTGTCGTAATCGGAGGAATTATTTCCTCGACCATCCTGACGCTGATCGTGCTGCCTGCATTGTATAGGCTGATCCACGGACGCGCTGAAAGAAGAGAGACGAATATGCCTGCAGAACAAACAACATGAGGAATTTTATGAAAACATCCGGATCTAAATTTTCGGTCAGAGCCCTGCTGGCCATGCTATTGTGCATGGCCTTCGCAACCACGGCCTATGCCCACGGCGTCGCAGAGGGCGATCAGGGTTACATCGAACAAACCAGCGGCCCGCAGATCATCGCGTTCCTCTATCTGGGCGCAAAGCATATGGTCACTGGCTATGACCATCTGCTGTTCCTGTTCGGTGTCATCTTCTTCCTCTACCGGATCAAGCATGTCGCTGCCTATGTGACCCTGTTCGCGATCGGCCACAGCACGACCTTGCTTGCAGGCGTCTTGCTCGGCACGAACATAAGCTCTTATGCGGTTGATGCCATTATCGGGCTGTCGGTGGTTTACAAGGCGCTGGATAATCTGGGCGCCTATCAGCGCTGGTTCGGTTTTCAGCCCAACACCAAGGCTGCGGTCCTGATATTCGGTTTCTTCCACGGCTTCGGTCTTGCGACGAAATTGCAGGAATTTGCCTTGTCGCCCGATGGCCTGTTGATCAATCTCATATCCTTCAATGTCGGTGTCGAAATCGGGCAATTCCTGGCCCTCGGTGCAATATTGATTGCGATGGGATACTGGCGCCGCACCGCCAGTTTTGGCCGCCATGCGTTCGCCGCCAACGTCGCCCTGATGATCGCGGGTTTCATGCTCTTTGGATACCAGCTTACCGGCTATTATGTCGCTTGAAAGGACTAACATGACAGATATTGGAACATCTACCCGCTCGGAGCTTCCTTCCGTTCGGCAATTGAACAAGGCAACTGCATTTGCAGCCGCTACCGCCGCAATCCTGCTGGTGACTGCCATCCTTCCTGCCGAATATGGCATTGATCCGACCGGTGTTGGCAGCGCGCTGGGACTCACGGCAATGGGCGATGGCAAGCAGGCTGAACAGCAAGCAGAAAGCGCAATCCCTGTGGGCGCAGCTATTTCGCCACAAACCGAGCCGGTTGGCGGCGAAACGACAGCCACTTTTCAGAAGGGCGAGGTTACGCTCACTCTGCAGCCTGGCGAAGGGCGGGAAGTGAAAGCGACAATGACGGCCGGCGAGGAATTTGATTTCTCCTGGTCAACCGCCAACGGCAGCAAGGTCAACTATGACCAGCATGGGGAGGTATTCGGAGCCGCTTCAGACGAATATACCAGCTATGACAAAGGGACCAAAGCCTCCTCCACCGGCAAATTTCGCGCGCCATTTGATGGCACGCATGGTTGGTATTGGCGCAATCGGACAGAAGGCCCGGTCACCATCACCGTCTCCGCCAGCGGGCAATTCTCGAAATTTGAACTGAAAGAATAGGAACATAAAAATGCGTAATTTACTAGTTGCACTTACCGCCCTGGCCACTGTTGCCGGTCCCGCCCTTGGTCACCCCCGGCACGATGAGATGCCTCAAGGCGCCGAGCGCAAGCCAATGGCTGAAACGGCCAAGGACGCCGTGATAAAGCTGGTGACCCAAGCCAAATTACCGTCAAGCTGGAGCAAGGCCAAAGCCATTCAAACCGAGGCCCGGATGATTGGCGGAACCCAGAGCTGGGTAGTGACGTTCGACAATCCTGCCATCAAATCTGCCGCCACGCGGAAGCTCTATGTGGTGCTCACAAAGTCTGGTGAGTTTGTCTCAGCAGCTCATACTGCGCCAAAATAGGCGAATTTCGATTCAGGACGCCTGATATTTTATGTAAGCAATGGTGACAACTCGCATCCTGTTTTTTTCCACCAGCGGCTCTCTTCAGCTTTTATTGCGGCCCACACAAAGTTGATCGGCCAAAAAACTACGAACACCAGCTCTTTACAAAATTCACAATATAGGGTAGCCCCCTATGCTATGTCACATACATCAGATGATAAAAAGCTTCTGGCGCGCGTCAGCCGCCTTAAAGGACAACTCGAAGCCATCGAGCGGGCTTTGGAACACAAGGCTCCTTGCGGTGAGATCCTCAATCTTGTCGCCTCGGTTCGAGGAGCCGTAAATGGGCTTACCGTGGAACTAATCGAGGATCATGTCCGAGAGCATGTCTCGAACCCTGAAACGGACACTGACGAGGAGCGGGCTCAGGGCGCAACTGATCTAATTCAGGTTATCCGGACATATTTGAAATGATCGCCTCCGAGAGTGCAACGCAAACCGGTCACGAACATGATCACGCATTTCTAGGCCAAAATCACGAGCGCAACGAGCGGCGGACCTGGTTCGTTATCGCCCTGACCAGCGTGATGATGGTTGTCGAGATTGCAGCAGGAACCATCTACGGTTCGATGGCGCTGGTCGCCGACGGCTGGCATATGTCTACGCATGCCGCTGCGATGCTGATTGCTGCACTCGCCTATCTTTATGCACGCCGCAATGCCAAAAACCCCCGCTTCACGTTTGGCACCGGCAAGGTGGGGGACCTTGCAGCTTTCGCCAGTGCAATTGTTCTGGCCTTGGTTGCGCTACTGATAGGATGGGAAAGTGTCGTCAGACTGGCCAATCCGATCCCGATCAGCTTCCCGCAGGCAATCTTCGTGGCCGTCATTGGCCTCATTGTGAATCTGGTTAGTGCTTGGCTGCTCCGCGACGATCATGATCATCATCATGGGGACAGCCATCATCACGATCATAGCCATGACCACGACCATCGTGCTGAACATCATGGCCGGGACCAAAATCTACGCGCTGCTTATCTCCATGTGCTTGCCGATGCATTGACATCGGTATTGGCGATAATTGCGCTGATAGCCGGCAGTATCTACGGATGGATATGGCTTGACCCGCTCATGGGTATCGTCGGTTCGCTTGTCATTGCGCGCTGGTCATGGGGTTTGATGCGCGATACCGGCTCAACGATGCTGGATTACAGGCAAGCGGGCGACCCAGTCTCAGAAAAAATCCGCTCGATCATCGAGGAAGCGGGAGACAAGATCACCGACCTGCATGTCTGGCAACTGGGCCCGGGACACCATGCCGCTATTGTAGCGATCAGCACGGAAAGTGAGAGATCTCCAGCAGATTATCGTGAAAGGCTAACCAAAACCGCTGCTCTTTCTCATATCACCGTGGAAGTAAATCCAGCTTAGACGGCTGCCAAAGCGCATCGAATGGAAAACCTGCTTCTCATTCTAGCTCTTGCTGTGGGCTTGGCAATGGACGCCTTCGCGGTAGCAGTTGCTCAAGGGGCTGCAGGCCATAATTCCATGTTTCACGCCACTCGGACGGGATTGGCCTTTGGCGTCGCGCAGGGGGTCATGCCATTTCTGGGATGGACTCTTGGAATAGCTTTTGTTTCGGAGATCAGCGCCTATGATCACTGGATTGCTCTCATTCTGCTCAGCGGTTTAGGCCTGAAAATGCTTTGGGAAGCGCTGGGCAGGAACGAAAGTGATGCCGCGCCCAGTCTCTCAGGATCGGCGTTGGGAACAGCTGCGATAGCAACGAGCATGGACGCCTTTGCTGCCGGCATCACGCTGCCTGCACTTGGCCTTCCGGTTTTACTGACCTGTGTTATTATTGGGACAGTTACAGCTTTGCTTTCAAGCTTGGGCGTGATGATCGGCGGAATGGCAAGCTCGCGAATCGGGAAATATGCCGAGGTTGCAGGAGGTGGCATTCTCATTAGTCTGGGAATCAAAATTTTCATCGAACACTAGTTACCTTGGGGAAAGCCAATTGATCTGAGATCATATTTTCAGTGAATCTCGCCTGCGGCTGCAAGTTTAATACGCTGAATATCAGCTTTCAGTATCGAGAATAGATCGCGGGAACGGCAACATTTGGACGCGTTTCATACCGTCGTCAATTGGGTCGATTGTGTTGAACAGGTCGCCTCTCAAAAGGCCGTGTAATTTCGCTCCAATCAATATTTGCTGACCGCGACTTTGATTTGGTATGAACATGGCGTTGATTCAATTTCGGCGCCTATAAGAAATAAGATTTCTCGCCGGGAGTTTTTCAACAAAATAGGATCGGAAGCAGACGGGTAGCTTATCGAGCTATAATGTGGCCTTTTACCCACAGCTTGCGATGCGCGGCGAGGCAATTCGACCATTACACATTTTTAGCAGCCGCGCACAGCAGCAGTTATGCACTTAGCCGAATCGACAGATCAGGATGCTTGACCTTTGCTCTTGGTCAACTCGTCATTGCATTCAGGAAACCCATATTCTAGCCACACTTGGCTTTTTTCGTCGCCATCGTCCGAAACTATGGTCAGCATAATATTTTGCACGTTATCGGTCAGGTCGTGCGTCCCAAGGTCCCAATCGCACGTATGGCTGCGAGCGCCATTGTCTATTGCTGAACAAAAGCCTAGGTCTTCTGGCCAATCTTCGTCTGAAATCTCTTCGTCTTCGAACGGTTGACCATAGAGTTGTGTCAACTCATGTTTTACCTCAGCGTAAATACGCCGGGCTTCGGATGCGGAAGGATCCTCCCTAAAGGTCTCGGACTTTCCTGTAATACTGACTAGGCCATTTTCTGGCTTCCAAATGCCCGAGTATTCTTTGAACGCCGGATGTGGCTCGGGAACGGAATGCAAGGTGACATCATAAGTTGCCATCCCACTGGGAACAGTTGAACTAGCTTCAATGCCGAACGGATTTGCCATAGTTTCAATCTCCAATACTTTCATAACTTTATTGCCCAAAGATCCATTCAAGGGTGGGCCCCACGTTTGTTATGACCGCAACCTTTTCCTATTAACGCATGCTTTCTTGCTTCTTAGACGGTTAGCCTGCCATCTAGTTAAGGGCTAAATCGGTTGTGTTGGAGGCCCCAGCCGATGCTATTGCCTTGGCTCCAACACTTCATCCGATCACGATGCCGTTCTTCTGTTAAAGTCCGTCCAAGCAGGCATAGTGGTGCTGAGGTCTGCCCAAATTACGTAATTTCGTCTAAAAAAAAGCAGTCGGCGCGGTAGGAATTGAACATGCGACACCGCTTGTGCGAGGGATTGGATTGGTTGGGATCATGAAATTGCCCTTCAGATCCGAGAGCGAAAAGCTCAACTACGGCTGCCATAGGGCGCATTTTCGGACCGACCGGTGTTGGACCCGAAGGTGACAGTCTGCCTTACCCCGTAAAGCGCCACCGCTCCTCCAGCGGCCAGCGCCTGATCTGTAAATGAGATCAGGCGCTGGCCGCTGATTCCCGGCACCAAAATATTTTGCCATTTCGTAGCCAGAAATGGGCTTTGCAACCTTGATTGCGCCAGACGGAAGGGCTGAGGGTTGGACGCCCTTTTTTATCAACCCGCAAATCCCAGCGAGGCTTTGCTTCTTCCAAAAGCATCAACTCCAACTTGGCCTTGCAGCCACACGGGCAGATCATCCCTGCCACCCATAATTCGCCATCTTCACGCGCAACGGTGAGCGTCTGTCTTGCCAAATTGGATGGCAGTTCATCGCTTTCCACATAGCGAACCGCGTAACCTCCCCTGAAAGTCCAGAGCCATGCAACAAACTTCTTCCAAATCTTCATAAATTTTACTCTGATAGAGAGGGGATGCCGAGTAGCGGTTCTCGTAGCCCGGTCGCAAACAAGGGATGCTCCTCGGTCGAGAAGCTGTTCTCTGCAAAGTGATCTTGCTCCGCCGACGCGATCGAAAAGATTGTCCGCGCATAATTGGCATTGGACTCATGGCGAAACGGAAAAGCACGAGCAATGTATTCGAGCATAGAAGCGCTGGCCGCCTGCATATTTAAAGCAATAACACTTGGTGCCTCGTGCGCGATGCCTTTGATATATCCTTCCGCCGCTTCATCGCGAAACGCGTCCGGGTCTGCTGCGGCGAGATATTCTGCTCGCAAAGATTCAGAGTTATATACCTCGCGGGTGAATAAAGTGGAACGCCCTGGCTGGATATAATCAATTCGTCCGAATGCATCCGATATGACTACACGCCCGTCGGTCGATACCCGTGTGGGAATAGTAACCCCCACATCGAACAAGGGCAGCAACATGGCTTGTGCAAGCAAATCGAGCGCATACCGGCCCTCGAGAGAATCGACGCAGCCGAAAAGAACATCACACTTTGAAGCAGCCAAAACAGCCTCTCGTTCGGAAATATTGAGCGGATATGCATTAACGGCGCAATTATCGCGGTAACTCTCAATCGCTGTTTTGAGCATATTAACTTTAAGCCTGCTTTCCTGAGCATCGGCGATGGAACTGTTCAATATCCGGTTGAGGTTCTTGTGCTCAACTAAATCAAAATCAATCAAGTTAATCTCGCCAAATCCCATTCTGGCGGCTTGCTCTGCCGTAATGGACCCTGTGCCAGATGCGCCGACGATACCAACTGAAAGTCGGCCAAGCTTATCGGTCATGCCATCACAAAAAGGCTGAACGACTGCAGGCGGATTGCTGCCTTCAATATCTTCCAACCAAAAATATTTGATATCATCGCCGACCACTGTCACCAAATCTACCATTTGCTCGTTGTGCTCAGCATCATAGATACGCGCACGAATGGCGCCATCCGGTGTCATTATCGCTGAACCATGGTAGCGAGCTGGGCTTTGTTCAGACCAGCCTGCAAAAATATGTGGGACAATGTCTCTATCGCTAACGTCATCAATGGATGAAAAAGCGAGCATGGACCCTGGATGAGAATGGATCAGGACAAGGCTCGCACCTTCATCTTCAGCACTATCAATCGCACGAGACAAAACCTCGCCGGGCCATATAATATGGTCTCTCTCTCGCGCGCTCGATGTCAAGGGAGCCAGAATATAATTATACACCAGCAATCGTGAGCGATCACCAGTTACCAGGCGGCAGAGCAATATCGCTGCAGCTTCAAGGCCATCTCCGGGATGCAAATGCGCTTGAAGTCGCTCATATTGAAAACCGCTAAGAGCCAGAGTCCATTTACGGTCCATTAGCCTACCTCGCGCACGAGAGATTCTTCAACCAAGCCCAGATGCGTTATCAGATTATCTTTTTGTGGATTCCATGGGCTAGAATGACCCCGATGACGAGACCACCGCTGGAAGCTCTGTCCTTTGATACTTTCAATGGTTTGCGTCTGGGCAATAATATTGCCCGCAGACAGCGTTAGGGCCGGATAGCAAAAAAACATATCCAACTGTCCGCCGGGATAGTTGGTCGGCACCTCGACGGCGAGATCAATCTGTTCCACATTATATCCGCTTGGCAGTATATAGGCATGATAGACGAACCAGCGCCGCGCGCCATCAATGATTGTCTCCCAATCTGCCCCCATTTCATTCAAATGCTTTTCATCAATCGGAAGCAATTTGAAATCACGGCGATATTCGGCGATAACTTCACCATTGTTAATTTCCTTGGGCGTCAAACGTAGCTTCTCAATTCCAGGTTCACGCAAATCGATAATGAAATCGAGATCAACCTGACGTTTACCGCTGGCTGATTTCAAAATTATAATCCAACCTTGGTCGGGATCAAATTCAGCCTGACGCAAGGCATCGCTGACAGAGATTTCTGGATCTACGCTCTCGATTTTTACACCTTGGACATTGAGTTTCCAGCGCGAAGATTTGGAGTAGAGCACTTCTGTTCCCAAAGCTGTCAAATCGAGCGTGTCACCTTTATTCAGAACTTCATCCACTTCAACTTCGCGGCGGATGAAGATATCGGCCTTGTCATTGACATTGCCGATCGCGCGCAATTTTTCTTCGGAAATCGAATCTTCCGGCCAGACCAGATGGCTATCATCGAGAATAAAACGAAAAAGGCAATCAGCATCAGCAATTATGAAGCGGTTGGGCTTGCGCGATGCAAGATCACAATTTTCAGCGGGCCGCCGTTCTTCCATGTCACCAGTTGGCAAAATTTGGATGACCGTCTTTTGATCCAGATCCTTAAATCCGCCAGCTTTGAGAATCTGCAACGCCGTCGGCGTATGATCGGCGACCACTACAGACCGGTAATTCAAGTCCGTGCCTGCAATTTGCAAAATATATTCGTCTTTCATGTCAATTGTCTTAGTCATTATTAAGCTCCATAAGCGATTACTAATTGCATTTATGCAATTGAATTCCTATATAGGTCATAGGAATTGTAATTGCAAGAGTGAAATTCAATGTCGAAAACAGAATTTAACAATATGGGCTTTTTTCAAGCGCTTGACAGTGAACGCACAAGCCGCAGCCTCAACTGGAAGGAAGTATCAGAACTTTCCGGTGTTAGTGCATCGACTCTGACGCGGCTTGCCCAAGGGAAAAGACCTGATGTTGACAGCTTGGCAGCGCTTGTCAGTTGGGCGGGTTTGAGCGCAGATGACTATTTGAAAGCCGAAGGTAGTTTAGCTTCGGCTTCTGGTTCGCTCACAAAAATTACCAGCTATTTGCGCAACGATCCGAACCTCAACAAAAATGGCCGGGATGCGATGATTAGCATGGTTACAGCTGCCTATATGGGATTGAAGAACACCCCGGAAGAATAGACTCGCTCGTTATCAAGAGCGCGGGTAGCACATCTCTTCTTGCAAAAAGCTAGTGCGTGGCTGATAGAATAATTCCAGTCGGAGGCAAAACTCATCTTTATTCCTAGCAACAATGACTGCTGAAATAGCGATTTTGAATCGCACAGCGGTTGCCTTGGCCGCCGATAGCATTGTGACTATCTCCGGACCAGGCAGTTCTAAAACCTACGATTCCGCCGAAAAGATTTTCGAGCTGTCGCATTATCAACCTATCGGGTTGATGATTTATAACAATGCGGAGTTTATGAATGCTCCGCTGGAGATTATCGCACGCCGCTTCAGGGAAACTCTCACCTCTGGGCAATTTGCAGCGCTAGTTCAGGTCTGGCCGGTATTTGAGACTTTCCTGCTAGCTTTTCCCCGTGAACTCGAAGACGAGTGCACGCATCTGGAAAGCCTTCTTGATGTTGAGTTCAGCCAGATGCGAGAAGCGCAGTTCAATGAAATGGTTAAGCAGCTCTCCTTTCCAAAAGGCAAAGGAACGAAGCAGGAGCCAGACGCATTTTTTCTCGACCTAGCGAAAAAGCGTCGGATAGAATTGCGCCGAACACGGATTGACAAATTCTTGGAAAGCACAAGCGAAGCGAACTTTGCAGGCAGATATGGTGATTGCGTTGAAGAAGTCGCCAAACTCGCTTTCGATAAGCTCAGCGACGCCTTGCTCAAAGAGTTGCAAGGATTTGCTTTTGATCTCGTCCGTTCATCGACCTTATCAGATGCTCATACCGGCTTTGTGATTGCAGGGCTGGGCCATAACGATATTTTTCCTTCGCTTAACCATATAAAATGTGATGGGATCTATTTTGGCGAACTCAGGGTAGTTGGAGAGAGAGAAGTCACTGATATTGATCGCCGTGGCCTGAAAGCTGAACTGAGAGCGTTTGCTCAAACCGATATGCCAGAAAGATTTATTGATGGCATTGATAGTGAATTCGAACAAAGTTTAGAAAAGCTGGTAGATAATATGACCTCTGATTTGGTCACACAGCTTTCTGGATCGGCAGACATTACCCTAACGGAAAAAATAAGGGAAACCGCAAACCAGAGTATCCGTAATGGGATCGGACGGTTGAAAAATCTCTCGCGAAAAGAGTTAAGTTCTGTAGTAGCGCATTTGTCCAAAAAAGAATTGGGTGAATTTGCATATTCGCTTGTCGAGCTCACATCTCGCAAGCGACGC
Source organism: Sphingorhabdus sp. SMR4y (assembly GCF_002218195.1). Taxonomy (GTDB): domain Bacteria; phylum Pseudomonadota; class Alphaproteobacteria; order Sphingomonadales; family Sphingomonadaceae; genus Parasphingorhabdus. The sequence goes on along the minus strand of NZ_CP022336.1, from coordinate 2,964,903 downwards.
TATTCCAGCCAGCAGGAAACCGTTGGCGGCCCAATTGATGTTGCAATTCTCACCAGAAACGAAGGTTTCGTGTGGGTTCGGCGTAAGCACTATTTTGATGTATCTCTGAACCCCGGATTTCAGAAAAGGAATGGGAAATGAACAAGACCCGCGAACGAAAATCCCTCATCGTCGATTTGGCCGCCAGCGGTCCTCACAAATTTACTTTCGGTTCACTTCGCCAAAGCACTCGTGAGCAACGTATGGATCGGATTGTTACCTCCGTTTCGAAAAATTTTTCTCGCGAACTCTCTGCGATAATTCAGGCTGATAAAGGCAAAGCATCAGCGCCACGACGGAAAGCTAGTGCCAAAAAAGCGGTCAAGAAATAGAAAAGCAGCTTCTTTCGCTTTAGTATACAAAATCAAAGATCGATGAACTGGTCTTTCCTGAGCAGCCTGGGCAGGCCCTTATCAGATTACGGCTGGGTCAGAGGTTACCATTTAGGGTGGAAAATGCCGATGTCTATTTTTAGGCAATGCCCGCGACCTATTAAACGTCAGAAATTGGGAGCGATGCAGACATCGGATCTTTCCAGAGAGATCAACTCAACGAGGGCGTCATCAGCCTTTAGTTTTCCTAGCTGTATCGCCTCCTTTCGCTCCAAACTTGCGTTTTGGGGTGGAGCCACCCGGTTATGCACTATTTACAACCTCTGCCAAAACGCCGCGCGCGTTCGAAAGGTCAGGCGGTTTGACCTTGGCCCTCGGACTGAATGGGTCAAGCGTGACGAAATCTGCGAAAAAAATAGGAAAACAAAGAAGCTGTTGGCTGACATGATGCTCAATCAGCTAAACAGAGTCTGCCGTGTGCAAAAAAATGGTAACGCCCGCTCAGAAGCAAGAAGCCGTGCTGCATCTTTAGGTTTTGCTGGATATTAGCAAGCGCCGGAGTTTCGGACCGTAGATGCGGAAGCTTTTTCGCAGCCGAATCGCCTTCCGGTTCATCGGTGCCACTACCAATGGCCATGCAAATCAGTGCTTATGCAGATGGAATGAAGCGTTAGGCGAGAGAGGCATCCGCAATATCTCTCACGAATTATGTGGATGGATCAGTGGAAAACTTTCCCAATCTTACTTAGCGGCTTGAACCGAATCAAAGCGCGAGTCATGGTGCTAAAATCGAAACCACGAGAGGGTGCCACGGCAGGGTGCCACGGGGTTTTGACTCGCAGAGAAACCAAAGGTTTTTCAGGTGCTTAACTGTCAAAGAAGAATTGGTTGGGGTGGCAGGATTCGAACCTGCGCATGGCGGCATCAAAAGCCGCTGCCTTACCACTTGGCGACACCCCAATATTGCCGGCCCCTTGCTATCGGACCGTGCCGGTGAATGGGCCTATTATCCAGTTTGCCCCCACGGGGCAAGAGGCAGTTATAACTATGCTTCGAACAATCTTTTCACCCAGCCATGATCATCGGGAGCTACACCGCGCTGGATATCGACAAGCCGCCTGCGCAGCCTTTCGGTCAGCTGGCCGGGGCCGCCGCTGCCAATCGTGAATTCCCCGTCGGCGGACTTGACGGTGCCGACAGCCGTGACGACCGCAGCGGTGCCACAGGCGAATGTTTCGACCAGCTTGCCACTGGCAGCATCCGCTTCCCATTGATCTATCGCATAAGGTGCTTCCACCACCGTCAGCCCCTCTTCACGAGCCAGGGTGATGATCGATTCCCGGGTGATGCCGGGCAGAATGGTTCCACCAAGCGGTGGCGTGATCAGCCGGCCGTCATCCATCACGAAGAAGAGATTCATGCCGCCCAGCTCTTCAACCCACTTATGCTCTGCGGCATCGAGGAACACGACCTGGTCGCAGTCCTTCTCGATGGCTTCTGCCTGGGCCACCAGGCTGGCGGCGTAATTGCCACCACATTTGGCCGCACCGGTGCCGCCAGGGGCGGCGCGGCTATAGTCCTCGGAAACCCAGATGCTGATCGCCGATGCGCCGCTTTTGAAATAGCCGCCAGCGGGCGAGGCGATTACGAGATAGAGATATTCCTTCGCCGGACGGACGCCGAGAAACACTTCGCTGGCGAACATGAACGGACGCAGATACATTGAGCCGCCTTCCACCGACGGAAACCATTCACGATCAATATCGACCAAGGCCTCGACCGAATCAAGGAACAGCTTCTCCGGCAGTTCCGGCATCGCCATGCGCCGGGCCGACGCCTGAAAGCGTCGGGCATTTTCTTCGGGGCGGAACAGCGCCGTTGCACCATCGGCCAGACGATAGGCCTTCATGCCCTCGAATATCTCCTGGGCATAATGGAGAACGGAAGATGCGGGATCCATCATGATCGGCTCGCGTTTGGTGATTCTGGCGTCGTGCCAGCCCTCGGATTCCGTGTAGCGGATCATCGCCATATGATCGGTGAACAATGTTCCGAACCCCGGGTTCTCCAATAGCCGCTTCCGCTCGCTGGCATGCACTGGCGTTGCGCTCGGCTCGAGGTTGAATTCCAAATTCTTCATATTTGCCATATTCTGCCGCTTTCGCTGTTGTTCACGCCGCCATTGGAAGATTTGGAAGCATGTTTCAATTGCCTTGCAATCCCCTAATCAGCCTGTCAGGATACGTCAACATGACTGACGTATCTCGCCCCGCCATATCCCCCGGAGCCTCGCCGCTTTTTCTGCGCGAGGACGAAATCCGGCGTGGTATCGAGCTCCTCTATTTCGGCTATACCAGACTGACCAACGCTATCGATCAGGAGCTTGGAAAGCAGGGACTCGGGCGGGCGCACCATCGGGCGCTCTATTTCATTGCGCGGCAGCCGGACCTGACAGTGGGAGAGCTGCTGAAACTGCTGGCAATTACCAAACAGTCGCTCGGCCGCGTGCTGAAGGAATTGCAGGACCGCGATTTCATCCTGACCTCTGCCGGTATCGTCGACCGGCGCCAGAAATTGCTGCGTCTGACAGACAAGGGGGCCGCGCTGGAGACAGAATTGTTCCGGCAATTGCGGGAAAGACTGTCTTCCGCCTATGTTTCGGCCGGGCAGGAATCCGTGACCGGTTTCTGGCATGTTCTGGAAGGCCTGATTCCCGAAACCGACCGCAAGATGGTCTTTGACCTGCGCGGAGACAATGGCTGACACCGTTTCGGCCCGGCCGCCTGGCGGCCTCCGCCCGGATAGCGATTACATATTTCCAGCTTGAGCCCGCCTCAGGCTTCACCGACCGTGTCGACCATCGCATGCTCGATCGCGTCCTGGGGGCTCTTGTCGCTCCACAGGACGAACTGGAAGACCGGATAGAAGCGTTCCCACTCCTCTATCGCCAGATCGACAATCGTCTGGGCCTGATCCAGACCCAGCATGCCGCTGCCGCCAAGCAGGGTCGCATGACGGAACAGCAGGATATTATTGTTCGACCAGAGATCGAAATGCCCCAGCCAAAGCTGTTCATTGATCAGCCCAAGTGTTTGATATATTACGATTTTCTTATCTTCCGGCACTCGAATTTCGGGCAACAGGAGAATTTGCAGGACATGATCCTCGTTCCGCCAGATGGCGCGCAACTGGTAACTGGTCCAGTTGCCCTTAATCTCGACAGACAGTTCGTCTTCACTGACATGATCCACCGACCAGCCACGCGCCTCGAAAAAGGCCGCCAGCATATCCACGGGCGGTGCTTCATCCTGATCAAGCTCTTCCCATTGGTCGTCAAGCATCGCGGTTCCAGATCCTTTGCAGATAGAAGCCTAGTGGCCCACTCGCCGGATCAGGGCAAGACAAGCAGGCACCTGCCTTCACATTGATTGTGGGAACGCTGTGGATAATGAACCGCTTTTGATCGCGGGTCCGACCAAGTTCAGCCGTCGCTTTTGGGGGCTGCCGGCTTGCGGGAAGCGGCTTTCGGTGATGCCGCCTTGCCGGCTGCTGGCTTGCGGGTAGCCGCGCGTTTCGCCGCCGGCTTCCTGGCCGGGGCCGCGCCGCCCTTTTCCAGCGCGTCGAGACGTTTCTTCAATGCATCGGCTTCGGCGCGGGCCTTGGCCGCCATTTCCTTGACTGCCTCAAACTCGTCGCGCGAGACAAAGTCCATGCCGCCGAACCATTCCTTGGCTCGCTCTCTGGCGCTGGATTCAGCTTCGCGGCCAACGCCCGCCACGGTTCCGGCAAGCCCGTTCAGGACCTTGGAAATATCATCGAAAAAGCGGTTCTGGCTCTGCATGTCTTTTAACTCCGTCTGGACCTTTCACGGCCCGAAAAATATTATTGTCTATATCTGGGTTCTCGCAGCCGGAACCACAAGGGTTTCCGCACCGGGATTCAACCATTCGATCTGCTTGTTGAGCACCGCGGCAAAACATAGCCACGCGAGATAGGGCACCATCAGCCAGGCTGCGGCCTTGCGAACCCGGCCAAAGACCAAAGTTGTGCCCAGGGCCAACAGGAAGATGATGATGAGCAGCCAGAAGGCCGCACCGACCTGGTGCATGCCGAAAAACAGCACCGGCCAGAACAGGTTGAGCGCATATTGCAGCAGATACAAGATGATGGCCGGCCCCCGCAAAGGCGCGCCACGCGCGTGCAGCACCATCGCGAAGGCGGTGCCCATCATGGCGTATAGCAAGGCCCAGGCGGCACCGAATACCGGGCCGGGCGGTTGCGCGTCCGGCTTGGCCAAGGCCTGGAACCAGCGATTTTCCTCGCCGGAATTTGCAAATTGGCTAAAGGCGAAACCCAGAAGCACGGTGATCGGCACGACAAACAATATCCAGCGCAGCAAAGACATCCGCAACTGTCCTTTTGAAGCAATCTGATTCATGCGTGCATCATCCTTGATCGAAAATTTCACGAATCGTCCGGGCCGCTTTCCGCCCGAAGCCCTTTTGTTCTAACAATTTCCTGACATTTGACCAGCGTTAAGCCGGGGGCTTCTCGGCGTGGCACAGCCGGCTATTGGCTGGCTCCGGCCTTGGCATTAAGGACCATCATCGCCATGTTCACTGGACGGGCGGTTCCGGGCAAAAGCGGAACAAAGCTTTGATTGTTAGAAATAGGACGGGCTGCTAGGCGCTTTCTCATGAACGATAAATCCAATTCCGTCGAAAAAGACAGTCCACCGGCACCGCTGAAGAAAATTGGAAATCTGCGGATGGTGTTCGATCGCGCCATCACCTACCCGAAACAGATTGCCTTCGCATTATTGGCTCTGTTTGTATCCGCGATGGCGACCCTGGCCATACCGGCGGGCTTCAAGACCATCATCGACAAGGGCTTTATGGCGGGTAATGGCGATATTGCCCCGTATTTTCAGGGACTCCTGGGAATAGTCGGAGTTCTCGCCATTGCGACCGCCTTCCGCTTCTATTTTGTCAGTTGGCTGGGAGAGCGGGTTGTCGCCGATCTGCGGCTCGCGGTACAGGCCAACCTGCTGCGTCTGGCGCCGGGCTTTTTCGAGGAAAACCGGCCTTCGGAAATAGCCTCTCGCATGACCTCCGACACCGCGATTATCGAGCAGGTCGTGGGGACCACCGTGTCAGTCGCCTTGCGCAATATCGTGATCGGTATCGGCGGAATAGTCTATCTGTTCACACTGGCCCCCACGCTGACCGCCGGACTGCTGATCGCCATTCCGGTGATCATCCTGCCGATCGTCTTCATCGGCCGCAAGCTGACCAATGTGTCCCGTTCCAGCCAGGACCGGGTTGCCGATGTCGGCGCGATGATTGCCGAGACCCTGGGCGCGATGAAAATCGTCCAGGCCTTTGGTCAGGAAAGGCGCGAGCATGAACGGTTTGGTGGAGCGGTCGAGTCCACTTTCGATACCGCCAAGCGCCGGATCCGGTTGCGCGCGGCGATGACCGCCATCGTTATCGGGCTGATATTCACCGGTATTACCATGCTGATGTGGCGCGGCGCGATCGGCGTGGCAGAGGGAAGTATTTCCGGCGGTACCATTGCTGCCTTCGTTATAACCGGCGGCCTCGTTGCCGGGGCCTTTGGCGCGCTGACCGAAGTCTATGGTGATCTTTTGCGCGGCGCAGGCGCGGCGGGACGGCTTGCCGAACTGCTGTCCGAAAAGCCGGGCATCGCCGCGCCCGACAATCCGATTGCCCTGCCCGAGCCGTCGCGCGGGAAAATCGCCTTTGACAATGTCTCTTTCGCCTATCCGACGCGCCCGGATACACAGGCGCTGAGCAATTTCTCGCTGACCGTATCCCCCGGCGAGACGGTTGCCGTGGTCGGCCCGTCCGGAGCCGGCAAGTCGACGCTGTTCCAGCTCGCCCAGCGCTTTTACGATCCGCAGAGCGGGTCGGTACGGATCGACGGGGTCGCCCTGCCCTCGGCCGATCCGGCGGAGATCAGGCAGCGTATGGCGCTGGTCCCTCAGGAAACGGTATTGTTTGCAGCTTCCGCCCGCGACAATCTGCGATACGGCAAATGGGAAGCCAGCGATGAGGAAATATGGGAGGCGGCGCGCGCGGCCAATGCCGAGAAATTTTTGCGCGCCCTCCCCGACGGGCTGGACAGTTTCATGGGCGAAGCAGGAACGCGGCTCTCCGGCGGACAGCGGCAGCGGATTTCGATTGCCCGAGCGCTGCTCCGCAACACACCGATCCTGCTGCTCGACGAAGCCACTTCCGCACTGGATGCGGAAAGCGAAAAACTGGTGCAGGATGCACTCGATCATCTGATGGAAGACCGCACCACAATCGTCATCGCCCATCGTCTGGCGACCGTAAGATCGGCCGACCGGATTGTCGTGATGGATGAGGGCCGGATTGTCGAACAGGGCGACCATGACAGCCTGATCGCAAAAAACGGGCTCTATGCCCGGCTGGCTGACCTGCAGTTCAGCAGCGCGGAAACCAGCCTAGCAAAGGCCGTTTCCTGATCTTGCGGCCAGGCTGACACCAAAGCCGGTACAGGCCGCGCCAGTGACTGAAATGGCGCCCGTATCGGCTGAGCAGGCCGGCGAACAGGCTCGCTTCCGATAGCGGCAGGAAAATTCCAGCACAGGGCCCGGCTTTCAGCGACAGGCATGACCGGCGACCGGGGCACGAGCAGCAGACACGGGGATATTCCAGACCCAATGTCTGATCGACGTTCCGGTCGACCATAGCAAAGGATGCAGGACAACAGAGTCGACCGGTATCAGCCATTCGCCCTGTTGCAGGACCACGGCAGTTTACGACGATAGGCTCTACCTGGCCGGACATTTCTCTCCGATTTCGGTCATATCATGCTCGAATCCGGTCAATTTTACCCCAGGTTGCCAGTGCCCGCTATCGGGCAGAAAACTTACAGGAATGAATGTGATGAGAGGCAATGGCCCTGTCGTCAGGACAAAAAAGGGGCCGCGATAATCCTATCGCGGCCCCTCTGATTGACTTTTCCAGAAACTAGTTCGGAGGACGTTTCGCCTTGTTGAAGCTGCCATATTGCTCGTTTCCAACAAAACCGAACTTGCTCACGCCGCTATCCTTGATCACCGCCAATGTACGGTCGGTGGTCAGATAGGCGCTCAGCGGATCCGGCTGGAACTGCAGTTCCGGCTCCGGAACCATGGATTTGGTCTGGGCCAGAAATTGCTGAACCTGAGCCAGCGAAACAGCGGTATCGTTCCAGGTGATTTCGTTGGTCGCCGTTATCCCAAGGCGGTTTTTGACCGGATCTATGGGAGGTGGATTGGATGGATCGTTATCAGACACCGGCAAGTCGATTTTGACTGCGTGGGTCTGCACAGGGATCGTGATGATGAACATGATGAGAAGAACCAACAGGACGTCGATGAGCGGCGTCGTGTTCATCTCCATCATTGGCTCACCATCATCTTTTCCGCCACTCATTGCCATTCGGGAGTCTCCTTAACCTTCAATAACTCTTGTCGCCGGTCGAACTATTCGACCGCGATCGGTGTAGAAATAAAGCCTACTTTCGCAAAGCCCGCGCGCTGCATGGAATAGATCGCGCCGCCGATGCATTTATAGGGCGTATTGATGTCACCGCGGATGTGAACTTCCGGCATATCTTCCGGTGTCATATTCTCGACGCCACCAAAGGATTCAATCTGATCCTCAAGCTGCTTCACCGCCTTGGAAACCAGTTCGGTTGAATCAATCGGGCTGGTTCCCCAGTAAACACGACAATTTCCGCCGGGGGTGGCTCCTGAATATCCTTCTTCACCCGGATCACGTCCTGCAGCATCGGTCGTTGTGATCGACAGCAGCACATTTTCTTTCTTGGTCGTCGTGGGCTCGAAGGGCAGTACGGGGAGCTCGAGTTCTACGGTCTGGATAACCACGGGAACAGCGATCAAGAAAATGATCAGCAGCACCAGCATAACGTCCACGAGTGGGGTGGTATTAATATCGGATAGAGGAGTTGCCTCGCCGCTATCGCCCCCAACATTCATCGCCATAGGATTTTATCCTCTCAAAACTAAACATCTGAAGGAAGCCATGGCTTCCTTGTCGTGCGCTGGCCGGGTTGCTGCGTGATACACGACGAGCAACCCGGCCTACGGCTTACTTCTTCGCAGCAGGCGCAGCTGGTTTCGCAGCAGGCTTGGCTCCTGCGGTAGTGGTAGCGATTGGCTTAACGCCACCGTCCGAAGCCATGTAGCCAAGAACGTCATTGGAGAATGCAGCCAGCTGTTCGGAGATACGCTTGTTGCGTCCCTGCAGCCAGTTATAGGCCAGAACAGCAGGAACAGCCACACCAAGACCCAGTGCGGTCATGATCAGAGCTTCACCAACAGGACCAGCAACAGCGTCGATCGATGCCTGGCCGGCGATGCCGATCTTGATCAGGGCGCGATAGATACCGATAACCGTACCGAACAGACCGATAAACGGCGAGGTAGCACCAACGGTTGCCAGCCATGGCAGGCCGGTTGCGAGCTTCGACTTGATCAGATCCTGCGACCGTTCGATCGATCCGTGCAGCCAGTCATGCGCTTCAACCGGGTCGGTCAATTTGGCGTGATCGGCATCTGCCTTGATCGCATCGTCAACAATCTGACGGTAAGCGGAGTTCTTGTCGAGCTTGGCAGCGCCTTCCTTGAGGCTGCCTGCGCGCCAGAAAGTCGAGCGCATTGCAGCACCCTGCTTCATGACTTTATTCTGTTCAAACAATTTCGAGAACAGGATGTAGAAAGAAGAGACGGACATGATCGTCAGGATTGCGAGAACAGACCAGGCGATAACACCACCCTGTTCCATTGCTTCCCAAAAACCGAAAGCGTTTTGCGGAGCCGCCGGTGCAGCGGCCAAAATTTCAATCAACATTTTAACATTCCCCTCAGGATAAACTAATTGCAAAAATTTGTGGTTGGGAAGGGTAAGTTGGAGGAGCCCTTCCCGATTACATTATTCCGGTATCTGCCAACGTACGGCGTTGGAGTAATAACCAGTGGTAGGTTCACCGTTCGCGTCCAGAGAAGGTCTGAAGCGCGCACGCCGTGTCAGGTTTTTGCAGGCAGCCTGGTCAAGATCAGCGTGGCCGCTAGAACCTGTGATCTGACAATCAGTTACCCGACCATTCGAACCGACGGTTAGCCGGAAACGTGTGGTCCCTTCACGCTCTTCACGCAAGGCCCGCGAAGGATAGTCATTCGCATTAGCCCAGTTCCCGGGATTGCCACGAGGCTCCGGATTCGCCCGCTGCGGCGGAGGTGGAGCAGGTGGTGGCGCAGGAGGCGCAACAACCGGTGCCGGCGGCGGCGGTGCGGTTGGAACGGTCCGGATTACCGGCCGCGGCGCAACCACGGGAGCCACGATTGGCGGAGGCGTCACCACTGGTGGCGGCTCAATCGGCTGATCTGGCGGAGGTGGTGGTGGCTCCTCAGGCTCTTCTGGTGGTTCTTCCTCTTCAATATCAATCATATCCAGCTGCGTCGCAACCTTCTTGACGGCAGTATAGGCTAGCCCGGTGACCAGCGCATAGCCAAGTAACAGGTGAATGATTACGACAAGAACGATCGATATGATCTTGTTCGAACTCATCTCTTGGTCAGCATAAGCCATTCAGAAATGTAACTCCTTTTTCCCCATCACAAGGTAGTATACTCCATTGCTGAAGTTCCAGACAAAGAGCGAGAGGCTTGAAAAACCACCGCGACCCTTTTTATCCCCATGACAACTCTTCGTTCGCTTGAAAGCCATCTTAAATTTGTTTTAACGTGCTAGTTCCAAGCAGGCAATCGCTTTGTTGGTTCAGTAGCGATTAAGCTGTTAAAGGCCTATAAGAAGGGCTAAAAACCGCCTATCATAAATGTTAAAACAAGGGAAAACCATGCGCTTCTCCACGATATTTGCAGTCATGCTGTCTTTCTCTCAATTTGCCGTTTCGCCTGCCTTTGCAGAGGATTCTGTCAATGGTGACCCGCTGCAATATGCCGACATTGCAGACCTCAGCGAGGATGCCACCATCATTGCTCGTGTAGCGGTTAAAAATGCAATTAAAGTCGATCCGGAACGCGCCCCCAACGCACCGCCGAACACGCAGCGCTTCTATATAATTGCGTCGACCAGCGCCTTGATTCGCGGTGACGGCGGAATCGGTGAAACGATTCGCTATATAATAGATCTGCCGCTCGATACGCGCGGCCGTGCGCCGAAGATCAAGAAGAAGTCCTACATTATATTCGGCCGCCGTGCGCCCGGCCGCGGTGACGATATCCAGTTGATAGCGAAAGATGCCCAGATCGCCTGGACCGCCAGCCGGGAACAGCGGATCCGCTCTCTGGTTCGCGAACTGGTTGCCTATGATGCCCCCCCGGCGATCTCTCGGATCGCAAGTGCCTTTCACGTGCCCGGCACGATTATCGGCGAGGGTGAAACGCAGATTTTCCTCGAAACCGAAACCGGCTCGCCGATATCGATCACCGTGCTGAAGCGCGCCGGCCAGCAGAAGTTCTGGGCCGTCTCGCTGGGCGAGATTGTCGACGAGGCCGCGCGCGCGCCTGTCCGGAACAGCCTGCTCTGGTACCGGCTGGCCTGCTTCCTGCCGCGGCAATTGCCCGCCAGCGCCCTGAGCGGCGATTCACCCGCCAATGCACAGCAAGCCAGCAGCGATTACCAGATGGTGCTCAATGATCTTGGAAACTGCCCCCGGTCACGCCAGCCCTGAGACGCCCCCGCCTGTACAGGCCTTGCTATAGCGGCCTGCTCAGGCTGCCCGGCTGATGGTCACTGGCCGATACGGGCCAACTTATACTGGCATTCGCACAGCGCGGCGCTAATAAGGCGCCAACAATTTCACCTGAATCGCAAAGAGGCCTATCACCATGACTGCTCCGCTACGCATCGCGCTCGCCGGACTGGGTACCGTCGGGACCGGCGTTATCCGTCTCATTGAAGAAAATGGCGCGATGATCACGCAACGGGCCGGTCGTCCTATCGTGGTGACCGCCGTATCCGCCCGTAACCGCGACCGCGACCGGGGCATTGATCTGGCATCTTATTCATGGTGTGACAAAACCGAAGACCTGGCGACCCATGATGATGTCGACTGCGTCGTCGAATTGATCGGTGGGTCCGAGGGGACAGCGCTGGAACTGGCGCGAAAAAGCCTCGCCGCCGGCAAGTCGTTCGTCACCGCCAACAAGGCGATGGTCGCCCATCACGGCATGGAACTGGCCACAGCTGCAGAAAATGCGAATCTCTCGCTTCGCTATGAAGCTGCGGTGGCCGGCGGCATTCCGGTTATCAAGGGATTGCGGGACGGCGCGTCGGCCAACCGGATCGAGCGCGTCTATGGCATTCTTAATGGCACCTGCAATTATATCCTCACGGCCATGGAAAAATACGGTCGGGACTTCGACGACGTGCTGCGGGAAGCGCAGGAAATCGGCTATGCCGAAGCCGACCCGAGCTTTGACATCGACGGCGTCGATGCAGCGCATAAACTGGCCATATTGGCGGCCTTGTCATTCGGCAAGGCGCTCGACTTCGACGGTGTCGAAATCGACGGCATACGCCATATCATGGCAGCCGACATCGGTCAGGCCAAGGCTCTGGGCTATCGTATCCGCCTGCTCGGCATGGCCCGAATCGACAACGGGAAATTGTTCCAGCGGGTCAATCCCTATCTGGTCCCCGAAAATCATCCGTTGGCCCATATCGAAGGCTCTACCAATGCCGTGGTTGCCGAGGGCAATTTCTCCGGTCGCCTGATGTTTCAGGGTGCCGGCGCTGGTGAAGGACCAACGGCCTCTGCCGTCGTTGCCGATCTGATCGATATCGCCCGGGGCGATGCCGGCACGGTCTTCGCCGCACCGGCCAGCAAGATGGAAGCCTGCGAACGGGCCGAGAGCGGCAACCGGACGGGTAAAAGCTATGTCCGCTTCATCGTCGCCGACAAACCCGGCGTTCTGGCCGAGATTACCGCCGCCATGCGCGACGCGAACGTGTCGATCGAGAGCCTGATCCAGACGGCAAAAACCGACGAGGGGTCGGTGCTGATCTCGATGGTCACCCACGATAGTCGCGAGCGCAATGTCTCCGAGAGCCTGGCTGCATTGTCCAGTTCGACAAGTTTGCAGGCGGCGCCAGTTGTGATGCATCTGCTCAGCGACCAGGACTGATCCCTGTCCGGTTGCGCGCGCAACCGATACTATCAACCTCGGCGTTGGGAAAACCTGTCTCGACTTTGCAATATTGCTCGCCTATCGAGACTTCAAAATTACCCTTTAGAGAAGGACTGATCGATAATATGCCACAAGCAAGCGACATATTGGACCGCGTACTGGTCATGGAAATGGTACGCGTTACCGAAGCAGCCGCCATATCGGCAGCCAATCTGATTGGCCGCGGCGACGAAAAGGCCGCCGATGCGGCTGCCGTCGAAGCAATGCGTGCCGCTTTGAACGCTCTGGATATTTGCGGTACTGTGGTTATCGGCGAAGGCGAACGCGACGAAGCACCGATGCTGTATATCGGAGAGAAGGTCGGACGCGGCTGTGAGGGCGAAGCCCCTGCGATCGATATTGCGCTCGATCCTCTGGAAGGCACGACCATCACCGCCAAGGCGGGCGCCAATGCGCTTGCCGTTCTGGCCATCGCCGAAAAAGGCAATCTGCTGAACGCGCCTGATGTTTATATGGACAAGCTTGCGGTTGGTCCGGGCTATTCCCCCGGCATTATCGATCTCAACAAGTCGGTGACCGAAAATGTCTCGGCCGTTGCCAAGGAAAAGGGCGTCGAGCCGGCCGAGATTATCGTCTGCGTTCTCGACCGTCCGCGCCATGACAAGATTATCGCCGAGTTGCGCGAAATCGGATGCGGCATCATGCTGATCCCGGACGGCGATGTCGCCGGCGTGATCGCCACCACTGACGAAGACACGACCGTCGACATGTATATGGGCAGCGGCGGAGCGCCGGAAGGCGTGCTCGCAGCAGCCGCGCTGCGCTGCGTTGGCGGCCAGTTCAAGGGCCGCCTGCTGTTCCGCAATGACGACGAGCGGCAGCGCGCCTATAAATGGGGTATCGAGGATCTGGACAAGGTCTACGATCTGAAAGAGCTGGCCAAGGGCGATGTTATCTTTGCCGCTACCGGCGTGACTCATGGTTCGCTGCTGGAAGGCGTCAAGAAATTGCGCGGCGGCAAAATGACCACGGAAAGTGTTGTCATGCGCGCGTCCTCGGGAACCGTACGCTGGGTCAAAAGCGAGCACCGCGAAAGCTGACCATGGCCATTGCCAGCCTGCTGTCGCCCACCCGTCTCGCATCCAGGGCGCGATGGACGATTCTGGCTTTGCCCTGGCTGATTGCCGGATGCGTGACACCGGTGGACTATGGCGAGATACGCCATTCCGACTATGTCGCCGCCGAACGGTGCAATCCAGAAGCGGACGCGGCAAGCGCTGCCGACGCCAACGCCGGCGGCAAGCCGTTTTTCTTTGTCACCAGCCGGCTGCCGGACTGCCTGACAGAAAACATCCGGCTGCTGCATCATCGCGGCGACAAGGTCCGCTATGGCCGCTTTGCCGGACCGCAAGAGGTTGAGCGGGAGCCCGGGAAAACCACCCGCAGCATTCCTTTTGCTTTCTCCAATTCGCGGCAATGGTGGACCAATCTGGCCGAAAAGATGCGAGCGGCAGATGGCCGCGTCCTGCTCTATGTTCATGGGTATCGGGAAACATTTTTCACCAGCTCGCGCGACACCGACCAGATTGTCCGGCTGACCGGTTTTTCCGGCCCGGCTATCCAGTATAGCTGGCCTTCGCAGGGTGCCCTGTTCAAATATCCTGTCGACGAAACCAACATGTACTGGGACGAGCGGAATTTCCGCAAATTCCTGATGCAACTGGCGCAGTTGGAAACAACAAGAGAAATCGTGCTGATTTCGCATTCGCTCGGCGCGCGGCTGGTGCTGCCTTCGGTGGAATATGTCGATCGCAACGTTTCCAACGGCGATTCGAGCGTTATGTCGAACATCATATTGGTCTCGCCAGACGTCGACACCCAAGATTTCGAGCGCGATATCGCCGAAGAGATATTGTCCGACCGACGGGTGCGCAACGACCGGCGAATCACCGTTTACGCGTCGATCAAGGATCGCGCCCTTTCGCTGTCCGATGACATTCACGGCTATCCCCGCCTCGGCTATCCGCGCTGTTTCAGTCCGTTCGAGGCCGCGGACCTCAAGGCCCGCGGGCTTCCCGAGCGTTGCTATGCGGCGCATCCGAAATATGCCGAAACGGTCGACAAGGCGGCGCTGACCATCGTCGATACCAGCGCTGTCAGTCGCGGCCGCACCGGCCACAGCAATTATCTGCAGAGCGCACCGGCCTGCCGGGATTTCGCTGCGGTCGTCAGTGGCGAGAGAAAGCCGGAGGGGCGGCAGGCAACCCACCTCGGGCATGTTTTTGTCCTGCCGCCGATCGCCAAGGGCGAGAAGCCCGATCATCTGGCGATCTGCCGCCGCGGCGAATGAAGCAGCGCCAACCCGATGCGCTGCCCGGCCTGCTAGAAGAGATCCGGGCCTGCACCATCTGCACGGGCCTGCCTTTGGGCCCCAGACCGCTGCTGCAGGCGGACAGCGCCGCGCAGATTCTGCTGGTCGGCCAGGCGCCGGGTAGCAAGACCCACGAGAAAGGCCGCCCGTTCGACGATGTCAGCGGCAAGCGGCTGCGCGGCTGGCTGGGCGTGACCGAGGAGCAGTTTTACGATCCGCGCCGCTTCGCGATCATCCCGATGGGCTTCTGTTTTCCCGGTAGCGGCATGGGCGGCGACATGCCGCCGCGCCCGGAATGTGCACCGGCCTGGCGCAAGCCTCTGCTGGAGGCCCTGCCCGACATCCGGCTGACGCTGGTTCTGGGGCAATATGCGATGAACTGGCATCTCGGCGATCGCAAATCCCGCACGCTTACCGACACGGTGAGACGCTGGCGCGAATTCTGGCCGGAGCTTCTGGCCCTGCCCCATCCGAGCCCGCGCAATATCCGCTGGTTCAAGGCCAATCCCTGGTTCGAGACGGACGTGATTCCTGTGTTGCAGGATCGCGTCGCCGAACTGATCTAGAAGACCCCCATGGCCAGTCCCGCCGCCAGCGTCGCGCCGGTTTCCGCGCAGCGCTGGCGATCGCTTTCGCTGATCGTCTTGGCCGCCAATATCTGCTCTTCGGTCTGCGCATGGGTGCAGATGATCAGGCTGTCGATCACCTTCTTGAGCCGCCAGCCGGTAGCGATCCGCTCCAGCTGGGCTTTCGCATTCTCGCCATCTGATCCGGCGCAGATCATCGCGGCATAGGGACGCCCTTCGATCTTCCCGAGAAGGGGATAATAGCAGCGATCCAAAAAGGCCTTCATCACCCCGGCAATCGCCGCGAGATTTTCCGGCGTTGCAAATATATAGCCGTCGGCCGAGAACATGTCCTCAGCCTGGCAATCTTCGGCTCGCATGACCTTGATTTCGGTGCCCTCCTCGCCCTGCCCGGCCGCCTTGGCAGCCTCGACCATCTGCGCGGTACCACCGGTATAACTGTAATAGACGATCAGAAGCTTTTTCATCCCCATCTCCCTAGCAAGCAACAGACCGATTGTCAGCGCCGCAGCTTTGACGCATAGCCGCCATCATGAATGCAGTATTGAATGTAGAAAAATCCCTGTCCGGCCAGAGCTGGCGCTGGCGCAGCACCAGCGCCGACGCGCGCGATCCGGGTTTCCAGCCCGATGATCTGGTCACCCAATTGCTGCTCGCGCGCGGTGCCAGCCGGGAAACGCTTGCCATCAACCGCGAGCCGACGATCCGCGGCTTCATGCCCGATCCATCGGTCTTCCGGGACATGGACGCAGCCGCTGATCGTCTCGCCCTGGCCATCAGGAACCGGGAAAAGGTGACGATATTCGGCGATTATGATGTCGATGGCGCGACCAGCGCAGCGCTGCTGATCCGGCTGCTGCGCGACCTGGGGCTGGAAGCGGGCTATTATATTCCCGACCGCCTGATGGAAGGCTATGGCCCGTCCGGCGAGGCCCTGGTCAAGCTGGGTGCACAGGGCAGCAATCTGGTGGTCACCGTGGACTGCGGCGCGATGGCCTTTGAAGCGCTCGACATGGCGCACCGGGCCGGGGTCGAGGTCATCGTCGTCGACCATCACAAATGCGCGGTGGAACTGCCCAAGGCGATCGCACTGGTCAATCCGAACCGGCTGGACGAGAGCGACGCCGGCGCCGAACATGGCCATCTCGCCGCCGTCGGGATGGCCTTCCTGCTTGGCGCGGCGCTGGTCCGCACGTTGCGCAATCAGGGCTTTTTCAAGGATCGCGCCGAACCCAAACTATTGGAATTTCTGGATATTGTAGCCCTCGGCACGGTCGCCGATGTCGCCCAGCTGCGCGGCCTCAACCGCGCCTTTGTCGCGCAGGGCATCAAGGTTCTGGCAGGGCGTCAGAATATCGGCCTGTCCGCGCTGATCGACGCCAGTCGGCTCAAGCGAGCACCAATCTGTTCGGATCTCGGCTTTGCGCTGGGACCGCGAATCAACGCCGGCGGACGGGTCGGCAAATCGGATCTCGGCGTGCGGCTGCTGATCACGCAGGACCCGGAAGAGGCCCAGGCCATCGCCGCCGAGCTTGATCATCTCAATCAGGAACGGCGCGCGATCGAGGCCCATGTGCTGGAGGAGGCCGAAGCGATGTGCTCGGCCCAGCAAAACCAGGCGGTGGCGGTGCTTGCCGCCAAAGGCTGGCACCCCGGCGTGATCGGCATTGTAGCCGGGCGGATCAAGGAGAAGCTGAACCGGCCGGCGATCATTATCGCGCTGGACGACGAGGGCATCGGCAAGGGCTCGGGCCGTTCGATCGGCGGCGTCGATCTGGGCGCGGCAATCATTGCGGCAAAGGACAGCGGCCTGCTGATCGCCGGTGGCGGCCATGCGATGGCTGCAGGCGTCACCGTCGCAGCGGACAAGGTGGATGCCTTCTCCGAATTTCTCAACGACCGGCTCGCCGACAGCGTCGGCAAGGCGCAGGACGGCAAGGCGCTGCTGCTCGACGCGGTGCTGTCGCCGAAGGGCGTCAACCCGACGATGGTCGAGGCGATGGACGGAGCCGGTCCCTATGGCATGGGCTGGCCCGCGCCGAGAATCGCCATCGGACCGGTGCGAATCATCAAATGCGACATAGTCGGTACCGATCATGTCCGGATGATCGTCGGCGGCGATGACGGCGCATCGATCAAGACCATTGCGTTCCGCGCGGCAGAGAGCGATCTCGGCCAGACCCTGCTCAACGCACCGCGAGGACGGAAATTGTGGATCGCCGGCCGCGCCAAGATCGACGACTGGGGCAGCCGCCCGTCGGCGGAAATCCATCTCGAAGATGCCGCCTGGGCCGATTGAGCAGGCGCCAGCCGGTTGATCCGTCCGCGCGCCGGACCGGATCGCGGTCGCTGTTGGCAGCCGCAAAGACAAAGAGTTACGGGCGGTCCGGCACGATGCGAAAAAAAAGCCCGATATTTCCAGTGAAAAGAGGGTTGACCAAAGCCGAGCACCCCCCTAATGGCCGTGGCTCGCCGACCGGCAAACGGTATGGCCCCTTCGTCTAGCGGTTAGGACGCGGCCCTTTCACGGCTGAAACACGGGTTCGATTCCCGTAGGGGTCACCACTTCCCAGAAAATCTGAATTTAGCAGACGCCCGGGACTTGTGGCGATTGTCGCGCGCTCGACCTGTCCCATTCCGCTGTAGCATATGAGCCAGTCACAGACGTCCTGCCCTGCTCCCTTGGGACGGCGTGGGTCGATAGCTTTATGCGGTTTCGCAGCCCTTCTGATCTTGGCAATGCTGTGGGGCATCCAGACATCAAGCGATCTTTGCAAGCCGCCAATTTTGGTCGGGCCCCGTTAGTTTATACCCTGATTAAGTGTCACCCTCTTCATCCAGCGCAGCTTGAACGGTTGCCATGAAGGTTACGGCGGCAATCGACCGCGCCGCCTGCCAGTCAATCGCGATCCGGCGCCGGGTACGTCTGAGCTATGCCGCAGGCGATATCGGATTCATTCCGGTCTGGCGGGCGGTAAAGCTCTCTCTGCTTTTCTGCGATGGTCAGTTTCTCCACCTGCCGCTCGGCGGTGCCCTCCCGTTGCACGGCCTGCCCGCACCTGTCATCGCCGGTCAGAGCCCCAGCACCCGCTTAGCGATGATGTTTCGCTGAATTTCGTTGGTGCCGCCATAGATGCTTTGCGCGCGGGTGCCGAAATAATTGGCAACGCCAGGCGCCGCAAAGGCGGCATCGCCGGTCCATTCCGGACTGACACTATCGGCAAATTTGCGGTTGCCCTGTTCGGCTGCGGCTTCCAGAAACAGGGTCGTGATCTCCTGCGCCAGATCGGTCGCCATGATCTTGAGGATCGAGGCCTCATCGCCCGGCGACCCCCCGTCCCGTACCGTGGTCAGCACCCTCAACACTGTAATTTCCAGCGCATCCAGCCGCGTTTCCGCTTCGCTCAGACGGCTTGCGAAAAAGCTGTCGTCGATCAGCCGCTGGTTACCGCCGGTCGGGATTTGCGAAGCAATGGCGCGGATATCGGCCAGTTGCTTCCGCTTGCCGCCGATCCGCGCATAAGAGGTGCGTTCGTTGCCGAGCAGATATTGCGAATAGGACCAGCCCTTGCCCTCCTCGCCAATGCGATTGCCGACCGGCACCCGGACATCGACGAAATCGCACTGGCTGAGATAATATTTGCCGTCGATGGTGATGATCGGCTTCACCGTGACGCCGGGCTGATCCAGCTTGCAGCAGATGAAGGTGATGCCCATCTGCTTCTTCGCTTCGCGCGCGGTGCGGGTCAGCAGGAATATCCAGTCCGCATGCTGGGCCGCCGAGGTCCAGATTTTCGTGCCGTTGAGAATATAGTCGTCGCCATCGCGCACGGCGGAAAATTGCAGGGAAGCGAGATCCGATCCCGCTTCCGGTTCGCTATAGCCTTGCGCCCATCCGACCGAACCGTCGCGGAGACCGGGCAGCCACTGCGCCTTTTGCGCCTCGCTCCCGAATGTATAGATGACCGGACCGACATAGATGACACCCATCGGGGTCACCGTCGGCGCCCCGGCCCGTTCCAGCTCTTCGTCAAAAATATATTGTTCCTCGATCGTCCAGCCTGGTCCCCCATGCTCCTCGGGCCAGGCACTGGCCAGCCAGCCGCGCTCTCCCAGCGCCATTTCCGCACGGCGCACCTCGGCAGTGGTCAGGCTCGCCCCGGAGGCAACCTTCGCCAAAATGTCTTCTGGATAGTCATTTTCGAAATAGGAGCGGATTTTGTCGCGAAAGGCCTGCAATTCAGGGGCGTGACCGAGTTTCATAATTGCGCGCTTTCCTCTGCTGTCCGATTCCGGATTCTTTGAATGATGACTGTGCACTAATTTCGCGAAAAGTGAACCATTGCCGTGTTGCAATTTTGCCAGCTGCTGCTGCCGCAGATCCGCCTCGGGAGCTGTGACCCTGATTTGAATTCGAGGAGGAAAAAGAGATGAATCCGGACAATATATTCGCAAAGGAGCACGGCTTTGCTATTGCCGCCCGATGTGTATCATTTCCCTCGCGTGGCAGGCCCATCCCCACTGGAAACTTGTCGCGATCGGCAATCGGGATGAACTGCATGGCCGACCCGCGGAGCCGCTGGCCCGCTGGCAAGGTCACGAACATCTGTTGGCGGGGAAGGATGTGCAGGCCGGCGGAACCTGGCTCGGCATATCCGAACAGGGCCGCTTTGCCGTGGTCACCAATCTCAGCGGCTATGGCCCACCGGATGGCAGCCGCGCGTCCCGCGGCGATCTGTTGAAGGACTTTCTGCTCGGCAAGGGCGATTATGCCGATCTGGAAGCAGTGCCCTTTTCGGATTTCAACCCGTTCAACCTGATCACCGTCGCGCATGATGAAGCGTTGGTCCATTCCAACCGGCCGGACAGTGTCAGCAGGCGTCTCGAGCCGGGCATTCATGGTCTTTCCAACGGCTCGCTGGAAAATCCATGGCCGAAGGCGCGGCACCTCGATGCCGCTTTGCACAACTGGCTGCAGAACGGATCAGCGGATCCCGCGGCTTTGCTGGACCTGTTGACCGACAGGTCGACATATCCGCTTGCGAAAACCGTAACAGGCCCCGGACCGGCGCAGCTGGAACCGGCCAGCTCCGGGATATTCATCGAGAACCCGGTCTATGGAACGCGCTGCAGCACGATCGTGGCGATTGACCACGCCGGCAATGGATCGATGCTCGAGCGCCGCTTCGATGCCTCGGCAAAAGTGACCGGGGAAGCCCGCCTGGCCTTTTCATGGCCGGGCTGAGATCCCGTTAGCGGGCGGCATAGAAAATCCGTGCATGCCGCTTTCCGGAATATCGGCTATGCCCTGCCCATGGACCTGCCGATACGGAACAAGATCACGCGCATTTTCGAACGACTGTCTTCGGACAGCGCGCGCAGCTATGCCTCTTTCTTCATCGGTCTGGCAGTCTTTGTCGCCGGCACCCTGGCCACCTATATTGCGCAGAGCGCCGACCGGCCGGTCAGCGCCGCGCTGATCTATGTATCCGCCGTGACGATCATCGGCGCGGTAAACGGCCTGCGCGGTGGCCTTCTGGCAGGCATTGGCGCTTCCTTCTTCTACAATTTCTTTTTCAGCGAGCCGTTGCTCGACTTTGGCGTCACCACGTCCGACGAATATATCCCGCTGGTCGCGTTCAATCTGAGCGCTCTGCTGTCTGGCGCGCTGGCCGGCCGCATCAACGACCGGGCCCGCACCGCCGAAATTGCCCAGCAGAAGATCAATCTCTTGCTCGACATCAGCAACCAGTTGCAGACCGCTGTGAACCTGGAAGATATTGACCAGGCCATCGTCCAGACCGGTATTTTCGATTCATCCGGAGAGTTTGAAATCTACGCCATCAGCGACGAGGCCTGGATCGCGGTCAACGGCAAAGAGCATTGGCTGGACGAAGCCCGGCGCGCCGTCGGACCAGACGATTGGGAACATCTGGAGGATCAGAAAACAGCCTATCTGCTATCCTCCTCGAAACGCCGTGTTGGTCTGTTGATCTGTAGCCGGGATGCGCAGAAGTCCAATCGCCTGAGCAAGATAGACTTTGACGCAGTGCTGAATTTACTGAGCATGGCTGTCGACCGTTTCGTCCTCCTGCACCAGAAATCCGAAGCGGAAGCCATGCGCCGGTCGGAGGCGTTCAAGACTGCGTTATTGTCCTCCATTTCCCACGACATGCGCACGCCTCTGGCGGCGATCTCTGCATCCGCATCCAGCCTCGCCGCTTATGGCGACACGCTGCCCGACGCTTCGCGCCAGGAAATGCTGACAATCATCCAGGACCAGTGCGAGCGATTGAATCGCTACACCACCAATTTGCTCAACCTGGGCCGGTTGCAGGCCGGCATATCGCCCGACCAGCTGGAAAGCCTGGACCTGGTTGAGATGCTGGGGTCGGCCGTCAACACGGTGAAAATGCACCACAGCGGACGCGAAATCATCAAGAGCCTGCCTTTCGATGACTGCACGGTGCGCGCCAATCCGGTGATGCTGGAGCAGCTTTTCTACAATATCCTGGAAAACGCGGTCCAATACAGTCCCGGTGACGCGCCGGTACTGGTGACCGGACACAGGCAGGCCGGACGAGTCGAGATCGCCATATCGGATCAGGGGTGCGGCATCCCGGCCAGCGAGCTGAACCGGGTGTTTGACCGCTTCTACCGTTCGGCTGACAATATACGCAAGGAAGGGCATGGCCTCGGCCTGTCGATCGCCGCAGGCTTTGCGCGCGCCTTCGGCGGCGACATCTCCGCCCACAGTCCGCTTGAAATGGGCCGAGGAACCAAGATCATCGTCCAACTTCCGGCATCCACCTCTCGCCTGGAAAGCAATAGCCCATGATCGTCAAAATATTGCTGGTCGATGACGAGACCGCGCTCATCCGGTCGCTGCAACCGGTGCTGATCGCGCAGGGCTATGGCGTCGATTCCGCCGGGACAGCGGCAGAAGCGCTGAAAAAGGCAAAAGAGACGGTGTTTGACATCATCCTGCTCGATCTGGGGTTGCCCGATGCCGACGGCAAGGAAATCATTGCGAAGCTGCTCGATTTCAACGCTCTGTCGATCCTGATCCTGTCCGCCCGCCATCAGGAAGCGGAAAAGGTCGCCGCGCTGGATCAGGGGGCTGATGATTTCATTAACAAGCCGTTTAATATCGAGGAGCTGCTGGCGCGGATCCGGGCGGCGGTGCGGCGACGGAAGAACGAGGCTGGCAAGAGCCAGGAATTTGCATCGCGCCATTTGCGGATCGATTTTCTCAAGCGGAAAGTTTTCCTGATGGGCGACGAGATCAAATTCTCTCCCAAGGAATTCGATCTGCTCGAGACGCTGGCGCGGCATGCCGGACAGGTGGTCACCCACCGTCAACTGCTGCTGGCCGGATGGAATGATCCGACGATCGACACCCAATATCTGCGGAGCTATATGGCGCTGATCCGCCAGAAGCTGGAATATGACTCGTCCCAGCCGGAATATCTGCTGACCGAGCCGGGTGTCGGCTATCGACTGGATATTGATTTCGAGCAATGAAGGTTGGATGACGCGGGCTTCGTCGGGGTGAGCAAATACCCGCGCCATCACAGGGGGCTTCTTTGGTTGATGATGTCCCTTGCAGGGACAGGTCCGTTCTAGAGACATCATCGTGCTGCCGTTACCATGGATTTTATATGCTCCCCGGGCCGGAAGGACGCATATAAAATCCGTGCTAATGGCTCTGGCAAAACAGGCCTAGAAGATAGCGGCAACAGTCAAAAGGTTTTGCCCCATGTCCGAATCCCGCATTTCCGTACATTTTATCTCGATGCCGCTGCTGGTTGCGGCTCTGGCCCTGTCGGCCTGCAGCAAGAAGGCTCCGGAGGGCCTGCCACCGGCACCCGGCGACACTATCGACTATAATCGCGCGCCCGCAGGTCCGATCAAGGGTAGCCAGGAAGATTTTCTGGCCAATATTGCCTCGGACAGAATTTTCTTTGAAACCGACCGCAGTAACGTCGATGCCGAAGACCAGCAGATATTGCGCAGCCAGGCGGCATGGCTGATTGCCAATCCGAGCGCCCGCATTCGCGTGGAGGGCCATTGCGACGAGCGTGGAACCCGCGAATATAATCTCGCGCTTGGCGAACGTCGCGCCAACGCCGCCAAAAACTATCTTTCCACCCTCGGTGTCGAACTCTCGCGAATTTCGGTGGTCAGTTACGGCAAGGAACGGCCGGACGCTCTGGGATCGGATGAAACAGCCTGGGGCCTGAACCGCCGCGCCGTGACCGTCACAATCCGCTAGAGACAGAGCTCCCGGCCCAAACAGCCTCCCCAACAATCCGGGGTCCGCCGGTAACATGCCGGAGGACCTTGGTGTTTCGGGACCGGGCCGGTCGCTTGCTAGCGGGACCCGTTGCTGCGGTACCGTTCGCCGGCAATGACGCCTTTCAGAAGCTCGGGCTGGATATCGTGGTCATGGTCCGTGGCATGCAGGACCGACACATCTCCGGTCGTTTCAGCGACCACCGCGAGAACCTGCGAAAAATTAAACGCATTGGCCTCGCGCAGCTTTGCCCAGAGATCGTCCTCGGTCATCTTGGCCTTCTTCAGCTGGTCGTGCTGGATCTCGCCGCCGATCATGATCAGGCGCGGCCGATTGTCGGCCAGCGTTTGCAGACCGGGAAAGCGGCTTCTCAGCACCGCCATGCCGATCTGTAGCCCGAACAGGAATATGAGTGCAGCAATACCGTGCGCAATCGGTGGATTTTTCGAGAGGATGACGGAGCCCAGCACAGACCCGATCGCAACCGTGACGGCAAAGTCGAAACCGCTCATCTTCGAAAAACTGCGAACGCCGGCGAGCCTGGTGAGCAGGATTACCGTCACATACATCGCCGATGCCGACAGCGCGATCAGGGCGATCTGCTCCCAACCCGTCGTCGTCCATTCATTCAACATGGTCTTCTCCCCCGCCTTGACTCATATAATCAGGCGACTTCCTGCTTTTCTTCCGGCTTGCGCTCGTTGAAAATCCTGGCCAGCTCTTCGGCCCGTTCGTCCGACAGGTCTTTTTTGGCGGCCGCGAAGATTTCATTTTCTTCTTCATCCATATGATGCTCGAGCCGCTCCTTGAGCGTCTTGAAGCGCGCGAGCCATCCGGTGCTGCTGAAATCCATGTCCACCAGATCCTCGAAATAGTCGTCGGCTTCCTTGTGTTCGGCCACCGAATGGCGGCCCTTGTCCTGCAGATCGGGACGGGCCAGCATTTCGGCGTAGAGCGACTGTTCCTCGGCATTGGCATGAGCCGATACGTCGACCCGCAACTGTTCGAAGGACGCCCGGCGCTCTTCGGTATCGCCACTGGTATCGGCAACGCGCTCAAGCATTGCGCGGTGACGGTCATGATCCTGCTTCAGGCGGGTAAAAATATCGGTCATAATAGCTCCATCCATAATATTCTGATGGAAAGACGCGCGGGCCGTCATTTGGTTGCATCTCTCCGAAGCGCGATCCTGCTCCCGCCGGCCTGTTCGGCCGCTCATATCCATTTGCTCAGCGACCCGAACAGGCACAGAAAACCGCCAATTTCCGGCAGCACGAACCGCTATCGGGAAAAAAAGAAATAAAAATGCATTTTTCCGGGAACCAATTCCGGCCCCGACCGTTGCCTATATTGAATGAACATTAACCCCTGACCCGGCGTTGATTTCATTCCTCAAAAACCGGCTGGGAATTTTGCCCCTTCGTACGCCCCCCGTATACCAACGGACAAATTTCCCAGCCACCCCCCCCCAATATAATTTCCCGGAAGAAAGCCCCGCCAGGCCAGGACAGACTTGGTGAGGTGTGCGTTTGGCGGCCGCTGGCGAGCGTAGACAAAAAAATGGCCAGGACATGATGCCTGGCCATTGTTGTCGGTTGTTTTTGAAGAAACTATTCTTCGGAAGGCATTTCCACATCGACGTCAGGAACTTCGACGGTAACTTCTTCGGTACCCACTTCGACGTCAGCCGTATCGACGTCGACTTCAGGCAGTTCGCCGGCATCGCCGGAAACATCGACATCCATCGAGGGCATTTCGCCTTCTTCGGTGACATTGGCTTCACAGGCGGACAGTGCCAGCCCAGCGGTCAATACAGCCGCAATCGCAATTTTTCTCATTATGAACTCCCTTTAATGGTTCTGTGTGTTCAACGCCAAGATGCGCATAGAGTTCCCCGGCAGTCAAACATTATTCGCGACCCAGCCGCATACGAAACGCATCGAGGTGGAAATAAGAGGAATCAAACTGGCTGATCTCGGCCAGCCGCGCCTCGTCCTTGAACAGGATCCATCCATTGTCACGCGCCAGCAATCCATCCCGTTCCAGTTGCCGAAGCACGCGATTGGTATGGATCGGGGTCAGGCCCAGCGCATCGGCGATCACGGTCTGGGTCAGCGGCACGCGAAACCCGTCGCTGGTTCCGGCACCGGTTATCAGCACGCGCCTATAGAGCTCGAGAAGGAAGTGCCCTATTCTTTCGCGTGCTGTCTGCTTGCCGTTTCGGACGATCTGCTCGCGCAGGAAGGCCTCTTCCTGAACCTGCATCCACCAGAATGCGAGAGTCAGCTTGCCCGATTCGGTCAGCAGGCGCCGGAATTCGGCAGGCCGGACCGACAGGCCGGTCAGAGCCGTTACGGTCTTGACCGAATGGTCTGCCTCGGCCGCAACCAGCACCTGCAGGTCGAAAAAATCTCCGGGCAACAATATGTTCAATATTTGCCGGCGCCCGTCTTCCAGTGTCTTGTACCGGATCGCCCAGCCTTCCTTGACGATCAGCACACTGTCCATTTCCTGACCGGCGTCGATGATTTCGCTATTCTTGTCGAAATGCTGCTCCCGCCCCTGGATATCCATGATGACCTGCTGATCGGTCGCGTCAAGATCGGCGTAGAATGAAATCCGCCGGAGCAGCGCCTTTTGTGCCACTAGCGATACCGTGTTTCGTCAGGCGCTGGAAATGTGATGGTGCAGATCAGGCCATCGGCGGTCCAGTCCCGATCAATCTCCCCGCGCAGATTGCGCGTGATGCTGTGATCGATAAGCGAGGCGCCAAAACCGGATGCCGATGGCGGGGACGGTGACTGGGGCCCACCGCTTTCCGTCCAGCGCAATTCGACGATATCCTGCCCGTCTTCGTCGGGCAGGATGACCCATTTTATTTTGACCAGCCCGCTATCGGTTGTCAGTGCGCCATATTTCGCCGCATTGGTAGCCAGCTCATTGAGCACAAGCGACAATGATACCATCGCATTTTCTTCGAGAATGATGTCGGGCCCGAACCAGCGCACCCGCGGATAGGTCTTGCACAGGTCCCGCACCAGCGCGGCGAAGGATCCTGTGACAAAATTGGTGTCGAGCAGGATATGCTGCGCGCGGTTCAGCGCACTCAGGCGATGTTTGATCCGCTCGATATAATCATCGATGGATGTCGCCGAATTTTTGGTTAGCGTCATGATCGACTGCAGGGTTGCGAAAAGATTGCGGAGACGATGGTGGAGCTCGCGCGTGTGCAGACGCAACTGCTCCTGCTGGTCGACCGAATGGGTAATGTCCTTGTTGACCCCGGTCAGCGTCGGTCGCCCGTTCGCTTCGAGATAATCGCCATAGGCCTCGACCCAGCGAATCTCGCCGGAGGGCAGAATGATGCGGAAACGCACCTCATATTTTTCGCCTGGCGCTGCCGCGGCGCTCATTGCCTCGGTCACATCGTCGCGATCTTCCGGGTGGATACGCTCCATCGCGTCTTCAACCTGGGTCAGGGCCTCGCCGGCATCCTCCCCCCAGATTTTCATATAGGCGCCACCCCATTCGATCTTTCCCGTTTCCAGATCGGTGCGAAAGCTCGCGATATCACTCAGGGCCAGCGTCAGGTCGAGGTTGGACCGGTCCATGGCGGCATTTTTCTGCGCCTGCTCCCGCAAGCGGATTTCGCGCCGCAATTCAAGTTCGCTCATGACGATATCGGCCATGCTTTTCAGCTGATCGAGCTGGCTCGTGGTGATTTCGCCCCGCGAGGCCGTGTCCGCAAACCACAGCCCGCCCAGGATCATGCCATTGGGCGCAACCAAGGGTGCAGCTGCATAGAAACGAATGGACGGGGCACCGACGACGAGAGGATTTTTTCGGAAACGGGATTCCACAGACGCGTCTTCAACGACCACCGGCTCGCGACTGCCAAGCATCTCTCCCAGCAGCGAATCCGCGCGGTCAATCGGTTCGTTGTCCACACCTATGGCTGATTTCAGATGTTCCTGATCTTCATCGATCAGGGAAATTGATGCGATCGGTGCGGCGAAAATGTCAGCGACCAGGCGAGTGATACGATCGAACGCCTTCTTTCGCACATCATCCATCACGGGGAAGCTGCGAAGCGTCGCCAACCGTTCAACTTCCAACGCCGGTTCCAAATCCCCGGTCATCTGGTCACCGTCTTCATGTCCAACCCCTTTTGTTACTGACTCTGAAGCCGTTCTCTAACCAACGCTCAAGTGGTAATTCTGTTGCGTGGCTTTTGCCCGACAGGACAAGCAATGCTTCCATTGACTCAAATGCCCTGACGGAAGCGTTGGCATGTATAATGATGCGCCTGCAAAATCACCCCATTTGATTAAAAATCGCTACCCGTCATACTGACCACCCGGTTCGAGAATTGACTGGAACATGGTCCACCGCGTGACGGGCACGAACCTGTAATTCCATCGCAAAGTCAGAAAAAGGGCTGCGAGATATGAGTCCTGCAGCCCTTTGAAAGTCTCGGCCGGACGCTTTAGCGCCGGGACATCAATGCCCCGACGAGCAGACCGATCCCGGCAGTTGCGGCGATGCTCACAATCGGGTTTTCCTTGAAGGTCGTATGCGCCTTCTGGCGTCCCTTCGTTCCCGCTTCAACCGCGTTGGTGCGGGCGGCTTCAAATTTGGTTTTTGCATTGGCGCGCAATTCGGAGGCGTTTGCCTTGGCATCGGCCTTGACGGACTTGGTCAAGGTTGCCAGATCATCTCTCAATGTTTGCAGATCCGTTTTTACCGCACCCAGCTCTTCGGAATAATTGCCTGTCATTTCTTTTTCTCCATATTCGGTCTAATGATCCAATGATAAGTCAACGAACGACGGGCGAATTGGTTCCGACGCGAGCCTGCAAGCAGCGAATTCATGTTTCGCCCGCATAAAAAAATTTTGCTGGAACCCTATTTCCCGTCATGCGTAGGGAAGCCATCACGGAGATATAAAATATGTCTCTAGCACAAAATCTGAAACCGCATCTTCCCTATCTACGGCGCTATGCGCGGGCTTTGACCGGCAGCCAAAAGAGCGGCGACGCATTTGTCAAGGCAACGCTGGAAGCGATTATCGCCGATCCGGAACCGGTTCCGGACAATAATGATGTGCGGGTTCATCTCTACCGGGTCTTTGCGAGTATCTGGGAGAGTGCCCATGTCAGGGTATCTGACGATCCGGATGACAGCACCGCGCAAAACCGCCTCAATGCCATTCCTCCGATCAGCCGGCAGGTGCTGCTGTTGACCGCGCTGGAAGGCTTTTCGGTTAGCGAAGTCGCGAAAATTGCCGATGTTGGCGAAAATTCGATCAACGATCTGCTGGACGATGCCATTGCCGAGATCGACAAGGAAATCCGGTCGGATGTTCTGATCATCGAAGACGAAGCGCTGATTTCGATGGAATTGCAGCAGATCGTATCCGGACTGGGACACCGTGTCTGCGGCACCGCGACAACCCACAAGGGCGCTCTCGAAGCGGTTGCCAATGCGCAGCCGAGCCTGGTGCTCGCCGATATCCAGCTGGCGGACGGAAGTTCCGGCATCGATGCGGTCAAGGATATATTGGAGCAGATTTCGGTCCCGGTCATCTTCATCACCGCTTTCCCCGAGCGCCTGCTCACCGGAGAACGCCCGGAACCGACCTTCCTGATCACCAAACCGTTTCAGCCCAATGCCATTCGCGCAGCGATCAGCCAGGCGCTGTTCTTTTCGACGGCAAAGCAGGACGCCTGATCGCCCCTCCCGTCACGATTGACAAATGACAGAAGAAGCCTCGCTACCGGCCCGGATTTCCAAGCCGGTAGCGAGGCTTTCCTGTGAAGGCGCCACTCTCGCGCCGATTGGGCCAGAGCCCGATAAGCACCGGCATTATGATTCAATATGGTTGAATATAGCGCAGTTGGCGAAAGCCGGACGGCCTAGGACGTAATTTTCTCGACCGCGCCGATAATATTCTCGAGCGCTGTCGCGGTCATATTGTCATGACCGTCAGACGCAGAGGTGAAACGCCCTTCGGCCAGAATGGCCTCGAGCGACTTGCGGGCCCGGGACACCCTGCTTTTCATGGTACCGACGGCGCAATTGGCGATTTCCGCCGCTTCCTCGTAGGAATAGCCGCCTGCGCCAACCAGAATGATCGCTTCACGCTGGTCATCCGACAGCTCCATCAGCCCCCGCTGCAAATCAGCGAGATGCAAGGGTTCCTGCTGGGGAGCGGGCGCCGAAAGCACCCGTTCTGCAACCAGTTCGTCATAATTTGCGCTGAATTTCTTGCGGCGCATTCCGGAAAAAAACGTGTTCCGCAGAATGACGAATGTCCAGGCCCGCATGGAAGTACCGGCAATGAACCGGTCTCGCGCAGCCCATGCTTTCAAAAGTGTGTCCTGCACAAGGTCGTCGGCAAGATCACGGTCACCTGACAGACTCCGGCCAAAAGCACGCAAGTGCGGAATCGCTTCCGTCAACTGCTGCTTGAACTGCGCCGGCGGTAACGCCTGGGGCTTATTCATTTTCGTCCGGCCGGCTGGATTTTACGTCACGGGTGTCGTTTTCTTCCAGCTGGTCCAGAAGCGCCAGCATGTCGTCGGGTAGCGGCTCGTCCAGAACACTTGAATACATGTCCTTCAGTCCAAGGCCTAATCTTTCTTGCATGTCTTCCTTGCTTTTCACCGGCATTTCCTTTGACTTTTGCCCTGTGCTATCCGGTCCAGAGGAACCTGATATATCAGTTTGATTTTTTTTCGAGCCCGTCAAACCATGCCTCATTTTTCCTTGCTTGAAGACAGAACACCTGATGTTCGGAAAGGTTGCATATAAATTTTTCCGGCGAATGTCCAACGGAGTGCGCAATTCTCCCGCACTTTGGCGGGAGAGGATGACATCGCAACGCTGGACGAGGGGGATAAGCAGCAACCGGATTGGACACATCGGTCGGGAACCGTCATTCACACCTGTTCAGAAATCTCGGCCTCGCATGCACGCCGATCCCCGTCCGCCTGTCAGGCTGACAATTGCAGGCCGAGCGAGCCGAAGCTGCGGAACAATGTCCGGGTCAATTCGGATACGGAAATTTCGTCGAGAATTTTGGAGAGTTCCGGCTGGGCACAATTGTGCGCGCCCGGAAAATAACGGCCCGCAATATAATGCTGGGAAAATTGCCTGCTTTCGGATTCCCGGTGGTCAAGGATGGTAACGCCGCTATGCCGGTCGTCCTGACCGATATAGTATATCCGGTCCCTGACAGCAGCCCGATCGCCTTCGAGGCATTGCATGAAATTGAAGCCATTGGAGAGAAGCAGTCCGGTTAATCCGAACCGCTTGTTATTGCGTTGCGTGATGCTCATGATCGCGAGGTAATCGTCCCGATCAAGCCCAGGTTTTACGGTGCTCACAAAAATGAGCGAGGTAATCGAACGAGACGACACGCAAAGCTTTCTCAAGATGGTCAATTCCACAGCCAGAAAGATGACTGGCAGGCTCATTAGACCGATTGATTCCGTTTTGCGCTAACATAGGTTAGCCAGCCGCCCCTTATTCCACCGGCTGCTGGTCATCGAGCAGGTCGGCCGAACCGTCGTCGGACCGTTCTGAATCGACCAATTTTTCGACATGATCCTCCGGAGACACATCAAATTCCTCTTTTGCATGGACCCTGCCCGGCTTGCCACCACCCCCGTCAGTCGCCTCAAGCGAACCGCTCAGGTCCTTCAACTGCGGTGGTCCGTTATCAAAGCGCAACCGGTATATCGGCTCCGGCAAAGCGAAGCCGGATTCTTCCAGGGCGTTTTTGGTAACGCGGATCGCCGCACCGCGGGCCTTTTTGAAATCGCTGTCGCGCTGGTCGATCCAGCCGTGAAAAGCGATCAATATATTGGAGTCACCGACTTCCCTGATCTCCGCCGTGGCTTCGGGGTCGTCGAGAACAAAATCCTGACTGTTAATCGCCCGCAGCCCCGTTTCGATGGCCGCCGCCGGATCATCGTCCGCATCGACGCCCAGTTCAAAGCTGAACCGGCGCTGGGGATTGCGCGTAAAATTCAATATCTCCGCCTTGAACACCGTGGCGTTGGGAATGCGCAAATGGTTTCCGTCAAGGGTCATCAGAATCGTTGCCCGGGAGGTCAGCCGCACGACCCGGCCCTCCTGATCCCCGACCCGGACATGGTCATTGGCGCGAAACGGCTGGCGAATGCTCAGCATGATGCTCGACATGTAATTGTCGACCGTATCGCGCAGGGCAAATCCTACCGCCAGTCCGATCACCCCGGCTCCGCCAAGCACTGCGCCGAGCAGTGCCGTCGCGTTGAGAATATCCAGGCCGACGAATATTCCGACCATGATGAAAAGGATGCGGACAAAGCCGGAGATCAGCTCGGCCAGGAATATATTCGGTGTCACGCGTTTCCAGAAACCCATGCGCGAAGCGAGGAAATGGCCCAGCAGGCCGATCACTATGGCGGCGAGAAACGCTACCCCGATAAGCGGCAGAGCCGACAGGAAGCTCTGCAAACTGTCGCCGAATTTATCGACCACCGGTTCGACGTTATTGCCAACCGACAGATCCCGTTCGAACTGCGACTCCACCGTAACGACACCGGACACGCGCTGGGCAATGGCTTCTGCCCGGGCGGCCGAAGCCGTGTCGGCTATCGGTCCGGACAGACGAACGACCCCGGCATCGACCGAAACAGCAACATCCTGCAATCCCTCGATTTCCCGGAAGATACCGCGCAGCCGGTCCGCGATGGCGACATCATCGCTGCCATCCGCCACCGGATTGATAGCCGGCTCCGGCTCCTCCGCCTGTTCGGCCGACGGAATCTGGGCGCGTGCCCCAAAATCGACAGAAAGACTGGTGGCAGGCGGGGCGATGGCTGCGACCAGAAAAAGGGCCGTCAGGATACAGCGATACAGGGACATAATATTCCAATCAGCAATATTCGCATACGCCAATGCATAGCAAAGGTTCCTGCAAACGGGAAAAATTTAGTTTGGAACCGACCGGCCTGCCCACGGTTGGTTGTGCATAAATAACGCAACACGAGGTTGATATGACACATAACGCATCCACCGATATCTTGAATGATATTCTGGAGACACTGATCGATTCCACGCATGGCTACGAGAAAGCAGCCGAGATAGCGGAACGCACCACCTTCAAGAACTTCTTCTCCCGCCGCGCGGCTTCCCGCCGGGCAATGGCCGCTGCCGTTCGTGAGGAAATCACGAAATCCGGCGGTACACCGGAGAGCGATGGCACGATCCTGGCGTCGGCCCATCGCGTGTTCATGAACTTGAGCGCTGCCTTGCAGGACAATGACGAAGCCGCAATCGAGGCCGTCGAGACAGGCGAGGAATATCTGCGCAAGAAGTTCGAAAAGGCGCTGACGCAGGATGATCTTTCGGTTTCGGCCAAAAGCTTGCTGCGCAACTATCAAGGTGAATTGCGGGCCGACGGTCGGCTGATCGATCATCTCGAAGAGGCGACATCCTGAACGCGCACATTCGACAATATCTGGCAACATTACCTAAACAAGGAATTTTATCATGGAATATGGAATTATTGGACTTCTGATCTTGGCTCTGGATATCTGGGCGCTGCTGAGCGTCTGGGGCAGCGGATCCTCGACCGGCGGCAAAATCATCTGGTCGCTGATCATCCTGATCCTGCCGGTTATCGGTCTGATTTTGTGGTTCTTCGTTGGACCACGAGGCAGCGCACGGGCAATCTAGCCTTCATCTATCTCTGACCAAGCACATAGAGCCCCGGCATATTCCTTTTGGATGAATGTCGGGGCTTTTGTTATAGTTTCGGCGCACGCTTCTGAGGCGCCACCGGGGAGACAGGCATGGCAACGGACACATCCAGCACCGATCTGGCAAGCGAACGCACGGATCTTGCGGAAGACCGCACCGAATGGGCCGAAGATCGAACGATCATGGCCAATGAACGAACATTTGCAGGCTGGATGCGCACCGGACTGGCGGCCGTCGGCATCGGCCTCGGTTTCAATGCCCTGTTCGGCAAGCTTGAACCGCCCTGGCTACCCAAGGCCATCGCCACCTTGTTCATGATCATCGGGATATTCATCTTCTGGGTCGCCCAGCGCAACGGGTGCGCCGTGCAAGACAGGCTCAACTCACACCAGGCCACTCCGGTGAAACCGATCAACATGCAGATCATTTCCGGCCTGATGGCATCCGGAGCCATCGCCTTGATTGTCGCCATCTGGACAATGAACTTCGACCGCTAAATCAGCCTTCCGTTGCAACCTAATCCCCGTTCGTCGGTAGATAGAGTGAACTTCAAACAACGAACCCAGGAGAAAGACGTGCGTTATATCATCAGAACCATCGCTGCCGGTGCCATTTCCGTTGCCGCGAGAATCATCATCAAGAAAATCCAGCAGAAAAACGAAACCAAGCCAGGCGAAACCGCGGCATAGTCACCACATATATATGGCTGGCTCGGGGACCTCAAATGATACCCGCGATGACATCATCGGCCCGCTTGGGATCAAGGATATCATTGTCCGCCAGCCATTCCTCTACCGCCCCGACATCCGGCGTCTCGTAGGGCCCGAGACCCCGTCCAGGGGTGTTCAGCCTGTCGATTGTCGCGATCAGGGAGCCGGTTTCCTCCAACAGGCTCCCAACCTCCCTCTCTTCCACCCCCAGATGCTCGGCCAGAAGATCGTTCCGCACGCGTGCGATCTGGCTGGAAATCTCATCGCCCTCGAATTCCGAGGCATCGATGGCGACGTCGCATTCGCTGTCGAAACCGAGCGAACGGTTATTAAAATTGGATGATCCGATACGGATATAGCGGTCATCGATTATCATGATCTTGGCATGGACATAAATCGGCGTGCCCGCCTCGTTAAAGGGGTGGAATATCCGGAAACGTCCATATTTGTCCTTCGCGCGCACCGCCTCAAAAAGTCGCGCACGCGTGGAGTCCATGATTTCCGACTCAAGCCATCCCTCCGCACTTTGCGGGTTCAGGATTACCACTTCAGGACCGTCGGGCTCGGACAGTCGCGCTGCAAGGGCAGCGGCAATACGGGCGGACGCAAAATACTGGCTTTCCGCATAGATAAAATCCTTGGCCGCAGCAATCAGATCAAGGCACAGGTTTTCAATCTCGTGCACGCCCAGCTGATCGTCCATTGTCGGCATCGTCCGCGCGATGGCGACCGGGCAATCGGTAAAGTCCGCCTCCAGATCTTTCGGCCAGCAGTCGCCTTTTACAGTCACAGCCTTGATTTTCTTGCCACCAGCATCCTGCCAGTGCTGCACGGCATATTCGGACAAGGCGCAGGCGACTGCACCCTGCACCACCATCGCCGCGTCGTGCCAGGGTCCGGCGTCATTGCCGTCCGGTTGCAGGCGATGGGAGTCCTTGTCCTCGTGCGCGCGCGTATCCCAGCGGTTGTTGGTTACATCAATACCACTGCAAAAAGCCGTATCTTCGTCAATGGCGATGACTTTCTGGTGATGGGCTGCCCCCACCGGATGATGGGAATCCAGCTTGAAATGCACCCGCGGATGAAAATACCACCGGATCAGCGTCAGCAGGCCATTGACGCGAAAAAAGGATTTCAGAGCCCCGGTATCCCAGCGCAGCACGTAGATATTGAGATCCCGGTTCTTTTTGAGCAACCAGTCGAAATAGGCGCCGATCTTCAGCGGCCCTTCCGGCTCTTCTGCCGTGTCATGCATCTCCACGCGTTCGTCGAAATCCCAGCCCAGCAACATGATGCGCTGCCGCGCCTGTGCGAGCGACTTTCGGACCGCGCGGAAGTAATTTTCACCATCAATAAGGACCGCCGACCGATCCGCATGCTCGACGCGCCAGCAATTTTTCCCGGGTTTGAACAAGTTTGACATAAGCGATCAACCTTTTCCGCAGAATAGAGTTCCCGGCTGCCTGCGCTTATATGCAATATATGCAACCAATTTATGATCCACGCGTTTAGAGCGCATGGATAATCAAGCAGACCAGTCGTTTAATACGCTCCAGATTCTAGTCACACAATTGCGATCCATGGGGGAAGGCATTGTCAGCCTCCTGCCCAGTCTTGTTATCGCCCTTGTCCTCATCATCCTGACCTGGATCGTCGCACGATTCGCGACCAAAATCGCCGATCGCCTGACCGCCAGGACCAAAATGCGCCCGTCGCTGCGCGAACTGGTGGATACGCTGGTGAGAATTGCGATCTGGGCAGTCGGGCTGATGATAGCCCTGACAATCCTGCTGCCGGATTTGACACCCGGGAGCCTGATCGCCGGACTGGGCGTCGGGACCGTCGCCATCGGCTTTGCCTTTCAGGATATTTTCGAGAATTTTCTCGCCGGCATATTGATCATGGTGCGCGAAAAAATGCGGATCGGCGACTATATTTCGTGCGAGGGCATCGAAGGCCGGGTCGAGCAGATATTGTTGCGGGAAACGCATATCAGAAAGTTGTCAAACGAGCTGACGATCGTGCCCAATTCGATATTGTTCAAAAATCCGGTCGAGATTTTGACCGATCACGACCGCCGGCGGCATGAAGTCGTGGTCGGCGTTTCCTATGACACCGATCTGGAGGAAGCGCGTCAGGTCATCCGCACAGCTGTCGAAACGGCTGACGCGACCGACAAGGAAAAACCGGTCGATATCTTTGCCTGTGAATTCAACTCCAGTTCCATCGACTTCAGGCTTCGCTGGTGGTCGGGTTCGGCGCAGCGCGATATGCACGAAAGCCGCGATGCCGTCATCCGTTCAGTCAAGCGGGCTCTGGACGAAGCGAATATCGAGATTCCTTTCCCCTATGTCACCCATACATTCAAAGAGGCCGTCCCGGTGGCTTCGGAAGCCGATTGATGCTAGTCTCCAACTGGCAACCGGCGCCGGGACGGGCACAGTCTGCGGCAAATATCGGCAGTGCGGCGAGGAGAAAGCTGATGTCTGCTCCGTGGTCCTTTCAGAACCAGATTCAATCCGTCGACGCCAGGCTCGACAATGGCACCGGGATTTGCCTGCGCCGTGTGCGTCAATCGGATATGGAGGAAATCGAGCAGGGCATCCGGCAAATGTCGGACCAGAGCCGTTATTTGCGCTTCTTCTCGGGATCGAAAAGCATGTCCCCGACGGTTGTCGAAAGACTGGCAAACGCGGACGGGATCAACCATCTCGCCTGGGGCGTGATAAATATGGATGCGGAAGGCCGTCCCGCAATTGCGGCGGCGCATGTCTTCCGCGATGAACAAAGCGTCGACACCGGCGAGTTCGCGATCGCGGTTCTGGACCCCTATCACGGTCTCGGCGTCGCCCGGATCCTGATGACGGCGCTGTTTCTTGACTGCTATTGCGAAGGGTTGCGGCAATTGCGCATCGATATGTTGCGCGACAACAAGAAGGCCTATCGGCTGATCCGGGCGGTCGGTGCGACGCCCAGCCTGATGGAAGGATCCGTCGCTCAGTATAATCTGGTGATAGAAGACGCGATTACAGCGCTGCAAAAAATGGAAAGCCCCTCGGCAATCCCGGATATATTCGCCGCCTTTTCAGCCGGCTGAACAGAGCGGGCCGGACGGCGAGCCGGCGCATTTGATCCTCTACAGAAAAAAATCACAGGCGCGGAACCCTCTCCATGCTGCTGCGTTATATGTGTAATCGATGGGCGATGTCCGAATTCACCTTCGACCCAAAGGTTTGCGCCGGATAGCGCGGTCATGACGAGTAGCGTATGTCATGGTTCGCGTTGTCCGGCCTTTCAATATCGTGATCCCGACAGCTTGTAATTTAGCCATTGCTGCCGGCAGCCACCTTTTTCGATCTTGCCTTCAAATCCTCTATGTCGGGCTTGTGGACTATCGTGTCGAGCGCCCTTGCCAGAGCATCGCGGGATGCCTCCGCAGCGGCCGCCGAAAACTGATCGGGCCAGGATTGTGCCAGAGCCAGCAGACAGAGCTGAATGCGCTGCTGGACTTCCACCATGCCGGACCCGTCCCGCGCGATCTTGATGAAGAAATCGGTAAACAGATCTTCCACCTCTATTTCCGGACCGTGGATGCTGGCATATTTGGCATCTTCCGGCTCGGCGCTGGCCTCCGCCAGCACTTCGAAACAGCGCAGGCCGCTATCGAGCACCGAAATAGCCGTCCCCGGATCGTTCACTGCCGGTGACAATGCCCGGGAAGCGATCTCCGAAAGCACCACCAGTCCGAACCGGGGATCCTGGTCGAAGCTGCGATCATGTTCGACCAATATACTGTCCCGAAACGCCTGCAAATCTGCTTCTTTTACACTCCCGCCAGACAGATAGAGCAACGGGCGGGCCGGGTAGATGAGCTTGCCGGGATGGATGGCCAGATGCACGGTGACATCGTGTTCCGTAGCTGCTTCCTGAAGCTGGCCCATGTCGATCGATGTCACGACACCGCTGGCGATATCACAACGGACCGGGAGAGCATCCTCCGGGATGGCGACGGGTGGCCGCGCATTCAGATGGGGGTGCTGGCCATGCCAGCGGAGCGCCTTCGATGTGGCCCGCTCGACCCGCTCGATAAGGTCGTTCATCCGTCCGAACGTGGACAGCTGCTGTATCCAGTTGATCAGGGTGCCGGAGATGATCACGATCACGGCGATGGTGGCAAAGAACAGGATGATGCGGCCCTTGTCATCATAATAGCCGGCGGACAATCCAATGATGCCGACGATGCTGAACAGAAAGGTCCCCAGAAAGGTCGACAATGCGTTTTGCGAACGGTCATCGGCCAGCATCAGCGCTATGGTTCTCGGTGTCGCGGTGCTGGTTGCAGAGCCATAGGCAGACACCATGATCGACACGGAAAAGGCGATAACCGCCAGCATGCTGGATGCCAATATGGTCAAGATATCACCGACCGATCCGCTGGCGATTTCAAGATCCGCTTCGTAGGGGATCAACGGACCTACCAGTTCTGCCGCAACCGCAGCGGCAATCGCGCCAATGCTGAACAGCATCGCCCGAAACCAGATTTTCTCCGGCAGCCGTGATATATATTTCTTCAGGACCAATAGCATGCGCCGCTCTCTTTCAACCGTATAATCCGGCACTCCGTCAGCGCCCCGTTTCCAGTGTTTTTACAAGAACGGACGATAGCGGCTTTTTCCCGGCCCGACCAGCGCGGCTTCCGGCCCTCGCGCCACCAGCGGTAAAAGATTTGCCCCCGTCGCGGACAAGGGAATGATCAACCCTTTAATTTGGGATCAATCGGCACTAGGCAGCAGGGACAGGAATTTTGCCTTCAACATCACAGGACTGGGAAGAATATGGCCGGCATGAAAACGTTAAGCTCATTATTGGCTTTGGCAATTGTGACCGCTGGCTGTTCTGGTGGCGGCACGGACAGCGGCGGATCGGCCCCGGAGACTGGCGGGGCGACCCTGTCGGAAGCGGCAGCGCCCGCCGATAGCAATGCACCGCCACCGGCTGACGATGTCGCCACGCTGGACGGCGTCGCCTATGCGAGCCTGACCGGTGACGCCGCTTCTGGCAAGACCGCCTTCATGCAGTGCCGCACCTGCCACGTGGTCGATCCGGGAATGAACCGCGTCGGCCCGTCACTGGCCAATATTGTCGGGCGCAAGGCCGGTACGATCCCGGGTTTCAACTACAGCAAGGCCAATGCCGACAGCGGCATCACCTGGACCGAGGAAAAACTGTTCCAGTTTCTGGAAAAACCGCAGCGGGTGCTTCCGAAAAGCAGAATGATTTATGCCGGCATGCCGGACGCACAGAAGCGCGCAGATCTGATCGCCTATCTCAAAAACCCGGGCTGATCAGGCCTTCCAGCATCCGGCGAGATGATCGTCGGTCATCCCGACCGCCTGCATATAGGCATAGATGATGGTGCTGCCGACAAAGCTCATGCCGCGCTTCTTCAATGATTTGGAGATCGTGTCGCTGATCGGCGAGCTGCTCGCCATTTCCGAGAGTTGCGTCGGCCGGTTGACCGGCGGTGCGCCGTCGAGATGGCCCCAGAGCCATGTATCGAAGCTGCCGAATTCCGCCTGCATATCAAGGAAGACCTGCGCGTTTCTGCGCACCGCGTAAATTTTCAGCCGGTTGCGGATGATGCCGCTATCCTCGCGCAAGGCTTCCAGCTCATCCTCTTCCATCGTAGCGCAGCGCCGGACGTCAAAGCCATGAAAGGCGCGGCGATAGCCGTCGCGCTTGCGCAGCACGGTTTCCCAGCTCAGGCCGGCCTGCGCGCCTTCCAGGATCAGGTTCTCGAACAGCAGCCGGTCATCATGAACCGGCACGCCCCACTCCCGGTCGTGATAGTCGCCGTAAAATTCCTTGCCCGCCTGCCCGCCAAAGCAGCGCTGTTTTCCGTCGGTTCCTGTAACAGTCATCGCTCCGGATTAGCCGCTCCGGGCGGCTCCGACAATTTGAATCCGCCGGTCTATTCGGCCGGCTGGATTCCCGGCTCTTCTTGCCGGTCCGATGGCCACCAGCCGATGCGGCGCTTGATCCGGTTCAGCAGCCGGGGAACCGGCGCATTGCGATCCATCCATTCGGCATATTCCTTATAGGCGGGGTCGCTGAGCAGATGTTTTTCCTCGGTCTTGGCGCGCCAGTAATAGACGCCGCTGACCGCCGCTAACAACACCGTGTTGCGGACAAAATCGGTGATGCTGCCGGAGGTTACCAGAAACGGCATGGTGGCCAGCCACCAATAGGCATTTTTCGCGACATAGGCCGGATGCTTGGTCCAGCTATAGGGGCCATGGGTCAATATCCCGCGGTGGGTGAGATTGGAGAAACGCAACCCGAAGGCGACTGTCGCCCAGGCATATATGGCGGTAAGAAACACCAGAATACCGCCCCATATCCAGAGGATCACGGTCTGGCCTTCAAACCAATAGGCCCAGTCAGCGGTGTTGACATGATAGTTGAGCGGCCCGTTATCGCCCATCAAGATGAACGGCGGATAGCAAATAAGGGCGGCAATCCAGCCCGCCATATAGGGATTGGCCGTGCGGATATGGGCATCGAGCGGCTTCATCGTCAGCAGATAGCCGACTGTGGCAAACTGGACGTCGACCACGAACATCGCGATGATCAGCCAATGGGCGATTGCCACCGGATTGCCCGCCAGGCCGGCAAGATCCAGCCGGACCAGATCGGCAAAGCCGCCGGGCACGATCGAAAGCATGAACGCCAGGAAAAAGCCCTTCACCGCCCAGGCGCGAAGATGATGATAGATTCGCTGCCGGTCAAACTCGCTTTTCCGGCCCGTAAGCAGCTGGCCAAAATGCCACGCGCCGTCGCGCGGATCGATGGCAAAACGGTCCATGAACAGGACATAGGGAATCGACAGCACGAACAGCCATGGCGCCACTGTCTCCATGATCTCCATCGAAAACTGATATTGCCCGGTCCAGTACCAGCGCCCGACACAGTAAATAGTGGCGATAATGCCCCAGGTCGCCCAGAGGCCGGCCAGCTTGACCAGACTGATGTCGAATATCGCTTTCAGCGGTTTCGGGTTTGTCCAGTCCATGCCAGTGGTCGGCCGCAAATGCACCTTGTCCATCAGCAAAGACCAGATCACCATAGGTGTTGCGCAGGCCAGACAGGCGGCAAGCGCGGAATAGGGACCGTCCAGACCATATTGGCGTGCGATCAGGACCCAGCACGCCAGTCCGATCAGGCCAGCCACGCCCACGCCATGGGAAACCGCCGACCGTGGTCGCGGATCATCGCTACAGGATTTTCGTCCAAACATGCGCCAGCCTTAACCAATAATGGTAAGCAAGCCGTGAACAGCGAAATTCCGCGGCAAAAAACATCGGATTGGCCTAGGAAAATTGCCACGCCTCTCCTATACTGAAGTTCAGAGAAAAGTGGTATGCACTTGACGATAAAACACGGAAACCTCATGAAAAATCTTGGACTTTCGCTATCGATCGCAATCTTCATGGCTTCCTGCACCAATGGAGAAAATGCGCAGACGAATGCGGGCGCTTCGACGGAAGCACAGGCTCTCGCCGATATATCTCCGGTGGATCGCAAACCTTTTGAAACCACGGCAATTGCCAGCTTCGACGAACCATGGGCGATGACCTTCCTGCCGGACGGACGGATGCTGGTCAGCGAAAAAGCCGGCACGCTGCAACTGGTCGATGCCAAGGGACAGAAAAACGAAATCAGCGGCGTGCCCGAGGTGGCATATGGCGGTCAGGGCGGCTTTGGCGATATCGTGCTCGCCCCCGATTTTGCGACCAGCAATATGGTCTATCTGAGCTGGGTAGAAGCAGGCGAGGACGACAGCAGAGGTGCCGTCGTCGGGCGTGCCAGGCTGGACCTGTCCGGCGCGAAACCAGCGTTGAAAAATTTGAGAACCGTGTGGACGCAAAAGCCGAAAGTCACCGGCAAGGGCCATTATTCCCATCGCATAGCCTTCTCGCCCGATGGTGAATATCTCTTCATCGGTTCCGGCGACCGCCAGAAATTCGACCCTGCCCAGGACATGGCGGCCAATCTCGGCAAGATTGTCCGGCTATATCCCGATGGCAGCATTCCCAAGGACAATCCCTTTGTCGACCAGGACGGCGCGCTGCCGGAAATCTGGTCACTGGGCCACCGCAATATCCTCGGCCTTGCCTTTGACGGCAAAGGGCGCCTGTGGAATCAGGAAATGGGTCCGAAAGACGGTGACGAGCTCAATCTGGTGCAACGGGCCGCCAATTACGGCTATCCGGTGGTGTCGGAAGGCGACCATTATGATGGCCGGGAAATTCCCAACCATGATAGCCATCCCGAATTCGAGGCACCGAAAGTGGCATGGGTGCCGACCATCGCGCCCAGCGGACTGATCTTCTATTCCGGTGATCTGTTTCCCGCATGGCGCGGCAGCGCGTTTATCGGCGGCCTCGCAAGCCAGGCGCTGATCCGTGTCAGTTTCGAGGAGGATAGCGCCAAGGAGGCCGAGCGTTTTCTGATGGACGCCCGCATCCGCGAAGTGGAACAGGGCCCTGACGGGGCGATCTATGTGCTGGAAGACGGCAAAGGCGGCCGGCTGCTGAAACTCACCCCGGCCAAATAGCGCCCGCTACCCGCAATTCATTGCGAAGCGGCGGTCGTTGTTCCCGACAGATCGCTCAGGAAACGGCGGACGCGCTTGGCATTGGCGCCGATATCGTGCACGCCGACCCGGCTGACCGAGCGCATGTCGATGATGCTGGCAGCCCCGTTTTCCGCCGAACGGGCGCGAATGACGACGTCATCCTTGAACCGGAACAGCGAAATTGTGTCAGTGGCCTCGAGACGGCCGGACGCCGGATCGACACTGACAATCTCCCAGCCGCGATCTTCCGCCAGCCGCTGGGCTTTTTCAATCACCACGGCGACCGGCTGATCGATACGGACGGACCGGATGTCGGGATAGGCATCCTGATGCACGGTCGCCCAGCGCTGGCGCGGGTTCATGCCGCGCATGTCGCCATCATCCGCTCCGGGGATATTGTCCCAATTGTCATCGCGCAGGCTGAGCGCCGTAAACTGCGGCGGGTCGGCGAGATCGGTGGTGATGTCATGAATGGCGGGCAAGGTGGCAATCGCCAC
Organism: Sphingorhabdus sp. SMR4y; assembly: GCF_002218195.1. Lineage (GTDB taxonomy): Bacteria > Pseudomonadota > Alphaproteobacteria > Sphingomonadales > Sphingomonadaceae > Parasphingorhabdus. The sequence continues at coordinate 2,921,472 of NZ_CP022336.1, read as the reverse complement.
AACATAGGGAATCCAGAACGCCAGAAACCCCAAGGTCGCGACCATTCCGAGCCCCAATAGAGGCAAGCGCGTCTTGCGACCCTTGCGCCGGTTCAGCACGATGAAGATGATTGCCAGTAGCAGCGTGAGTATGGCGACCAGAATGATCCACGGTATGGCGCCCAGACCGGCCTGCCAGCCCCAGAAGCCAAAGCCGCTGCCAGCGGCGGCGATGAGAAATGCGAGAGGCGCGCCCAGACCGAGCACCAGAATCAGCCAGCCCTTGGGATCCCGGCGCAGAGAGCCAAGCCTGCCCGGCTTTGCTGACGCGGTGGCGGCTGGCGTTTCGCCCATTGATGGTTTTACTGGCTCATTCTGGTCCGACACGCACAAACTCCCCTTAACAGATCAATCTTTTAGCTGGCGCGTTCCAATCATGCAAATGCAACCTATACGGCTCGACTTTTGCCGCAAAGCGGAGTAGCGCGCGCTTTTCCTGATATACGAGACCAACGACTTGACCAGCATCATTCCTCTCGCCGAAATCGATCCGCAACTTGTAGAAGCGCTGCTTGACGCCGCCTTTGGCGCGGACCGACACGACCGCACCGCCTATCGCCTGCGCGAAGGCATGGATATGCTTGAAGGTCTGTCGCTGGCCGCTGTGGATCAGGAAAAGCACGAACTGCTCGGTTCCATCCAGTGCTGGCCGATCGCCCTCACCGATGAAGAGGGCAAGAAATACCCGATGATCATGGTCGGACCGGTCGCAGTTTATCCCGATTTCCAGCGGGAAGGCATTGGCCGGGCGATGATGACGGCGCTGCTGCAGGAAATTCAGCCGAATGACCCGCTGCCGCTGGTGATGATCGGCGACCCTGAATATTATGAGCGCTTCTTCGGCTTTTCAGCCGAGGGAACAGCCGGATGGACGCTGCCGGGGCCGTGGGAGCCCTCGCGTTTGCTGGTCCGCACCGACAACCCGGAGGCTTTGCCGAAGACCGGCACGCTCGGCCCCTGGACCAGATAAGGCGACTAGGCCTTTACAGAAATGGCGGCGGGCAATAGTCCGGTCCCATGCCCTATACGCCACCCCCCGAACTGGCCTCGCTCTCGATCACGGAAATCGCGGAACTGGCCGAAGCACAGAAATTGCCTCCCGTCGACCAGTGGGAGCCAAAGGAAAGCGGCGACAGCGAGATGCGGATCGCCGCAGATGGCAGTTGGTATCATCAGGGTGACCCGATCCAGCGTCCGGCCATGGTGCGCGCCTTTTCCACGATTCTGCGGCGGGAAGCGGATGGCAGTTTTGCACTGGTAACGCCCTATCAGAAACTGGGTATAGAGGTTGAGGATGCACCCTTTGTCGCCGTCCAGCTGGAAAGTCAGGGCAGCGGACCGGACCGGACGCTCGCCTTCCGGCTCAATACCGATCATCTGGTGGTCGCGGGTGCGGACCATCCGCTCCGCTTTGGCACCGACAAGCCGCAACCCTATATCCACGTCCGTGGCGGGCTGGAGGCAGTGCTGGCGCGCCCGGTCTATTATGAGCTGGTGGAACTGGCCCTGGCAGAGGATCAGGATCCGCTGGGCATCTGGTCGGCCGGTGCGTTTTTCCCGATGGTGTCCGATTCATGACTCTGCGCGACCGGCTGGAGCAGGCGCTGGCAAAAGGGCATGAGAATGATCTAGACCACCTGCTCTACAACGAACGGGACCATATCGACGATCTGAAGATTCTGCGTGACGCGGCAGTGCTGATCGCGGTCACCGACCGCCCCGATCCGGGCGTCATTTTCGTCCAGCGTCCCCAGCATATGCGCAACCACCCCGGGCAGGTGGCCTTCCCGGGCGGCAAGATTGATCCGGAAGACCACGATCCCATCGATGCGGCATTGCGTGAAGCGCACGAGGAAGTTTCGCTCGATCGCAGCCATGTCGATGTCATCGGTCTGACCGACAGTTTCCAGTCGGGCAGCGGCTACAATATCCAGCCGGTGCTCAGCGTCATTCCGCCCGACCTGCCCTTTGTCGCTGACCCGACCGAGGTGGAAAGCTGGTTCGAGGCTCCGCTCGAATATCTTCTCGACCCGAAAAACCGCACCACCCATGAAGGCACATGGAACGGGCGCAAGCGGCATTATTACGAAATTTACTGGCAGGATTATCGTATCTGGGGAATTACGGCGGGCATCTTGAACAATCTGGGAAAGAGGCTGGACTGGTGACGGGAACACTACCGCCGGCAGAATGGACACAAAGGTCCGGTCTCGCAGAACTGATTGCGGCGCTGGATGGCAGGGCGCGTTTCGTCGGCGGGGCCGTTCGCGACACCTTGCTGGGTCTGGCGGTCAAGGATATCGATATCGCCACCCCGCTGCTGCCGGAGGACGTGATGGAACGGCTTGCGGCCGTGTCGATCAAGACCGTTCCCACCGGCATAGCCCATGGCACGATCACTGCGGTTCTGCCGGACGGCCCTGTCGAAATCACCACGTTGCGGCGCGACGTCTCAACCGACGGTCGGCGGGCGACCGTCGCCTTCAGCGATGACTGGAAAGAGGATGCGGCGCGCCGGGATTTCACGATCAACGCGCTGTCCGCCGATCCCAGGACGCTCGAGGTGTTTGATTATTTCGGCGGACGGGATGATCTGGAAAATCTGCACATTCGCTTCATCGGCTCGGCCGGGGAGCGGATCGCGGAGGACCATCTGCGGATCATGCGCTATTTCCGCTTTCTCGCGCGCTTCGGCCAGCAGCAGGTGGACGAAGAGGCTTTTGCAGCCTGCACCGCAGCGGCCGCAAAGCTCGAAACGCTCTCCCGCGAGCGGGTGGCGGACGAACTGCTGAAACTGCTCGCCACAGAGGACCCGCGATTTGCGATCGGACAGATGCTGGATGCCGGAATATTCCGGCATATCGTCGATAATCTTGACGGGGATGCCGGAAAGAATATCAACCGGCTGGTCGAACGCGAGCAACAGCATCAGGTGCCGCCCATGGCCATCCGGCGGCTGGTGGCCCTGCTACCCAAACAAGCGGACGAAGCGGGCGCTATTGCCAAGAGCCTGAAACTGTCCCGGAAGCAGCAGAGAGCGATCGACGAACGGCTTTTGGGCGTGCAAGAATCCCGGGGCGCTGGTTCGGCGGCAAGTCTCGCCGACATCCGCGGCTTTGCCTATCGGACCAACGTGGAGTGCGCCCGCGATGCCGCGCTGCTGTTCGCCACGGACAGCGCGCTGCCAGAGCTGCTGGACGCGCTCGAAGGCTGGCAGCCGCCGGTCTTTCCGCTGACCGGCGGCGACCTGATCGAGCGGGGCCTGAAGCCGGGACCGGTTGTCGCAAAAAGCCTGGCGAAGATTGAATCGGCGTGGATCGCACACGGATTTCCCGATGCAGAATGGATCAGACAATTCATCACCGAACAGGACTTGACGCGCCTGCCATGAGCCGGAAAACCGGCGACGAAAAATTTTGCGGCTAACCAGCCGTTTTGAACTGATGCCGAAAAGGAGAGATAAACGATGACGGACATTGCGGAGAACCAGGACCTGGTGGAACCGATCCCTTCCCCGCGCAGCGATGCGCCAACCCATTGCTCGGCAGCGGACTATGACCGCCTCTATCAGGAAAGCATCAGCGACCCCGACAATTTTTGGGCGCGCCAGGCTGAGCGGCTCGACTGGCAGACTGCCCCCACGACCATAGCCAACTGGTCCTACGATCCGGTTGCGATAAAATGGTATGAAGACGGCATTTTGAACATCTGCCACAATGCCGTTGATCGCCATGTCGCAGCCGGCAAGGGCGATGTCACCGCGCTGATCTTCGAACCCGATGATCCCAAGGCGCCAGGCCGCACGATCAGCTATGCCGAGTTGCAGGCGGAGGTCATAAAAATGGCCAGTTGCCTGAAAAAGCTGGGCGCAAAAAAGGGCGACCGGATCACCATCTACATGCCGATGATCCCGGAAGGCGCCTTCGCCATGCTCGCCTGCGCCCGTATCGGTGCGATCCACAGCGTCGTGTTCGGCGGCTTCTCCCCCGATGCGCTGGCCGGACGGATCGAGGATTGCGACAGCAAATTTGTGATCTGCGCGGACGGCGGATTGCGCGGTGGCAAGCCGGTACCGCTAAAAGCCAATGTCGACGCAGCGCTCGAAAAAGTGTCGGTCGACGCTGTGCTGGTGATCAGCCATACCGACAGCGATGTCGCCATGACCGAGGGGCGCGATCACTGGTATCATGATCTGTCGACAGACGTGCCCGCAGAATGCCCCTGCGAGCCGATGAACGCCGAAGACCCGCTGTTCATTCTCTACACGTCCGGCTCGACCGGCAAGCCCAAGGGCGTATTGCACACGACCGGCGGTTACGCGGTATGGGCGGCGACCACCTTCCACTATGTCTTCGACTATCAGCCGGGCGAGATATTCTGGTGTTCGGCCGATATCGGCTGGGTCACCGGCCACAGCTATATCGTCTACGGGCCGCTGATCAACGGCGCCACCGAGATCATGTTCGAGGGCATTCCCAACTATCCCGACCATGGTCGTTTCTGGGAAGTGGTCGAAAAGCACAAGGTCAATATCTTCTATACCGCTCCAACCGCGATCCGCGCGCTGATGCGGGAAGGCGACGAACCGGTGAAGGCGCACGACCGCTCGTCCCTCCGCCTGCTCGGCACCGTCGGCGAACCGATCAATCCCGAAGCCTGGCGCTGGTATTATGACGTGGTTGGCGATGGCCGGTCGCCGATCGTCGACACCTGGTGGCAGACCGAAACCGGCGGTATCATGATCACCACCCTGCCCGGCGCTCATGGCATGAAACCGGGCAGCGCCGGCAAGCCGTTTTTCGGCATCCAGCCCCAACTGGTCGACGGGGACGGCAACGTGCTCGACGGTGCGACCGACGGCAATCTGTGCATCACCGCCAGCTGGCCGGGCCAGGCACGCAGCGTCTATGGCGACCATGAACGGTTCATCCAGACCTATTTCAGCACCTACAAGGGCAAATATTTCACCGGTGACGGCTGCAAGCGGGACGGCGACGATTATTACTGGATCACCGGTCGCGTCGATGATGTGATCAACGTCTCTGGCCACCGCATGGGTACGGCTGAAGTCGAAAGCGCCTTGGTCTCGCATCCCAAGGTCGCCGAAGCAGCTGTGGTCGGCTTTCCGCATGATATCAAGGGACAGGGCATCTATTGCTATGTCACGCTGAATGCGTGCGAACCGGCATCCGACGACCTGGTCGCCGAATTACGCGGCCATGTCCGCAAGGAAATCGGCCCGATCGCCACGCCGGACCATCTCCATCTGACCCCCGCGCTGCCGAAGACCCGCAGCGGCAAGATCATGCGGCGCATCCTGCGCAAGATCGCCGAGAATGACCATGGCGCGCTGGGTGACACTTCGACACTGGCCGATCCGAGCGTGGTCGACGCGTTGGTCGAGGGGCGGTTGAACAAATAGCCGCGTAAACATGCTCCGCACGCGATGCGGAGCGCTGGAGGCAAGAACGGGTGCGGGTAGCGCAGGGCTCCGCATCAAGTGCGGCGCACAAGCCTACCCGTCAAACCCCACGAACACAGCCGCCTCTTCCACCGGCTTGCGTTCCGACACCACCGCATTGGCCGGAAAGCTATCGTCTGGCCAGCCGAGCGCGATGCTCTTCATGATCACCTGATCCTCGGCAATGCCGGCATGTTCGCGCACCACCGGCGATTGCATGATGCCCTGGCTGTTGATCACCGTGCCCAGTCCCCGCGACCAGGCCGCGTTGACCAGGGCCGTTGCCACCGCGCCGCAGTCAAAAGGTGTATCGTCGCTGCCGTCGAGCACCTTGTCATAGGTAATGATCACGCAGACCGGCGCGTCAAACTGGCGGAAGCCGCGCATCACCCAGTCCTGCCGCGCTTCCTTGTCATCCCGTTCAATTCCCATCGCGCCGAAAAGCTGCTTGGCTACGCCGATCTGCCGCTCGCGATGCGCGCCTGCAAAGGCCTCTCCGGTTCGGAACTCGCGCGACTGCGGCACCCCGGCCAGCATCCGCTCGGTGTTGCCGGCGCGGATTTTCTCCAGCGGTTCGCCGGTGATGACGTAAAAATTATAGGGCTGCGTGTTCATCGAGGATGGCGCGCGCATCGCCAGTCCCAATATCTCCTCGATGAGTTCCTGCGGAACAGGGTCCGGCTTGTAGCCCCGTATACTGCGCCGGCCGAGGATTACGTCGTCAAACTGCATGGAAGTCTCCGTGTACAAATATGGGCTGCTGGCTAGCGGACAAATGGCGCTGTGCAAAGCCCGCTGTCGCCAGCGGCCTGACCGCAAGCGACGGCCAGCGTCCTAATAGAGTGCATCATCCGCAATATCTGCTAAGCCACAAGCCATGAAAGACCGTTTCGAGCGCCACAAACAGCCCTGGACCAGCGAAGAAGTGCAGAAACTGCACGCCTTTGCCAAAAAGGGCATGACTCTCAAGGCCATATCCAAGGCGCTGACCCGCAGTGAGGAATCGATCAAGACGAGGGCCAAGCAGGACAAGCTGAAAATCGCCAAGAAGCGGTAAAACGCCTCTGCAAACCACTGGCTCGACAGAAACGGGAATGCCGGACTGATTCAAGGCAATCGGTCAGAAACGGCATTGAAGCGGTCAGTGCCGCTCATTTTCCTCTTCATATTCCTCGATATGCTGCAAGTAATAGCGAGCGCTGACGACTTTTATCATCAGATATTCTCCGACAATCATGATGAACCAGTCGGCTGTGATTGCGGCAAGGGTTGCAGCAAAGATGCCGATGAAAAAACCTGCAATTCCTGCCTGGGCGACGGCCAGTCCAAGCGTACCGAGCAATACCAGGGCCGACAGGAAAGTTGCGACGACCGGCAGCATCGCCTTGCACCAGAACAGGTGCGGGAAGTCTCGATCGGAATCGATTGCGCCCGTTTTCGCGATCTTGCGGAGTTCGTGCGCTGCCAGATTTGCGGTCTTGATCGGCATCGTGAATATCGAACGGATGAGGATCAGGCCACCCGACGCAAGACCCGGTCCGCGGGCCTTGCCGCTTTCCCCTGACGGTCCGGCGTCCGCGTCGGCTTGCAACGCGGCGCCACAATTGGCGCAATAGCTATCTCCCGCTCGAACTTCAGTGCCGCAAGATGTGCAGACCATCGATTACCCCCGTATAGCGCCCCTTGGGCTGGCTTATCACAAAGTTTGCCCCATTCCACAAGCCGCTTCCTCCGGGTTCCGCCAAATCTGCCCGTCGACTGCCTGGCACCTGGGGGAACACCCGCAGCGGGCAATAACACTAGCCCCGCGGCACCCGGATCTTGTCGACCAGCCAGCCGATCTCCTTCGGCGGCGCGCTGGTGAACCGCGCGACCGCAATCGCCACCGCGAAATTCAGCAGCATTCCGATCACGCCAATGCCCTCGGGCGAGATTCCGAACAGCCAGTTCGCCGCGACATTGCTTTCGGGCGACCAGAGCTTGAACCAGCCGATATAGAGGAAGGTGAAGCTGAGCCCCGATACCATTCCTGCAATCGCGCCCTCGCGGTTCATCCGTTTGGAAAAAATCCCCATGAAGATAGCCGGAAATAGCGAGGCGGCGGCCAGGCCGAAGGCAAAGGCAACCACCTGCGCGACCCAGCCGGGCGGATAGATGCCGAGATAGCCGGCGACGACAATCGCGGCGGTGGCCGCCATCCGGGCGGCGAGCAGCTCGCCCTTCTCGGTAATCTGCGGCCGGAAGGTGCTTTTCAGCAGGTCATGGCTGATCGACGAACTGATCACCAGCAACAGCCCCGCCGCCGTCGACAGCGCTGCCGCGAGACCGCCCGCGGCAACCAGTGCAATCACCCAGCCGGGCAGATTGGCGATCTCCGGATTGGCCAGCACCATGATATCGCGGTCGACATAGACCTCGTTCGGGTTGTCGTCCGCCGCCTGGTTGGAGACCAGCCGCTCACCGCTGGCACCCGTAGCTTCCGCAAATAACGGCGCGCCCTGAAACGGATCGCCCTTGCCGAGCTGCATCTTGCCATCGCCATTCTTGTCGCGCCAGGCGATCAGGTCGTTGCTCTCCCAGTTCTTGAACCAGGCCGGCGCTTCGGCATAGTCGGTATCCTGCACGCTATCGATGAAGTTGAGCCGGGCAAAGGCCCCGACCGCTGGCGCGGTGGTATAGAGCAGGGCAATGAAAACCAGAGCCCAGCCAGCCGACCGGCGCGCGTCAGACGCCTTGGGCACGGTGAAGAAGCGCACAATCACATGCGGCAGGCCGGCGGTCCCGATCATCAGGGCAGCAGTGATGCAAAAGACGTCAATCATCGACTTGCTGCCGTCGGTATAGGCGGCGAAGCCCATGTCCTGCAGCACCAGATCCAGCTTCTGCAGCACATAGAGCCCGGAACCGTCATCGACCGTCGACCCCAGGCCCAGTTGCGGCACCGGATTGCCGGTGATCAGGAAGCTGATGAAAAAAGCGGGCACCATATAGGCAAAGATCAGCACGCAATATTGCGCGACCTGCGTATAGGTGATGCCCTTCATCCCGCCGAGCACGGCATAGACAAAGACAATCGCCATGCCGATGATCACGCCCAGCGTGATCGGCACATCGAGAAAGCGGGAGAAGACGATGCCGACCCCGCGCATCTGCCCGGCGATATAGGTGAAGCTGATGAAGATCAGACAGATCACCGCGACCACCCGGGCCGCTTTCGAATAGTAACGCGTACCGATAAAGTCCGGCACCGTAAACTGGCCGAATTTCCGCAGATAGGGCGCCAGCAGCAGCGCCAGCATGACATAGCCGCCGGTCCAGCCCATCAGATAGACCGATCCGTCATAGCCGGAAAAGGCGATGATCCCGGCCATCGAGATAAAGCTCGCTGCCGACATCCAGTCAGCTGCCGTCGCCATGCCGTTGACCACCGGATTGACACCGCCACCGGCAACGTAGAACTCGCTGGTGGAGCCTGCCCGCGAGGCAATCGCTATACCGATATAAAGAGCAAAGGACAGGCCGACGAAAATATATATAAGTGTCTGGGTTGCCATCAGTCGCGCTCAGTCATCAAGATCATATTGGCGTTCGATCTGCTTCATCCGGATGCTGTAAAAGACGATCAGCAGGATGAAGAAATAGATCGCACCCTGCTGAGCGAACCAGAAGCCAAGCGGGTAACCGCCGAGTGCAAATTGATCGAGAAAATCGCGGAAAAGAATGCCCGCACCAAAGGAAACGACGAACCAGATCGTCATCAGCGTCCAGAGCAGCCTGATATTTTGCGCCCAATAGGCTTTTTCGACTTCGCTGGTTGCCCCGTCTCTTTCGGGCTTTTCCGGATCGTTGTCGGACATGCTGGCCTCCCCCTATTTTCTTTCCGGACAGGCTAAGGGGTCGGCGGGGTTTGCGCAAACAGCTTTTGCTGTCGGGACGAATTGGAAGCCGGAATGGCCTTGTGCGATTATCTAGCGCGCGACATCATCCCCGCCGGATACGGAAATCCTGGATCGCAGCAACAATGTAGCCTGATCGTAAAATTCGGGATCCTGGTGAGCCCGGGCCATCAACTGGGCCCCATCAACAAGCGCGAGGCAGGCATTCGCTTCTTCCAGGGGATCTCCGATATCGGCAATGCTGCCATCCTTGAGACCAAGTTCGAATGTCTGGGTCAACCACGCTATATTGGCGTCATGAAAGGTCAAAAGGTCATCGACGATCTCGCTCTGCAGGTTATCACGATCAATGTTGAGCGCGATCGACATGCAAATGGACTTGCCCCCTTCGGTGAACGTCCCCGTTTCGGCAATATAGGCCGATAAACGATCGCCCGCGCAGCCTCCCCCAGCGGCGGTCTCTTCCAGAAATGCATATATCCGATCGGAGAAACATCTGAATATTGCGGCGATCAACTCCGACTTCGAGGCGAAATGATAATATATGCTCGATTTCCTGATACCCACGTCACGAGCGATCTGATCCAGGCTAACGCCGTTATATCCCCGCTTTCGGACGGCCTCGGAGGCTATGTCCATGATCGCCATTCTGGTACTCATCAGGCGCCCATACCAGCAGCATCAAGGGAAGTAAATTTATACAATGCCCGTCATAATTTATGAGCATATCCGGAGCTATTATTCCCGAATTAGCGCTATTCCTGATTGACTACCGACCGATCGGTCGATACGCGCTCGAAAGTCGAGTGAGTGACAGGTGTGAATATGCGTGAGTACAAAGATATAATTTCTGTGAGTGCCGAACCCGACGATTCCGCTGATATTGCCCTGACCCAGGCCAGAGGGCCGGCGGCTGAAATCGAACCGGAGCGCGGCAAGAATATTGACCCGGTCAGGACCGCTGCGCTTTTGCTGAGAAGTCGGGCCATTGTTGTCGATCAAATGCGCGACAGCCCGCTTCAAATCGACGATATCTCCTGGCACATATTGCTCGAACTGGTCGTGGCAGCGGATGACGAGATGCTGGTGAACGAAATCGATCTTGCGGCCAGACTTGAAGTAAAAAGCACGATCCTGTCGCGATATGTCGCATATATGATCGATGCCGGGCTGATCGAAGAACCTGATGCTACTGAAGACCGGGCACAATCACCGGTACGGCCAACCGCGGCGGGCAACGCCCTGAGTCGCGATATATTGCAGAAAGTCGGTCAGGCGTTCAGATCTATCTGAAGACTCTGCCGCCAGATCTCTAGGCAGCCTTGATCGTTCCGTCGGTCCGTTCAATATCCGCGAGCTCGCACAGTTCGCTGATCGCAATATCGACATGGATGGCAGCAATGCTTGCCTGAATCGAGTCCAATTGCGACAAAATCTGCTCGAGCTGCTCGATCCATTCTCGCAAGTCTTCGGTTTCACTGCTCATCGTCTTAAACAATTTTTCCTGCGTTTCATGTGATACCGGATTCAGACCGGCACCACTTGCATTGTTTTGCTCTACCAAGTCAACCATTTAGCATGGATGGCCGGAGAGCAGCCCTGCTTTGGGACATATATTGCATGAACGAACCATGCAGAACCATAATATAAATTCAAATATTTGTATTTTAATGTAAAATACAAATATTCACTGTCACTTTACGGCCTCTTGAGACCATCCACACGCCGGAAAGCTGATTCCGGCCGGACGACTGGCTCAATCAAATTTTCCGCTCTTGGGAAAACCTGTCGGCGGCAAGCGGCCGGCCGCCCCGCGTGCAACCCGCCACATGGTCAGATCATTTTCAGTCCGGGTTCGGCCCGACTCGCCACCCATTGCCCAGCTCAAACCGTCTTCCAGCCGGAACACGGTCGCATCGGATAGCCCGCCATCCTTGTAACGTTGCAGCATGACACCCTGCCCCCGGGCCATTTCCGGCATTTCGGACAGCGAGAAGACCACCAGCTTGCGGTTTTCTCCGATTGCCGCAACATGATCGGCATTTTCCGGCACCGGGCGGACCACGAGCAGGCGTGCATCGCCCTTCAGATTGGCGACCTGCCGGCCCTTCTTCGTTTCCGCGACGACATCGGCGATATTGGCGACGAATCCGCGCCCCCAGGTTGAGGCCAGCAAAAGCTTGGCTTTCATGTCCGCAACCATCAGCGCAATCGGTTCTGCGCCTGGCTCGAGATCGACCATCGATCCGACCGGTTCGCCAAAACCGCGTGCACCGGGAAGCTTGTCCGCACCGATCGTGTAAAAACGCCCATTGTCACAGCACATCAGCAGCTTGTCGGTAGTCTGCGCGTGGAAGGCAAATTTCGGTCCGTCGCCTTCCTTGAACTTGAAGCTGTCCGGTTGCGACAGATCGGCATGCCCCTTCATCGCCTTGATCCAGCCGCGCTGCGACATGATCACCGTGACCGGTTCCTTTTCGATAAAGGCTTCGAGCGAGATTTCCCGTGCCGGCGCAGCCTCGATCAGCATCGTCCGCCGCTTGCCGAGTTCGGTATCCTCGGCATAGAGCTTGCGCAATTCGGCAAGGTCCTTCTTCAGCCTCGTCTTCTGCCGGGCCGGACTTTCGATCAGCTTTTCCAGCCCGTCACGTTCCTCGAGCAGCTTGTCGCGCTCGTTCCGCAATTCCATTTCTTCCAGCTTGCGCAAGGACCGCAACCGCATGTTGAGGATCGCTTCGGCCTGGCGGTCGGTCAGCTTGAACTCGTCCATCAGCATCGGCTTGGGTTCATCGTGATTGCGGATAATCTCGATCACGCGGTCGAGATTGAGATAGGCAATGATATAGCCTTCAAGCAGTTCCAGCCGGGCATCGATTTTTTCGAGCCGGTGCTGCGAACGGCGGACCAGCACCTCGATCTGGTGAATGATCCATTGTTTCAGCACTTCGCTGATACCCATCACCTTGGGCACCCGGTCCTTGTCGAGCACGTTCATGTTGAGCGAGAATCGATTTTCCAGATCGGACATCCGGAACAGCGCGTTCATCAGATCCTCGGGATCAACGGCACGGCTCTTGGGTTCCAGAACGATCCGCACCTCTTCGTCGGATTCATCCCGGATATCGGCCAGGATCGGCAGCTTCTTGTCGGCAATGATCTGGGCAATCTGTTCGATCAGCTTGCCCTTTTGCACCTGATAGGGAATTTCGGTGACGACAATCTGCCACGCACCGCGCCCCTCGGCGTCTTCCTTCTCCCATTTGCAGCGCACCCGCATCGCGCCGCGGCCGCTTTCATAGGCCGCATCGATCACCGATTTCGGGTCGACCAGCGTCCCGCCGGTGGCGAGATCGGGTCCCTTGATAATCTCCATGATCTCGGCATGTTCGGCCTTGGGGCTATCGATCAGCAAGGTCACCGCATCGATAATCTCGTGCACATTATGTGAAGGAATGCTGGTTGCCATGCCCACGGCAATTCCGCTGGCGCCATTGGCGAGCAGGTTCGGGAACAGGCCGGGCATCACCTCGGGCTCTTCGTCCTCGCCATTATAGGTGGGTTTGAAATCGACCGTGCCTTCGTCAAGCCCGTGCATCAGCTCGATCGCCGTGCGGGTCAGCCGGGCTTCGGTATACCGATAGGCCGCTGCATTATCGCCATCGATATTGCCGAAATTGCCCTGCCCGTCGACCAAAGGATAGCGCAGCGAGAAAGTCTGGGCGAGACGGACCATCGCATCATAGACCGACTGGTCACCGTGCGGGTGATATTTGCCGATCACATCGCCGACCACCCGGGCACATTTCTTGTAGCCCTGCGACGGGTCGAGCTTGAGCAGCCGCATCGCCCACAATAGGCGCCGGTGCACCGGCTTCAGGCCGTCGCGCAAATCCGGCAGCGACCGCGCGGTGATCGTCGACATCGCGTAAATCAGATAGCGTTCGGAAAGCGCCGCATCGAAGGGCGCCTCGACGATCGCATCAAATTCATCTTCGGGCTCTTCGGGCGGGGCATCGGTTACATCACTCATGCTCGCAGCGATAGCAGGGTGGATTCATGCTTGGTAGTGGGAAATTGGTCCCGGCAGTGCGAGACGCGGTTTCCACGGTCCAACTTCAAGTCACCGCGCCTATATTGTCCCGGACAAGGCCCATGATTCACCTGCGGATCAACCTGTACAACCCAGGACGCATCGTTGACGACGTAACAGCATCACATTAGCGTCGGAGTCATCCGCGGGAAGAGGAACCAGACCCATGCGTTGTTCACTATTTGCCATCACCATGGCGTTTGCCTTAACCGCATGCAGCAACGGCAGTGAATCCGGCACAGAACTCCAGTTGGCCGAAGAATCGACAGACGCCTATTCTGCCGAAGAGCCCCCTGTTCGGGAATCGGGAAGCGCCACCAGCACCGGGGAGGCTGGCGACATCCCGGTTTCAGTTCCACAGATTGCCTATAGCTATCAATATGGCTTTCGCCTTCCAGCCTCGGAAATTGCAAAGATGCAACGGGCACATGTCGAATTGTGCGAAAAACGCGGCCCGGAAATCTGCCGCGTCCTGAATATGGACAATAGTGGCGGAGAAGGTGATTATGCCACGGGCATGCTGAATATCGAAGTTGCGGCGCCACAAGCGCGTGCCTTTGGCGAGCAGCTCGCCAAAGCGGTCGACAGCAACGGCGGGAGCCAGATTGCGACATCGATAAGCGGCGAAGATCTTTCCAAGCGGATTGTCGACACGGAAGCACGGCTCCGAAGCCGGAGTTTATTGTCGCAGCGCCTGACCGAACTGCTCCGGACCAAGAAAGGGAGCGTGGCGGAACTCGTGGAAGCCGAGCGCGCGGTTACGCAGGTCAATGAGGAAATCGATCAGGCCCGCGGTTGGCTGAAGGAAATGCGCGGACGCGTGGCATTCAGCAAGATCTTGATCAACTACCAGTCCGCGGCGCCAGGTTCTGGCGGTTTCTCAAGGCCAATTCGAGAAGCTTTCACCGGTATCGCCTCGACACTCGGTTCTTCGATCGGTGCCGCGATCACATTCCTTGCAGTCACCCTGCCCTGGATATTGGTTTTGTGCTTGGGGATTTACCTGCGTCGCAGATTCAAGGCACCGGACCGCACATTCTGGGGGCATCGGATTGAAGTCGCCGCATCATCGGACGATTGATTGCGCCGCCATTCAGTTTGGCATATAGGTGGGGTTTAACGCCCCGGTTCAATCGAAATCGCACGATTCGGTTTTCCGGGGCATGATTTTTTGTCGCTCTCTTTGCGAAGTGGAACCCAGCAATGTCCCGTCGTCGCCAGATTTACGAAGGTAAGGCCAAGATTCTTTACGAAGGTCCGGAACCCGGCACCATCATCCAATATTTCAAGGACGATGCTACGGCTTTCAATGCCGAGAAAAAGGGTACGATCAACGGCAAGGGCGTGATCAACAACCGGATCAGCGAGCATATTTTCACCCTGCTCGGCCACATCGGTATCCCGAGCCATTTCATCCGCCGCCTCAATATGCGCGAGCAGCTCGTCAAGCAGGTCGAGATTGTGCCGATCGAAGTGATCGTCCGCAATGTCGCCGCCGGCTCTCTGTCCAAGCGCCTGGGTATCGAAGAAGGCACGCCGCTTCCGCACACATTGCTGGAATATTGCTACAAGGATGACGCGCTCGGCGATCCGCTGGTTGCCGAAGAGCATATCGCCTGCTTCGGCTGGGCGAGCCAGGAAGAAATGCAGGATATCTCCGCCATGGCGATCCGGATCAACGACTTCATGGCCGGCATGTTCGCCGGGATCGGCATCAAGCTTGTCGATTTCAAGCTTGAGTTCGGACGGATTTTCGAAGGCGATTTTTCCCGGATCATCCTCGCCGACGAAATCAGTCCGGACGGCTGCCGTCTGTGGGACCTCAAGACCAACGAGAAGCTCGACAAGGATCGTTTCCGCCGCGACATGGGCGGAGAAGCCGAGGCTTATCAGGAAGTTGCCCGCCGTCTCGGACTGTTCCCCGAAGGCGTCAGTGAAGTGACCGACCTGAACAGCGAGCGGAAGAAACGCGGGAAATAGCTTTTACCACGGCATCAGTGAACATCAGGACAAACCGGCCTTCGTTTTGATGGCCAACCGAATGCCGGGATGGTTTACGCCAAATTAACCAATGTGCTGATAGCACGGACCTCATGTGGAACCCATGTGAGGAAATATTCCGATGCGCCTTTTGATTTTGCTCGCCAGTACAACGATGCTCGCCGCCTGCGGCGGTGCCGGCCCCCAATCCGCCGGCAGTAGCGCACCTCCAACCGGCGGCTCAGGAGGAGGAGGAACCGGTGGCACGACGGAGCATACATTCGTCGACCCAACCGAAGCAAAGACCTATACCGCAGTGGGGTCATCGCACAGCTACCAGTCAACCGTGCAGGACCCGGGCAGCGTCGGCCAGCAGCGTTCAGTGCGTCAAACCAGTCAAATCAGCCAATTATATCAAGGTGATGCCACCACGGTTCGCAATTCGAACCTGACTATCGCCTATGATCCCCGCGACGCGATCTTCAACGTCAGCTTTACCAACGGACTGGCCGGAACATCCGGCGCCAGCCGTTTTCAGGACCCGCTGCACCGGACAGATTTCGGCGGCGCTGTCGAACCACAGGTCGGCACGCCCGATCTGGGATCGAACATGTGGAATATTCCCGGCGTCCAGTATCTGGAATCCGGCTCTTCCAACAATGTCAGCCAGGCGCGACCGGTGGTTGGGGCGCCCGCAGAATTTCTGTTCGATCTGATCGACCAGACGCAGGGCGGCAGCTACGATTCGACCACATTCTTCTACCAGCTCCCGGGAACCGACACGCAATATGTGACATTTGCGGGATATCTGAGAAACCAGGCATCGGTAAGCTACGACGGTGATACCGGCCTGACCACGCAGGTCAGCACGCTCGAAAGAGGGGCTTTTGCCTATGGAGAAATAACATCCAATGATGCCGTACCCACCAGCGGGACCGGCACCTTCAACGGTACCATGCTGGCCAGCATGGTATTCAACGACCAGCCGGACACCACGGGCAATTTCGACACCTATATGCAGTGGATCGCGGGCAATGCGACGACGAGCGTCGATTTCGGAGCAAATACCTTCTCGTTGTCCCTCGACGGTTCGGTCGGTGCACCGATGTTCGACGGTACCAGCGGTCAACATAGCGTGCTGGAGGGCGCCAGATTCTTCGCCAATGGCGGCGGCGACATCAATCTGGTGACCGCAGGCGGTTTCTTCGGCCAGTTTAACGAGGCCTGGTTTGTCAATCCGAACAATTCGAGGCTCGATCTCGTGATTGCCGGTTCCAGCATCAACGGCGCCTTCTACGGCCCGGATGCTGAAGAACTGGGAGGCGGATATCGGATCGTGGGCGGAACGCCGGATGAGCGGATCGATATTCTGGGAACATTTGTCGGCAAACAGCCCTAGAGGCGAGCATGCGTCATTCCGCCACTATCGTCAAAACCGCGGCATTGTCCTGCGTGGCAATCGCAGGTTTCGGCGAAGCCCGGGCTGCATCCCCAATGGTCATAGCAGCCGACGGGGCAGTCGAGATCGCGTCCGATATCGGACGGACTTGCAATACTGCCGGTCAATGCAACCTTCGCGTGACACCGCAACAGCTTCTGGCCCAAGCAGAATCTCTGGTTCAGCAGAAAAATTATCAGGCGGCCTTGCCCTTGGTCGATGCTCTGGGCCAGGTCCCCGAGTTGCAGATGCAGCAGCGCTTTCTGGCCGGCTATATCGCCATCGAGACGGGCGACATCAAAGGTGCAATCAGGAAATTCCGCTCGATCCTCGACGAGAATCCCGGGCAAACGCGGGTGCGGCTGGAACTGGCCAGAGCCTATTTGCTGACCGGCAAGGAAGCGAGCGCGGATTATCATTTCCGCCTTGCGCAGAATGACGAGAATCTTCCGGACGAGATCGCCAGGACCATCCGCAATACGCGCAGCATTTTGCGCGACCAGCGAATCTGGCGCTTCAGTTTTGATTTCGGCTTTGCCCCGGACACCAATATCAACGGTGCCACCGATGCCGAATCCATCGACATCAATTTCGGCCCGATCAAATTGCCGCTACAGCTTGACGACAGCGCGCGCGAGCGTTCCGGCATCGGCCAGACCGCAGGTTTTTCGGGCGGCATTCGCATAAAGACCAGCGACCGGATGGCGCTATTGTTCGATGCTGACAGCAAGATCGTCAATTACAAGGGCAAGGCAGCAGACGATATCGTCATTCAGGTTGCCGCCGGTCCGGAACTGCGGGTAGCCCGTTATAGCAGCGTCTCGCTGCAGGCGGTCGGGCTGCAACGCTGGTATGGCGGACGGCTCGCAACCCGCGAATATGGTGGCCGCTTCGGCTATCAACAGGCGCTCAGCGAGGGACAGAGACTGGGCGTGGAACTAGACGCACGGCGCACCGAATCTCAGATCAGCGATTCCTATAGCGGCTGGCAGCTCGGCGCGAACGCAACCTATGAACATCTTGTCGGCAAGTCGCTGATCGCCTCGGCCAGCGTTTTCGCCCGCCGCGATCTGCTCAACGCAGAGGGTTTCTCCAGCTTCAACTATGGTGTCAATCTGGGTCTGGGCGGCGAACTGCCGCTCGGCCTGAACGCCGGGGTTGCCGCGAGCGTCAGCCGGTCGGCATTTGACGCGCCCCTGCTGCTCTATTCCACCGAGAAACGGGAAGACTGGCGCGGATTCGCCCGGGCCTATATGGGCAGCCGCAAAATCAAGTTTCTCGGATTTTCTCCCTCCGTCGACTATGTCTATTCGCGGGTGGACAGCAATTATGATCTGTATGAAATGAGCCGTCACCGCGTGAACTTCAAATTTGCCCGTTATTTCTGACGGGATAACGCGGCAATCGGGCTTTCGCCCTTTCCAATTGTCCTTCTAGCTCTTGCCCCGGCTAATCTTGACGCTATAGCATGGCGGTGTTGATGCCGACAAAACGCGAGGGCGCAGGATGAAAGTCAGAATATTTGTTACGCTGAAACCGGGCGTATTGGACCCTCAGGGCAAGGCCATCCATCATGCGCTGGATAGTCTGGATTTCTCCGGCGTCAACGATGTGCGCGCCGGCAAGCTGATCGAGCTCGACCTGGATCCGACCGTCAGCCGTGCAGAGATCGAGAAAATGTGCGACAAGCTGCTCGCCAACACCGTTATCGAAAATTACGATATCGAGATGCCGGAATCCGTGGCGGAGACCGTTTCCTGATGCAATCTGCAGTGATCGTCTTCCCCGGTTCCAACTGCGATCGCGATATGGCCGTCGCGCTGGAGACAGTGACGGGGCAAAAGCCCCACATGGTCTGGCATGGAGACAGCGAGCTTCCGGCAGGGCTGGATGTCATCGCGGTTCCCGGCGGCTTTTCCTACGGTGATTATCTGCGATCGGGAGCGATGGCTTCGCGATCCCATATCATCAAGCCGGTAATCGAGGCAGCCGAACGCGGCGTGAAGGTTCTGGGCGTGTGCAACGGTTTTCAGATTCTTACCGAAACGGGGCTTTTGCCGGGTGCGCTGATGCGCAACAGCAACATCAATTTCGTCTGCAAGGACGCCGATCTGGACGTTATCAACACAGACACAATTTTCACGTCCAGCTATGACAGGCAAACCCCCATTTCGATCCCCGTCGCCCATCATGACGGCAATTTCTTTGCCGATGAGGAAACACTGGACCGGCTGGAAAGCGAGAACCAGGTGCTGTTCCGCTATCGCGGCGACATCAACGGGTCTTCGCGCAACATTGCCGGCATAATCAACAAAGCGGGCAATGTTCTGGGCATGATGCCGCACCCGGAACGGGCTATTGACGAGAAACATGGCGGTACCGACGGACTGGCCCTGTTCGAAAGCCTGCTTGGCTAAATCCCTGTGACGGTCTGAAGCAGACCTCTAGCGGCTTTCGCACCCGATGCCCTCCCCCTCACCGGACTGATCTTACATCAGTTCGCGAACACCTTTTCGCCAGCCGGTACCGGATAGATCGCATCTGCTCCAGCATCGGCGGTATCAGATCTCGGTCTGCTTGAAGCGGCTCATCCGAAATCACTCCAGACTGTTGAAATCCGGTTGCCGGAGAACAGAGCGGATGGGGGAGTCCCCCGTCCCGTGACATTACCAGAGCGGAAACGAAAAAGGGCCGGTCCGAAGACCAGCCCTTTCCGATATTGGTAGCAGTGTTGCTATTAGTTGCCGGAACCAGGTCCGTACATAACTTCAACACGACGGTTCTGAGGCTCACGAACGCCGTCTGCGGTTTCAACGCGAGGACGCGATTCACCGAAGGCTTCGCTCGAGATAACGCCGCTGCCGATGCCGCGCGATTCAAGATACGCACGAACAGCCGCGTTGCGACGCTGGGACAGGCCGACGTTGTAGCTGGCAGAACCAGATTTGTCAGCGTGACCAGCCAGCATGACCTGAGCCGAACCACAATCACCATATGCGGTAACCGCATTGTCGAGAACCGAAGCCGCTTCAGGAGTGATATCCGACTGATCCCAGTCAAAGAACACAATGTAAGGGCCAGGCGCACATACTGCCGGTGGTGGTGGCGGTGGTGGCGGTGGAGGTGGCGGTGGTGGCGGTGGTGGCGGAGGCGGTGGTGGCGGTGGTGCCGCAGGTTCGCCGCCAAAGTTGTAGATCAAGCTACCGAGGATCGAGTGGCTCGAAACATCGGTTGAAACATCACGACCGAGCGAATCGACAAGATCAACACCGGTTGTGTTGAAATAGCGATATTTCAGGCCAACGTCCCAGCTGTCGCTGAGCGGAGCGCGGACACCGGCAATTGCCTGCCATGCGAAACCGGTATCGGAATCGTCAAGCCATGGCGTTGCAATAATGTTGGTGAGTTCTGTACGAGCAACACCAACGCCGCCGCCTACAAAGCCCTGAAGTCCGTCATCAGGACCGAAGTCAACCAGACCGTTCAGCATGAAGCTGAGCGCATTGACGTCGCCGTTTGTGTCAATGAAATATCCGGCGTTTCCGGAATTTCCGAGACCAGGAATGAACGCGCCGCCGAGAACCGGGGTCGTACCGATAAGGTCACCAGAGCTAGCCTGTTTGTAGCCAACTTCAGCTTCAAGACGGAATGATCCGAAATCATAACCGACTATTCCGTCGAAATCATATCCTGTGTCGTGATCGATGCTGGCAGTATCTGTGATACCAGCGATATCCAGGTCAACGTCTTCGACAATCATCGCACCGCCCTCGACACCGACATACCACTGGCCATCACGGGCCAGGGCAGGTGTAGCGAGCGCTGTGGAGGCAAGCGCCATTCCTAAGGCAAGCTTCCGCATTTATATTCCCCTTCTCAATTAGGTTCTAAATTCACGCCGCTTTCTACCCGCTTGATCTTGCCAGTGCAAGCAGCCAAATTGCATAACTGTTGCGAAAATGTCGCCATTTTCAGTATTTAAGCTAAAAAATAGACCTTAATCTCGGTGGGATAGCGAAAATCCGTCCGCCAGTGGCGCGGAAGAGTCGCTTTCACGGGCCAGTCGGCAGAATTCCCTGCGCCACCAGAGCCGCCAGAATCGAATCGATTGCCGAACGCGCTTCGCTGTCGACCATGGCACCTGCTTCCGGACGGGCAACGGCTTCCGGCGATTCCCAGCCTCCCCGATAAACGACAAAATTTTCGCTCGATGTGACATAGACTCGCATCAGGGGCACCGGGGTGATGAACAGCCAGCCGTTTCCCGTCCACCCGGCGATATCGTCATCATGGTCCTGCCAGTCGTCCACAGCGCCCGGCGCGACAAGCCATGACTGGCCGGGCGTCGGAACAATGTTCGCGGGATCGCTCTCGACCGCCTGCACGGTCGGGTGAATGAGAAAGTCGATCCGGGCGAGCGCCTCATTGTGAAACAGTTCCTTATGCGCCTGCCCCGCTGCCAGCAGCGGGAAGCCGAACCGGGCACTTTTCAAACTTGCCATGATATTTCTCTCTCTTTGGATGTCTGAATGTGAAACGCGTGGGACTGAAAACAGGTTCTTAAAACGGGATTCCGAAGGCGAGCGCCACCGATTGGCCAGCATCGCCGATCTGGAAAATCCTGACGCTCAGGATGTCGATATTCCCCGCGACAAAGGGCTCCAATTGAGCGGACGAAATGGTCACGCGGGCTTCCTGCACTTCCAGCGAAACGATCGCGACCGATTCTTCACCGGCGGCCAGTTCAATTCGATATTGCTCGGCTTCTTCGGCGAGCGGTACATCGACATGATCGGACCAGATCGCTCCGGCCCGGGACCGGCGGGTCCAGCTGATCTCCAGGTCGTCGCCATCGACAAACTGCCATCTCGGGTGGACCGGGGACCAGGGTGTCAAGGCGAGCCCCGGTGACTCGATGGCGACAGAGACAGGCACCGGATCATCCCTCCCCGCTGCAAAGAAGACAGCGGGCACGAATGGCGCATAAAACGCCGGATCGATGGCCAGCATCGAACCACCGTCGAGCAGAACGAAATCCTCGCCAGCGCCATGACTGGCGATTTCAGACTCGGTCCCGCCCAGTCCCCGGATCAGCCCGGACAGGCGAAAGCGACCGTCTCCCAGAGGAACGGCCTCGGCGAACTGAATCAGTTCGCGACCGATCAGCGCAATATTGCTCCCGGCGAGCAAGCGAGTCTCGTCAGCATGGGACAGAAGCATCGCCGGATTGTGCAGTTCCACGTCGACCTGACCGGTTCGGTCAATCAGAGCCGGATTGGCCGAGCCAAGCGCCCCAACCGCGGTACCGATGATCGTGGGCGCAGGAATATGGCCGATATACTCACCCGGTTCGCCGTCCGGTCCGGAGGCAAAAAGCGGCGCGTTGCGCCATCCGGCATCACCGGCTGCAGCGGCATAAAGCCTGGCAGAATCCGGGGCGACAGTCGGCGCATCAAGGGCGAAAGGCAGGTCAGCGAGCACCAGGCGGGTCGGACCGGCGCGGAGATCGGGGTCCGCAATATTTCTGCCATGCTCCGTCCCGTCAGGACCCGGAGCGTTGTTCGGGCGCACCCGCTTCAGCGACAACTGCGCGCACCCCGACACAATCTCGCATGTCGTGATGCGCCACAGCCCCTCAAAACCGGCGATCTCGACCAGCGTGGCGGGCCGGTACTGGTCATCGTCCAGCGGTACGGAAACATGCAGGCTGAAGCGCGCGTCATATTCCGACCACAGACGGAAAGCGGCGATTTTCTTCGCCTGATCTGCCGATATCGCGGCCGGAAAATCCCGCACGAGCACCATTCTGCCCGATCCCGGACGAAAGGCCGACTGAATGCCGGATTGATAATCTCTCGCCGGATCATAATAGCGCAGCGACACTTGTCTCGGGGCAACTGAAACAGCAGCGGTGCGCCTGGCTGGCGACTGCATTTCCTGCCCGCCGGCCGTGCGGACAAAATCGCCCGTGATCGCGACAATCGCCTCGGCGTCCTCGACGGCGTGCGCCCTCGCTTCGATCCGGTCGATCGCATTCGGGTCGGATGAAAGGGCCAACGGTGTGGAGCCGGCCAGAGCCCGCAAAGAAACCAGCCGGTCTTCACCGCCGGCCGCATAGCCTGTCAACCTTTCGGACGATGTCCCGGCAATCCGCTGCGCCGAAATATCCATGATGATATCGGCGATCGCAACCGAACCGTCATCGGCGATCACTTCGAAGGTCAGCGACGGAATGCGATTGCCATATTCGGTCAGGTCCATGTCTTCGAAAACCGCCAGCGCCAGCCCGCGATAGGCGGGCGTCCCGCCAGTGGCTTCCGCACTGGCCATCAACCCGTCGAGGGGCTGGTCCTCGCTGCCGGAATGAAAGGCAAAGCCGGTTTCGGTCTTGAAATCCCCGGCGGCACCACGGAAGATTTTTCCGTCTGCCCAGATCCGGCCAATGGACTGGATCCGGCGGCTGGAAAGGGCAACTGCGAAACAGGCCGAATAGCTGTAGATCGTGGTGCTGGGTCGTCCCTTGCCGCCGCCCTCGCGGGATCGCGTTTCCTTCAGATCGGTTGCCCAGATCACCGTTCCGGCCACCCGCATCCTGCCGAATAGTCGGGGTATCTGTGAGCCATAGCTCGACGTCTGAACGGCCAGTTCTTGCAGCCGTGGCCCCTCGCGTCCCTTCGGCTTGAACAGGATATTCTGATCGACCTGCTGGCCGATAATAGCCCCGATTGTCCCGCCAATCGGACCGCCGATCGCGGTGCCGACGGCGCTCAGAACCAGTGTCGCCATTCAATCCTCCATCAGTCTGAACAGGGCGACAATCGGCCATGGCGCCTCACCGGGGCAGAAGACCACCTTGCCGAGACCGGCATGAGCGTGCACAAATCCGTCACCGGCACGGATCAAAAAATGCCACTGCACGGGACTGGGCCGGACCAGCACTATATCGCCTTCGCACAATTCCGATTCCGGCGGGAAGCGGGTAAATCCGGCCTCCGCCATGAAGGCGCTGATCGAGCGTTCGGAGCCGCCGCGAATCGAATAGCCATTGGGCACGTCGCATTCGAAATCACCGGCCAACAGGCATTGCCGGGCAAGACCGATACAATCCAGCCCGGTTTCTTCGTCGCGGCCATGCAGGCAAAAGCGCGTACCGCAAAGCGAAATAGCCTTCTCTGCCATTGCCCGTGATCCTTCTCTCAAACGTGTCATGCGCCGGGGTATCGCGTCAGCAGATCATTGCCCGGCAAATAGGGTTCGCCACGGAAATTGATGCTGTTGGCAAAGCGGTCGCGGCAGGTTGCGAAATTCTTGTTGCAGCCCTCGGTGAGGAGCACTTTTGCACCCGGAACCACGGGTTGAGCGGGCCAGTCGGCCAGCCTGACGACGCCCGCTTCACCACTGATGATGGTGTAGCTGAGCCCGCAATGCCGGCCGTCGAGAAAACGCAGTGCGCCAAAGGCAAACTCGCCCGCCGCATCACCCAGCGCCTCGATCGCAATCGCATCGCCGTCGGCCGACAGCACCCGACCTTGCCGCTGATAGCGGTGCAGGCTGAGCTTGCACTGGCGATCACCGAATTCGGCGCGGCAGGTCGGCGATGTCAGCGGCGCAACCGGCTCGTCGAAGAAGGATGTCGCGCCCAGCATTTCAACCGTAAAACTGTCGCCCGACCGCACGATTTCGCCAAATTCGCCGCATATCAGCGGCAGGGGTTCAGCCTCGGGCTGTTGCCAGTCGACCAGGGAAATATAGAGCAGCGCGCCGTCCCAGCGCCCGGCCTCGAGATCCGCTTCCGCAATCGCCGCGCTGGTCATCACGCCGGCAATTTCGACATTGTCGACCTCCAGACCGTCGGACAGTGCGATCGAGGATGGCACCATGCCCGGAGCCGCGCGATAGCGAAACGCGTCGATCACAATATCGCGATCATGCGAGGTAAAACCGAGAGCGACGCCGTCGGCGCGTTCCAGCCGCCAGAGATAGGCGCTGGTCGTGACCGCCCGGTCCAGCCAGTCAAGGCTCATGACGGCTCCCGGACTTCGACCAGCAGCACTTCGGGAATATCACCGGCCAGAAAAGTCGCGTGGCTGACGGTCAGCCGGTCGCTTTCGAACCGCACCGGCACATCAAACAGGAAACCGGCGGTGATATCGCTGTCTTCGGCGGGCGGGCTGTCAAAGACTATGCCCCCCGCCGGGCCCAGCGACCAGCCCCCGGCGAGCTGACCGTTGACGGCGACCTGCACCGTTTCCGGATCGGGCCGCGTGATCCGCCTTTGCTGCGGTTCATCGGCGGGTTCGCCATAATTTTTCACCAGCTGATATTCGGTCCTCTGGCCGTCGCCTTTGCCAAGATACTGGTCGATCGGTGTTGGCACACCGACCATCTCATGCGAACTGTGATCATAGGGATCGCGGAAACGGAAAGCCTTGGCCGCGCCCCGCCGCGCCCGGTAAAAGGCGATCAAGGTCCGTAATTCGTCTTCGCTCCGGACGCCCGGCCCGACATCGAACGTCAGCCGCGCATCGGCCCAGTCGCTGTTGCGTTTCTCGTGACCCGAAAGGGTCGTCACGACATTGGTGGAAAATCCGGGCGACACGCTGGCCCCCTGGCCGATTGCTATCGGAAAGCGCACATCGTCAAACGCGTTCACATTGTCTTCCTTTTCCTGAAAATAGATGAAACCGTCCCGCGCCACCTGCGGCAGTGCCCAGACAAAAGTCTCCGCCGTGCCTCGTTTGCGCGCATCGGCAATGGCATCGACCATGTGGCTCCAGATGAAGCTGTCGGCAGCTTGCAGCACAAAGCCGGTGAAATAGTGCTGCTGTTCAACCGGATAGCCCAGCCTCTGGGTCGCCAGGGCAATCCCGTCCGCCGTGGCCGACCGGTTGCCGGCAATCACCCAGTCATAATCCTCCATCTGCAATATATCGAAGGCGGGAACGGCCCAGCCGACGGGCAGGTTGGCCCGCTTGGCCTCGGGTGCCTGCTCGTCCAAAATCGTCGGCAAATAGGCCAGCAGCAGGGTCTCGACTGGCGTTTCCCCCGCTTCATCCTTCACTGCATCGAGCAGATCGGCGGTCGACGCGGCCAATATCTCTCCGGCCTGGTCGAGCATGGCATTTTGCGCCGCCGTCTTCGGACCGTCGATACTGGCTATGCTGACCGCATTTTCGCCAAAGGCCGCTGCAGCCGCCGCATCATAGAGGCAAATCCGCTTGTCCGGCATGATCCACCACCACGGCTCGCCCACCTGAAAGCGGATCGCCGCGCCGGCGTCCCTGGCAATGGCGGTAAAGGCCCGCGCCACGGCTTGCAGATAGGCCATCGCATCGCCATTGGCGGGTGACAGCAGTGTCGAGGGCGGCTCCCAGCCGGTCAGGGCCGGTTCACCATTTTCCGCCCGCTGCTTCCAGTCACTCCAGCAATGCGCGTCGAACAATTCGTAGGACAGCGACAGGATCACCGAATATCCCATCGCTTCGGCGCGGACCATCAGATCGCGGTGCCACGCGGCCGCCGGCTGGTTGATCGCGGCAAATTGCTCGCCCGACTGCGGCGCGGACAGGCTCACATAAAGCCCCTCCCCGACCGCCTCCAGCCGGAAATAATGGCTCATCCCGAGATAATGGTTGATCGCCCCGCGATAGCCCAAGGCCCGTATCAACCGCAGCAACCGTTCCGGCGTCTGGTTGAAACTGTCATCATATGCGGTGGCCATCGACAGGCCATTTTCCGGCAGCATGACATCGCCGATTTCCAGCACCGCGTCCTGGCCATCGGTGCGGATCGCGCTCATTTCGACCCAGCCGGTCTTTGGCGTGCCATAGCGCGTACCAAGCTCGTCATATTCCGGCGGGACGATCGAAATGAACAGCCGGTCGATATCCCCGGGATGCACCGGATCAGCCTCGCCGGGCAGCAGAAACCCGCCGTCGACACTGGAAAATTCTATCGCGATATCCGCATCGGTCGGCATGCCGCTGGCATAGTTCCACAGCCGCACATACCAGGATTTCGGATCGCCCGCCGCGTCCCGCCCCTCGATCGTCAGCGTCGGCCCGTTGATCGCATCGAGAGGCATAATGCCCGAGGAGCGCCAGTGAAACGTCCATTTGAGCCGCGCATAGTCGCGCTCCGTGTCATAAGCGAGCAACGGATGATCAAGCCCATCTTCGCTCTCCCAGATCAGCCCGGCCAGATCGTCGCTATTGTAGAAGACCGCATCCACGCGCAGCGCATCGGCTGCAGTGGTCACCACCGACGCCATCATCGGGCGCGGGAAATTGATCGTCCAGAAGCGCGGATCGAAGCGCTGGATGAAGCTGCCCTGCTGTCCCGTTCTTTTGTCGGCTAGCCAGAATCCCATATCAGCCCGCCTTCGCCGACAGCGCATTGCGCACCGCCCGCGCCACCTGCCGGCTCGACCGGCGCATCTGGTCGGGCGCGCTGCCCTGGCCATTGTCGGATATGTTGATGGTCAATCGGATATTCGGCGCAGTGCTGACCGGTACCGGCGGCTCGATCCGCCCCGCTGCGGTCGGCACGAACAGCTCGGGCCCGCGTTCTCCGACCATATAGGCACGGCCGCCGCTGACCGGACCACCGGTCGCCCGCCCCGGCGCGCCGAGAAAGGCGCCCAGCAAGGATGTTCCGATATTGAGCAGACCGCTGCCACCCGCACCGCCACCAAAAAGATTGTGCAAACCGCTCCGGATGGCCGCATCGGCGATATCGTTCATCACCGACAGCGCCACCCGGCGCAGGTCCTCGAAACCCAGTGAACCGCGACGGATCGCGCGGCCGAGCGTGGACTCCAGCGCCGATCCCGCCCGCTCCAGCCCCGATGCAAAAGGACCATCAAGCTGGCCCTTCATATCGGCCACATCCTTGGCAAAGCCGGCGGTATCGGCGCGCACGCTGACCACCAGCCGTTCGATTTCTTCATCCATCGGGGAAGACCTCTTTCAGTTTTTCCAATTGTGCTGTGCCGAGCGGAAGCTCGCCGGACAGGCCGGCCATATTGTCGGCAAAGGTCGAGAATATCGTCGCGAGTTCGGCAGGCGTTGCCCGCCAGAACTGGTCGGGTGTCCAGCCCAGGACCGCAGACACAGTGCCGGACAAGCGCGAGGCGGAGGCGGCGAAAGTCCTGTTCTCCTGTGAAGGCGGACCAGTCCTCATGCACCGCCGCCCGACAATATCTGCCTGAGCAATATCTTCAGCGGCGGCGTCACCCCGGCCAGTCCGAGCACCATCATCCCCTCGCCGAGCTGGTCGCGGGTCAGATGATCCGGACGATCAGCAGCCAGATGCCAGAACAGGGTGACGATTTCCGACAGCAAAAGCCGCCCGCCGGCTGCCCGCTCGACCAGATCGAACAGCGAGCCAAGCTCCTCTTCGGCCGCGACCAAGGCCGCAAAACTGGGCCGCAGGATCAGACGCGTGCCATGGATAACAATCTGCGCCTCGCCGCGCAGGGCGTTGGCGGACCGGTCAGACACTGGCCACCGCGCCCGAGCTTTCCAGGCTCAGCGTGTAGCTGCGCTCGCCGTTATAATCGCCGCTATAGTCCAGCCGGGCGACCAGAAAATCGCCCTGCATCCGCTCGCCGCCCTCGAAGCTGAGTTCATAGGCGTCAATGATTCCGCCCAGCGCGTGATTCTTGATCCGCATCTCGGCGTCGGAGCCGGTGAATACGCCCGCCCCGGACACCGAAACCGATCGCACCCCCGCGCCCGACAGCAATTGCCGCCAGCCGCCGCTGTCCTTGCTGGTGATCGCCACCGGCTCGCCATTGATCGACATCTGCGTCGTCCGCAGACCCGCGATGGTCGTATAGCCGACGGGCTCCTCGCCGTCGCCAATTTTCAGGAGAAAGGCGCTGCCTTTTTCTGCTGCCATAATCTGGTTCCTTTCTGGTGTGTGGTCATGGTGTCTCGCGGCAGTTCGCTACGCTCACGCCTCCGACAGGGCGGGCTTTCGCCCGGCGCGCGGTCGCGCTTGCCTCCGCTTCGCGTCGGTTCGGCTCTCCCACTATGATGAGCTTCTAACTGAGCGCAGCGAGGCAAGGCCGACCGGCCGCCGCGCCTTATGGCGCGAAAGCCAAGGGCGCGGATGCGCCCGCCCGGCGCCTGAGGTTAAATAAAAAATCCCCGTCGGAGGCGTGAGCGTAGCGAACTGCCGTGAGACAAAGTAAACCCGGCGTCCGAGGTTAAAATAAAAACCTGCCTGCGCAGGGGCACTAGCTTTTCAAAACCCGCGCCCGATACTCGACCAGCCCGCTCCACGGGCTAACCGCGCTGCGCACAATCCGCGTCCGGCGAAAATCAAAGGTGACGATTTGCCAGCCATCGGGATCATCCAGCCCCGGCTCCAAGGCCTCTTCGACCAACGCCATCACCCTATGCAATCGCGCCGCCGTCTCACCATCATCATGGACGGTCAGAGCCAGGCTCAATTCCCGGCCGACACCGCCCTTGTGGCTCCAGTCAAGCGAAGCCCCCGTGGCCAGCGCGATATAGGGAAAAGCGGCACGCGGCGGCGGGCCGTCGAATATACCGCTGATCAGGCCGGTCAATGACGGCTTGGCATCCAGTTGCGTCACCAACTGCTGCTGCACCGCTTCGAGCGCGCTACTCATCGCGCGGCCCGCATCAGAAAGGCGATATCGCGCAAGCTGCTGTTCCCGATCAGCCGCGCGCGCAATCGCGGCGCTTGCACCTGGATCCCCAGTTCCGTTTCGACGACCTGCACGTCGTCGGGCAACTCTTCGACCAGCACCGACTTGATCTCGGATTTCGCCTCGGCCAACCGCTGTTCGGCAAGGGCCTCGCCACGCTGCTGCAATTTTTCCATCATCTCTTCTCCTCCGCCTGCAGGATGGTCTTCGGGATCAGCCGATGCTCCAATAGGACGCTCGATATGGTCATTATCCGCTCCCCCCAGACCAGCCGGTCGCCCGGCTTGATCGCCCGGGTTTCGCGCAGAATGAAGCGCCAGCGCGGCATCGCCGAACGGCTTTCCGCCTCACTGGGCGTTCCGCCGTGCAGCGCTTCAGCCGCTGCCCAGAAGACGCCAACGGTAATATATTGCGGCTCGGCAGAACCGAGCGCATCGCGCCCGACCGCCTGCCGCTCGATCGATATGCGTTCGCGCAAGATACCGGAAAATTCCTGTCCCATCATGCCATCCTCATCCGCCGATAGGGTCGCCACAAGGCGGTCACCGCGCTCGGCGGACCACCGGCATCGACGCTGTCGCGATTGGCGTAGAGATAGCCAGCCATCCGCACGATCCCCTGGCGCAGACCCGCGGGCAACGCGTTCCATTCCGCCGCCAGACCGGCGCTATAGCGAACCCGGATGCGCGACCCGCCGTCGCTCCGGTGCAGCCTGATCCAGCCGATCCCGTCGCTGTCGATATCCACGGCATAGTCCGCGACCGCCAGCAGCGACGCCGCTCCGTCCGCCCCCACGGCCTCGACCGAAGCAATCGCCTGCACCGGCAGCCGTTTCAGCTTCTGCCAGGCCTGACGCGCCGGCAACATGTCGGTCACCGACCGCGCGATCAGCATCTGGCCGGTAAAATCCTCGCACAGGGACGCCGCGCTGCGCAGGAACGCATCGATGGCGTCATCATCGGCCTGATGATCAATCCGGACAAAATCCCTGACCTCTGCGATCAGCGCTGCCGGCAAATCCGGCCAGTCTGCAATGGGAAAGCTCACGGTCGCGCCATCCTTTCATTCATGGTTCAAAAGATGCGCCCGTGCCGGATCGAGAGGGGGGAGCAACCGGCACGGGCGCGCTGCGCCGAAGCACAGCAAGGAGGTTCAGGAAGCGCTGAACTGCATCAGCTTGATCGCTTCCGAATTCATCACCTGTCCGCCAACCCGCTTGGTCGCGTAGAAATGGACGAACGGCTTGTTGGTGAACGGATCGCGCAAGATGCGGGTCGCGCTGCGTTCGGCGATCAGGTAACCGGCGCGGAAGTTGCCAAAGGCAATCGCCAGGCTGTCGGCGGCAATATCGGGCATGTCCTCGGCCTCCACCACCGGATAGCCGAGCAGCGTCGCGGGCTGTCCATTGGCCAGCGACGGCTGCCACAGAAAAGCACCGTCCGCCGTCTTGAACTTGCGAATATGGGCGAGCGTCGAGCTGTTCATCACAAAACTCGCGCCCTGCCGGTAAGCGGGCCGCAGCGTGTGCACCAGATCGACCAGCACATCTTCGCTGTCAAAGTCACCGCTCGCGCCCGACGGCACATATTGCAGCGAGCCGAAGGCCCGCACATCATCGCTCTCATCGGTCACCGTCGCATTGAGAAAACCGCGCGGCTGGTTAACCCCGGAACCACCGACAAAGGCCGCCCCCTCGGCTTGCGCAAATTCGCGGGCAATCTCGTCGGCCAGCCAGGATTCGACGTCAAAGGCCGCGTCATCGAGCATCGCCTGAGACGCCGCCGGATTGGCGTAAAGCTCGCCGGTCGGCGGCGCGATCTCGTTGAAATCGGGCGTATCGGTTTCCGGACGCCCCGCGGTCTCGCTGACCCAGCCGGAGGGCGTGCCGCCGGTGGTGACCAGCTTGCGATAACCCGCCGTGCCGGTCTGCACCACGGTCGCGATCGCGCGGATCGGCGAAATATCCTTGAGCGTCGCCCCGATCAGCCCGTCAATCTCCTGTGGCACGGCAAAACCGCCCTCGGGTCCAGAGGCCCCGGAAAAGCTTTTCAGCTCGACGCCCTCATGGTTCCCGCGCCGGAGATATTTCGCGACAAAATCCTGCGCAGCAGCCGAAGACGGCATCCCCTTCGCGCCATCGATATTTCCGGCCAGCGCGGGTCGCGCCGAAGCCTTGCCGATCGCCTCGACCTGCCCCTTCAGGCCGTCCACATCGCCGCGCAAGGCAGCAATCGCCTTGCCATGACTTTCGGTCTCTTCCGCCATCAGCACCGCATCAAACGACGCCTCGAGCGGATCCGCCTTGGTTTCGAGGGGGGTATTGGGAGAGAGTTCCATGATATTCCTTTCCTGGGGTTAATTTTCATTCGATTGTCGAAATCGCACGCAGTCACAAAACAGATCGTTCCTCTTCGCGTCTTCGCGCGGTCGAATCAGGGCTTACGGACCAGATGAACGCGCGCCAGTGCTTGCATCGGAGCTGTCACCAGCGAAATTTCCGCGACATCCAGATCGAGCAATTCGCGCGGCTTTTCGCCCGTCGCCCGCTTGACGCGGTAGCCGAAGCTCAGCCCCTTCACCGACGCGCCGGACAACAAGGCGGCCGCCTCCCGTCCGGCCCGGGTCGTGGTAGAAACAGTCCCGATGACCCGCAATCCGCGCCGGTCCTCACGGGCAAAATCAACCCGGCCGATCTGCTGCATCGGATCATGTTGCCAGAGCAGCGGCAGGGATTGTCCTTCGGCCAGATCGCCGAACGCGCCCGGCCTGACGATATCGCCGCCCCGATCCACCCGGTCGAAGATCGCGGCATAGCCGGCGAAGCGGATGGTGTCCGGTATCACTGAAAGAAAATCCGTTCGTGCTGAGCCTGTCGAAGGACCTTTTGCGGTGATATCCGTTCGCCCTGAGCCTGTCGAAGGGCACTGCTCGTCCGAGAGGCGTGGTTCGAAAAGCTCACCACAAACAGCCCGTTCCACCTCTCTCACGACACCAGATGCCCCAGACCCAGCCGCATCGCGATGCCGACCAAGAGCAGCGCCAGCACCCCCCGCACGATCCAGCGGATCGCCGCCTTCCACGCGCTCGCCTTGGCGTCGCGCCAGGCGCGGAGCAGTTCGCGCAACTCGTCAATATCATCCTCGGCGCCCGGGTCGGACAGGCCAAGCCGGTCCAGCACCCGCACCGCGCCGCTGTCGGTCGCCTCCTCGACAATCGCGCGCAATGTCACCAGATCCGCGCCATCGCCTTCCGCCTGCGCCATCAGGCGGGCGAGCATTTCGTTATTTTGCATTTTGTATAAAACTCCGTTTTAACCTCAAGCGCCGGGCGCGGGCATCCGCCCGCTTGGCTATCCTCGCTACGCTGCGGACGCGCGGTCGCGCTTGCCTCCGCTTCGCGTCGGTTCGGCGCTCACACTCGTGGCTGGTTTCTAACCGAGCGCAACGAGGCAAGGCCGACCGGCCGCCGCGCCTTATGGCGCGAAAGCCAAGGGCGCGGATGCGCCCGCCCGGCGCCTGAGGTTAAACAAAAAATCCCCGTCGGAGGCGTTCGCGCAGCGAACTGCCGCGAGACAAAATGAATCTACACCCCCAGCATCGCCCGCTTCTCTTCCGGCGACAGGAAGTCCGCCTCGCACACCTGCTTCCACAACCGCTCCCGATCCTCCGACAAGGCCGGGATCTGGTCCCGGTCCACCGCCAGCTTTACATCCGGCCACCAGCTGCCCAGCGCCCCAGACAATCCATCCAGGATCTTCCCCGCCAGCGGCAATATCGTCAGCCGCCACAAGGCCCGGTTGGCCTCGCGATAATTGGCGTAGCTGTTGTCACCGGGCAGCCCGAGCAGCATCGGCGGCACGCCAAAGGCCAGCGCGATTTCCCGCGCCGCCGCCTCTTTCAGGGCGACAAAATCCATGTCCGCCGGAGTCAGGCTCATCGCCTGCCATTTCAGACCGCCCTCGAGCAGCATCGGCCGCCCGGCATTGCCGGAACCGGCAAAGCTCGCCTCCATCTCGGCCTTCAGCCGGTCGAACTGCTCGCCAGTCAACGCCGATCCATCCGCGCCCGGATCATAGACCAGCGCCCCGGATGGGCGCGCCGCATTGTCGAGGATCGCCTTGTTCCATTTCGCCGCCGCATTATGCACCGCCACCGCCTTTGCCGCCGCGCCCAGACAGCCGAGCCCATAATGGTCATCGGTCGGGTGGAAGCCCTTGAGATGGATGATCGCCGGGCGGCCCATCGCGTCCTGCGCGGCAAAGCGGGTGCGATGTTCACCGGCCCGATAGGCATAAGCCACTGGCCAGCCCTTGGCATCGGGCTCGACCGTGATCCGGTCGGGGCGGAGCGCGTAAAGCTCGGCAGGCTCGTCATCGCCATGGATGATCTGGACATAGGCATTGCCATGCAGCAGCAGATGCGCCGCGACAGTCTCCAGCAGCGACTGCCCCGCGCCGCTTCCTTCGACCAGGGCCGCAAGCTTGCCTTCCACCGGGACCAGCGGCGCGCCGCCAACCCCTTCGGCGACAATGCGCACCGCCCGCTGGGCAATCGCATTTTCGACATAGGCCTCGCGCACCCGGCCCTCATAAGAAAAGGGCGCGTCCCCCGAAAGAGCCGCGCCACCATAAGTGCCGATATAGCTGCGCCCCAAAGGCGGCCGCAAGGAGGCACCCCCGCCCTTGAAGGCGAGCGTGATATTTTCCCAGAATGTCATGTTTATTTCCTCTATTACGCGATGTGCTTCGCACTTGATGCGGAGCTCTGGCGGATAGCAACTGAATGCCGAGAGAGCTCCGCATCAAGTGCGGAGCACGCGCCATTCGACAGGCCATTCACCGCACCCGCGGTTCCCGCCTTTTCCCCAGCATCAGTTCCGTCAACGCCCAGACCAGCGCATCCGCCCGATCGGGCGAGCGCCCCGGCCCCTCATAGCCGCCGCCAACCAGCAAACCGCACATCTCGTCCTCGAGCTGCGGAAAAGCGCCGACATGACGCACCCGCTCATTTTCATAAAGCGCCGCCACCGGCTCCGCTCTTGCAACCTTGCCGCGCGCGGCGTGGACCAGCTTCACCGGCAGCGAAATCTTCGCCGCCTGCAGCACCGACTTGACCATCGCGCCGCCCTGGTTGGCTTCGGCAATGATCCGGTCGGCCTCAAAGCGATCAGCGGCCTCCGCCACCTTGCGCGCCCAGGTTTCGGGGCTGGCCTTTTCCACGCTGGCATCGGCCAGCACATAGGCTTTGCCATCCCCGCCCAGGCCCGCAACAATGATGCCGCAGGCATCACCGCTTTTCGATGCCGGTGGATCAACCCCGATGACGATACGGACCAGGCCCATATCCCGTTCGTCTCGAGCGCAGGCGAGAGACCGGTTCGCGCTATCCCCTGTGTATCGACTATGCTCGACACGAACGGCGTCACGGCCAACCCGGCA
Source organism: Sphingorhabdus sp. SMR4y (assembly GCF_002218195.1). GTDB lineage: Bacteria > Pseudomonadota > Alphaproteobacteria > Sphingomonadales > Sphingomonadaceae > Parasphingorhabdus. Next base: position 2,886,452 of record NZ_CP022336.1, on the reverse strand, counting down.
CCCCTCGATCATCGCCCTTGTCCAGAGCGCCCCTTCGACATCCTCTATCAGCTCGCCGTCCAGTTCCTGCCGTCCCAGCCGCGTGCCGCGATAGTCGGCCTCCATGGCGGTCAGAAAGGCGGCCGGCAGATGCAGATGATTGTCCTGCGTCCGTCCGGTCGTGATTGTCACCTCCCCGCTAACCAGCGCCCGCACCAGCGGCACCGGTCGCGGCGTTGTGGTGGCGACCAGTTGCGGCCGAGAGCCAAGCCGCAGACCCATTTTCAGATTGTCCCAGGCGGCTTCCGCCTGCCCGGCATTGTTCATCCACTTGGCGATCTCGTCGCACCAGCCATGGCTGTGCTGGGGACCGCGCAGGCCCTCCGGTTCGGCAGCCGAATAGAGATGCGCCTGCGCGCCATTCTCCCAGGTCAGCCGCTTCAGCGAAGGCTCCCAGACCGGCCGCTGCTTGGGCGGCGCAATCGACAGCAGGCCGCTTTCTCCTTCGACCATCACGGTCCGGGTTTCGGCATAGTTCGCGCCAACCAGCGCAAAACGGGCGCTGCCATCGCCTTCGGCGATATGACGCACCCATTCGGCCCCGGCCCGGGTCTTGCCAAAGCCACGCCCTGCCATGATCAGCCAGATCAACCAGTCGCCGGCAGGCGGCATTTGTTCGGGCCGCGCCCAGAACGGCCAGCGATACAGAAATTCCTGCTGCTCTATCGTGCTCAGCCGCGAGACAAACATCTGGCGATCGCGCGGCGTCAGTCGGGCCAATAATTCCGTTGCGTTGCCATCATTCATCATTGTCAGAAGCCGTCGACCCTGCCCGCCCCTCGGCCAGCGCCTCCCGCTTGAGCAACCTTTCCCGCATATCTGCCAGCTTCCGGTCCAGGCTCGCGCGTACCTGTTCTGGGTTGATATCCTCCTCGGCTGCGCGGATCATCGCCACCATCTGCCGGTGCGCCAGCAACAGTTTGACGCCGATGCCGTCATTATAGTGCCGGACCCTCGCCACTTCCTTTCCTTCGTGGAAAACCGGCTTCTCGACGCCGTTGCGCGCGCGTTCGAGCATATCGACTTCAAGCAGCTCATAGCCGGCGGCAAGCGCCCGCATCCATGCGCGGAGAAATTCCGGATCCCGTTCGCGCCAGCTATAGACGGTCGAAATTCCGACACCGGCGGCTTTTGCCGAGGCCGACACATGCGAACTGGTGGCGAGATTTTTCAGGAATTTCACCTTGCGCCTGTCATCATATAGACCCCCGATTTTTGCTTTTGCCATAATCTGCTCCGTGCCGGACCGCCGCGAACCGTCCGGACATAAAAAAGGGCCTTCCGGCCGAACGGCCCCGCCTGTCCGGTGGGGTCATTCAGAGCCGGCTGGCCCGAATCACAATTTCGCGATGTTCCTGATATGTACCGGAACAGCGTGACACTGTCAAGATATTTTTACCTATATGGTAAATTACTCATTGAAATCCATCGTCGGAATGACCTGCTCTCCGATATATTCGGCCGCCATTTCCGCCAGTTCCCGGCCCAGATGCCAGTCCAGTATCTGCATATTGGCTATGATCGGCGGATTAACCAAAATGTCCTGCTCGCCGAGCATTTCCTTCGACGCCATGCGGCTGGCCACCACCATCGAACGGGACATGATCTCGACGATAGAAGGAAATTCCACCGCCTGTTTGCGGCGCAGGATGAAATCGCGCAGCAGGCTCCAGCGTCCACGAATGTCGGTATATAATGCTTTCGTGCGCCACACCTCGTTCGGGTCGCCCAGCGACACCACGATATTCGGCCCGGCTTTCAGGCCGTGCATCACCTTGACCGGCACATTGTCGAGCACGCCGCCATCGACCAGGATATTGCCGTCGCTGTCGATAAACGGCGGCAATATGGTCGGCAGCGAGCCCGAGGCGCGAACGCATTCCCACAGCGGCCCGCGCCGGTGGATGTGCAGACCATTGGTCGACAGGTTGGTCGAGACACCAAAGAAATTGATCGGCTGGTCGGCGATGTCTCTTGTCCCGTAGCGGTTTCTCAGTTCGCTATCGAACACCGTCGGATCGAGCAGCGAATTGATCGGCAGCGTCAGCCTTTTCATCGCCTTCGCGTGAATGAACATCGCCTCCATCTGGTCGAGCGTCTCGTCGACCGACATACCGCGTGCGATGGCGCCGCCCATGGCCGCCCCGGCGCTGGCTCCGCCGATGAAGTCGATCGGGATAGCCGCCTGCCGCAAGGCCTTGATCACACCCAGATGCGCGCAGCCCAGAGCGCCACCCCCGGCCAGCACCACGCCGATTGCACGCCCGGTCAGGAACCGAGCGATCTTGGCAAAATCCGCATCATCGTCGAGCGCAACATGATGGTGCAGCTTGGGCGCACGCGGATCGATCCAGTCGCCGCTGTGGCTGATCGTCTTGCCAGCGTTCGAGCGGAGCAGCAGCAGGGTGCGCTGCGGTTCGGCGATCCAGCCCATCGCAGCCTGTTCCATCGCATTGGGTTCAGGGTCCGTCTGACCGGGCCGCGCCACCATCACCAGCGCATCGGCGTTGCGGCAGACCATCTGCCCCCAGTCCTCCGGTCCGCTGCCGTCGATCAGGACATAGGCGCCCTTTGCCTCCTGCTCGGCCAACCAGGACTGATATTCGTGCGCGTCGGCCGCCTCGCTGGTTGCGCGATCGACTGGCACCACCGGCGTCTCGGGCCGGACAACCGCTCGAAAGGCCTCTGCCAGACGCGCCAGAAAGCCGTCCGGCAACTGGCTGGTTCCCGCCGGAAGCATTGCGACCACCCGCGGGTTTTTCGCTATTATCGAGGATGTCCGCGCGGTTGCAACCGCCAGCCGCTCGGACACCAGCTTGAGCATGGCGGCATATAATTCGGGATGCTGCACCGCGATCGCGTCAAAGGCGCTGCGGGACACTTCCAGCACGCGGGAATCGCGCATCGCCACGACATCGGCGGTGCGCTTGCCACCGGCGAAAAAGGCAAGTTCCCCGACCGCTTCGCCGCTTTCGATATGGGCGACGATCCGCGTCCTGTTGACCACCACCCGGAACCGGCCGGATTCGACGAAATAGAGGGCGTCGGCCTCTTCCCCCTGGCGGACCAGCGCCTCGCCACCGGCAACCCGCTTCAACGCCGAAACCGACTGCAGCGCGTGCAGCGCCTCGGGCGCCACGCCCTGAAACAGGGCATGGTTTCCCAAATCCGGCAGTCCTGTTGGATCAGTCACGCTGTTTCCCCCGTCGGTGCGACCCGGCTTGTGCCATTATCCTCCTATTTGCCTGCACAATCAAGCATTTGCCACGTTACGCCATGTGACATATCAACCCGCGGCTCGGGGCAACCTTGTTCGCCAGCATGTCCAGATAGGCGGACTGCAGGGCCTCGCGTCCCCTCATATCCTCGATCGTCAGATAATCGCTGGCACCCGCAACGAAGGCGGCGAATTGCTCTTCAACCTGCCCGCGGAAACTGACCGGCCCGACCTGTTTGATCAGGGTTTCGGCCGCGGTCGGCGCAAAGAAGAGCTCCGGTTTCGGTCCGGGCAGATCGTCTGCACCACCGCGCTCCGAAATATGGGTCACGCCGACCAGCGAACTGAATTTCAGCGCATCGCCCCATTGGCTGTGGATCGCGCCCAGCAACGGGCCGCTGCCGGCAAAATCGACCGAAACGGTTGGCGTTGCAGCATCGGCCGCTGACAGATTGTCATAGGTCAGGACCGCGTCATACAGGCCCGAACTCTCGACAAAAGCCTTGTTCCCCGCCGAGGTCAGACCGATCCGCCGGATCTCCGGACTCAGGCTTTTCGCCACCATCGCCAGCCCCAGCGCGGTTTTCGACGAGGCACTGGTCAACAACAGGGCCTGCGCGCCGAACCAGTCGTTCGACCGCATGAAATGTTCGATCAGGAAGCTGGTCGTGAACAGGGGCTCGAAAATCGCGCGCTCCGCTTCCCGCTCGCCTTCGCCTTCACCCAGTCGGTGATATTGATTGTAGATGATCGCCAGTCCCTGCCGATGCGCGGCGCCGTCAACAAAGCCGCCATCGGTCACATTGGTGGGCGTCACCAGCAAATGGCTGGCCATCGGCAGATAGCCATAGACCCGCTCGCCCACCGCGATATCGCCATTTTCCGACGCCACGACCTTGGCAAAGCCCCAGACCGGAACAATGCCCCATTGTTCGTCACCGGTCGGGAAAAAATTCCAGTAGCCAAAGCCGTCACCGACCGTCGCATAGGTGATATTATTGGCGGTCAGGGCATATTTGTCGATTTCCAGCAAAATCTGCCCGTCGGCCAGCGACGGTGTCTCGCTTTCCCGCCATTCCGATTGCGCGAGCGCGTCTTTCTTCACCCAAAGGCTGTGCATCATATCGTCTCCATACTGTTGTCCGGTTTTCTTTCAGCATAGGCTCTGCCGTCAGGATGGCAAAAGCATTTGCCAAAAACCATGCGCCTGCTAATCCTGCTGCTCGGGATAGTATATGCGCCCACGCGCGCCATCGGGGAGAAGTTTTGTGAGTACAGCACCTGTTTCAGGTCTCGAAGCGGCGATCGAGCCGATCACCAATCTGTCGGATTTTATCTGGGGCGGCAGCTGGGCCGGCGAAGAAATTCTCCCGATTCCGCCGATGGTCGTGATCCTGCTGGGCGCCGGCATCTACCTGATGATCGGCCTGCGCGGCTACCCGATATTCCGTCTTTTGCCCTCGCTGGCCGGTCTGTTCAAGAAATCGGACAAGAAAGGCGCGGGCGAGATCTCTCCTTTCGCGGCGCTGTCGACCGCGCTGTCCGGTCAGGTCGGCACCGGCAATCTCGCCGGCGTCGCCACCGCGATCACGCTCGGCGGACCCGGCGCGATCTTCTGGATGTGGGTGACCGCCCTGTTTGGCATGGCCCTCGCTTTCGCCGAAGGATCACTCGCCGTACGCTTCCGGTCGCAGGCCGCTGACGGCACCTATCGCGGTGGCCCGATGACCTATATCGCCATCGGCCTTGGCCCGAAATGGAAATGGCTCGCCATTCTCTTCTGCCTCGGCACCCTGTTTTCCGCGCTGGTCACCGGCAACGGCATCCAGGCCAACAGCCTAGGCGACAGCGCCAACGAACTGTTCGGCGTGCCGGAATGGATCGGCGGCGCCGTGGCGGCCGTGGCGGTCTTTGCCGTGATCATCGGCGGCATCAAGTCGATCGGCAAGGTTGCCGAAACCATAGTGCCGTGGATGGCCGGCGCCTATCTGATCATGGCGTTGATCGCTCTCGGCATCAACCTGCCCTATCTTCCGGAAACCTTCGGCCGGATTTTCGACGGCGCTTTCAATGCGCAGTCGGCAACCGGCGGCTTCCTCGGTGCAGCGATCATCATGGCGATCCGCGCCGGTGTCGCGCGCGGCCTGTTCTCGAACGAGGCCGGACAGGGTTCGACCCCGATTGCCCACGCGGTCGCCCAGACCAACGATCCCGCAGCACAGGGCCGTTTCGCGATGATGGGCACGTTCATCGACACGGTGGTCATCTGCACGATGACCGCGCTGGTCATGCTGACCGTGGCCGGAGACTTCACCTATACCGATGCCGATGGCGTCAAGCAGGCCGTCGAACATGCCTGGCAATCCGACCTCAACGGCTTTGCCATGACCTCCGGTGCTTATGCCGCAGCCTTCCCCTTCCTCGTTTTCGGCATTCCGATCGGCACATTGATCGTATCGGTCGCGCTGATCCTGTTCGTCTTCACCACCTTGCTCACCTGGAGCTATTATGGCGAACGGGCGATCACCTTTCTCTATGACCAGTTGCCGGGGGCCAGCCTCAAGGGCGAGAAAACCCTGCACATCATCTGGCGGATATTGTGGTGCGTGGTCATTCTGATCGGCTCCTTCGCTCCGCTGCAGCTGGTCTGGCGTCTCGGCGACATTTCCAACGCCGCCATGACCCTGCCGAACATCATCGGCTTGCTCGCCCTGTCTGGCGTCGTCTTCGCTCTCGCCAGGGGCGACCGCACCGCCGGCACCGACCATGGCCGCGAGACGCCGAAGGAATTGCTCGAGGACATCTCCGGTACGCCCGGTCACTAGGATGGAATTGTCTTTGAACCCCAGGCGCCGGGCGCAGGCATCCGCGCCCTTGGCTTTCGCGCCCATTAGGCACGGCGGACACCATCCATTTTATATGGTGGCCTTGCCTCGCTGCGCTCGGAATCATCGTGGACAAACCGAACGAAGCGAGGCAAGCGCGACCGCGCGCCCGAGCTTATGCGAGGGAAGCCAAGCAGACGGATGCCTGCGCCCGGCGCTTGAGGTCTAAAAAATGCTCAAAAAACTTTATGAATGGATGCTCGACAAAGCGGGCCATCCACAGGCTCCCAAATGGCTCGCCGGAATCAGCTTTGCCGAATCCAGCTTCTTCCCGATTCCGCCGGACGCCATGCTCGCCCCGATGTGCCTCGCGCGTCCGGAGCGGGCCTACTGGTACGCCTTTGTCTGCACCGTCGCGTCGGTGCTCGGCGCCTTGCTCGGCTATGCGATCGGCTATTTCGTCTTCGAAACGGTCGGCCTGCCGATTCTCGAATTTTACGGCGTCACCGAGAAATTCGATGTTTTTGCACAGAATTTCAACGAACAGGGCTGGATCGTCGTCCTCCTGGCCGGCTTCACGCCGCTGCCCTTCAAGGTAATCACCATCGCCGCCGGCAGCACCGCCATGCCGCTGCACATCCTGGTCGGGGCGGCGATTATCGCCCGCTCGGCGCGCTTCTTTCTGGTTGCTGCGCTGCTGCGGTTTTTCGGCCCGCCGATGAAGCTCTGGATCGACAAGAACTTCGCTCTCGCGACAACCGTCGTCGGCATTCTCTTCGTCGGCGGCTTTGCCGCGGTCAGCTGGCTCCTCTGACAAGCAACAATAGCTTTTAACGCTCCACCATTTTTTTATTGGCCTAGCCGCTGATGATTTCCTAAGGCCAGACAATGAGCACTAGACAGGTTTCAGACAGCAACGATCCTGTGATCGAGAATATCGGCCAGCTGGTCGAACCCATGGCCGGGGGCGAGAAACCACGGGAGCGCTGGCGGATCGGCACCGAGCACGAGAAATTCGTCTATTCCGTCACCGACCATCATGCCCCGAGCTATGACGAACCCGGCGGCATAAAAGATCTGCTGCTCGCCATGCAGGAATTCGGCTGGAAGCCGGTGGAAGAAGGCGGCAAGGTGATCGCCATGTCCGGCAGCGACGGCGCGATCAGCCTCGAACCTGCCGGCCAGCTCGAACTGTCCGGCGCGCCGCTGGAGAATCTCCACGAAACCTGCAACGAGACCGGCCGCCACCTGCAACAGGTCAAGGCGATTGGCGAGAAAACCGGCACCGGCTTCCTCGGCATGGGCATGTGGCCGGACAAGACCCGCGCCGAACTGCCGATCATGCCCAAGGGCCGCTACCAGATCATGCTCGACCACATGCCGCGCGTCGGCAATCTCGGCCTCGACATGATGCTGCGCACCTGCACCATCCAGGTCAATCTCGATTATGCCAGCGAAGCCGACATGGCGCAGAAGTTCCGCGTCGGGCTGGCGCTGCAACCGCTGGCCACCGCCCTGTTCGCCAATTCGCCTTTCACCGAGGGCAAGCCCAACGGCTACCAGAGCTTCCGCAGCCATATCTGGTCGGATACCGATCCGCACCGCACCGGCATGTTGCCCTTCGTGTTCGAGGACGGCTTCGGCTACGAACGCTATGCGGACTATATGCTCGACGTGCCGATGTATTTCGTTTTCCGCGACGGCAAATATATCGACGCAGCCGGCCTCAGCTTCCGTGATTTCCTGAAGGGCGAACTGTCGGTGCTGCCCGGCGAGAAGCCGACCATGTCCGACTGGAACGACCATCTTTCCACCGCCTTCCCCGAAGTGCGGCTGAAAAGCTTCCTCGAAATGCGCGGCGCCGATGGCGGGCCGTGGAACCGTATCTGCGCCCTGCCCGCCTTCTGGGTCGGCCTGCTCTATGACCAGAATGCGCTCGACGCCGCCTGGGACCGGGTCAAGGGCTGGACCATGGAAGAGCGTGAAGCCTTGCGCAACACGGTTCCCAAGCTGGGCCTCGATACACCGATCCCCAATGGCCAGACGCTGAAAGACCTGGCCGCCGAGATTCTCGAGATCTCCTCCGCCGGCCTCACCGCCCGCAACCGCCTCAATACCAGCGGCGACAATGAAAGCGGCTTCCTCGACCCGCTCCGCGAAGTGGTCGCCAAGGGCAAATCTCCGGCGGCGCAGCTGCTTGAACGCTATCATGGCGAATGGAATGGCGATGTCAGCCGAATCTATGACGAAATGAGCTTCTGATCAGGCCAAAAGGCGCTCACAGGTTTCTTTCGTAACAAAAAAGCAACAGTTGGCGGTGATTCGACCACAGTATGGTGCTCTGCAGCAATGTTGACTTGACCCCGTGCAAAACGGTCGGTTTGAATAGCTGGCAAGGAAGAGGGGGAACTTCCGACTCCCGACACATCTGAATAGCTGGAGATTCACGTCATGCGCCTCTGTTCCAAGCAGATTATTTCTCGTTCAACCCTCGCCGCAGCCATGCTTGCCGGCGGCATCGTCCAACCGGCTTTTGCCCAGCAGGAAACCGCAGCGGATGACGGTCAGGGGCTCGACGTTATCGTCGTCACCGCCCAGCGTCGCGAAGAGAATCTGCAGGATGTACCGATCTCGGTATCGACGATCAGCGACGACAAGCTCACCGCGATCGGCGCGGGCGGACAGGATGTCCGCGCGCTTTCCGCCCGCGTACCCAGCCTCGTGGTCGAATCTTCCTTCGGACGGACTTTCCCGCGTTTCTACATTCGCGGTCTTGGCAACACCGATTTCGATTTCAACGCCTCACAACCGGTCAGCCTGGTCTATGATGACGTGGTTCTGGAAAATCCCATTCTCAAGGGCTTCCCGATCTTCGACCTCGAGCGCGTCGAAGTATTGCGCGGACCGCAAGGCACGTTATTCGGGCGGAACACCCCGGCCGGTATCGTAAAATTCGACTCGGTAAAGCCGAAGGACTATCTCAGCGGTTTCGGCCGCGTCAGCTATGGCCGGTTCAATGCGGTCAATGCCGAAGCCGCACTGAACGTGCCGCTCGGAGAAGGCATCTCTGCCCGCGCCTCGGCCATGTACCAGCGGCAGGACGGCTGGGTCGACAACGTCAATCCGGGCAACCCGCAGACCAATGCCTTTGAAGGCTATGACGAGTTCGCCGCGCGCCTGCAGTTGCTGATGAACTTTACCGAAGAGACGGAGTTGCTGCTGACCGGCCAGTATCGCAATCTCGACGGCACCGCTCGGGTATTCCGCGCCAATATCTTCACCCGCGGCCAGGAAGGCCTCAATGCAGACTTCCGCCGGGATCAGGTCGCGGTCGACGGTCGCAACGAACAGAAGGTCAAGACCTACAATTTCTCCGGCCGCTTCAGCCATGACTTTGGTCCGGTTTCGCTGGTCTCTGTGACCAGCTTCTGGACCGGCGATGCCACTTCGGTCGGCGACGTCGATGGCGGCTTCGGCGCCAACTTCCTCCCGCCCGCACTTTATGGCCCCGGAGATATCCCGTTCACCGCGGAAACTCGCGACAGCGTTCCTGCGCTGAGCCAGTTTACGCAGGAAATCCGGCTCGAGAGCAACGGCAACGGGCCGCTCAGCTATCAGGCCGGCGTCTTCTATTTTGACGAGCGGCTGCGCATCGTCAGCGAAAATTATTCCACGCTCGGCGATCCGCTCAACGCCCCGGGCGGGATCAATATTCTCGTCAGCCAGCGTCAGGACAGCGAAGCTTTCGGTCTGTTCGGCTCGCTGACCTATGCCCTCTCCGATCAACTCAGCGTGACCGGCGGCATTCGCTACAACAAGGACGAGCGCGACTATTTCGTCGCCCGCACGCAGGATACGCAATTTCCGACCTTCCTGCAAAATCCGCTGGGCAATGTCAGCCGTTCGGTTTCCGATGACAATATCACCTGGGATGCCAGTATCTCCTACAAGGCCACCGAGGACATCAATCTCTATGCCCGTGTTGCAAAAGGCTATCGCGCGCCGAGCATACAGGGCCGTATCCTGTTCCCGCCGGCAACGGCCACGCCACTGGAAGACGGTGTCACCGTCGGCCAGTCGGAAACCATCCTCTCCTACGAGGCGGGCGTCAAAACCACCTTCCTCGATGGCCGAGGCCGGTTCAACGTCAACGGCTTTTTCTATGATCTGGACAATGCCCAGCTGACCGCGGTCGGCGGCGGTGTCAACGCCAACCGGCTGATCAACGCTGACAGCGTACGCGGCTACGGCATGGAGATGGACGCAGAGCTCAAGCCGGTGCCGGAATTGCTGCTCACGGCCAGCCTCAGCTACAACAAGACCGAAATCCGCGACGCCGGCCTCACCACAGCGGCGTGCGGTGCCACAAGGGTTGATACATTCCCGAACGTGTCGCTTTGCACACCGCTCGACCCGATCGTGACCCCGGCGGCGCCTTTCGCTTCCGCGATTGTCAATATCGACGGCAACAGCCTGCCGCAGAGCCCGCGCTGGATCGCCAATGCCACGGCTCGCTACGGCATCCCGGTCGGCGACGGCGAAATCTATGCCTTCACCGACTGGTCCTATCGGTCGAAGATCAATTTCTTCCTCTACGAATCCATCGAATTCCAGGACAAGCGCCAGCTCGAAGGCGGCCTGCGCGTCGGTTATCAGACCGACAGTTTCGATATTGCCGGATTTGTCCGCAACATCACCAATGATGAATCGGCGGTCGGCGCGATCGACTTCAACAACCTGACCGGCTTCGTCAACGAGCCACGGATCTGGGGCGTCGAAGCCGGCTTCAAATTCTAGGCTTGCCTTTCTCCGCACGCGATGCGGAGCTATCGAGGCAAAAGGATTAGATCAGGAGCGAGCCGCGCACAGAGTGCGTTGCTCGCTCCTCCCGTTCCGGTCTAGAAATCAAACGCGGGCTGAATCTGATCATTCTCGGCATCGCCGTCTTCCTGTTCGGCTGCTTCAGCGCCTTCCAGCGATGATAATGTCAGCCCCAGCAACCGCACGCCATTTTCCACCGGCATGATGCTGGCCAGCAATTCCCGGCCGATGGTGGCAAATTCATTCTTGTCGGCAATATAATGATCGGTGGACTTGGACCGGGTCACCTGCCGGAAATCGGCATATTTCGCCTTCAGCGTGACCGTCCGCCCGCGCGCCTCGCATTTTGCGATACTGTTCCAGACGATATCGATAATATGCTCGAACGCGTCGTGCATGTCACCGTCGCTGACCAGGTCATCGCCATAGGTCCGCTCGCCGCCAACCGATTTGCGAATCCGGTTGGCCCGCACTTCGCGGTGATCGACGCCGCGAGAGGCGCGAAACAGATAGCCCGCCGACTTGCCGAAATGCTGCTTCAGGAAATCCTGCGACTGCGCGCGCAGATCGGCCCCCGTGTGAATGTTCAGCTTCGCCATCCGCTCCGCCGTTTTCGGACCGACGCCAAAGAATCGCCGCACCGGCAACTGGGCAACGAAATCCGCTCCCTGATGCGGCTTGATCACGCAAATACCATCCGGCTTGTTCTGGTCCGAGGCGATTTTGGCAATGAACTTGTTATAGCTGACCCCGGCGCTGGCGGTGAGGCCGGTCTGCTTCCTGATCTCGGCCCGGATCATCTCGGCGATCCGTGTCGCATTGCCGATTCCCATCTTGTCCTCGGTCACATCGATATAGGCCTCGTCCAGCGACAGCGGTTCGACGAGATCGCTGTGCGTCCGGAATATCGCCCGGATCTGCTGCGACACTTCGCGATAGACCTCGAACCGGTGCTTGACGAATATCAGGTCGGGACAGCGGCGCTTGGCGGTTACCGATGGCATCGCCGAGCGCACGCCGAACTGGCGCGCTTCATAGGAAGCTGCAGCGACAACCCCGCGCTTTGACGAGCCGCCGACCGCCACCGGCTTGCCGCGCAATTCGGGAAAATCGCGCTGCTCGACACTGGCGAAAAAGGCATCCATATCGATATGGATGATCTTGCGCTGGAGCAGATCGGGAGCGGAGTCGGACATGGCCTCAGTCTAGCGCCTGTTTCCCGGCTTGGGGAGCGGCTACATGCCCTCGCTCAGCGCCTGCCGATAGCTTTCGATCAGCGCGGCACCAATATCGGCGCGAACCGTCTCGGTGAAGCTCGCGCGCATCCCGCAACTCATGATATCGGCCGCTTCGGGATATTTCTCATAATCTGGCTTGCCACCGGCAAATATTTCCAGCCGGTCGTCAAAAATCCGGAATACCGGGACCGTGTCTCCCTCCGACACCGGGATATACCAGCCCGATTGCGCGTCGAAATAGAGATGCGTGGCATAGATGCTGCACAAATGCGCATTGGCTCCGACCGCGCTGCCCCTGATCGCGTACAAACCGTCATCGCCGCGCTCGATCAATATCTCGGTCATCGAAGCGCCGACCAGAACCGGCGCGATCTTGGCCAGCAGTTCCGACCCGGCCATGGTATCGGGGAGCGGCAGAACATCGTCGACAAACAGCGCCGATTCGCCACGCTCCAGCCAGTCACTCTCGCCCAGCAGGCCAAGCAGCTGCCCCTTGCGCGCGCTGTAGCTTTCCCGGAGGCAGTCGGTCGGATATTCCGCAGCCCCGCAACGATTGCGCTGCTTCAGCCAGGCCCGCTGGCTATCCCTGACACCGGCGTCGGCGGCCTTTGCCCGCTTGTACAGGACAGCCATGGCGCGGTCGTCAGCACGCAGGTCGCTGGCATAGTCACCGCAGATTTCCAGTTCGACCCGGCTTGTTGCCTCGTCGCAGTCAAAGGACGGGCGCGCCTCCGTGCCCTCCTGGCCGGCATTTGCGGCCAGCAGTTGCTGCGCTTCCCCGGCGGTCAGACCTACATCATGCGCGCCGCCGCGCAGGATGATCGAACCGCGAAAATCGCTGTTTGCCAGAGCGGGCAATTGCCGGGGTCCGACAATCGTCCCGTCAATGCGGGCGCCGGCCAGATCGACCGCGTGCAATCCAAAACTGTGCAATGTGGCGTCGGTAAAATTCGCGCCCCTGGCACTCATGCCTGCTCCCCCTTGGTAGACCGGACAGCCATCCGGCACGGTGATGCCGCAGGAAAAGGTGAAACCGGTCAGATCGGCGCCATCCAGATCCCAGCCTTCGACGCTGCCCTCGAACCAGCCGCCATCGAAATGGCCATGCGAGAAATCCGCGCCTTTGGCTGTCACGTTCCGCAGGCCGGCATTGCGGAACAATACCTCGGCCATGTGAACCCCGTTCATATTGGCACCGCTCAGGTCAGCCTTGATAAAGCCCGCACCGGGTGCCAGCGCGCCGGCGAAATTGGCACCCGACAGATCGCTTTCGTCAAAGCAGATACCGGACAGGGACATGCCGCTGAAATCCCAGCCGGCAAAGGCACCGCCCTTGATGATAGTCACAACCGGTATCCGGCGGTCGATCACACGCAAAAAATCGGCGATCGACCGGATCTGCGTGCCGTCGATTTCATGCCCGGTCATCACCGGCCTGTTCTCACCCCAGATATCGCCCGAGACGGAAGCACAACTGGCGTCCGCAGCCGCGGTTTCCGCCCGCAGAGCAGCTGTTCCCGCCAGCATCGACAGAAGCAGCGCAAGCAGCGAAAAGCCATGCTTCATCATCCGGTATTTCCTCGATTTATCAGCCCGCAGGAGCCCGGGCTGTTCAATTGCACTATAGCCACACCCGCCTGAACTTGCCATAGGCCACCGGTGCAACGCAAAGCTCTCCCCTTCCCCATTGGTCGTACCGAGCTGATCATCATGATGGCCAGCCTGATGTCGCTCAATGCGCTCGCGATCGACATCATGCTGCCCGCTCTGGGATTGATCTCGGATGGCTTTGCCCTGCCCAACGTCAATGACCGGCAATGGACCATCACCTCCTTCATTTACGGCATGGCGATCGGATCGATCCTCTATGGTTCGCTGGCCGACCGCTATGGCCGCAAGCCGGTGTTGCTGGTCACCATCGGCATATATACGGGTTTCGGCATACTCTGCGCTCTTGCCTGGGACTATGACCTGCTGCTGATCGCTCGCTTCATTCAGGGGCTGGCGGCTTCGGCCATGGGCGTATTGGCGAACAGCATCATCCGCGATCGCTACGACGGCGATGCGATGGCCCGGGCCATGTCCACCATCATGATGGTATTCATGATCGTTCCCATCACGGCGCCGATGCTCGGCGAACTGGTTCTCCATGTCGCGCCGTGGAAGGCGATATTCCTGGTATTGTCCGCGGCGGGGCTGTCGACATTTCTGTGGGTAATGACGCGGCTGCCGGAGACCCTTCATCCGGACGACAAGACCCCGATCAAGGCCCGGTCCGTCGCCGCGGCATGGCGTGCCGTCATTTTCAACCGCAACAGCTTTGGCCATGTCATCGCCAGCGGCCTGATGATGGCACCGCTCTTTGCCTATATCGCGTCGGCCCAGCAGATATTTTTCGATATTTTCGGTGCCGGCGATATCTTCGTCTATATTTTTGCCCTGAGCGCGGGCGCGATGTCTATCGCCAGCTTCACCAACTCGCGGATCGTCATGCGCTTCGGCGCGCGGCGGGTCTCCCAGTCCGCCCTGATCTTTTTCATTCTCGTGTCGATCATCCACTTTGCCCTTGCCGAATCGGGGTGGCTCAGTCTCTGGTCCTTCACCGCCGTGCTGGTGCCCTCGATGGCGATGGTCGGCTTCACCGGTGCCAATTTCAGCTCCATCGCGATGCAGCCCTTCGGCAAGACCGCGGGCGTCGCCTCGTCCTTCCAGAATTTTACCCGGACCGGCCTTTCCTCCATGATCGGCGCCGCCATCGGCCTGCAGTTTGACGGTACGGTCTTACCGCTGGCGACCGGTTTCATGGTCTGTGGCATAGCCTCTCTGGCGTTCATCTTCTGGGCCGAACAGGGCAAATTGTTCCGGCGCGTTCAGCTTGGTGTAACCAGAGACAAGCTAGCCAAGCTCGACGATTTATAGCCATTTGCCAAAAATCGGGAGCATCCTTGGGGAGCACGATCATGTCTAGATGGAACAGCGGTCCGATTGCGGCAGGACTGGCCTTTGCCGCCCTGACTGTTGCCACCCCGGCACAGGCTGCGGATTCGATCCATGGCGAATGGATCACGCAGGACCGGGGCGCCATCATCAAGATTTCCAAATGCGGCGCGAACGTCTGTGGCCGCATCCATAAATATCTGGTGCGGCCGCTAAACGGGGTGGGGCAGAAGGATGTCAACAATCCCGACAAAAGCCTGCGCAGCCGCAAGGTACTCGGCATCGCCATTCTGACCGGCTTCAAACCCGACGGCGACATCTGGCGCGGCAAGATCTACGATCCCAAATCCGGTCGGACCTATCGCTCGGAAGTCAGTCTGATCTCGTCCGACAGCCTGAAGATGAAAGGCTGTGTCGCCTTTATCTGCCAGAGCCAGAACTGGACCCGGGCGAAGTGAATATATTTATCTGACCGCAAGCACCGGGCGCGGACATCCGCCCGCTTGGCTATCGCGCCATAAGGCGCGGCGGCCGGTCGGCCTTGCCTCGGCTACGCCTCGGTTGGAAACTGACCACAATCGGGAGAGCCTAACCGACGCGAAGCGGAGGCAAGTGCGACCGCGCGTCGGGCAGTAGCCCGCCCCGTCGGAGGCGTGAGCGGAGCGAACTGCCGCGAGACATAATACATGCGTCCGCGCCCTGCGTTTGAGGCCAAATACCCCCCCTATTCCATCTCCGCGATCCACTCGCTGAGCAAAGCCACGCCTTCGTCATGGACAATCGAGCGGCCGACTTCCGGCATGCTGATACCCGGATCGAGGCTGTTCAGCCGATAGATCATGATGCTGGCCTCCGGATCGCCCGGCGCGATGTCGAAAGCGTGGGTCCCGCTGCCCCGCCCCGCAGCGACCGGCCGCTTGTGGATACCGATACGCACCGGCATCTCTTCCTCGTAGGTCAGGAACAGGCCGGAGTTGCTGGCCGAGCCATTGGCGTTGTGACAATGGGCACAATTGGAGTCGAGATAGCCGCGCGCGCGATCCTTGAGCGGGGCACTGCTCTCGCCCCAGACCGGCACCCGATATGCGACCTCCGGCTGCCGGTCGAGCAGGCCAAGCCGCGCAAATTGCTCGAGCTGCCCGCCATGGGTCAGGTTGCGCGCCTTGGGACCGATCGGCGTCACCGCGTCCGACAGCGCATGGCATTCCTTGCACTGGTTCTTGTTCGGCACGGCATAGCTGATCGAACGCTCCTTTCCGGACGGGTCGGTGAAAGTGACAGGGATACGCGCGCCCGCGACCTTCAGCTTCGCCTCGGTCTGCGCCGCGTTCCAGACATAGGGCAAGGCCAGCCAGCCGTCGGCGCGATGCAGCAGCACCCGGGTCTCGAGCAGCATCGGCTTGCCATCGCGCTCATAGCCAAAGCTCTTGATCAGCGCGGACCCTATCGGAAAATCGAGCAGGCCGTCACCATTGGCTTTCGCCTGCGCGCCCTCGGGCACATAGATATAGCGATATTTCTCCGCATAGTCGGAGAATAGAGGCATGTTGAGCTGATAGGGTACGACCCGCTCGTTCGGCTGCCAGCCGGAAGCATCCTTGAAAAAGCGATAGTCCGACAGCATCCGGGGCAGGCCCTCGGACAGGATCACCCCGTCGGCCACGCCCGCCGGCGCGCGCGCGCCGGCCGAAAAGGCCAGCGCCACGATCGCGCACGCAGAAGCCAGCCAGCGCATTATTGAATCGCGTCTTCCATCGCCTGCGGCAGGGTGATCGGTGTCAGTTGCCGGCCGTCAAACGGCTCGCTGGCACCCGCGCTCAGCGACGGCTTCGCCTCGGCCAGTGACTGGCCGGGCGTGGTCAGTCCCAGGGACAGGATCGCGACATCATCGCCGATCAGCAGATTCTCCCCGGTGCCATCCTCGATAATCGGTGGAATCGCCCCGCCAAAAGCAGCCTTCAACTGCGCGCCGCCAGGAAAGGCCGGATCATAGCCGGCCCGGCCATGGTCATTTTCAAACACCCGCACGCCAATCGGCTTCGGATTATATTTGGGATCATCCTGCCCCTTGCTATAGGACACGATCAGGACGTTGCCGGTGCCGTTTTCGGCGAAGCGGTTTTCGAACACTTCCACTTCATAATGCGACATCACCATCACCCCCATGCCGGCGGGGACCTCGGCGACAATATTGCCCTCGGGCGCGAAATTCGGGGTATTGTTGTCGACCACAATATTGTCGAACACGCGGACATTGCGGCCGCCCTGTTTCGGAATATTGGGCAGGTCAAAGACCAGGATGCCGCCGGTATTGTTGACTGCGACATTGTTATAGACGTCCGCGCCGATGCTGTTCTCGATCTCGATGCCGGCAACGTTGAATTTCGCCACGCTGTTGCGGACGATGATATTCTCCGACTGGCCGACATAGATCCCGGCATCGGAAGAGCCGATCGTGATCACGCTATCGACCAGCACGTTGCTGCTTTCCACCGGATAGATGGCATAGGCGCCATTTTCCGCATGCGGTCCGCGGGTCCATTCGACCCGCACTTTATAATAGACAATATTGTCCGCGCCCTTCGACTTGATGCCGTCGCCCTTGCTGTCCTCGATCGCGAAATCCCGCAGCACGACATGGTCCGAAGTCACCAGCAGGCCTTCCCCCGCGCCGAGCTGTCCCGCGAAATTGAGCACCGTCTGGTCCATGCCCGCGCCACGCACTGTCACATTATCAACATCCAGAGAGAGACCGTCGACCAGATCGAACCGGCCCGCCCCCAGTTCCACGACATCGCCAGGCTCGGCTAGGATCAGAGCTTCCTGCAGCCGTTCCTGCGCATCGTCTCCGGCTTCTACATTGATGGTTTTGGCCAGTGTCGGAGCGCTCAGGCAAAGCGCGGTGGCCACCAATAGACTGCGTAACATATCTCTCTCCTCCAGGAAGCGAAGATAATGCCGCAAAAAACCGGCGATGCCAAGAGCATTGACACCAATGTCAGTAATTCGGGGAGAGCAGGGTCAGCCCTCGGCGAGAATCCATTCGATCGCCGCATCGGCGTGGATTTCAGTGCTGTCATAGATCGGCAGGATATTCGCCTTGGTATCGACGATCAGATCCAGCTCGGTACAGCCCAGCACAATCGCCTCGATATCCTGCTTGGCGATATTGGTGATATAGGTCTTCATCGTCCGTTCGGAATCGCGCTTGGCCTGGTTGAACATCAGTTCTTCGTAGATGATCCGGTCAATCTCCTCGACCCGCTCCTCGTCCGGCGGTGACAGGGAAATGCCCTTGGCGACCAGCCGCTTGCGGTAGAAGCCCTCGGTCATCACGTTGCGCGTGCCGATCAATGTGGCCGACTTGATCCCGTCGGCAACCATCCTGTCGCCCACACAATCGGCGATATGCAGCATCGGAACGCCCACTTCGGGTTGTACCTGGTCATAGATTTTGTGCATCGCGTTGGAACAGATCAATATCGCCGTGGCGCCGCTATGCTCCAGCCTTTTCGCCGAACGGGTCATCAGTCCCGCCGCCGCATCCCAGTCATCGTCCGACTGCAACCGCGCATAATCGCTGAAATTGACGCTTTCGATCAACATATGCGGACTCGCAAAGCCGCCGAGGCGGCTTTGCACGTTCCGGTTGATCCGCGTGTAGTAGCTGGCTGTCGACACCCAGCTCATCCCGCCAATCAGGCCAATTTTACGCATTAATGTTACATTCCCTGAAAAAATCCGTAACCGGCGTCTAGAGCGCCTTTACAATTTCTTCGCACATTTTTTTCGCGTCGGAAAGTAACATCATGGTCTGGTCCATATAAAAGACCTCGTTATCGACGCCGGCATAGCCGACACCGCCCATCGAGCGCTTGACGAAAAAGATCGTCTTGGCCTTGTCGACATCGAACACCGGCATGCCGTAAATCGGCGATCCCTTGTCGGTTTTCGCTGCCGGGTTGACCACGTCATTGGCGCCGATGATGAAGGCCACATCGGCCTGAGCAAATTCGCTGTTGATATCTTCCAGCTCGAACACCTCGTCATAAGGCACATTGGCCTCGGCGAGCAGCACGTTCATGTGGCCCGGCATACGACCAGCCACCGGGTGGATCGCATATTTGACGCCGACGCCCTGCTCCTTCAGCATGTCGCCCATTTCGCGCAACGCGTGCTGCGCCTGCGCCACGGCCATGCCATAGCCGGGGATGATGATCACATTCTCGGCCTGTTTCATCATATAGGCGGCATCCTCGGCCGATCCGCGTTTCCACGGACGGTCGATCTTCGCCGCGCCTTCGCTCGGACCGCTGTCGGCACCAAAGCCGCCGGCAATCACGCTGATGAAGCTGCGATTCATCGCCTTGCACATGATGTAGGACAGGATCGCACCGGACGAACCGACCAGCGCGCCGGTGATGATCATCGCCGTATTGCCGAGGGTAAAGCCCATCGCTGCGGCGGCCCAGCCGGAATAGCTGTTCAGCATCGAGACCACGACCGGCATGTCCGCACCGCCAATCGGAATGATCAGCAGGAAGCCGATCAGGAAGCTGAGCCCCACGATGGTCCAGAATATCGCGCCCGTACCGACGGTTGGAGCAATGGCGAAATAAGCGGTCAGTCCGATAATCGCGGCCAGCACGCCGAGATTGATGACGTGGCGCATCGGCAACATGATCGGCGCACCCGACATATTGCCGTTGAGCTTCAGGAAGGCGATAACCGAACCGGAGAAGGTGATCGCACCAATGGCGACACCAAGGCCGAGTTCGACGCGGCTGACGGTCAAAATTTCACCAGTCGCATCCAGGATGTTGAAGGCACCGGGATTGAGATAGGCGGCAATACCGACCAGAACCGCCGCCAGACCGACGAGGCTATGGAAGGCCGCCACCAGTTGCGGCATATCGGTCATCGCGATGCGGCGGGCGATCACAAAGCCGATCACGCCACCAATGGCGATCGCGCCGGCAATTTCCGGCAGGCTGGCAATGCTATGGGTCCACAGGGTGGTGACCACGGCAATCAGCATGCCGACCATGCCGAAACGGTTGCCCGCCCGGCTGGTTTCCGGCGAGGACAGACCGCGCAACGCGAGAATGAACAGGACGCCCGCGATCAGATAGGCCGCGGCAACCCATGGATTGACCGGCTCGCCGGTTGCGGCGAGTGCGGGCGATGCAGCGAACATCGTCATCCCGGCGAAGGCCGGGATCCAACCCGCTATCGATGCGATACGGCGACCCGTTTTGTTGCTCAAGGAAGCACCCATTATTTGCGCTCCTTTTTCTTGTACATTGCGAGCATGCGCTCGGTCACGGCAAAGCCGCCAAAAATATTCACGCTCGCCAGCACGACACCAACCAGACCCAGCCATTTGGCGGTCTGTCCGCCATCCGCCTGCGATCCCGCCGCCGCCGCAATCAGCGCGCCGACAATGATCACGGAAGAGATCGCATTGGTCACTGCCATCAGCGGCGTATGCAAGGCCGGCGTCACCGACCAGACCACATAATAGCCGACAAAACAGGCCATCACGAAAATCGAAAGTATTGAAATAAAGTCCATTGCTAACCCCCTAGTTCGCCAGAAGGCGCTCGTTTACGACCTTGCCATCCTTGGTAAGCCGTATGCCAATTGTCACCTCGTCATCATCGGGCAGAACCGGCCGTTTCGCCTCTTCGTCCCAATAGGCGCTGAGGAAATTATAGAGATTGCGGGCAAACAGCGCCGAGCTGTCCGCCGCCATCATCGCCGGGATATTCTGCGCGCCTACAATCTTGACGCCATGTTTCTCGACCGTCTTGCCGGCGACAGCACCCTCGACATTGCCGCCCTGTTCAGCGGCCAGATCGACGATCACGCTGCCGTTGCGCATCGTTGCAATCTGCGCGTCCGAGATCAGCCGCGGTGCGGCCCGGCCCGGGATCAGCGCGGTGGTGATCACGATATCCTGCTTGGCGATATGGCTGGACACCAGTTCGGCCTGCGCCTTCTGATATTCCTCGCTCATTTCGGTGGCATAGCCGCCGCTGCCTTCGCCCTCGATGCCTTCAACAGATTCCACAAAGATCGGTTTCGCGCCGAGCGACTGGATCTGCTCCTTGGTGGCGCTGCGCACGTCGGTCGCGCTGACCTGTGCGCCGAGACGCCGCGCGGTTGCAATCGCCTGCAATCCGGCAACGCCAACCCCCATGACGAAGCAGCGTGCGGCCGAAACCGTGCCCGCGGCAGTCATCATCATCGGAAAGGCGCGGCCATATTCATTGGCCGCCAGAATGACCGATTTATAACCCGACAGATTGGATTGTGACGACAGGATATCCATCGACTGCGCGCGGGTGATCCGCGGCATGAATTCCATCGCCAGCGCATCAATGCCCAGCTTGGCATAGGCATCGACCCGCTCGCGCTCGCCGAAGGGATTGAGACTGGCCACCAGCCAGGCGCCCTTTTTCATGCCCTTGAGCGATTGCGGGTCCGGCCCCTGAACCGCCAGAACAATGTCGGCATCCTTCAGCGTGGCAGCCCGGGTGGCAATGCTTGCACCCACGGCTTCATAATCGGCATCGGCAACCGAGGCAGATTCACCTGCCCCTTTTTCCACGGTCATGGAGGCACCCAAAGCGATAAATTTCTTGACCGTTTCTGGCGACGCGCTGACGCGCGTCTCGCCGTCGGCGAGTTCCTTTAAAACCGCGATTTTCACTAAATTTTCCAATCAGTTAGGATATAAGAATAACCACCAATACCGTCACGATGACAGTTATTATCGTTCCGACCTTCAGCATCGAAAGAAAGCCGGAATATGTTTCCTCGGCCGGTCCCAAATTATTATCTGATGTCATGATGTCCCCATTTCTCGTTCTTAACTGGCGCGAGGTGTAACCCTATATTAGCGACTGCTCAAGCCCAACCCACCGTCATTTTGGATAGATTATTTGTCCCGCCTTTAATCGGCTCTTTACCGGTTGCCGCTATAAAAATGCTTCATTGTGGGACAATCGGGAAAAAAATGGCACATAACGGCACAAAATTACTGCTGCTTATCGATGATGAGCCGGCGCAATGCCGGTTGATTTCGGCACTGGCATCGCGCGCGGGGTTTCGCACGATCTTTGCCCGCGACGCGGAAACCGCGATCGCGACGCTGGGCACGCAGGACGGGATGATGCTGGATGCCATCATTCTTGATCATTGGGTGCCCGGTTCCGAAGCCACCGATTTGATCACCGAACTGAAGGCCCGCCGTCCCGCCCTGCCGATTCTGATGCTGACCGCGGTCGGTTCCATCGCCGAGGCCGTCGACGCGGTCCGCGCCGGCGCCACCGACTATCTGATCAAGCCGGTCGCGCCCGAACGCATGCTCAAGGCGCTTGATGCTGCCGTCAGATCCTCGCGTGAAGATGGCGAACTGCGTCCACTCAGCGAAAAAATCTCGGTGCCGCTCGAATTTGAGGAAATTGTCGGGGCTGCTCCCGCTTTCCGCGCCGCTCTGGCGATCGCCGCAAAAGCTGCCCGCGCCCGGGTGCCGGTGCTGATCGAAGGCGAAGGCGGGGTCGGCAAGGAAGTTATTGCCGATGCCATTCACGCCGCCAGCCCGCGCGCAAAAATGCCGATGTTGAAGCTGAATTGTGGCGCAATTACCGGAAATCTGCTCGATTCGATTCTTTTCGGTCATGAAAAGGGCGCTTTTACCGGGGCTTTTGACCGCAAGATCGGACTGCTCCAGCAAGCCGAGGGCGGCACGATTTTCCTCGACGAGGTCGACCGGATACCACCGGAAACCCAGGTCCGCCTGCTGCGTTTCCTGAAACATTCCGATATCCAGCCGCTCGGCAGCCCGAACAGCTTCCAGCTCGACGTGCGGGTCATTGCCGCGACCAACCGCAAGCTGGAACGGGAAGTCGAGAAGGATAATTTCCGCGAAGATCTCTTTTACCAGATGAATGTGGTCCAGTTGACCATTCCGCCATTGCGCGACCGGACCGGCGACATTCCCGCGCTGGCACGGCATTTTCTGGCCCGTCTCGCGCATCAGCCCGGCCTGCGCAGCCTGGGCATTACCGACGAGGCGCTGAACCTTTTGCGCAGCTATCGCTGGCCCGGCAATGTCCGCCAGTTGCAGAGCGTGCTGTTTCGCGCTGCGGTCATGTGCGACCATAATGCCTTGAGCTGCGAGGAATTTCCGCAGATCGCCTCCTTTGTCGCGGAATCGGGAGATAGCGAGCCACATCTATCGAACAGCCCCGAAGGCATTGGCATCACCCTCTATTCCGAAGACGGCAATTTGCGGCCGCTGGAAGACATAGAAGCCGATGTGATCCGTCTCGCGATTGGCCATTATCGCGGCAGGATGACCGAAGTGGCCCGGCGCCTGGGCATCGGACGATCGACCCTTTATCGCAAGCTCGCCGATCTGGGCATTGATAACGCTGCATAATTTCCCGTTTACCTGTTAGAATTTGACATTTTCGGCCATTTTCCAACAGCCGGCGGGGCGTGCCGGAATACCGGGCAATTCCAACATCGCCATTGATGTTTCGCGCTGCTGCTCTTAAGTCTGGCTGATATGAAAAACATGCTTCCAAATCTTCCATTTGGTGCCGCCCTGACGCTGGCACTGCTCCTTTCGGCCTGCGGAAAACAGGAAGCGGTCGGCGACGTTCCGTCGAGCGAGGAACTGGCGCGACAGGCGGACGCCGCCAGCCAGGCGATCCGTGACGAAGCGGCTGCGGTGGAAGGCGATGGCGCGGAAGCCGCCGTCGATCTGGCCAGCTTGGAAAGCTATACCAACACCTTGCGCGGCTACACGATCATGGTGCCCAGTGGCTGGACCGTGGATGAATCCGCCAGCGATGACAACGGCCGGCTGTTCACCGACACGGCAAGCGGCGCAAAACTGTCGGTTAGCTGGGTTGAAAATCGTGAAGATGCGGCCTGGAGCAAGGCGGTTGAAACCGTTGAAGACGGCAATGAAGCCATGCAAGGCGAAGCCGTTGGCCCGAATGAATATCGCGCTTCCGGAATATTGACCAATGGCCTGAAATCGGGCCAGCGGCTGCTCCGCAAACCCGATGGCACAATGGTGCAGGCAGAGGTCAGCTATGCTGCCGATCAGGCCAAGTCGACAGACCCGCTGGCTTCAGCGATTCTGGACAGCCTGACGCTGCAATAACGTCAGGCTGGCGACCGGTTAGCGGTTGAGCCTGGCTTCCAGAAAGCTCGGCATCGGGCCATTCCAGCCGTCATCAATGTCACTGCTGTCCTGAACCACAGGCGGTTTTTCCTCCTGGACCTTGACGGATCGTTCCGGCTTTTTCCGGCCTTCGTCCTGCCGTGGCTTTTTCGGCCGATCGTCCTGCCGCGCATTTTTCGCAGCCCCGTCACGCCGTGGCCCTTTCGCCTTAGCAGGCTTTGCCTGCTCGGGCTCGCCAACGGTTTTCTCGGCTGGCTTGCTGCCCGTCGCGGCCTTGCGTTCCTTGCGGACCGCGATTTTCATGCCGGTCAGCTTTTCGATACTCTCGACATGCTCGGCATCGCTGCGGGTGATGAAAGTGATCGCAACACCGGTAGCACCAGCGCGGCCGGTGCGGCCAATCCGGTGAATATAGTCATCCGGATGCCAGGGGATATCATAGTTGATAACATGGCTCACACCCTTGATATCCAGCCCCCGGGCGGCAACGTCGGACGCACACAATATGTTGATTTCACCGGACTTGAACCGGTCCAGCTCGGCGAGACGCGAGCTCTGGTCCATGTCGCCGTGAATCTGCCCGGCGTCAAAACCATCCTTGCGCAGGCTCTGGCACAAATCCCGCACTTCGGTCTTGCGATTGCAGAATATGATAGCGGTCTCGACGCCTTCATTGTCGAGAATGTCGACGAGCAGCTTGCGCTTGGCCTTGGGCGCGACCTCAATCAATGACTGATCAATCGAAGTGTTGGCCGTGGCCGGACGCGACACTTCAATATATTTCGGATTGCTCAGAAACTGGTCGGACAGCCGCTTGATCGGTGGCGGCATGGTCGCCGAAAACAGCATCGTCTGGCGGGTTGCCGGCAGTTTTGAGCAGATGGATTCGATATCGGGAATGAAGCCCATGTCGAGCATCCGGTCCGCTTCGTCGATCACCAGCAATTCGCAGCCCGACATCAAGATCCGTCCGCGATCGAACAGATCCATCAGACGTCCCGGAGTCGCAATCAGAACATCGACGCCTTTTTCCAGCGCCTTGATCTGGTCGCCCATCGACACACCGCCGATCAGCAGAGCCATGCTGAGATTATGGTTCTTGCCATATTTCTCGAAATTCTCGGCGACCTGAGCGGCCAGTTCGCGGGTCGGCTCGAGGATCAGCGACCGTGGCATCCGCGCTCGCGAGCGGCCATGCGCCAGTATGTCGATCATAGGCAGCACGAAACTCGCGGTTTTGCCGGTGCCGGTCTGGGCAATGCCGATGATATCTTTCATCATCAGGACGGAGGGGATGGCTTGCGCCTGAATTGGCGTCGGTTCGTCATAGCCAGCTTCGGCTACGGATTTCAGCAGTTCTTCAGACAGGCCGATATCGGCAAATTTCATAGTGGTTCCGGAAAAATATAGGATGCAACCTTGCACCCTGTCTTAGCCTCTCGGGCTGTGCCGGGCAATGATCGCATATCCGGGATTTGTCAAGTTTTCTCGCTTGGTCTAGCGTTCCGGGACCAGTTCGCGGAAGCGGTCAATCTCGCATTTCGCCCCGGTTCGCGAGTGGAGGATATCGCGGCCGGTGCAAATTTTGCCGTCATCCGTTTTCTCGACATAGAAGCCCGAATAGAAGCTGCGAGCCTGGCACTTATCCTCCAGCTCCGCCCGGATTCTCTTGCGGTCTTTGGTAATCAGATCGAGATGACGGTCCGCAAACATCTGCACGCCGAGAATATTGTTCATCGGCAGGCATTTGCCAATTTTCTTTTCCCGATAGGACTTTTTGACTGTCTCGCGGGAAAAATCCGCCATCGGGGCAAGCGGCGCGGGCCGACGGCGAGGAACGCGAATGATCACCCGCTTCTCGATTCGGACTTGCGCATAGTGCAGCGGCCGCTCCGGGACATGGGTCATGGCTGCGTCTGCCGGCGGCATATCAACCGACCGCATCTCGCGCACATCCGGCACAGAGAGCAGCAATATCGCTGTAAGTGACAGACTCACCATAATCCCTTAACTAACCTTAGCTTGCCTATACCAGCAGTGATTGAATATTGCATGAACTGAGAATTTGCCATCTATCGTCATTTCGGTACATCTCCCGTCCCGCTAACATTCTGATGGCGGACAGGTGGCACGACCGCGAAGGAGCTTGAATATGCCAGAAAGTGCAGATTGGCTGAAGCAAATGCAGGCGGCAGTCAGGGAAAAGGGATTCACCAGCGCAGGTGAAGACATGGCGCCGTGGCTCACCGACTGGCGTGGTCGATACACCGGTGCGGCGCTGGCCATGGTCTCTCCCGCCAATACGGAAGAAACGGCAGAAATACTCAGAATTGCCAACGAAAATGCTGTCGCCGTCGTGCCGCAGGGCGGCAATAGCGGGATGGTCGGCGGGGCGACACCTGACAGCGGCGGCCAGTCGATCCTCCTGTCTATGCGCCGCATGAACCAGATCCGCACGATAGCCTCCCAGGACCAGCAGGTGGTTTGCGAGGCCGGCGTGATTCTCCAGAATCTGCACGAGGCGCTGGCGGCGGAAGGTCAAAGATTTCCACTGACCCTCGGCGGCAAAGGCTCGGCCACGGTCGGGGGCCTGATTTCGACCAATGCCGGAGGCACCCAGGTGCTCCGCCACGGAACCATGCGCTCGCTGGTTAGCGGCATCGAAGCGGTATTACCCGATGGCAGCATCTTTGACGGGCTCGCTGCGCTCAAGAAAGACAATCGCGGCTATGATCTGAAACATCTGTTCATTGGCGGGGAAGGCTCGTTGGGCGTCGTCACCGCCGCGACGCTCAAAACCGTCCCCGCTCTGGTAGATCGCTGCGTCTCCTGGGCTGCGGTCGACAGCACAGACGCTGCCTATCAGATGTTCCGTTTCCTCAACAAACGAACGCCCCAATCTCTGGAAGGGTTCGAAATCATACCCGAATCCTGCCTGGATTCGGTACTGCGTCACATTCCCGGCACCCGCTCGCCACTCCAGGGGAGCCATCGCTGGCACGTCCTGATCGAAATCGTGCGCGATCAACCCGATGCGCAGGACCCCAGGTCCGTCACCGAGCATCTGCTGGCTGAGGCAATGGAACAGAATCTGGTGGAAGACGCAACAATCGCGGCCAGCGAGCAACAAGCGGAAGATTTCTGGAAAATCCGCGATTCGATTTCCGAAGCCGAACGCGCCAGCGGCCCGGCCCTGCAGCATGACATCAGCGTACCGGTTCCAGGCATGGCCCGGTTCATCAAGGAGGCATCGCCGGTCATTGAAGACCGGTTTCCCGGCACGAAAGTGGCTGCATTCGGCCATATGGGGGACGGTAACGTCCACTTCCACGTCAAGGCACCGCCGGGCGTAGAAGCCCAGGAGTGGATGCGCGACTATGCCACCCGGATAACACCTCTGGTCCATGATCTCGTCATCGCCGCGGGCGGATCCATTTCGGCTGAACATGGAATTGGGCAGAATAAGCGCGCGGAACTGGAGCGCCTTTCATCCGATGCGCGCCTCTCCATGCTGCGTGCGATAAAAACCGCGATAGATCCGAAGAACATTATGAACCCAGGGAAACTCGTTCCCCTTGCGTCCAGTCAGTCAGGCTCTTAAAGCGCAAGACAACTATTCGGTTTCAACAGTAATTTTCGGAGAATATAACTATGGCGAGCACGCCGCAAGCACAGGCCCTACCAATGTTCTACAAGGACTTGGTTCCACTGAATTCTAATGAGCATAGCAATTGGAAAGTCAAAGGGCTCGACAACGCATCCTTCATGCAGTCGCAGCACGCCATTCCGATCACCACAGATGAATTCATCAATGCGGCGCGCAACTATCCGATTGTATTTTCCGCCGGCAATAACAGCGTGCCATTGATTCTCATGGGACTGAACGAAGGCGTCAACACGTTCATGAATGACGAGGGTCAGTTCAGCGAACCGGCTTATGTTCCGGCCTATGTCCGCCGCTACCCGTTCATGCTCGCGAAACTGCGCCCGGAAGCAGAAGAGCTGTCGCTATGCTTCGACCCGACCACCGACGCCATTGGCGATTACAAGGAAGGCGATGCGCTTTTCGAAAATGATCAGCCCAGCGAAACCACCAAGAATATCCTGAACTTTTGCGAACAGTTCGAGCAGGCTGGCCAGCGGACCGGTCAGTTCGTGCAGGAACTGGACAAGATGGGATTGCTGATGGACGGCGAGGTCTCCATTCAGCAGACCGGCGTCGAAAAACCATTTGTCTATCGCGGCTTCAAGATGGTCGACGAAGAGAAACTGCGCGATATGCGCGGCGATGAGCTCCGCAAGATCAACCAGAACGGAATGTTGCCGCTGATCTACGCCCACCTCTTTTCGTTGCAGGTGATGCGCGAAGTATTTGCGAAACAGGTTGCTGCCGGCAAGATGCCGCAGGTTACCGAAGCCCCTTCCGTACAGGCTTAATCACGCGAGCCGGCCTGCTTCGTCCCCTTGGCCGAAGCAGGCCATGGCCTTTGCTATTTTTCCGCTTCGGGGTCTTGTAACTCGGAACAACTGGGCCCACATTGAGATTGCATCGGTTCGCATCCCCCGATCGAATCGGTGCCGGCATTCCTTCGGAATGCCACCTCCCTGAACCTTGGCCACCTCGCCGAACCGGCGAGGTGGTTTTTTTATGGGAAATCCCTCATTCCGCAGCTTCGAGTTGGTCCTGACCGGAGATTTGCTCGGCCAGCATTTTACAGCAATCACCGATCAGCTCGGCAATAGTGTCGGCCGCCGCGACGGGCTCACGCATATTTTGATCGAGATAGAGAGAGCGATCCACTTCCAGCTGGAAGGCATGGATATTGCGCGAGGGATTGCCGTGCCGCTCCAATATATAGCTCCCCGGATAGGGATGATTGGTCTGGACGAAATGGCCATATCTGCGGAAATGGCCTGCGGCCAGTTCGACATAACGCGATTCGCAGCTGCGACCGAAACGATCACCGAGGACAAAATCGATTTTGTTGCGGTTCTCGTCGAAAATCGACGGCATGCTGTGCAGGTCGAGAAGAAGCGCGCAGCCGAAAACCGAGCGGATTTTGTCGAGCAGATGTGCCACCATCACATGATAAGGCTCGTGATCTCGCTCGATCCGGTCAATGACATGCTGATGTGACCATTTTTTCTGCCACAGATCGCCTGCCCCGTGCAGTCTGCGCGGCAGCAGGCCCAGGCCACCCCTTACCTTTCTGCTCAACTGGCCTGTCTGCGCCGAATCCATCCCGATTACCATGTCCGGATCGATTTCGGTCCGGCTGCGATTGAGGTCGATCCACGCTCTCGGCTTTCGGGCGATGATTGACGGAAAGCCGCCGGCGATGGCCAATGCCGCCAGCCGGTCCGAATAACGATCTTCCAGCCGCAGCAGATGAGAGGCAGGGACGTTCAGATTGTCGATCAGAGCCGGCGGATATTCCCGGCCCGAGTGAGGTACGCTGACCAACACCGGAAAGCGAAGCGTCTCAACGTTGGACAGGGAGTAGACCGGCAGCGGGACCACCGGCTCACTAGCAACCGGGTTAGCCATTTTCTTTCCCCGAAAAATCAGGCTTCAATGCCAAAATAGTCTTCATCTTCGGAAAAAAATTAACCGATTTGCACTTATATACCGGCCTCGGCATATAGGCAGGCCTGTAATCAGGCATATTCGGGAAGGCGCGACACAATGATTCGGATTCTCCTCGCGGAAGATGAACGGGCGATGCGGGAGCATCTTACACGGGCGCTGGAGAAAGCCAACTATGAAGTTGTCGCTGTAGACCGCGGGACAGCTGCGGTGCCGCTACTCGCCGAACAGAAGTTCGATCTGCTGTTAACCGACATCGTGATGCCGGAAATGGACGGAATCGAACTCGCCCAGCATTGCGCCTCTGTCTGCCCAAAGACCCAGGTCATGTTCATCACCGGTTTTTCCGGCGTGACATTGCGCGCGGGACAATCGGTTCCCAAGGCCAAAATATTGTCCAAACCCTTCCATTTGCGCGATCTGGTTATGGAGGTCGACCGGCTGTTTGAGCCAGACAGTATCAGCGACCTGAATTAAGCCTTGCGCCAGCCGGAACGGCTGGCTAGAGGGCCTCCAGTGTGGGCGTATAGCTCAGTGGTAGAGCACTTCGTTGACATCGAAGGGGTCGGGAGTTCAACTCTCTCTACGCCCACCATTTTCCACACAAATCAGGCTGCAAGAGCGATCGCATTGCTGCCGGCATCCTGACTGGGCGGATGCCCGTACCAGCTCGTATAGGCGCGTGTAAAAGCACTCAATTCGCTGTAACCCAGCTTCGCCGATATTTCCGACAGATTCCGGCTGCCTTCGAGAAAATAGAGTCGGCACGTCTCGCGCCGAACCTGTTCCAGCAACTGGCGATAGGACATGCCCTCGGCGACCAGTTTGCGGCGTAACGTCCGTTCCGCCATGCCGAATGTCATCGCCGCCGCATCCAGGCTGAGACCGGACTTGTCTAGCAGATAGAGAAGATATTCATAGGTGAGCTTAACAAGATTCTGCCGCTCGAATCTGGTCCGCGCAAAAAAGGCTTCCTGCCGCTGTACCGCCGAAACAATTTCCGGGATATGCCGCTGATTCGGCTTCGCCATCACCATCGGATGATATTCCAGATAAGTGGACGGCCGGTTGAAGTGGCAGGGTATCGGCGCGCTGTTGGAATTTTCACTCGGAAAACCCCGAAATGCGTCTGGTCGGCGGTGCGCAAAATGCGCTGCCTTTACGGTTTTGAAGCGACCATCAGCCAGCAATTCTCCGCATTGATGGACCAGCGAGAATATGATGTGGACAAGATCCGGCGAGGCTGCCTCTTCCTGCTTCCAAACAAGCCGGTCTCCCGATGAGAGCGGCAGAATTTTGACGACAGGCTCCTCAGCGCCCAGACGTTGCTTTGCGATGAGATGCAGCAGGGCGTCCCCGAAACTGGGCTGGAAAAAAGCAGAGAAACCATGATCGGAGAAACCCCGGGGCACCATTTTACTGGCGATCTCGGAGTGAATGTCCGTGCAGTTGAGTTCTTCCCGGGCCGCTGCGCAGAGGCTGGTGATCGCGTCATCATCCAGTTGGTAGCCGGGATCGCGTAATTCCGCTTCGGAACAATCCAGTGCAGCCAGAAGCTGCGGCTTGCGGGCATGGAGGGCATGACAGCCGAGATAGGCGCGATAAAGAAACGGCGCCGCGATCAGCAAACCTTTGGATGCCGGATATTCCATGCCGCCAAGCTAAAAGGCGAAATGCATTTCGCTCAACTGGCTTTCGACGAGGATGTAAAATCGGCGACGAATATGTCAATTTTGGTGGGTTCGCGGAAGGCCTCAGCCAGTTTCAGTACCGAATGACCGACGCGCCCCAGGTAAATCCACCACCCATGGCTTCCAGTACCAACAGGTCTCCAGCCTTGATTCGACCGTCCCGTACAGCGGTATCAAGAGCCAGCGGAACCGATGCCGCCGATGTATTGGCATGTATATCGACCGTCTTGATTACCTTTTCCGGGGCAAGATTAAGCTTTCTGGCCGTGGCATCCAATATCCGGGCGTTGGCCTGATGCGGCACCACCCAGTCGACATTGTCGACGGATTCACCGGATTCCTCCAGCACCTCTTTCAATACGGACGACAGGTTGACGACGGCATGGCGAAACACTTCGCGGCCCTTCATGCGCAGTTTGCCGACTGTCCCGGTCGTCCCGGCACCGCCATCGACATAGAGAAGCTGGTTATGCGCGCCATCGGCATGCAATCGCGTCGCCAGAACGCCTTTGTCGCCTTGCTCTGCCGCCAGCACGATCGCGCCGGCGCCATCGCCGAACAGGACGCAGGTCCCGCGGTCTTCCCAGTCCAGTATACGGCTGAAAGTCTCTGCGCCAATGACCAGCGCATTTTGCGCGCTGCCGGCGCGGATCATGCTGTCCGCGACAGAGAGCGCGTAGAGAAAGCCGGAACAGACCGCCGCGACATCAAAGGCAACACAGCCATTGCAGCCCAGTGCATCCTGGACAATCGTGGCGGTTGCCGGAAATGTCTGGTCCGGCGTAGCGGTCGCGACGATGATCAGGTCAATATCTGCGGCGCCAAAGCCGGCCGCTTTCATCGCCTTGTCCGCAGCCTCGATCGCGAGAGTCGAAGTGGTCTCGTCATCCTCGGCGATATGCCGGAACTTTATGCCGGTCCGCTCGACAATCCATTCGTCCGTGGTGTCGACGCGCTTGGCCAGATCGGCATTCGAAACGCGCGTGCGCGGCAGGGCCGATCCTGTACCCTTGATAACAGACCGTCTGGCCGCATCGTTCATTTTGCCACCTCTGCTATCGGCGTTTCTTCACTGATTTTCGTCAGATCTTCGCTGATCCGTTCGAGAATGCTGTCCTCGACCAGACGGGCCGCCACTTCGACCGCATTGGCCACACCCTTGGCATCCGCACTGCCGTGGCTCTTTACCACCACGCCATTCAGACCGAGAAATACGGCACCATTGTGATTATTGGGATCGAGATGTCCGCGCAACATTTCGGTCGCCGGACGAGATATCAGAAAACCGATTTTTGATCGCAGACTGCTCAGAAAGCTCTGCTTCAGCAGATCAGTGACAAATCGCGCGGTTCCTTCGAGGGCCTTGAGCGCGACATTGCCGGAGAAACCGTCGGTGACGATCACATCAACTTCACCGGTCGAAATCTTGTCGGCTTCGGTAAAGCCCAGAAAATCCATATGCAGGCCGCCGGCGCCTTTCAGCGTCGCAGCAGCTTCCTGGATCGTGCCAGTGCCCTTGGCTTCTTCGGTACCGATGTTCAGCAATTTTACCTTGGGGCGGTCAAAACCGTGCATGATGCGGCTATATGCCGCACCCATGACAGCAAACTGGACAAGATTCCGGCTATTGCATTCCGTGTTGGCGCCCAGATCGAGCATCACCACATCCGTATCCTTCATTGTCGGCAACAGTGCCGACAATGCCGGCCGGTCGATGCCCGGCATCGTGCGCAGCGCCAGCTTGGAGATGGCCATCAGCGCACCGGTGTTGCCGGCACTGACCGCCGCGCTGACTTCGCCGTTTTTCACGGCATTGACGGCCATGCCCATGGATGTGGTCTTGGAGCCGCGCAGTGCCTGCGACGGCTTGTCGTCGCCGGACACGATGTCCGGTGCGTGCAGAATATCGGAGGCAGCGCTCAGATTGGGATGATCCTTCAGCGCTTCACGGATCTGCGCTTCATCGCCAACGAAAAGAAACTGAAATCCGGCGTGGCGGTGTCGCGCAAGCGCAGCGCCCGCAACCATGACACGCGGGCCTTCATCTCCGCCCATCGCATCAATCGCGATTCGCGGCCTCATTCCCACCAGCTATTCCCCTTGATTGCGCGTCAGAAGCCGAGAGACTAGCCGATTAAAGATCGACGGCCAAGACTTCCCGACCATTATAATGGCCGCAGCTTCCGCACATATGATGCGGACGCTTCAATTCGCCGCAATTCGGGCATTCCTGATAGGCTTCGACTTTCAAAGCATCATGTGACCGGCGCATTCCGCGTTTGGAGGGCGTAGTTTTTCTTTTAGGTACAGCCATTGCTAAGCCTGTTCTTTAAATTTAAAAATCCATAGCATGCTCAATATGCTGATCGGCCAAGGGTGACAAACAGTCTCTGATTTTGCAGAGAATCGCTTGGTCTTGGTTCAACAGATTGCACGCGAAGTGGCGCGTATAATGATTTTCCTGTGCGTTGCAAGCATTGTGCTTCTATAGCAGCCCTATAATTTTCATATATTGGGGGGACAAGATGATTTTACCGATAACATTGACCGTGGCCGGCGCAGCAGCGCTGATCAACATCTGGCTCATGGTCCGAGTCGGCCAGGTCAGGGGCAGCGAAAAAGTCAGCGTCGGTGACGGCGGCAACGAAAAAGTCCTGCGCCGCATGCGCGCGCACAGCAACTACATCGAAAGCGCGCCGTTTGTCCTGTTGCTGGTCGCGGCTATCGAGCTAGCCAGCGCCACATCCCCGACATGGCTCTGGGTCGTAAGCGGCCTCTATCTACTCGGTCGCGTCGCCCATGGCGTCGGCATGGACGATGGGAAATTTGGCAAGGGCCGGATGGTGGGCACACTAATCACCATGCTGGTTCTGCTCGGACTGGGGGTTTATGCGATTAGCATCCCCTATCTGGAAGCCTGACCGGTTCAGTCTGGATCGAGGTGCAGAAGCCTATATCCTGCTCAGCGAAGAACCTGGCTGATTTCACCGCATTGGAACGTGCTGCCTTACGTTCCATTTTTATGGAGACGCCACTATTTGCAGACGGGCTGGAAGCGCAATATACCGGGGCATCGGTCGTCAAACGAGAGAATAGCGGCGGTGGATTTTTCACCACAATCTCCGTCGCAGCGGGCATATCCCGGGTCTCAAGTCCCCGTATACTCGGTCAAAAGACAAGCGCTGATATAGAAGGCTTGCAATATGGGATGGGTTTCGTCCTGTTCATGAAGGACGGATATCTGAATCTGCTGGAAGGCTATGCCATCGCTGGAAACACGACCGCGCTGGACCTGACTTCGGTCAAATTTACCCTAATCCATTCAGCGGATGGATAGAAATTCGAACCGGCTTTTCATGAAAATCTGCGTCAGGAACCCTGACGCGCCGCCAGCACATCGTCGGCGACAAACGCATTGGTTTTGCGCTCATAGCCAAACTGGCTTGCCGGACCGTGGCCGGGAATGAATGTAACGTCGTCGCCCAGCGGCCAGAGCTTCTGGGTGATGGCGTTGATCAGATCCTGATGATTGCCGCGCGGAAAATCGGTTCGGCCGATTGACCCCTGGAATATAACATCGCCGACCACTGCCAGCTTTGAAGGCTGATGGTAGAAAATCACATGGCCAGGCGTATGGCCGGGACAGTGGATCACATCGAGAGTCAGATCGCCAACGGTGACCTGATCACCATCCTCCAGCCAACGATCGGGGACAAAGCTCTTGGCTTCCATACCATAGCGGGCGCCGTCGCCGTCAAGCTGGTCAATCCAGAAGAGATCATCCTTGTGTGGCCCCTCAATGGGAATCCCCAGTTCTTCCGCCAGCATCCCTGCCTGGCCGCAATGATCGAGATGTCCATGGGTAATGATGATCTTCTCCAGATCGACACCATGCTCTTCGACTGCCGCTTTCAGGCGGTTGAGATCGCCGCCCGGATCGCTCAGAGCGGCCTTGTTGGTCTTGGTGCACCAGAGGAGTGTGCAATTCTGCTGGAGCGGCGTGACCGGAATAACCACGGCCTTTAAAGGTGCATCTGTCATGACAGACTATTTGGCTGCGTGATGCGCAAGTTGCAAGGCCCCAAAATGGAGAGGCTTTACAGCCGCCGTCCGGTCCAGACGACCCGTCCGATGATATTCACGCTTTCCGCACTGACATCCTCCCAGTCCGGATATTGCGGATTGTCGCTACGGATCGACAGCTTTCCCGACGGCCCCATGGCCACACGCTTGACCAGAAGCACATCATCCATACGCAGCACGTAGATGCCATCTCGCAGAGGCCTGGAAGCGGCACTGTGATCGACCATGATGTCGTCACCATCGCCGAGCGTCGGGTCCATCGAATCACCATCAACGGCGATCAGCGACAGATGGGCAGGATCGGCGCCCAGCCGCCGGAGCCATTTGCGTCCAAAACCCATGGATTCGGCATATTCGTCATCCGCCAGCGCACCTGGTCCTGCCGATGCCCCCACCTGTAATTGCTTGATACGCAGCAACCCATCCGGGGTAACCGGGGTAGACCGGCGCGAATCGCGCAAGGCGGGAGCACCAAGCAGCCGTTCCTCGACACCATAGAATTCGGCCAGCCTGCGGCGGTCTTCCTCGTCCAGTTTTTTGGGAGAACCGCGGCGAATATATTGCTGGATATAGGCAGCGTTCTTGCCGAGCATCTTCGAGATCGCGGCAAAATCATGCCCGTTCTTGCGGATCAGCTGTTCGAGATTGGCACGGGGATCGTCGGACATAGTCACCGCAACATATCGGCACTGGCCGAAATTGGCAATAGGATTTTTCCTAGACATGTAGGAAATCCCATTTCAAATAGGAATTTCCCTATCTAACGAGTCGTCCCATCGCGCGACCGGCGGCGAAAAGGAGATTACCGGTGCCATTATTGCGAAAAATAGAGATATTCCTGCGTGAAACCGACATGTCCTGGACAAGATTCGGACGGCTGTCGGTTCGGGATCCGCGCTTCGTTCAGGATCTGCGCAACGGCCGCCAGCCCGGCAGAACCATTTCGGAACGGGCAGAAAATTTCATGCAGATGTGGCGAACAGATCATGCCGGCTGAGCCGATGCCGCGAAAAGCCCATGCTCGCGACCCCGGATCGCTATTAACCCGTCAAATAGCCGAACTGGCCGGCAGCCAGTCGCATGTTTCTGTGCAGCGCGAGCGCCCCTGGGCAAGCATTACCTTCGCCGGGACGCGATACTGTCTCACAATTGACCTGGAGGGTGAAACCAACCCGGAAGAGTGGCAAAAGCTGGCCGAGCTCCTTCCCGACCATGAATTTGCCATTCCCGGTCATTTTGTCGCTGATATATTGGTGACCGAACAGTCGGAAAAGCGAATGGGGGTGGAAGCCCTGCTGATCTTCGATCCCGTCCAGCCACCCCGACCCCATTAATGATCAGCGATGAGCCGTCATCTTCTCCAAAGTACCGAGCGCGGCCTTCAATGCCGCATCCATATCGGCTTGCCGGCTGGATTCTGGGTCGGTTTCGACCATTTCCACCGTATCGACCGACCGCAGCGGCGGAATCGTCACGGGAGCAGGCTCGACGGACTCTTCTGTTGATTCGACCATATCGCGTGACTCAGGCGAGAATTGTGCCGGCTTTTCGGGAGCTACAACCGGCGCACGCTTTTCCAGAGCTTCGAGACGCCGGAGACCGGCTTCCAGTCGGTCGGCAAGCTGCGCCAGAGACAGGGCGGAAAGATCTTCGCCGGGCGCGCCGGTTTTTTTTGGTTCGCCGGATTTGTCGGTCCGCTCCACGGTCGGCTTTTCTTCGCTGGCCCGATCAGGCGCTTTCTCCGCCACCGGATCAGGCTTCACGATTGGAGGCTGCTGCTGTTTTACCGGTTCTGGACGCGGTTGATCGTCTTCGGTTTTATCAAACCGCTTGATTGATTCTACCAGCGGCGTGCCCAGATCGGTGGCAGCAAAAATTGGCTGGCGCACCGGAGCATCGGGATGACGATCCGCGGCCCTGACATCTGGCAGATCCTTTAACTCGGTCACCTGGCCCGGAGCTTTCCTTGGCTTCTTTAAAAATTTGGTCAGAGATTTGGCCGACAGGTTCAGCTTGGGCATCGAAAAGCGCGCTTTCCCTTCCCGTTCGTCAGCCACAGGCTCCTGCGTGAGATTTCTGCGTAGTGCCAAGCTCATATCGGAGCCTCCTTCATGTGAGTTCGTCTTGTGATTCAAGAAAAGATAGAGTGCCGAAGCGGATACCAGACCGGCCGCGACGGCGATCAGGCTACGCGCCGTATTGCCCAATGGCGGTGCGGCGGCGGGAATGATTTGCGACAGTCCAGTCGCACCGACAATATTTTCAAGATAAACATGCGGCAAGGTCGCTATTACCAGCGCGGCCGCAATGCCGCCCGTAACCGCCATTGCGGGTTGTTTAAACCGAGCGAAGTCCTGCGCTATCTGGTCCACATCATTCTCCACCGTATCAAGCTGCGCGCTCAAAAGATTTGCGCTCGATCAGCCCTTGGTAAACCGGAGTGTAACGCAAAATGTTTGACGACCAGTTACGATCTGTCTCGACAAATTTCCTCGCAGTTTCAATAATTTGAGGCCATGACGCGCTGTTATCGAGCAGCACGCCCAGCTTTCTCGCAATTTTCTCCGGATCACCCGCCGGAAAAATCGTGCCGGTAACGCCGTCTTCAATCAGTTCCTGATGGCCGCCGACATCCGATGCCGCCACCAGCCGTCCCTGCGCCATGGCTTCCAGCGGCTTGAGCGGTGTGACCAGCTCGGTCAGCCGCATGGCCTTGCGCGGGTACACCATGATGTCCATCAGCCCATAAAAGCGTTCCACTTCCTCATGGGGAACGCGGCCGGTAAAGGTCACGGCAGCTCCGACGCCCAATCGTTCGACCTGACGTTTCAGGGCGTCTTCCATCGGACCGCCGCCAACAAGCAACAGATGCACTTCCGGATGG
The DNA here is from genome assembly GCF_002218195.1 of Sphingorhabdus sp. SMR4y. GTDB lineage: Bacteria > Pseudomonadota > Alphaproteobacteria > Sphingomonadales > Sphingomonadaceae > Parasphingorhabdus. The sequence goes on along the minus strand of NZ_CP022336.1, from coordinate 2,847,925 downwards.
GATGCCTGCAGGATCGGTAGCGCGGCGATCAGATCGTCGAGCCCTTCATAATCATAAAAACTGCCGATGAAACCAAGCACCGCCTTGCCGGTCAGGCCCAGTTCGCCCTGCAGTGATTCATCGCGCGCCGGCGGTGCGCCAAACAGGTCCAGATCGACGCCATTGGGCGAGACGGTTATTTTTTCCGGCTTCACCCCGCGACCAATCAGATCGGACCGCAACCCTTCGCAGATTACCGCGACCGCATCGGCCCCGTTGACAACATGATTTTCCAGTTGCCGGGTCAGCCAGTAGCGCGGGCTGTTTTCCTTGCCGGTACCATTGCCGACAGCGGCATCTTCCCAGAAGGCGCGGATTTCATAAACCAGGGGCAAACCGGTTCTCTCCGCGACACGCAAAGCGGCAAGCCCGTTGAGCGCGGGAGAATGCGCGTGCAGAACGTCCGGCTGCCATTCCCGGATCGCCTGTTCGATGCGCTCTGCCAGAACCGCCACTTCACGCCATTCGCGCAAAGGTGAGGGTCCCTGCGCCTGCGCCAAGGTCCGGAAAAACTGCAGACCATCAAATTCTTCCAGCAGCTGCTCCGCAACATAGCCATGCTGGTTCTGTCGCACACCGGTGACACCGGCCACCGTGAGGCCGCTGGCTATCTGTGCCTTCATAATAGCCCGCGTGCGAAAACAATAGCCGCTGTGCAGCGGCAGACTGTGGTCCAATATGTGCAAAATCCGCGTCATGGCCGAGGGCTCTGCCAAAAAAGGATTAACGTCCCGTCAACCCAATGCCTGTATCGCGCAAGGATAGAAGAGCGTGTTTTCGCCGCTCGTGCCGGGATGAATGAGTAGATGATAGACAATTTTTCTATCGCGTTGACGCATGGATTGCTGCTCATCGCCGCTTGGCGGCTGATGCATCGCGATGATCTTGATGTCGAAGCCCCGCCGGAGCACGACAAGGAACCCGTCGGTTTTGCGAAACAATCCCGCGGAAACGGAACGCGGCCCGATGCGTGACCTCTTCTTTGTCGGCTATATTGTGGCGCTGCTGTTCATCGCCTTCAAGCGGCCGTTCCTGTTCACTCTGATCTACGCCTATGTCGACATCGTGGCACCGCAGCGGCTGAGCTACTTCATGCTTAACTCCGTGCCGCTGTCGCTGATCCTGTTCGCACTGGCTCTGTTGGGCTATATGCTAGCAGACAACAAGCAGGACAGCCGCTTTTCGATCCGGCAGGCGGTGATGATCCTGTTGCTGGCATATTGTGGCTATACCACCGTGCAGGCGGAAGTGCCCGATGCCGCCCTGGAAAAATGGGACTGGGTGTGGAAGGCTCTGGTCTTCGCAATATTTCTGCCACTGACTCTCAAGACCCGGCTGCGCCTCGAAGCGCTGGCTCTGTTCATGGTTCTGTGCGCCGGTACCTTGATCATTACCGGCGGGATCAAGACATTGCTCTCCGGCGGAGGCTATGGCGTGCTGGTGCTGCTGGTCGACAATAATAGCGGCCTGTACGAAGGTTCCATCATCTCGACAGTCGCCATCTGCATCATCCCTCTGATTCTCTGGCTTGCGCATCACGGCACAATTTTTCCGCCGGACTGGCGAACAAAGCTTTTTGCATATGCGCTGGTCTTTTCCGCGCTGCTCATCCCGATCGGAACCCAGGCCCGGACAGGCCTGGTATGCATCGCTGTGCTGGCCGTACTGATGTTGCGTTTCGCCCGCTACAGACTGCTCTATGCAGGTCTGGCAGTCACCATAGGCCTGATGTCCATTCCGTTCCTCCCGCAAAGTTTCACCGACCGGATGGCGACCATCGAAAATTACGAAGCGGACCAATCTGCCTCGACCCGTATCGCGGTCTGGCGGTGGACGCTGGACTATGTCCAGCAGCATCCCTTTGGGGGTGGTTTCGACGTCTACCGGATCAACAAGCTGACCTACGAATTGTCGGAAGTGGATGTCGCACAATATGAGCAGTGGGATATAGATCCCGATGATGTCGAGGCCAGGCTCGTCGAAGATGAAGCCCGCGCCTTTCACAGCAGCTATTTCGAAATGCTCGGCGAACAGGGTTATCCGGGCCTGATCCTCTGGCTGATCATTCATGTCGGTGGCCTGTGGCGAATGGAAATATTGCGACGGAAATATGCGAAATCGGAGAAAGAAGAGGAACAATGGGTAGCCCCGCTGGCCACTGCCCTGCAACACGGGCACATGATCTATCTTGTCGGCGCTTTGTTCGTCGGGATCGCCTACCAGCCGTTTGTCTATATGCTGGTCGCGCTGCAAATCGGACTCGACACCTATATTACACGCCGGTCAGCCGAAGCAAAATGGTTGCCGGTCGCCAAACGCGTGACCGGAAGCGCGCGACTAAAAGTTCTGAGGCGCTGATAGGAGCATCTACAAATGTAGTGACGCCAACGCCGCCTCTCCATAGAAGTGGCACATGACGATCCACGCCTCTGTCTCTATCGAACGCTGGCCCGTCGCCGGTAGCTTCATCATCAGCCGGGGCGCGAAAACCCACGTTGATGTCGTGCTGTGCGAACTGTCGGATGGCCCCTTTACCGGCAGGGCCGAGGCGACACCGATCTATTACGAAAACGAAAACGCCGAGAAATGCGCGGAGGAAATTTCGCGATTTGTCACAGACCATCCCGGACTCGATCGCGCGTCCGTGCTGCAGAATATGCCCCGCGGCGCCGCCCGCAATGCGCTCGACTGCGCGCTCTGGGACATGGAATGCCGGAAAAGGCAACAAGCCCTCTGGCAGGTGGCTGGCCTGCCCAAGCCGGCTCCTCTCACCACCGCTTTTACAATTTCGCTGGGCCCGCCCGAAACCATAGAGTCAGAGGCGCGAAAGGCAGCTGCAAGCGGACATCGCCTGCTGAAGCTGAAACTGTCTGGCGAGCGTGACCATGCGCGCGTTGCCGCTGTCAATCGCGGTGCACCGGCTGCCCGTTTGATCGTTGATGCGAACGAAAGCTGGAATGATCTTGATATCGCAGCCGAGGCGGAGCGGCTCGCGCACTATGCCGTCGAGCTCATTGAACAGCCGGTCAGTGCCGGACGGGATCATCTGCTTAGCGGAATACGGTCGCCAGTGCCGCTATGTGCCGACGAAAGCTGCCATACCAGCGCCGATGTCGAGCGGCTTGCGCCTTATTATGATGCCGTAAACATCAAGCTCGACAAGGCGGGCGGATTGACCGAAGCGATGGCGATCGCCCGCGCGGCGCAGGCATCCGACCTGAAAGTCATGGTCGGCTGCATGCTGTCCACATCACTGGGGATAAGGCCAGCCTTCGCGCTCGCACAGCTTGCCCATTGGGTCGATCTCGACGGCCCGTTGTTGCTGGCCAAAGATCGGCCTGACGGGTTTCGCTTTGCAAACGGGATGATATCTCCCGCCGTCTCGCCGGATTAGATACCGTCGAGTTGTTCAATGACCGGAGCAGCGGCCATGCAGGGCGCGAGCTTGGGACCACTGGCACGGAAGTGATCCGATTTCCCGTGCGCATCCAGAGCCGCCTGATCGACATAACGCTCGAGCACTTTATATTGCTGCGGGTTTTCCTTGCTCTGGAAGACCGAATAAAATTCATTACCCGGCTCATTCGCCCGGACGGCGGCCATGAGTTCGGAAAAAGCGGCTTCGAAATCGGCATTTTTGCCTTCGACCACGGTTAAAGTTGCGATGATGCCTACTGCACCCATGACATTCTCTCCCTGATAAAAAAGGGCCGGCGATTTCCCGCCAGCCCATCCGGTTTTTCGATTTCTAGAAAATTTCGAACAGTCCGGCTGCACCCTGACCGCCACCGATACACATGGTGACCACGGCATATTTTGCACCGCGTCTTTTGCCCTCGATCAACGCGTGGCCGGTGCAGCGGGCACCGGTCATGCCGTAAGGATGGCCGATCGAGATTGAGCCGCCATTGACGTTGAGAAGTTCGTCAGGAATGCCCAGCTTCTGCTGGCAATAAAGCACTTGCACAGCAAAGGCTTCATTGAGTTCCCATAGACCGATATCGTCCATTTTAAGGCCGAAACGCTCGAGCAATTTCGGGATCGCGAATACCGGACCGATGCCCATTTCATCAGGCTTGGTGCCGGCAACAGCCATACCGACATAGCGGCCCAGCGGGTTGAGGCCGGCTTTTTCGGCTGCCTTTGCTTCCATGACGACGCTGGCGGCCGAGCCATCGGAAAGCTGGGAAGCGTTACCGGCGGTGACGATCTTGTCCGGACCGAGAACAGGTTGCAGCTTCTGGAGACCTTCGAGCGTGGTCGACGGACGATTGCCTTCATCCTTGTTGACTGTCACCTCGACATGAGAAATCTCTTTGGTTTCCTTGTCCTGCACACCCATGGTCGTGGTCACTTCGATGATCTCGTCATCAAACCGGCCGGCCTCCTGGGCCGCTGCGGTGCGCATTTGCGACTGCAGGGCATATTCATCGCAGGCTTCCCGGCTGATGCCATAGCGTTCGCCTACGACTTCGGCGGTCTGCAACATCGGCATGTAGATATCATCATGCATCTTGAGCAATTCGCGATCCGGCTGGACCCGCATTTCCGGTGTCTGGACGGTTGAGATTGAATCCTGTCCGCCGCCGACGACCACATCCATCATGTCCAGCGTCACCTGTTTCGACGCCGTGGCAATCGCCATCAGTCCGGATGAACATTGCCGGTCAATCGTCATGCCGGGCACTTCGATCGGGAAACCGGCGCGCAGAGCGACCTGACGGGCCAGATTGCCGCCCTGCGATCCCTGTTGCAGCGCGCTGCCCCAGACCACATCATCGATAGTCGCAGGATCAATGCCCGCTCTTTCAACGGCGGCCTTGGCGGAATAATGGCCAAGGGTAGCGCCGGTTGTGGTATTGAAAGCGCCCTTGTACGCGCGCCCGATGGGGGTACGGGCTGTGGAAACGATGACTGCGTCACGCATAATGCAATTCCTTCGTGGTTAAGATCAGAGTCGAATTTTGAGCGCATTGTCCCCGTTAATCGGCCAATTAACAAGGAATTTTTTCTGGCGTCCGCTGCCGTTACGGAACGCTAGTCGTTGGTGACCGTCACCGGAAAGCCACCCTCGGGATAAGGGAGAATCATCTCCCCATCGGGCGCAGCGGTAAAGGTTGTTTGGGTCGGATAGGCAAATTCGAGGCCTTCTTCGTTAAAACGCTGCAGGATTGCCAGGCCGATACGATGCCGTCCCTCGAACACTACTTCATAGTCACTGCTCATGATATCGAAGTCGAGTTGGAAGTCGATGGAGCTGTCACCAAATCCGACGAAACCGGAACGGATGAAATTTGCATCATGGGATTCTACAATCTCCTTGAGCAGACCGGGAATACGCCGCGCGTCGTCCGGGCTCGTCTGATAGATAACGCCGATTCCATAGCGGGTCCGCCGGCGGGCCAGACGGGTCAGATTGGTTATTTCCATATCGAGAAGATTGGTATTCGATATGATCACCTCTTCACCCATGATGGAGCGCAGTCGCGTGCTTTTCAGCCCGATCTTCTCGATCGTTCCCGTGGTTGAGCCATAGGTAATCGTGTCCCCCGCCCGGAAAGGCTTGTCGAAGATGATCGACAGCGCAGCAAAAAGATCGGAGAAAATCCCCTGTGCTGCAAGACCGATAGCGATACCGCCGACGCCCAGACCGGCGATCAGACCCGTGACGTTGATCCCGAGATTGTCGAGAATCATGATTGTCGCGATGGCGAACAGCACGAATGTGACCAGAATACGGATCAGGGTCATCGCGCTGTGCAACGTTTCATGCTGGTCAGGGTCCTGCGAAGTCCGCCGGATGATAAGCCCCAGAATGATTTCACGGAGCCAGATGGCCGCCTGAACAACCGCTGCGATAGTGAACAGCACCTGGACGATCCGGTCCACGCTGGCAGGAGCGTTGGCGAAGCTGACCACGAGCTGGGCGGAGACCATCAGCATGAATATCTTGCTGGTGCGGGCGATCGCCTTGACGATGATGGTGCGATATCCGGTCAGCCCGTCATTATTGCGGACATAGCGGGCCGCGAACCGCTTGATGGCACCGAGCAGAAAGAAAATCGCGGTGCCGATGGCAAGCGCGATGATGAGCTCTACATAATGGTTGGTGAGCCATTCCGATCCATCTCTGATCAAGCGTTGAAAAGCGGCACCGATATGGGGGACGGTCGGCAATAGGGCGGGTTCAGTTGCATTTGTCATAGACTCTCAGCTAGGAACAAGCGGTGCCGATAACAACCCGTGCGACAGGCGTGGACCTTTTAAAATAGTCCGCCTACCTGTTTTTCAGCCGCTATGAGAAACTCCACATTGCCTTTGGGACCGGTGATCGGGCTTTCGGCAATGCCCAGAATGTTCCACCCCTCTGCTACCAGCCAGGCCCTTATTTTCTCGCAGGTTTCCTGACGGACCGCCGGATCCCGAACAACCCCGCCCTTGCCGACATCATGGCGTTCGGCCTCAAATTGCGGCTTTATGAGCGCTATCAGGGTCGCCTTTTCCTTGGCAAATTGGAGCGGCCGCTCCAGAACTTTGACCAAGGAAATAAAACTCGCATCGCAAACGATAATATCGACTTTTTCCGGGACATGCTGGTCGGTGAGGATCCGGGCGCTGGTCTGCTCGTGCACCACGACCCGATCATCCTGCCGCAGTTTCCAGGCCAGCTGATTGGTACCGCTGTCAACGGCATAAACCTTTTCCGCGCCCCCGGTGAGCAGGACATCCGTAAATCCCCCGGTACTGCTGCCAACATCCATTGCGGTCATGCCGCCAACATCGATAGCAAAATGCCGCAGCGCATGGTCCAGTTTGATACCGCCCCGCGATACCCAGGGATGATCCTTCCCTTTCAGTGCTATCTCGGCATCGCCAGCGATCTTGTGACCCGGCTTGTCGATTTTCTTGCCGGCCACCGTGACCAGACCAGCCATGATATAGGCTTGTGCCTTGGCGCGGCTTTCGGCGAGACCCCGGTCGGTCAATATCTGGTCGACGCGCTGCTTGGCGGCTTTGGGATCGGACTGGCTCATGGGAAATCAGGACTAGCCTAGCCTTGCGCTTTTGGCCATATTCCTTTGCCATGAGAATCATTTCATCACCACTTGCTATTTCCTTGGCTGCGCTGGCGCTGACGTCCTGTTCTTCCGCGCCTCCGGAGCCTGCTCCCGCACCGCAACCGGTAAAACCGGCCGCAACGCCTGCCCCGCCCCCCGCCCCGGTGCAGCCTCGGGGCAACTGGACAGACTGGCCCATTGCGCCAGGCGACTGGGTCTATCGGGAAGACGCACGCGGGTCGCTGGCCTTGTTCGGACCAATCGGCCAACCCGCCACCGTCATGATCCGCTGTGACCGCGCGCGCCGGCAAATATTTCTGTCGCGCGCCGGATCGGTAGGCACCGGTGCCACGATGGTGCTGCGCGCCAGTGCCGGGTTCCAGTCCTATCCTGCCAGCAACAGCGGCGGAACGCCGCCCTATGCGAGTATTCCCGTGTCCACCGGCGATATCATGCTGGATCGCATTGCCTATAGCCGCGGACGCTTTGCCATCGAGACCAGTGGCCTGCAGTCTATTGCAGTCCCGGTGTGGCCGGAATTCAGCCGTGTGGTGGAGGATTGTCGCGGATAAGCGGCTCGGTATCAGGCCGGAACGCGCAATTGTGACAGCAAATTAAATTATTTCAAGACTTGTTCGAAAACCGGCGTTGATTCACATTCACAGCGTCGAACAGCGGAGAAGTTTCAATGCAACAGTTCGTATTTCATTCACAAGCGAAAGGAGGTGGTCCGATGTCTCATGGTTCAGCACAGGGGTCGGAAAAATCCGTTCGGGGGGCAAATCTGATCTAGAGATCAGGCAACCCGGCAGCGGCACTTCCTACCGCTGACCCATGTTCAGAGGCTGTTGGTCCGAAAGGACCGGCAGCCTCTTTTCATTTCGCGCTATCGTTTTTTTCGAGATATTCTTCGCGGATCATGAAATCGCGAACCCCGATCCGTACTTCCCGCAAGAACTGGACGAGAGCCATCGAGAGCAGACTGATCGCAATGACAAATGCGCTCGCGATAGCCAGAGACAGATCAATCCCGGTCAATTCCATGATGAACAATATGCCGATCAGCGCGCAGGCGGTGATCGCGCTTACCACGCTCAGAAATATGGCGTTATTGACGACCCTGAGCCGGACCTGCAGGTCGCCAAGTTCTGCGACAACCAAGTCATGTTCTTTCCCGGTGGTGGACTTGAACAGTTCCTGCAGATCGCGTGACCGGTCAATGATACGGGCCAGACGGCCGGCGAACAGGTTCAGCATGGCCCCGATACCGACAAGTAGAAATGCGGGTGCCAAAGCAGTTTGTAACACCGTTACGATATTGGCATTGGCGATTTCGGAAATTCCGTTCATTTTGTCATCCGTATCCGCAAGGTCAATCCTTCTATAGGTCGTTCATCCCACAATGTCAGGGCGAAACGCTCGGCATCCGCACGCGCACGGTCGAGCACCGCGTCAGGCACATCCTCGCTTGCAAAAATCTGGTCAGCCTGACCCAGCCATCGCGCCTGACGCAGCGTTAGATCGTCCGGGTCAGTGCTGGTCAGTTCCCAATCGATCACTTGCGAGCCGGTTTCGCCTTGCGGCTGGTCCAGCCATGCCTCCAAATCTTCCAATCCATGGTCGGCCAGCACATCGAGCGGGGCTCCGGGGTCGAGGACAGAGTCGATGGCCTTGCGTCGCGCGGCCGCTTCCGGCCATATTTTGCGGATCCGTTCCCGCGCCGCGAGCAAGCCAGTGGCCAGTGTTCCCAGACTGACTGGCAGAATTTGCTCCAGTCGTTGGCGCAGCGCCTTGGCCAGTCCCGCCGAAGCACCGCCTGTGCCGATCGCGATCAGAACCGGGTCCCGGTCAATGATCGCAGGCGTGGTATAATCACATAATGCCGACCGATCGACGGCGTTGACCAACAGCCCCCTGGCCTTCAGACGCGTTGCCGCTGCGATCGCTTCGTCATCATCTTCCAGCGCGACCACGGCCAGCGTCAGCCCATCGGCAGTTTCGTCGTCGGTGATTATCGCTCCGGCTCGCTCGTAAAGCCGCTTTTTGGCGTCCGCCATTTCGCCACGACCCAGAAGAAGAATCTTGCGACCCTGCAAATTAACAAAAATAGGCAATTGGTTCATCGCATTCACCTATGGTTTGCAGCCCGGGCGGACTGTAGCGATTATTTCAGCCAGTCGGGCACATTCTCCGCGGCCATGATCGTCGCCGGATCGATCCGCTCGGCGACCACGGCATAGCGATCGCCATCAACCAGCACTTCCGGTACCAGCGGGCGACTATTATAGGTATTTGCCATGGTCGCGCCATAGGCACCAGCCGTCCGGAATATCCCGAGATCATCGGTTTCAACGCGATCAACAGTCCGCTCTTTGGCAAAAATGTCGCTGCTTTCACAAATGGGCCCCACGATCGACGCAACCATCATTTCACCGCTGGGCTCAACCGCTGCAAAATCATGCCACGCATCATAGATTGCTGGCCGCATCAGATCATTCATAGCTGCATCGACGATGACAAAATCGCTGTCCACACCCGGTTTGATCCGGATAACCCTGGTGATCATGACACCGCTATTACCGGCGATCACGCGGCCCGGTTCAAACATCAGGGTAACATTCCAGTCCCGGGTGACGCGTGCAACCATGGCACCATATTCCGCCGGGCTGGGCGGATTGTCTTCGGGCTTGTAAGGCACGCCCAGGCCACCGCCCAGATCGACATGAGTGATGGCATGACCGGCACTGCGCAATTGGGTGACCAGTTCGCCCATTCTTGCATAGCATTTTTCTAGCGGGTCAAGGCTCTGTAACTGGCTACCGATGTGCACGGCAACGCCACGCAAATTCAGACCGTCCAGTCCGGACAGCCGCGCATAAATATCCGGCGCCACATCAATTCCGACCCCGAATTTATTCTCTTTCTTGCCGGTCGAAATTTTCGCATGGGTGCCAGCATCCACATCGGGGTTCACACGCAGGGTTGCCGAGGCTTTCTCACCGCGGGACGCAGCGATTTCCGCCAGCATCACACCTTCTTCTTCCGATTCGAGATTGAACTGGCCAATGCCCTTTTCCAGGCCCAGCGTGAGCTCCTCACGACTTTTGCCGACACCGGAGAAGACAATATCTTCCGCCTTCATGCCGGCTGCCAATGCGCGCTGCATCTCACCACCCGATACTACGTCCGCACCATAGCCCTGATTGGCCAGGATTCGCAGGACCGCGAGATTGGGGTTCGCCTTCACCGCGAAAGCCAGATGGATTTTGCCCGCGTCTTTCAGCCCCTCCCGAAACACTGTCGCATGACGCTCGAGTGTCGCGCGCGAATAGACATAGACCGGGGTGCCGACGTCTTCAGCAATTTTCGACAACGGGATATCTTCCGCGTGTATAATCCCATTTTTGAGCTGGAAATGGTCCAATTTCTAATACTTTCAAACGTGTGGTAAAAAATCAGCCGGGAGGTGGCAGGTCAAATTCGTCATCCTGACGCTTTTCCGACCGCCGCAGCAGCTCATCGCTGCGCTCCGGCATGGCCTGACTCGACGGCACCAGCAGATCCTCGCCGCTGGGCGTTTTCATTTCGCCATAGACAGGTGGCGGCAAGGCTTCGCCTTTAGCCGGTTGCAATGCGCCACGATTGCCGCAGCCCACCAGAATCGCAGCCGCTCCACTCAGCAGCAGAATCGAACGGAATCTGTTCATCTCACTTCTCCCGGCCCAATGCTGTCCTGGCCCTTGCAACCTGCGCCCTTACTTGATCCGGCGCGGTCCCGCCATAGCTGGATCGGCTGGCGACAGAGGCATCGACGCTCAATACATTGAATACGTCGGCATGAATCCGGCCGTCTATGGCCTGAAATTGCTCGAGCGTCAGATCAGCCAGACCGCAGCCGTGCTCTTCCGCCAGAGAAACCACGGCACCAGTGACATGATGCGCTTCACGGAACGGCAGCTTGGCCTCGCGGACCAGCCAGTCGGCGAAATCCGTCGCGGTCGAAAAACCCGTCTCCGCCAGAGCGCGCATCCGGCTACCGCTAAATTCCACTTCGGCGACCATTCCCGTCATCGCGGCGATCGACAGGCCGAGCAGGTCATGCGCTTCGAACACGGGCGGCTTGTCGTCCTGCATATCTTTTGAATAAGCAAGCGGCAGGCCCTTCATGGTAATCACCAATGCGTTCATCGCACCGGCGATCCGCCCACAATGGCCACGCACCAGTTCAGCGGCATCGGGATTGCGTTTCTGCGGCATGATCGAGGAGCCAGTGGAAAAGCTGTCAGGGAGTTTGACAAACCCGAAAGGCTGGCTTGCCCAGATCACAAACTCTTCCGCGAGCCGCGACAGATGCAGGCTGCACTGGGTCGCCGCCATCAGATAATCGAGGGCAAAATCCCGGTCGGACACCGAATCGAGGCTGTTTCGGGTGGGCTCGTCAAAGCCCAGCAACGATGCCGTATTCTCCCGATTGATCGGAAAGCCTGTGCCGGCCAGAGCGGCTGCACCAAGCGGGGATTCGTTCATCCGCTTGCGCGCATCGCTGAACCGCGAACGGTCACGACTGATCATCTCGTAATAGGCCATCATATGGTGCCCGAGACTCACCGGTTGGGCCGATTGCAAATGGGTGAAGCCGGGCATGATCGTGTCCGCATGTTCTTCTGCCCGATCAACAAGAGCCTTTTGCAGACTCCCCAGAGCATCATCGACCATATCCATGGCCTCGCGTACCCAAAGCCGGAAATCGGTGGCGACCTGGTCATTGCGCGAGCGCGCGGTATGCAGTCGACCCGCTACCGGACCGATGATCTCAGACAGGCGCGCTTCTACGTGCATATGAATATCTTCAAGATCAAGGTTTTCGGCGATGCCGTCGGCCTCATATTCCTGGGCAATCTGATTCAGGCCGTTGATGATTTGCGTTGCGTCTTCGGCTTCGACGATTCCCTGTTCCGCCAGCATGGCAACATGCGCCAGGCTTGCGCGGATATCATGGCGCCATAATTTCTTGTCGAACGGTATCGACGCGTTTATCTCGCGCATGATTGAAGAAGGGCCATCGGCAAACCTGCCGCCCCACATGATATTGGAATTTTTTGTGCCTTTTGTGATGCGAACCGTCCTGCTCATGCTCTTGGTGTTGAACTTAGCGGCCTGCGATAGAGACTCGAGCGGATCGGGGCAAGAATTTGCTGACACCAATGCCAAGGAAGAGGGCGAAGCCGGAGGAAATGGCAAGGCGATGGTTGGCAAGCTGGATATTTCTCAACGCGGGACGCCGATGATCGACGCGCCATTTCAGGCACCCGATGGCCGCACAGTCCAATTGAGCGATTTCGTCGGAAAACCATTGTTGGTCAACATCTGGGCAACCTGGTGCGGCCCATGTATCGTGGAGATGCCGATGCTGGACAATTTGGCAGCCCGCGAAAAGGACCGGTTGAAGCTACTGGTCGTGTCTCAGGATATACAGGGCGAGGAAAAAGTGGCTCCGTTTTTCGAGGATAGAAATTTTGAGGAGCTGGAACCCTATATCGATCCCGAAAACGGCCTGAGTTTCGGTTTTGGTACTGGAGTGATGCCGACCACTGTTCTCTATGACGCGCAAGGCAGGGAAGTGTGGCGGGTCATCGGGGCCATGGATTGGGACGGTGCCAAAGCCGCTGCCTTGCTGGAAGAAACGCTGTCAGAAAGCTGATTTTCCCGTGCCATCAATCGATTTGATAGGCCCAAAGGATGTGGTGCTGGCACGTAAAAAGCAGAACCGATTGTATTTGCACCGAACTCCGTTATTCTTTGGTTTCACAAGCCTATGGAGAACGAGATGAAACGCAGCAAACCACACATGATGCTCCCGGCCATTGCCGGGCTGGCGCTCCTATCAGCCTGCGCCCAGAATGGCGACACAGGCCCAGCTTCCGACTCAGGAGACGTCGAGCTTGCCAACGGCCTTACGGTGAAGGAACAGATTGAAACGCGCCAGGCGCAACTCAAGAAAATAGGCAAGGC